>CAZAJM010000001.1:0-147659 GCA_964485625.1 uncultured Candidatus Saccharibacteria bacterium
ACAACGCCTATCACTTCAGAGCCATCTCAAGTGATGAGCAGGGCAACAAGGCCCATTCTGATGATGTCTCTCTAATCACCCCACCCAAAGAGAAGTCCTTGCTCCAAGTCATTATCCAATCTCTAGAGCAGTCCTTCTCCTGGGTAGGCAAAGTTAAGGAGAAGTACTTTAATTGGTAGGGGAAAAAGATAAGTTAAGATAAGAGGCTGATATATTTAGTATATATGAGCCCCTTTCTTGACAAGAAAAGGTGATTTGTGGTAATATTTTACCACAAGATAAACTAAAATATTGGAGGGTGAAAAATGACTAAAAATGAAAATAATTTTGGTAGCTACTTAAAAGAATTAAGATTAGCTGCTGATTTAAGAATAAGGGATATTTGCCGAAAAGTTGGATATGATCCTAGTAACTGGAGTAAAATTGAGAGAGGAAAATTGCCTCCACCAAACAAACAAGAAGTTTTACTTAGTTGGGCTGAGGCCCTAAAGATATCCGAGAATAAATATCAGCAATTTGTTGATAAGGCTATGGTGGCTCAAGGAATAATTCCTGATGATATTATGAATGAGGAAGAGATTGTAAAGATGCTCCCCGCCTTTTTTAGGACTATCAGAGGAGAAAAGCCAACCAAGAAGGAGATTGATAGTTTTATAGATATCATTAAAAGAAGCTAGCGGGTTATGATTAAGAAGGAGGTGCTATGAAGGTTGAATTTTTAGAAGAAGAAAAAATAGTCGGTCAGGTGGAAAGATTTCGAGAAAAATATTATTCTAATAAAATTCCTGTAGATATTGAAGGTATTATTGAAGTTAAACTAGAAATTGAAATTAGACCAGAGATTGGTATTAGGGAGCATTGTGATTCAGATGCTTTGATAACTTCCGATTTTAAAGTGGTTGTAGTAGATAATGAAATGTATCTGGATAGTAGGTATGATAATCGATTAAGATTTTCACTTGCTCATGAATTAGCTCATTTAGTTTTACATAAAAAACTATACTCAAATTTAAACATCAACAGTATCAAAGATGGCTATACTTTGATAGATAGATTGTCTAAAAGAGAGTATAGGAGTTTAGAATGGCAGGCACATAGATTTGCGAGTCATTTGTTAATACCAAGGAAAATTTTAAAGAAAGAACTAGATATTCTGAAGCAAAAAATATCAGAGAAGTATCCAGAATTAGAAAATGTAAATGAACTGAATGGATATTTGGCTATAGATTTGGCTAAAAAGTTTGGAGTTTCGGAGCAAGCAGTTGAAATTGCTATTAAGGATATCAGTTAACTCTTGAAAAAAGACCTGTTATTTGTAATAATTGCTCTATCAAGTTATTTATGGCTATGTAACTCCCCACTTAAGATAAACTTCCGCGGGGCAGGATACAGGGTAATTAGATTTGGTTAACCAGTGAAAGCTTACCTTTAAAATTAACTCTATCTGGCTATGTAGCTCAGGGGTTAGAGCAGGGCCATCATAAGGCCAAGGTCGTAGGTTCGAATCCTACCATAGCCACCATCCTACACATAAAGTTTCGGATGGTTGTTCAAGAAAGTTCTGTTTGTATGGTAGGTGAGAACCTACAATAATTGATTCACTTGGAAATATTTCAGGCTGTTACTAAACACAATCAATTTCATTATTAGGCAACCAACAGACTAAATGGGGCTTCCGCCCCTTCGAATCCCCGCCTGCAAGTGCCTGAGCACAGCGATGGCGGGCAGGCTACCATAGCCACCATCCTACAGATAAAGTTACGGATGGTTATTTAAGAAAGTTCTGTTTGTATGGTAGGTGAGAACCTACAATAAGGTTAAGTTAATTTTTCGAAAATGATCCCCTTGATTAATTGTGCTATAATCATAAACAATGAACAAACAAAAAATTGAAAAAATTATTAAGAAAGATAAGCTTTATCTAAAAGAAAACTTTCATGTGGACTCTATTGGTTTGTTTGGTTCATATTTAAAAGGAGAACAGAATACCAATAGTGATATTGATATTTTAGTTGAGTTTAGCCAACCAGTAAGTATGTTTGAATTTATTAGATTAGAAAGATATTTAGAGAGAAAACTAGGTAAAAACGTTGATTTAGTAACCAAAAAATCACTCAAACCAAGTATCGGTAAAGTAATATTAGAAGAAGTTCAAATAATTTAATAATACGAATCGGAAGGTTACCTTCCGATTTACCTTGATATTTAGCCTAATCTAGGCTATTTTTAATTTAGTCTATGATTAAAAAAGTAGAACAATATATTAAAGGTGAGCATCTGATTGAGCCTAATAGTAAGATTTTAGTTGCTGTTTCTGGTGGCCCGGACTCAGTCGTTCTTTTAGATGTGCTTTTTAAACTAAGGTCTCAGTTTGGCTATCGGTTAATTGTGGCTCATTTCAATCACAAAATTAGAGAAGAGGCGGATAAGGATGAGGAGTTTGTAAGTAAGTTAGCAAAGAAATATGGCTTAGAGGTAGTTACTGGAAAACCTAAGATAAAGATAGACAGTGAAGATGAGGCCAGAGAGGCAAGGTATAGTTTTTTTAAAGAGATTATGGATAAGAAGGATATTAAGTATCTAGCTCTAGCCCAGAACTTGTCCGATCAAGCTGAGACAATTACTCATAATTTTATTAGAGGTACTGGGCTTAAGGGTCTTGCCGGTATTAGCCCTAAGCGAAAATTAGGTAGTAACTATGCTATTCGGCCACTTATGTCGGTTAGCCGAGAGGAGATTATTGATTATGCTCGGGATAATAGTCTAAAGTATGTTGTCGACCGGACTAATCTAGAAACTAGCTATACTCGCAACAAGATCCGTCATCAAATTATGCCGGCATTAAAAGAGCTTAATCCTAACTTGGAAGAAGGCTTAGTTAATCAAGGAGAGTTGCTAAGTGAAATTAGTGAACACTTAAATAGTTTATCTAGTAAATTTATTAGTCGAAATGTAAAAATTGATAATAGTATGGCAAATATTGATCAGCAGGTCTACCTTCAGCTGGATCAGGCTGTTAGATCAAGTGTTATTAGATTGGTAATCTCAAATCTGTCTAAGTTAGAAAATATTAGTTATGTCCACCTAGAAGAGATTGAAGATATTTTTAAACAAACTAGTTCGGATAAGAAAGTTAAGCAGTTTAAGGGATTGAAATTTAGTAAGCAAGCTGGTAGAATAAGGATTGAAAAAAGCAAATAATTAATAGCTAATTAAAAAATATATGAGAAGGTTTTCATGTTCATCTAATTTCCTATACTTAATCTTAGCTGCTCTTTTGATTGCCACAATTTTTTCCTTTCTAGGCAATTTTGGTGGCCAGCCTGAAGTGGTTAGTCTTAGTCAGGTGGTAGAAGAGGTTAATAACGAGCGGGTAGAGAATATTGTTGTTGAAGATAACAAGCTAACTATAAATTTAAAAGACGATGGTCAGCAGATCGCCTATAAGGAGCAGGGTACATCATTAACCGAGTACGGTATCGATCCGGCAGAGGTTTCAATTGATGTTAAAAATACTGCTAAGTACGATGTTTGGATAACGGTTCTTAGTGGACTCTTGCCGGTATTACTTATCGGTGCGTTTATCTGGTTCATGCTCCAAGGCGCTACCAAGGGGGCCAACCAGGCTTTTAGTTTTGGCCAGTCGACTGCTAAAAAGACCGATAGCAAAGATGTTGATACGGACTTTGATGATGTAGCCGGTCTAGAGCAACCCAAAGCTGAACTTCTGGAGGTAGTAGAATTTCTTAAAAACCCCAAAAAGTTTCTTAAACTAGGAGCTGAGATACCTAAAGGTGTTCTGCTAATGGGCTCGGCCGGTACCGGTAAGACTTTAATGGCCAGAGCGGTGGCTGGTGAGGCCGATGTGCCTTTCTACTCACTTTCGGGTTCTGAGTTTGTGGAGATGTTTGTCGGTGTTGGTGCTTCCAGAACCAGAGATCTTTTCCAAAAAGCTAAGAAGAATGCTCCTGCTATAATATTTATTGATGAGTTAGATGCCGTTGGCCGAAGAAGGGGAACTGGCTTGGGCGGAGGTCATGATGAGAGAGAGCAGACCCTAAATCAGATTCTAGCCGAGATGGACGGTTTTGAAACTACTGATGCGGTGGTGGTGATTGCTGCTACCAATAGACCGGACGTACTCGACCCGGCCCTATTGAGACCGGGCAGGTTCGATCGACGAGTAGTAGTTGATATGCCTGATAAAGAAGAGAGAGCAGAGATATTGGAAGTTCATTCTAAAAACAAACCTTTAACTAAAGATGTTGATCTAGTAGAGATAGCCAAGGTTACCGTTGGTTTCTCTGGTGCCGATCTTAGGAACCTAATGAATGAAGCGGCTATCAAGGCGGCTCGAGATGACAAGCAAGATATTAACCAGAAAGATATTATTGATTCAATTGAGAAAGTAATGCTTGGCCCGGAGAGAAAATCTCACTTATTGGACAAAAAAGAGAAGAAAATTGCTGCCTATCACGAGGTTGGTCATGCTCTTACGGCTCATTTCAGTCCCAATGCCGATAGAGTTCACAAAGTTTCTCTTGTTGCCAGAGGACAGGCTTTGGGCCACACCTGGAACTTGCCTGACAAAGATCAGAAGCTGGATAGTAAGTCTGAGTTTTTAGATAAGTTGGTAAGTATTATGGGTGGACGAGCGGCAGAAGAAGTGGCGTTTGGAGAGATTACTACAGGTGCCAAGGGTGATATTAAAAAAGCGACAGAGATTGCTCGTAAGATGGTAAGAGAGTTTGGTATGAGTGAAGAGTTGGGCCCAATAGCCTACGGTGAAGGTGAAGAGCACGCTTTTCTTGGTAAAGAGTTAGCGGAGCACAAAGGCTACTCTGATGAGGTGGCTGCTAAGATAGACCAGGCGATAAAAGAGATTGTTCTTGGGGCTAAAAAACAGGCCAAAAAGATATTAAAAGAGAATAAAAAGATATTGGATAAGATCTCCAAAGAACTAGTCGAGAAAGAGACTCTAACAGGCAAGGAGTTTGAGGAATTAGTAGGTGTAGAGAAGGCAACTGCCTAAAAAAGCAAGGTCTATTATAGTTGAAAAAATCGGAAGAAATCGGAAGTCCGACCCGCCTGCCACGCTAGCGCTGGCGTTGCGGGCAGGCTTCCGATTTTAACTTAGGGTTTAAATTGTGCCCTATTGAAAAGCAAAATAAGGGGGTATATAATTAGGGTAATATTAAATTAAGTACTAAAAAATGAATCAATTAGGGAAGATCGTCTTAGCGGTAGTAATCACTGCTTTGGTGGTTGGCGGAGCTACTTACTATCTAGCTAATCAATCAGCTCGGTTAGAAGTAGAGAATTTGGAGAGCAGAATAGATCAACTTGAAGAACAGATTAGCACAAATCAGCAGGAGGAAAGTGAGAAAGGAACTGTTGAGGGTCAGATTGGCTATCCCTCTGATAGTGTTCCTATTTTGGATATTTGTTTAGTCGATACTGAGACCGAGGAAGAGACCTGCCAGGAGACAGAGGCAACTGAGGCTGGTGAATATCGAGATTATTCCATTGAGGTTGGTCCGGGCCAATATTATTTTTATGCCCAAACTTCTGATGGTGAAATTGTTGCTTATCACACAAATTGTGATTTAGAAACCAATTTAGAAGTATGTCGAGAGACAGAATGGAACAACGCAGACTTTGATTGTTATGAAAGTGAAACTTGTCGGAGCGTATTTAGCCCGGTCAAAATTAATTTAAATGCTGGAGAAACGTTAAAAAACACCAATATCTTAAATGGTTGGTATCTGCCTGCAAATAATGATTGGGATGATTTTTTAGAATAAATTGCAAACTATTAAATAGGCTGAAAACCGGGAGTTAGTCCCGGTTTTTTATTACTAGCTTTCTTCTTTTTCTTTTCTGTCCGTTTCTAATTTTTTCATTAGCTTCTCTTCTATTTCCTCAGCCACTTTTTGATTATCTTTTAGGTACTTTTTAGCATTCTCTTTACCTTGGCCCAACTTCTTCTTACCATAATTGTACCAACTGCCGCTTTTTTGGATAATCTTATGCTGCTCTGCTAGGTTGATTAGATCTCCCTGCCTGCTGATGCCCTGGTTATACATAATCTCAAACTCAGCCGTTCTGAAAGGTGGGGCAACTTTGTTCTTAACCACTTTGACTCTAGTTTCATTGCCAATGACCTCCTCACCGTCTTTAATTTGACCAGTTCTTCTAATATCTAGCCTGACAGATGAGTAGAACTTTAAGGCTCTCCCTCCAGGGGTGGTCTCGGGATTACCAAACATCACGCCTATCTTCATTCTGATTTGGTTGATAAAGATGACAGTAGTTTTTGATTTGCTGATTGCTCCGGCTAGTTTTCGTAGGGCTTGGCTCATTAGCCGAGCTTGTAAGCCAATCTGGCTATCTCCCATTTCTCCTTCTATTTCTGCCTGAGGGGTTAGGGCAGCAACTGAGTCAATTACTACTAAATCAACGGCATTTGACCTTACCAGGGTTTCGGCAATTTCTAAGGCCTGTTCACCCGTATCTGGTTGAGAGAGTAGTAGATCGTCTAAATTTATACCAATTTTTCTAGCATATTCCGGGTCTAGGGCATGTTCGGCATCGATAAAGGCGGCTAGACCATCTTGCTTTTGGCATTCGGCTACAATGTGTTGAGCCAGGGTTGTTTTTCCCGAGCTTTCCGGGCCGAATATCTCTACTATCCTACCTTTTGGTACCCCACCTACGCCTAGGGCGATATCAATCGCTAGGGATCCGGTAGGAATTACCTCCACATCATGAGATTTGGCTTGGCCCAGGCGCATAATAGCGCCCTTGCCAAAGTTTTTCTCAATTTGATCGATCGCCATCTTTACTGCTTTCTGTTTGTCTTTATCCTCACTTTTTTTCTTGGCCATAGTTTTAAAAATTAATTGTGGTTATTAGTATTATTTAATTACTTCTACATTACTATTATACATATTATATAACTAAAAAAACAGTCAAGCTTTATCCACCTGACTCTATATCATTGCTGATTACTAGTAGTCTATCTTATAGGTTGGGATTAATTTAGCATCTATCTCGACTTGTGAGTTATACTTATCCTCGAGTTGGTTTTTTATGTTGGTGATTTTTGTGGTGTCTATCTCTCCTTCCGATTTTATAGTAAAGCTAACCATATATCCTTCTCCCTGTTTTTTAACCACTATCTCTTCCGTGTTAGTGTTAACTGCGCCCTCAAATTGGCTCTTGATTATTCTTTGAGCCGTGTTGTTTCTATTAACATCGGCAATGATTGTCTGCATGATATAGCCTAAAGGTAGAGCAATTAGCAAAAATAGGCTAGCTAGCCAAGTTAAGCCAAGCTTAACATCTCTGACGTTATCCGGCTTAGCAGTCGGTCTAAAGCCAAAGAGCAAAAAAACTACCACGGCAGCAAAAGTTAGACCGATGATATTAGCCAGTAGGAGCAAGCTAGCTCCACCAATTAGCTCCCAGTCTAGAAAGGCTATACCTATGCCAATAATTGAGATAGGCGGTACTAGAGCCAGGGCAACAAAGGCACCTGAAAGCACCGCTCTTATTTGGCGGTAGGCATAGGAGAAAGCGGCGGCTCCGCCGGCCAGAACAGCTATCGCTAGCTGGACTAGGGTTGGTGCTGAACGATCAGTGATTGCCTCGCTAAGCTCTTTGATAGGAAAAATCAAAGCGATAATAATTGAGCCAATTAATCCGACAGCTATTCCGATACCAAGATTAACTAAACCTTGACGGAAAAGCTGACTATCTCCTTTAACTAGACCCATTGCTATACCTAGGGCCGGTGTCAAAAAAGGAGCAATCAACATAGCGCCAATTAAGACTGCCAGATCGTCTATTAGCAGGGCAAAAGTAGCGATAAGTGCTGAGATTATGGCCATACCTAAATATGAGGTATCAGCCTTGGTCTCAGCGACTATCTTATTAATCAGTCCTTGTTTTTGATTGTCCTCTAACTTTAGATATTTTGCCATCTTCTTCTTTATTATCGACAACTATTTGAAGTGTTTTTGAGGTAACTTTACCGCCTTGGTTCTTGGCTTGGATATTTAATATGTTATAACCTGGTTGGAGAGTAATGCTTTGAGTAAAATTGCCTTGATCGCTAACCGGTATCGTCTCTTTGTTGATAGTAATTGAAGCGTTGTCATCGGTCTGTCCTTTTAAGGTTAGACTGTTTTTATCGATCTGGAGCTCCTCGTTTTGGGGTTGGCTTAGAACTAGTTTTGGAGCGATAGCGAAACCAGAAACTTCCATCCAAAGATAAGTTAGTAGGCCCAACCCAACCAAGACAGCTAAGGCGATAGAGACAGTTCTGGGAGTGATAATAAAGTTTGGTTTTTTAATTCTTGAGTTTCTAAAATCTACCTTTTTAACTTCTTTTGGTGTGGGAGAGTCTTTTTTTTGCCGATAACTATCTATTAGCTCCACCTCATCTAAGTTATATAGTTTAGCTAGTGATCTTAGAAACCCTCGAACATAGATATCCTCAGGCAGATCGTTGATCTCTCCTGTCTCCATCATTTTTAAGTATTCCAGTTTAATTTTAGTTAATTTCTCTACTTTAGCTAAAGAGTATCCTTTTTTAAGCCGACTTTTCTTTAGGATTTTATCGATGGATTTAGTTTGGCGATGTAATTTTCTGGTCTTAAAATCTGCTATCATCTTCCTCGTTATTAATATTTTCTCCATCCTTATCTTTTTGACTATCTTGCTCAAGGACGGTCTCTAGTTCCTCTAGGTTATTTACCAAGACATCTCTGGGTTTAGAGTCTTTACTTGGGCCAACTACGCTGAAAGATTGAAGCTCATCTAGAATTCTGGCTGCTCTGGCATAACCAATACTTAGTCTCCTTTGTAATAGGGAGGCCGAACCTTTCTGATTCTCAACAACAATCCTAGCTGCTTCCTCTAGATATTCATCGTTCTCTTCTTCTTGATTGTCGATAAAGCCACTGGCAGAAGCGCCACTTTCGATTTCGCCTTTGAATTTGGTAATCTCTTCGTTGTATTTGGCCTCTGCCTGTTCCTGTAAGAACTCCGTTACCCTATTTATCTCATTATCTTCCAAAAATACGCCTTGAATACGGGTCGGTTTTGGAGATTTTTTAGATAGATAGAGCATATCACCATTGCCAAGTAGTTTCTCTGCTCCCGATTGGTCGAGAATGGTTCGGGAATCTACTTGAGAGGCAACAGCAAAAGCAATTCGGTGGGTAATGTTGGCTTTGATTAGGCCTGTGATAACATCAACAGATGGTCTCTGGGTAGCGACAATCATATGGATACCGGTCGCTCGGGCCATCTGAGTTAGTCTGACGATAGCAGCCTCAACTTCCCGGGCTGAGGTAGACATCAAGTCAGCCAGCTCGTCTATAACGATGACTATCATTGGTAGACGCTGATCTTTTTCCACCGACTTATTGTAACTCTCTAAGTTTCTTTTCTTCTCTTGCTGGAAAAGGTCATATCTTCTTTCCATCTCACTAACAGACCATTTAAGAGCAGAGACTGTCTCTTTAGCCGAAGTGATTACCGGGGTTAATAAATGGGGGATGCCATCGTAGGGGGTGAATTCAACTCTTTTGGGGTCGACCAATATCAGCCTCATATCTCGTGGAGAGTTGTTGTAGAGGAATGTTGTCAGTATTGAGTTAATACAGACCGATTTACCCGAACCAGTAGCACCGGCAATTAGCAGGTGGGGCATAGTTTCAAGGTTATCAAACTGAGGCTCTCCGGAGACATCACGGCCAAGGACAAATTTAAGATTGTTTTTATCTTTCTTAAACTCATCACTAGCTAATATTTTGCGAAGTTTGACGATCGCCGGTACCTTGTTAGGTACCTCAATACCGACCGCACTTCTTCCGGGAATAGGTGCCTCAATTCTAATCGGGTGAGCGGCCAGAGCCAGAGAGACATCGTTTACCCGAGCGGTTATTTGATTTAGTTTTATGCCGGTAGAGGGTTTAAGGGTATATTGGCTAACAGTTGGGCCAACATTGACCTCACTCATAGAGACATCAACATTGAAATTATTAAGAGTCTCTTCGATTATTCGAGTATTTTTCTTGATATTACCGGCCTTAGGATTGGTGTCGTTATCATCAAGCAGTTTAAGAGGAGGAAAGTTCCAGTTCTCATCTTTGGCAATCGGCTGTTCGGGCTCTTTGACCTCTTCTTTCTCTACCTGAGGCTTGTTGACCTTCTGCTTGCGTCCAAAAAGAGAGAAGCTCTTCTTCTTTTTCTTAGGCTTATCTTCATCGCCACTCTTATCTCTTTCATTTAAGTAGATTTTTACTTTTTGGATAAGGCTTCTAAGAGAGAAGTTGAAGGCAACTAACAATGAAATAAGCAGAGCACCAACAAAAACAATCAAACTGGCCCAGAAATCGAAGATATATCTAAAACCAAAACTAATTGCAAAACCAATCAGTCCGCCACCAACACCTTCTTTAGCCATCTCAAATGAGTTGGCCGGGGTGATAAATATATGGGCAATTGAGGCGGCAAAGACCAAAGAAGAGATAATACCGATATATGAGGAGGCTCTAAACTCGAAAGCAGTTGGTGCCAGGATAACAATGCCAATGACAAGCATAATAAAGGGAACTGGATAGGAAATATATCCAAAAAGTAGCCGGAGTACATAACCAAAGGCATCGCCGACTACGCCTCCCCAGCCTAAGACACCTAGTCCGGCTACTAGGCCGATAACGATAAAGACAATACCAATAATAGAGCGGCGAGTCTCGGGATCAAGACCCCACATCAGACGATCTTCAACCTCGTCTTTGCCCCTACCTCTACTTTTTACTTTTCTAGAGAAATATCTTCTTGCCATAGATGAGTTAAATACAAACCAAACTATCCAATAGTGTTGGAGTTATTAATTTAAGCTAACATACCTATTATATCCTTTTAATAGAAGTAGTTCAAACTAAGTAAAAATTTTGGAAATTAACTGGTTTATATGGTATGATATATTTGGTTATGAAGATAAATAATAAAGATTTAGAAATTGCCAAAAATATTACCCAAGAGCTAAGACAGAAATTGGGAGACGATTTGATCAGGGTAAAATTTTATGGATCCAGGGCGAAAGGAATGGCCAGTAAAGATTCTGATCTAGATCTATTTTTATTAATGAAGAACAAGCCAGAGATTGGCAGTAAGAAAAATAGGCAAATAATTGATACCACCTATAAATATTTACTCACTCAAGGACTTTATGTTTCTCCAGTGGTTTTTGATGTAAAGAGTTACAATAAACAGAAAAATTTAAGGTTTATAAAAGAAGTTGAGGAAGGAGTTGAGCTGTGAAGAAGTCAGAAATTGCCAAGGAGACTCTTGAAAAAGTTAACGAGAGATTAGAATCTGCTTCAATATTGCTAAATGAAGGTCAATATTTTGATTCAGTTTCTAGATCGTATTACGCAATTTTAGACATGGTTAGGGGGATGCTAGAGATAGAATCTGAGCTAGCAAAAACCCAAAAAGGGTCTATAACCAAATTTAATGAAATTTTTATCAAGACAGGAAAAATTGATAAGGAGTATGGAAAAGTTATTAGTGAGATACAAAAAAGTAGAGAAGAGGCAGATTACAGTCTTTTTACAGAAGTATCCAAGACAGATGCTGAAGAAGCCAACAGAAAAGCGAACGAATTTATTGAAGTGGCGAAAAAAGAGATAGAGAGCTATCTTTAGATTAACTTTTTTTCAAGGAGTCCAGTTTTAATTTTATTTGGAAAATAGTATCTTCTAGAAGGTTGTTTTTAATTCGATTTTTATCTTTTTGGTCGATTAGCTCTCCTAAACCTGAGAGAATTGATTTTTCATCGACTTTTTCAACAGTGTTTATACATTTTTTGAGATATTTTTTAAATTCCATACCAGTTTCAGATTCGACAATATCCTTGTTAATGTCCCAGTCGTTTTTAAAGAAAAAATTAATATCATATATATCTCTATTAACTATCTCTTTTCTATCGGTTAGTGCAATCAATTTGTAGGCGAACATATCTTCTTTTACCATAACCAGCATAGGTATCCCTAAATAGTTTTTTGTTCTATATTGAGCTTTATTTTTTCTTTTATTTATTTCAATTTTTATATTACGTGTATTTTCCGAGTAGGAAAAATTTGTGAATATAGTAAATTTTTTATTATAGGAGTCCTTAATAACGCCACGTTTTTCAGCAATACCTTTGATTTTTTTGAAGATTTCATTTTCTTTTTCTGTTTTAAGCAAATCAAAATCCAAATCAACAGAAAATCGATCAAGGTTGTAGAATAGATATGCAGCGGTTCCACCTTTGAAGCCTAAAAGAGGTCCGATATCAGTGTTCGAGTAGATATCTTTTAATATTTTGATCATTGCCTCCCGGTGTTTTTCGATATCTCTTAGCATAGATTATTTATTAAATATTTTCTTTATCTGTTTTCCCATATTTTCACTATTATAGATTTTAACAAGATCAAAGGCCTTGTCTCTATCTAGGGTTTCGGGGTTGTCAAAATAGTAGTTATTGACTGTATATATTCTATCTAAAAATGCTCTTTCCGGGCTGGCAATATAGTAGCTACCTTTATCAATTAATCCTTTTCTATTTACTAAAATATTTTTTTTAATCTTTACATATTCAATAGTCTGTTTGTCTACCTCAATTTCTCTGGATAGATAGCTGGCCACAAATATTCTTTCATAATACTGAAAAGTTACTCCCTCTTTAGCCAATACTGTCTCAAAGCTGATATATGATGGGGTGTAGATTTTAGTAGCTAGTTCTAATCTATCATAGTCTTTATCTAGGGCATAGATTCCTTTTCTTA
Source organism: uncultured Candidatus Saccharibacteria bacterium (assembly GCA_964485625.1). GTDB lineage: Bacteria > Patescibacteriota > UBA1384 > JAGGWG01 > CAZAJM01 > CAZAJM01. The sequence continues at coordinate 12,849 of CAZAJM010000001.1, forward strand.
ATCTAAGTAAATCATTATTTTTTACATAATAAGCAATTTTTGATTTTAAATTGTCTTTATTTGTTTCTCCCAATATCAAAGAGATGTCTTTAAAGCTAAAGACAGTTTGTTTTGACTGGTAAAGTTTTTTTAATATATCCTTGGTCATATTACTAAAGGTAAGAATTATTCTTACCTTTAGTTTAGGTTATATATGAAATATTGTCAAATTTGAACTGATAGTTATGGTTTTTAGCTACTTATAGTTCAAACCCTAAATACTCTCTACCTTAATTAGATTAGTATTGCCCTTCTTGCCCACGGGGTGGCCGGCCGTGATGACAATATAGTCGCCTGATTTTACTTTCTTCTTCTCTTTTAGCTTCTCACTTATTAAGTAGATTAGTTCATCAGTGGTATGAGAACCGGGCAGGATGTTAGCCTCAACCCCCCAGACTAGAGCAAGTTTCTGGTAGATTCTTTTATTGGGAGTAAAGGCAACTATTTTAGTGCTGGGTCGGTGCATAGAGACCATTCGGGCAGTAAAGCCACTGGCAGTAGCGCAGGCAATATATTTAGCATTTAAGCGATAGGCTAAACTGGAGGCGCTGATGCCGACGTTTTTAGTCTCATCTGAAATTTTCTCTAATTTTTTCTCATCATAGCCTACTTTAATGTTAACAGCAGAGCATCTAACCTGTTTCTCGGTATTTGAGATTACCTTAGACATTGCCTGGACTGCTTTGATTGGGTACTTGCCAATAGCTGATTCTTCGGAGAGCATTACTCCATCTGTGCCGTCAATCACAGCATTGGCCACATCGGAGACCTCGGCTCTAGTTGGGTAGGAGTTTTCAACCATTGATGATAGCATCTGCGTAGCAGTTATAACCGGCTTACCGGCGATTCGGGCTTTCTCAATAATCTGTTTTTGAGCGATAGGAACCTCTTCGACAGCCAGCTCTATACCCAAATCACCTCGAGCGATCATAATTCCATCGGCTTTGGAGATGATCTCGTCGATGTTCTTTAGGGCTTGCTTGGTCTCAATTTTTGCGATGATGCCGATATCTTTGATTTTCTGCCTATTAATTAATTTACGAGCCAGATCAATATCTTTGGCTTCTCGAACAAAAGATAGGGCGATATAGTCTATGCCTTGCTGAGCGCCAAACTTTAGGTCAGCTTTATCTTTTTTAGTTATTGTTGGCAATGATATTTTGGTGTCAGGCAAGTTAATGCCTTTATGAGAAATTACCTTGCCGCCGGTAGCAGCCTTGGTGATGATATAGGTTTTTTTAATCTCTTCTACTCTTAGATCAATCTTGCCATTGTCGATTAAGATCCGGTCTTTCTCGCGAACATCTTCTGTTAAGGTCTTGTATTTTAGCGGTAACTTTTTAGCCTTGAGCTTAGGTTTACTTTTAGAGGTATAAAGAACTACCTTATCACCTTCTTTTATTTCTACCTTACCTTTGATCTCTCCAATTCTAATTCGAGGTCCTTGCAGGTCTTGAAGAATGGCAATCGGTTGATCTTGCTCTTTAGAGATCTCTCTTAAGATCTCAATCCAATTTTTAAACTCTTCTTTTTTACCATGAGAAAAATTTAGCCGGGCAACATTCAAGCCGGCATCTACCATCTTCTCTAGACTAACTCGGTCTTTACAAGCCGGACCGATAGTGGCAACAATTTTAGTTTTTTTCATCTATTTAATCTCTGATGTTAGTAATTGATAAACTCGATTAAACAAGGAAAGGCAACTTAAAAACCCCTCCTTGTTTAAATCTAACTAAAAAACTTCTTAAAACTACAACTTACTTATTTGATAAGCCGAATGGCAAACGGATAGCGATAACTCTCTCCCTTATTAGCAGCGATAGCGCCGACAATAGAGAAGATTAGACTAACAATACCAGCTGCCCACATAACAAGTACGCCAATCAAGACGAAAGTTAGAATACCACCAACAATATAAGCGATGGTGATAGTAATCTGAAAATTCAGTGCCTCTTTGGCTTGGCTCTTGCTAAAATCGTCTTCAGCAACTAAGTAGATAATTAAAGCGCCGACAAAGCCAGTGATGATTCCCAAAGCGTGAGCTAGTGCGGCCATACCTGTCTTGTTTACTTGAGCCTCTCCGCCACCACCTTCGGGTTGACTTGGCTGCTCTTGGTTGTTTTGTTCTTCCATGTTTTCCTCCAATTAATTTAAATGATTAATTTTTTGATATTTTTTCTATCACTTCCTTTATTATATCATAGTCAAAACCTCTTTGGCCAAGAAATCGAATTAGCCTCTGTTTATCATTAAAATCTTCCAGGTTAATTTTCTTCTTGCCTAGGTATTTCTCTCCTTCCACCAAGCAAATCTTCAGTTGCTTATCTCTATCATAGCACTCAGCTAGGCCCTTTTCAATTCTCTCTTTGCTAAATCCTTTCTGTAAAAGCTCCTGGTAGATATGTCTTGGTCCTTTGCCCTTACCTATTCGATTGTTGACCCAACTAACTAGGAACGCAGAGTCATTAATATATTGGTATTTTTCTAGTTTTTCAAGAGCCAGCTTAATTATTTTCTGGCCAAAATCTTTTTTCTCTAGATAGTCTCTAATCTCTTGGCTGCTGCGATTGCGATAGCTTAGATAATGAAGAGATCTCTGCCAGGCTTGTTCTAATTTCTCTACTTGGCTGATCTTCCGCTTCTCTTTAGGTGAAATACTATTTCCCTCTTTTAGGCCAAAATTAACTAGTGTATCCTGGCTAACTCCTAACCAAAAGGAATCATCTAAGAAGATATTGAAGCGTTTTGAGTTCTTTTTCTGTTCTTCTATCTTGGTAATTTTCATATATCTACTAACTATCTTACTGGATATGTTTAAGCTTGTGAAATAGCTGATTTTAAGATAGTATTAAAGCTAAAGGAGCGAGCAGTTTCTTTTATTAATTAGAAAGAAAAATTGTTTAATTATTTTAAAAACCTGATTACTAGCAAGAACAGTATCTCTCAGGCCTCGTTGATGATCGCTTTTTTCTCTCTGGCCTCCAGACTGCTAGGCCTTTTCCGTGATCGAATCTTTGCCGCTAAGTTTGGCGCCGGCATGGAACTGGATGCTTACTTTGCCGCCTTTCGGGTGCCTGATTTAATCTATAACTTGCTAATTGTTGGTGCTCTCTCCGCTGCCTTTATTCCAGTCTTCTCTCGCTATATTAGAAAAGATGAAGATAGTAAGGCCTTAGAAGGCGAGAGTGAGGAGCGCTGGAAGATTGCCTCGAGCGTATTGAACTTAGTGATTGTTCTTTGGCTAGTTTTAGGTGGAGCAATCTTTATCTTCACTGAACCTTTGCTAAACCTACTAGTACCCGGTTTTGAGGGAGAGCAGTTTGAGCTAACGGTGAACCTAACCAGGATTATGCTTCTATCTCCTCTCTTCTTTGGTATCTCCAATGTAGCCGGCTCCATACTAAACAGCTATAAGCGTTTCTTTGTTTTTGCCTTAGCCCCGGTACTGTATAACTTAGGTATTATCATTGCGGCTCTGCTCTTTGTGCCTAGCCTGGGAGTCTATGCCCTGGCTATTGGCGTGGTGCTTGGCGCCTTGCTCCATATGATAGTTCAATGGCTTAACGCCTACTATTTAGGTTTTAAATATAGTCCAATTTTAGATCTGGCTCATAAAGGAGTTAGGAGAATCTGTTATCTAGCTTTGCCTAGGGTGGCCGGCATGGCTGTTAATCAAGTGAATCTAATTGTCCAAATTGTAATTGGCTCGACTCTAATTGCCGGAGCTATTGCCAGTATTAATTTTGCTAACAACTTACAATCAATTCCGGTTGGTCTCTTTGGTATTGCTATGGCTACGGCTGTCTTTCCTACTCTAGCCGATCATGCCAGTGAGAAAAATAGAGAGAAATTTATCGCTAACTTTTCTCGGATTGCTCGAGCGATACTCTTTTTAACCATACCTTCTTCGGCGATAATCTTTCTGCTTCGAGCTCAGATAGTTCGAGTAATTCTAGGAGCGGGACATTTCAGTTGGCAAGATACCATTCTAACTTCCAGTATTCTGGGTTACTTTGCCGTCTCTCTATTTGCCCAGAGCTTGGTGCCCTTGCTCTCTAGGGCCTTCTTTGCTCTTGAGGATACCTGGACGCCGTTGCGGGTGGCGATTGCCAGTGTTGCTTTAAATATTTTCTTGAGTTTTATTCTAACCAGAGATTTTGGTGGCAGTCTAACTCTTGATTTGGGTCCAACCGGTCTGGCTCTAGCCTTCTCTATCTCCTCAGTCTTCCAAGCCGGTCTCTTGGGAGTACTATTGCGTAAAAAAATTAAGCAGATCGATGGCTTGAAGATATTAACCTCAACTACTAAGATACTTATCGCTACAATCTTTGCCGGTATGGCTATTCAGGCCGGAAAATACTTAGCTAGCATCCTTTTAAATATTGATACAGGCACAGGCATTCTAGGCCAGGCAGCAGTAGCGGCTGGTTTAGGCATTCTAGTCTATCTACTAGCGGCTAAGCTTCTTGGTTGTAGTGAGTATAAGCTAGTCTTTAGGTGGTTTCCCAAGATTGATCTGTTTAAAAGGAGTTAGTATATTAATATATTAGATAAATATTTAATAAAAAAGAGAGGAGATAGCTATGGCAGAGAGTAGAAAAGAAGGTAGTCGAGCCAAGAAAATTAAGAGCAGAAAACTAGATAATCTAAAAAAAGAAGATCAGCAGGGCAAAGAACCAGTAGAGAAAAATTTAGATAGTAAAAAAAAGAAGAAGGGCCGAGCCCGGGGTTGCTGCTGGGGCTGCTCAATCTTTACTCTACTAGTAATATTTTTTATCCTCTATATTATCTCTGCCAGTGGTATTGCTCAAATACCTCTTTTTAGCTCACTTTTCTTCGGCAGTGGGCCAGAACCAAGCCGGCAAGTAGAGGCCAACAGCCAGATCCAAGACCAGTTTGAGCAGAAAGTAGCCAGAGCGGTAATTGGTGGTTCAGATAGATTGGTTCTAAGCGAGTCGGAGCTGACAGGCCTGCTGGCAAGTAACAATATTTTAGAACACCCCAACCTAGCAGTAGAAGATAGTTATATGGAAATTTTTGGCAAAGTAGGTGATAGGAACTACTCTAATCTTTACCTAACAGCCAAAGTAATGCCAAAGGTGGAGAATAAGAGATTATATAGTGATATTAAAGGATTAAAAGTTGGCCAGTTACCTATTCCGGCCTTTATCGCCGACTATATTGTCGATAGGGCTTTGGCTAACTACCAATCTTCTCTAGAAAAACCTTTGAAAAATATTGATGGGTTAGTTCTAGAAGACAACAACTTGGTTATCAAAGGAGATATCCAAAAGATCTTTATGGGTGAAAAGAGCAAGGAAATTCCTCAAGATATCCCTGAGACTGTAGATCCCCAAGACCTCCAATCCATTACCCCGCCGGGGGAGTAATCATATGATTCTAGGTGCTCATATATCTCTAACTAAAGGTCTAGTTGGTACAGTTGATCTAGCCCAGGCAGTAGGTGCTACTTCAATGCAGTTTTTCTCCGGTAACCCCAGAGGGTGGCAGACTGATTTATATAATAAAAAAGAAGTTAGTCAGTTTAGAAATAAATTAGAAAAGACCGGTTTGGGCCCAGTTTTTTTACATGCCCCATATTTAATTAATCTTGGCTCTAAAAACCCACATATCTATACCAACTCAATTAGCGCCCTTGGCACAGCTATAAAAAAGTGTGAGCAGATCGGAGCGGAAGGAGTAATTACTCACTTAGGTTCGGGTAAAGGTAAGCAGAGTAGGGCTGATGGTATAGGCAGGGTAGTTGAAGCTATAGGGCAGATTTTTAAATCAACTAAAGGCAATCTAATACTAGAGAACTCTGCCGGAGCAGGTCAGATAATCGGTGATACTATTGAAGAGCTTAGCGAGATTATTAACCAAGTTGGTAGCAAGAGGTTGGGAGTCTGCTTAGACACGGCCCACCTTTTCGCTAGTGGCTATGATTTAAAAGATAAAGAGGAGTTTGATAGTATGATCGATATGTTTGATAAACTAGTAGGAATTGATAAGTTGAAGGTACTTCATTTAAATGACTCCAAATCAAAACTAGATTCAAAAAAAGATCGTCATGCCAATATTGGTCAGGGCGAGATAGGCGAGCAAGCTTTTAGAAATATTGTTAATCACCCAAACATTAAAAAACTTCCCGGTATTATTGAAACCCCAGATATTGATAAGGACGATAAGAACTTAAAACTACTAAGGGAATTATCTTATGAAAAAAATAGTTAAAATAGCTCAGATAAGAAACTTTTGTATCATCAGTCATATTGACCACCCCACTTCACTAAAGTTTCGCGGGGCGAGAGAGGAGTGTTGTGGTTGATCAAATTGATAGAGCTGATATTAGAAACTTTTGCATCATTAGCCACATTGACCATGGTAAATCAACTATGGCTGATCGGATGATAGAGATGACCGATACGATAGAGGCCCGCTCGATGAAAGAGCAGGTTCTAGATAGCATGGAACTAGAAAGAGAGCGGGGTATTACTATTAAGATGCAACCGGTTCAGATGAGATACTCTAAAAGTAATGTTGAGTACCAGCTAAATCTTATCGATACGCCTGGTCATATTGATTTTAGTTACGAAGTCTCTCGGGCGCTAAAAGCAGTAGAAGGGGCAATTCTTCTAGTTGATGCCTCTCAGGGTATCCAGGCCCAGACTATAGATACACTGGAGAAGGCCAAGAGAGAGAACCTAAAGATAATCCCGGTGGTTAACAAGATCGATCTGCCTCAAGCTCAGCCCGAACAGACAGCTGGAGAGATAATTGAGCTTTTGGGGGTAGATGAAGACGAGATACTCTTTGCCTCAGGCAAGACAGGCGAAGGAGTTGAAGAGATTCTAGATAGGGTTGTGGATAACTTGCCTTCACCAGGGGAGAGTAGTGGTAGGGCCGAACCCAAAGCATTAATTTTTGATAGTGTCTATGACAATCATTTAGGTGTGATAGCCCATATTAGAGTTTTTGAGGGCCAGCTTTCTTCTGTGGATAACTTGGAGCTAAGATATTTAGCTACCGGCTCTACTAGCAAAGCAAAAGGGGTCGGTATTTTCACCCCTAGTTTGGTTAAGGCTAACAAACTTACTGCTGGTCAAATTGGATATCTGGTCACTGGCTTTAAGGATATTAATAAGGTATTAATCGGCGATACAATAACCACTGCTAATACTCCCCCATCTCAAGTTAAGGCCTTGGCGGGTTTTAAACGTCCTCAACCGAAGGTCTTTCTATCATATTATCCGGCCGTCAATGATGATTTTGACAACTTAAAGAAAGCCTTATCAAAGATTGCTCTTCAGGATAGCTCAATTGAGTATACTCAGGAATCTAATCCGGCTTTTGGTCGTGGCCTGCGAATCGGTTTTTTGGGCCTACTCCATAGTGATATTATTAGCCAACGTCTAGAGCGTGAGTTTGACTTAGATTTAATAACAACTAGCCCAAGTGTTAAATATGAGATAAAAACTACTAAAGGCAGAGAGTTTTTTACTACCGATCCGGCCAAAGTGCCAGATAACAATGATATTGAATATATTAAGGAGCCGACAGTCAGTTTAGAGATCGTCTCACCTAATGATTATGCTAGTCAAATTATGACTATGATGAAGAAGGAAGAGGCTGACTACCTTAGAACTGAGTATCTTAGCCACAGTTTGGGCAACGATAGAATTAGGCTCTATTACCAAGCCCCGCTTCGGACAATACTAATAGATTTTGCCGATAAGATTAAGTCTATTAGCCAAGGATTTGCCTCATTTAATTACCGAATAATTGATTACACTAAGTCAGACCTAGTTAGGCTAGATGTACTACTAGCCGGAGATAGGATTGAGCCTTTCTCTCAGGTAGTACCAAAAGAGAGAGCCGATAAAATTGGGCAGAGCGTTGTCAAAAGAATTAAAAAAATTATACCCAAGCACAACTTTGCTGTTTCTATACAGGCGGCAGTTGGTAAAGAGATATTGGCTCGGAAAGATAAGCCGGCCTACAAAAAAGACGTAACAGGCCATCTTTACGGTGGAGACAGAACAAGAAAAGACAAGCTACTAAAAAAACAGGCTAAAGGTAAGAAAAAAATGAAGAGATTGGGAAAAGTAGACCTACCAACAGATGTATTTAAGAAGATGTTGGAGAGATAGTAAAAAAACTGTTAGAATATAGTTAGAGCCTAATAATAAAGGAGGAATTTTTAGATGGAATCGGTCTTTGTTGAGCTTAGTTTAATTATTGCTATTGCTGCTATGGTGGCGGCTATTGCCAAGATGTTCAAGCAACCTTTAATCATTGCATATATCGTGGCCGGTATCTTAGCCAGCCCTCATCTTTTGGGTTTGATGGAATCGGCCGAATTGGTAGCTGGCCTAGCTCAAGTGGGTGTGGCTCTCCTTTTATTTATTGTTGGCCTACAGCTTAATCCTAATGTTTTAAAAAAATTAGGCGGAGTTTCGGTGGCTATTGGTGTTGGTCAGATGATTTTTACTGGAGTGGTAGGATATTTTCTTTCACTACTATTAGGCTTTGATTCTATTTCAGCTATTTTTATTGCGGTGGCTTTAACCTTTAGTTCAACTATTATCATAATGAAGCTAATTTCTGATAAGGGTGATATTAATAGTCTTTACGGTCGTTTATCAGTTGGTTTACTTTTGGTTCAGGATTTAGCGGTTGTCATAGTTTTTCTGATAATCTCTTCCACTGGAGGAGGGTTAAGTATCTCTGAGTTGGTTATTGGTACTTTCCTTAAGCTGCTAGTTTTATTTATTCCGTTGTTGCTTTTTAGTATTTATTTTTTACCAAAAATTACCAAATTTATTGCTGAGTCTAGGGAGCTATTATTTATTTTTTCTTTTGGCTGGGCTTTTCTGATTGCTACTTTGTTCTATTACTTCGACTTTTCAATTGAAATTGGAGCTTTGTTTGCCGGTATTGCCTTATCGATCTCTCCATACAAGGATGAGATTTCTTTAAAAATCAGGCCAGTGCGAGATTTCTTTATTATTCTCTTCTTTATTTGGTTGGGCTCTCAAATGGTCTTTACTTCCGTGGGCGATTATCTTATTCCGGTGATAATTCTATCCTTTTTTGTTTTAATTGGTAATCCTTTAATTGTAATTATTATTTTAGGCTATATGGGTTATACTCGTCGAACGGCTTTTTTGACTGGTTTGGCTGTGGCCCAAATTAGTGAGTTTAGTTTGATTTTTGCTTCAATTGGGGTTAGGAATGGTTATATTAATGAAGAGATCTTCTCTTTGATAGCTTTAGTTGGTTTAATTACCATTGCTGCCTCTAGCTATATGATAATTTACAGTAATCAAATTTATCCTTACTTGTCTGGTTTTTTAAAAATTTTTGAAAGAGAAAATGTTAAAGAAAGAAAGACTGATAACGAAATTAAAAAACCTGATGTGATTTTGTTTGGTTATAACCGGATTGGTCATAGCCTAATTGATGCCATGAAGAATATTTCTGAGGAGCATTTGGTTATCGACAATGATCCGGAAGTTATTGACGAATTAGAAAATGAAGAGATAGACCATCTTTACGGTGATGCCGCTGACCCAGACTTGCTTAGTGAGCTGGATCTATCACAAACTAAGATGGTGGTCTCTACCATTCCTGATTATGAGGTGAATGTGGATTTGATAGAGAGATTGAAAGAGAATAACCAGAATGTTGTGATTATTGTAGTTGCCCATCAGATTGACGATGCCAAGAAGCTATATGAAAAGGGAGCCGATTTTGTTCTAATGCCTCACTTTTTGGGAGGAGATTATGGAGCCAAGATCATCCGTCGTTTTGGTTTTAATGTCGAGAGATATTTTGACAAGAAAAGAAAACATATATGTGAGCTGGAGCAGAGAAAGAAGAGAAGGCACGAGCATCCTCTACCTGAGCAGAGGCTCTAATGCTTATTCATAGGAATCTATAATTAGATCTACTATTTCTTTTTTTTCAATTTTTTTATTCCAAATTGAATTTTTTCTGTTTGGATTAATATATATACCAGGTGAGAAATTTATATTATCTCTAAACTTAATTAAATTTTCCTTGCGAGTTATGTTGATTTGAGTTTGTTTTGAGTTAATCTTTCCCTTTATGCCAAACTCCTTTAGCATCTTTTGCACAAAAGTTAGTGTTTTATTGCAGTACTGGCAACCGATTACTCTTCTGCCACTGTAGATTACCCCACCTTCATCATCGTAAAATGATTTCAAATAAGTCAATTTATGTTCTTTTGGTGCATCTTCAAGATATTCAAATAATTCATTTCTTTTAACTTTGACGTAATTAGAAAGTTCTACATAATAAAACGAAATTCTAGTGGTGCCGTTGGTTCTGTGTTTTGTTATAGGATAGACATCAAACAATTGCTTACAATTACTTTTCATTCGATCAATTTGAGCTTTGTCTTTGCTGTAGTAATCGCAACAGTATTTACCGATACTACCATCAAAAATAAAATGGCCGATTACATCTACTAATTTGGTAGACCATTTTTGGGGCTTGGTAATATTTTTTCTAGAATAAACCCTTTTTGAGCTATAATTACCTTTAAGAGCACATTTTTTATGATATTTTTTATTCTTTCGCGGGCTTTTTTTGATAAATTTATATTTCCTGTCCAGTCATAGATAGTTGTTTTAGGTATATTCATTTTGCCTGAAATTTGTTTATAAGAAAAACCCTTCCTGCGAAGAGTTTTGCACTTTTCTTTGATATGGTTTGGGCGCAATTTGTAATCTCTTTTCCCCTCTTTAGCCATATAAATTTCAAATAGGGTCCGTCGGGACTCGAACCCGAAACCCACAGCTTAAATATTTATGTTAGCTTTATGTCGCCATAAAGATCAGACTATCCCTTCACCATATCAACTTGATTTAGGTGCTTTGATTATAGTCGTTGAACCTTTCTCGTTTTGACGAGACTTGGCTGCGGATTGTCTGCACTTGAGAGTTGTTACCCATTGGGTATCTCAAGATCTAACCAGAGTTTCCCGCAATTTACAAAGTTTAATTTATTCTACTGCTTTCGCAAGTAGTAGCCCTTTAAGCACTATTAAAAGGCTGTTGCTCTACCATTGAGCTACGGACCCAAATTGTCAATCTATATGAGGCAAGTATAGCTTAGAATTAGACAAATTTCAAGTATCAAAAAACCTCAACTCTAATAGTTGAAGTTTTTATTTTCTTGTTTAATCTTCTCTCGGAGCTTCTTTAGAGACAAACCAGGCACCAATAATCATGGCAATTACAGGCAGAACTATCCAGAGGTTGAAGTTAGAGATGATAAACTCGGCTAAATGTGAGCGGCTAACGATAGCGTTTAGTTGGGCTTTAGGGAGGAATGAAAGCACGGCTGAAATTGCTAAAGTGGTGGTTAGAAAAGAGTAAGCTATGACCATTAGGCCTGAGAGCGGACTGGATGATTGACGGATGCTTTTAGCAAAATCGCTCTTCACAGTCAGGGCTATGACTACTAGGGCAAATAGAAAAGCTTTAACGGCAAAAGGTGAGGCATTGAGTCTAATCCAGAGCTGATTAAACATAACTGTATCACCGGTAAAAAAATCATAAACTTTTGGCCCCCAGTTTTGGGCTACGGCCATGCCGATGTAGGTGCCAACTAGGGTAGAGAGTATCCGTTCTCTCTGCATGACAATACCATAACCGATACCGACGATCATCATCAGGGTTATTAGCAGGTCCCAAGTTGGTAGAATAATGGTTGAAGTGTCTGCTGGATTCATATTAACTTAATTATATCAAATATTTTTCTATTCTACTATCTCTCCGCTATATGAGGATATCTTTACTTTGTAGCTCTGGCTATCTACTCTCTGGCCGTCTTGATCTACTGCTACATACTCAACATTCCAATAGTGATAGTTGTTCGGTTGGCCCCGGCTTAAAACTAAACTAACTTGCCCTAGAGCATTGGCCTCTCGCCAATCACTACCGCCATTCTCATCGGCAATCTGGAGAGCCTCGGCATAGTTTATCTTCCAGAAGTCGTTAAGAATAATATCTAGGTTTGAGCTTAGGTAATCTTCTTTGGGAATCAGTGCTCTAATATAGCTGGTATTATCTGCCGAGATAGCTATGGTCCAGTAGTAGTAGTTAACAGAAGGGGAAGAGTAGATGTATCTGGTAGAGACAGAGTCTTCTCTTAGGGAAGAGGGTATCTCAACTTGAACGGCAACCAGCTTAGCATTGGACTGCCATTGTTGGGATTTTTTATTGGCAAAATCTAGCTTCTCTCTTTGGTTGGGCTCTACTGTATCGCCATCTATGGTTAGCAAGTTCTCTCCAGTTTGAGCCTCAGTCTCAGTCTCTTGATCGCTGTCTTGATCGGTATTTTGATCCTGAGTACTATCCTGTTGATTGGTTTGATCGGTACTATCAGTTGCTTGCTCACTATCTCCACCCGAACAACCAGAAAGGCCGGTTAGCAGTACAATTGCTAAGACCAATAAGATATATTTATATGATTTCTTTGCCACTCCAACAACTCCCTCCTTTAAGGCGTTAGTTAGGTTATTTACTTTAATTAGATTATATCATATATTTTACCACTTCTATTTTATTCTGGCTAACTAGAAGAGTATAATTAGAGCTAATATATGAGATTATCGGCTAAGTTAAGCCTAATTTTAGGTTCATTTCTTCTCTCTCTTTTTATTAGCTCTTTCTTCCAGCCCCTTATTTTAGAGAGGCGTGGTAATATTGGCTACTCTCTAGTGGTTATAGCTGCTCTGTTAATTATACTGTTTCTAATTAAGCCTAAATTTAGATTAATAGTTGTTAGTCTAATATTTTTTGTTGTGGGTATAGTTACCTACCATTATCAGTTGCCCATAAAAAATAATAGCCATATTTCTAACTACACTGGTAATAAAGCAGCAGTAAATGGTTGGATCTGTGCTCAGCCGGAAAAACTAATTGATAAGAACCGTTATCAGATCTGCCCAATAGAAATAGAGTTAGATAGTAAAACAGTTGATAATATTTCAGGCAAGATATTACTTACTCTAGATATCAGTCAAGACCAGTACAATTATGGCCAGGAGGTTAAGTTTAGCTCTAAGCTTTTTGAGCCAAAGATATATCCCGATTTTAACTACCAAGCCTATTTGGCCAACCAGAAAATATATGCTACTAGTTATCCGGATAGTTTGGAGGTAACTAGTGAGCAGTATCGATCGGAGAGCTTTGTAGAAGAGTTAAAAGTTAGACTAGTTAGTTTGATCTATAACTTAAAGCAAGTCCTACTTAGCGTTTCAGATAGGTTATTCAACCAGCCCTACCAGGCTCTTTTTAATGGCTTGCTCTTCGGCCAGACAGCTGGCTTTGGAGAGGGATTGAAAGAGGCTTTTGTTAATAGCGGGTTAATTCATATTGTAGTGGTTTCTGGCTTTAATATTACTATTCTCATCAGTGTGTTTTTTAAGACAACTAAAAACTTTTCTATCAATTTGGCTTTCTGGTTGGGCAGTCTGGCAATAGTATTCTTTGTGCTAATGGTTGGGGCAACTCCACCGGCAGTTAGGGCCGGGGTTATGGGTTGGATAGTTTTGCTTGGTACTACTCGCGGCAGGCAGGCCGATAAATTGGTTTTAATTCTGCTCTCGGCCTTTGCCATGAGCCTATTTAAGCCAAGCATCGTTCGCTATGACCTAGGCTTTCAGCTCTCCTTTCTGGCTACTTTTGGTCTCTTCTTCTTCTCTCCAATAATAAAGAGGGTTATCGATAAGCTAAGCTACCAACTACCAAGCTTCCTAAACCTGGTTTTAATTGAGACCCTTTCGGCTCAACTGCTTACCTTTCCCTTGATTCTTTTTACTTTCTCTCGAATTAGTTTAATCGCTCCTCTGGCAAACTTGCTAGTCTTACCCCTGATACCATATTTGATGTTTATTGGCTTGGGTTTAGTTGGTCTGGGGTTAATAGTTCTACCCCTAGCTAGGCTACTGGCTACTTTCTATGGGGTTTTGTTAGAATATATAGTGTGGGTGGCAGAGATTGGCAGCAGTCTACCCCTGGCAAGTTTGGAGATAGGTTGGTTTAATATCTGGCTATTGTTAATAAGTTACGGTTTGATAGGGTATATAACTATTAAATATGGCAGAGCAGAAGAGGAAGAGACTCTCTAACTACTTAATTGCACTACTGGTCCTTTTAGCTGTCTTTATCTACTCCCAGATCTATTACAGCTACGCCTTAGAAGACAAAGTAAGAGTATATTTTTTAGATGTTGGCCAAGGCGATAGTATCCTGGTTGATTTTGGAGATAACAAGCAGGCCTTAATTGATGGCGGGCCAAGTAAGGCAGTTTTGGCTCAAGTGGGCAAGCATATGCCAGTAAGTGATACTCAAATTGAGTATATGATTTTAACTCATCCCGACAGTGATCATATAACCGGCCTAAACTATATTCTAGAAGACTACCAAGTTGGCAAGATTTACTATACCGGAGTTAGTCATACTACTAATAGATATAAGGAGTTTAGGGATAAAATTAAAAATGAAAAGGTAGAGATTGCCAACTATGGTGATATTATCAGGCCGAACAAGAAAGCCAAGATAGAGATTATCTACCCCCTAACTAGTCTCAATAATCAGACAGAAAGTAACTTAAATGATAGTTCGATAGTAATGATCTTGGATATTGGCAAAGTAGAGATATTATTGACCGGAGATGGAGAAGAGAGAGTTTGGCAGGAGCTTGAAGAGAAGAATTTATTAGAAGAGGTTGAGGTGTTAAAAGTATCTCATCATGGGGCCAGTAACGGCACGACTAAAGAACTGTTAGATATCACTAAGTCCGAAACAGCCATTATTTCAGCTGGCAGGGATAACCGCTACGGCCACCCCAAGCAAGATGTGCTGGATTTACTGAGGGAATACAATATAGAGATATTAAGAACAGATGAAATGGGTACAGTAGAGCTAAGTAGTGATGGAGAGGAATATTGGGTAAGATAAAATAAATCGGAAGTCGGACTTCCGGTTTTCCATTAAATTAACCACCGGTGGGGAGGGTCGCTGGGTAAATTAAACAATTGTTTGAATTTTTGGTAAAATGTTTAGTAAGAAAGACAAATAATATGAAAACCATGAACAAAACAACTTCCGTACTCCTTTCAATTCTCTTGACAGGATTAATTGTCGGCTTTGGCAGCTATTATTTAACCAGCCAAGTTGCCCAAACAGAGAGAGAAGAGTTAGAATCTCAAATCAATCAGCTTGAGAGCCAAGTGGAGCAGATTCAGGGAGAAGACCAAGAATCGACTAATGATGATGAAGGAGATACAGAAAGCTCAAATTTACGAACATATACTGATATTGATGAGGGTTTAAGTTTTGAGTACCCGAAAAGCTGGGGAAGGGTTACTAAGAATGAGAATCCTGCCATAGATGTTAGACATGCAGAAAATATAACTTATTTATTCTCAGATTTTCCAGGTGATGATGATTTTTCTGGTTATAACAAACTAGAGTTAATTAGTAAGAATGACTACATTTCATCCAATGATAGTGCCCAAAGAGCATACAATTTCTTAAGTTCTGTCTATAGTAATCAAACCATAGAAGGCTCTGATTTATCTGTAACCGAAGCTAATTTATTTGGGGCAAATATTGCTAGAAAATCTGATATGAAATATATTTCATCAGATAGTGGTGAAATTAGAGGAGTCTATTTTTTCATGAGAGATGGCAATGGTTTCGGCCCCGATCTTTCCTTAAATACAGCCCTCTTAAATGATGAAGATGAGCTTTTAGGCATTACATTGTATCTCTGGAGTGATAATCAAGAAGAACTAGAAGATGATCTAGAGACTGCTGCAGAGAGTGGAGAAACTTCAGACTACCAGGCTTGGGATAAGAAAATGGATTACTTTATGAACAATCAAGCAGCAACGGTTTTTAACAAAGAAGTTTCTCAATTGAAAGAGTTAGTGGGTTCTCTTAACTATTAGAATAAATAAAAATAGCTTTGAAAGTGCTAATGAGATATAGCGATTAACAAAGCAGTTAATAGACACCAAACGCCAATAATATTTCAGCACAGTCGTTGCAGATTGGTGTTCCTTGGTCGTTATTCCAATTAATTTCTACGCTACTTGTCCCACAAATTGCTTTGTGGTCTTGGGTGGCTATATTTTCCATCGGTGATTGTTCTCCAGTGAAAATATTATGTGTAGTATGGCTTACTATATGTCGAGCCTCGTTGTTAATGGCCCACCATAATTCAAACTCTTGAATACTTATGATTTTTGGGAAATTATTATTTGGAAAAGGCAAACTGAGTGGGTCTTTGATCATCTCTTCTCCTAGTATTCCAATCTTTCTGATAGCTTCTTCGCACTGTTTGCATACTCTGTGGTGCGGAGGCCGATGTGGGAGAAGTTCTCTTAGAGTTCTATGATCATATGGCTTGCATCCCAAAATGTATGTTCCAATCGGCTGGGATCTTCTGCTAACTGTTGTTTGGCTTGACTGAATCAGCTTGTATCTTGAGGCGAGCAGTAGATGAGTACTACTACCCGGACTATATACCAGAAAAAGATCATGGTTGCCTATTTGGCCCAGATAAGCTTCAGGCCAACCGTTACATTTCCAGAAATAAGATTGACAATGTGGGCATTTTTCTATCATAACCTTCTCCTTTCTTTGTAAGGTACACTAGCCTTTTTAAACTAGCTGATTTAGCTACTAATGGCAAATCGGAAGTCGGACTTCCGATTTTGTTTGATAGAAATAAAAAGAGCCGAATAGATAATTGGACAATACAATTAATTATTCGGCCTAGAAATGCCTAGCGTTGCCTCAACGGCTATTCCGTCGATTAGTCCTAGCTTCCAGGCTTTATGTGCTGAGAATTCCATTTCTTCTTTGCACCATTGCCTGACATCATCTATGGATATGTTTTCCGATCTACCAGTAATGTAGTGGTAGTATCTTTGCTGATGTGTTTGGGCCTCTTTTTGCTTTTCTCTGACCCAATCATCATCCATGAGATCAATAAATTTGATCTCTAGTCTATCAGCAAGTGAATGGAATAAGAAGGTTGCTTGAGGTACTGCCAGTCTTGTTTGACAAGACTGAAGGACTACGTTAGCCATTGACTTGCAAACCCTAACTACCAGACCAGTAACATTTCCATGAGCTTGAATTGCGTTGGCAAGCGAGTAGCCTATTTGGCAGTTTCCTCCAATAGAGTCAATGAGTAAAAGGACCTTTTTGCCAGGATCAAGTAATTCGGTTATCAGTCTTGAATCTGCCTCCCCGGCTTCAGGAATTTCCCCAAGAGACATTATTTGGTGATCCAGAAAATAGATTCCCGTCTCGTCTTTTTCGGTCATGATCTACCATCTTCCTTTCTGGGTGCTTGTTCACTAATTATTATTTACCATATTTTTGTCTCTTAGTCAACTGTTTTGGCCATCTTCCCTTGAAAAAACTTCTTTTCTACCCTATTCTTTACTAAAGAGAAATAGTTTTTAATTTTTTAGTTACTATGGCAGGACATTCCAAGTGGGCGAATATTAAGCACCGTAAGGGCAGACAAGATAAGAAAAGGGGTAAGCTTTTTAGTAAGCTATCTAAGATGATATCAACTGCCGCTAGGGAGGGTGGCGGAGATATTGATATGAACCCTAATTTATCTATGGTAGTAGATAAGGCTAAAGAGGCCAATATGCCTAAAAGTAATATTGAGCGAGCGATTAAGAAAGGCACCGGTGAACTAGAAGGCGAAGAGTATAAGTCGGACAGATTAGAGGCCTACGGCTCAGGCGGAGTCGCCATTATTATCAATATCATGACAGATAATCGTAATAGGACATTATCGGACTTGAAAGGAATTTTGCGTGATCATGAGGGCAGTTTGGCAGAGAAAGGCTCTGTTGCTTGGAAGTTTGAGAAGAAAGGTAAAATGTTGATAGAGGTAGCCAGCGAAGAAGACCGAGATAGATTACTTGAGCCAATTATTGAGTTTGGTGCAGAGGACTATCAGGAGTTGGATGACGGTCTGTTGGTCTACACTAGCCCCAGCCAGCTTCATGAAGTAAAGCGGAAGTTAGAACAGAACAAGATTAAGGCTAAAGAAGCTGAGTTTACCTGGGAGCCCAAGATTGAGGTGAAGATAGAGGATAAAAGTACTGCCAAACGAATACTAAACTTGATGGATGAGCTCGAGGACCATGATGATGTTGAGTCGGTCTATGCTGATTTTGATATTGAGGATAAAATATTAAATGAAATTAGATGAAGATCTTAGGAATCGACCCCGGTATCGCTAGGGTAGGATGGGGGTTGGTTGAAAAAAAGGATGGGCAAGAGAAGTACTTAGATTGTGGACTGATTAGTACTAGTAAAAATACTTCTGAACCGGAGAGATTAAAGAAGATCTACAAGGCCACTTGTGATATAATAAAGGAGAGTCAGCCAGATCTGGTGGCTATTGAGAAACTTTACTTTTTTAAAAACCAGAAAACTGCTTTTGTAGTTAGTCAGGCCAGAGGAGTGATAGTTCTAGCGGCGGCTAGCAAAAAAAGAAAGATAAAGAGTTTTACACCTCTACAGATCAAACAATCCGTTAGTGGTTATGGTCAGGCAACTAAGGCTCAGGTTGGCAATATGGTTAAAGCGATTTTATCTTTAGATAAGGTGCCCAAGCCCGATGATGTTGCCGATGGGCTGGCCTGTGCGATCTGTGCTAGTAGTAGTGTAAGATAAAAGAAGGAGGGTTAAGTAAGTGCCTAGATTACGTCAAAATATGACTACAGGTGAGTGGGTGGTAATTGCTCCCGGTAGGTCCAAGCGGCCTCAAGATTTTGTTAGCGCCACCTCTGCTAAGAGAGTCTCTAAAAAAGACTGTCCTTTCTGCATGGAAAACAATAAGGCGTATAAGACGTCGATTAAAGAGTATGAGACAGATAATGTCTATGTGATTCCCAACCTCTATCCGGCCTTTGTTAATGAGGATGAGGTAACTGAGCAAGGCGGGGATTTCTATCCCAGCTACAAGAGTCTGGGCGGTCATGATGTGATTATCTTAAAAGACCATGATAAAGAACTAGAAGATCTAAAAAGATCTACTTTAGAAGAGTACTATCATATCTATCAAAAGCGAATTAATTTTTTCAAAAAAAATCCAGTGGTAGAATATGCTATGGTTATCCATAACTTTGGTCCGGAGTCGGGTGCTAGTATCGTTCATCCTCACTCTCAGCTGATGGCCTCTGCAGTTATTCCGCCTCGGGTAGATCTAGAACTAAAAACTACTAAAAAATATTATCAAGAACATGGCAGCTGTGTTTATTGTGACTTAATTAAAAACGAACTGGAAGACAAGATTAGAATTATTGGAGAGAATAATAAATTTATTGCCTTTACTTTCTGGGCGGCCCGTTTCCCTTTTGAGGCCTGGATCATGCCCAAGCGCCATGAGCTTTTCTTTGAGGATATTGGTAGATCAGAGAGATTAGCTTTAGCGGAGGTCTTTGATCAAGTGCTAACTAAATATGATAAGGCTCTTAACCAGCCACCATATAACTACTATATCCATACTACTCCACCCAGATTAGAGAATGAGCCACACTTAAAAGATTACTATCATTGGCATATTGAGATTACTCCCCGGGTAAGTAACTTTGGTGGCTATGAACTGGGTTCTGGGTTGGTGATCGATGTTGTCTCTCCGGAAAAAGCGGCTAGTTTTTTAAACAACCCCAAACAAGAAGAAAGTCAGGATTCATTTGCCTAATCAACTAAATATTGATAGATTAATATATACATTTAAGAAAAGGAATTAATCATGAATAAAACTGTTCAATACCTAATCTACTTTCTACTTCTAGTCTTAATCTTCTGGCTCTGGCTTAGTGGTGCTCTGGCTAGAGGGGTTGATTTTGCCCTCAGGTCAGGTGTGCCGGAGAAGACCATGATCTTAGTTCTGGCTCTGCCGATCGTGGTTACTCTTGTCTCATTTTCAAGACAGGTTATTGGCTTTCGAGTCTTTGGTATCTACCTGCCCTCAATTTTAACCATAATTTTTCTAGACATTGGTATCCAGTACGGCCTAATTCTGTTTATCACTATTATCTTGCTAGGTACTTTTATGAGGTTTCTGCTCCAAAAATACCGTCTGCTCTATTTGCCCAGAATGTCGATAACTCTAACCGTAATTGCTCTGGGTATGGTTATCTTTCTAGTTCTATCAGGCTACTTTGACTTTACCAATATTGCTCAGGCGACGGTCTTCTCTATGCTTCTAATGATAATTTTAGCTGAGAAGTTTATTGAGGCGGAGATCGAGAAAGGTTTGCCCGAGACAATCAAGCTTACTTTTGAAACACTAATCATCTCTATCTTAGCCACTCTTCTAGTAAGATGGCCTCTACTCCAGAACTTCTTGTTGCTCCACCCAGAAAGCATTATTGCAGTTATTATCTTTAATTTAAGTGTGGGCAGATGGACAGGCCTAAGAATTAGAGAGTACTTGCGTTTTGGCGATGTAATTAACAAACAGGAGGAATAATTGATGGCTAGCCCGGACAAAATCTTAGGGATGAACGCTCGTAATTTGATATATATCCGTCCTAATAATCTAAAACCGGCAACTAGATTAGCTGATGATAAGCTTGGGCACAAGAAACTCCTAGATGACAATGAGTACCCGGTGCCAAATATTTTTGCTGAGTTTAAAACTCCAGATGATGTCCAACAGTTTGATTGGAAGAACCTACCCAACTCTTTTGTAATTAAGCCGGCTATGGGTTTTGGCGGAGAGGGTATTATGGTTGTCTTTGCTAAGACCAAAGAGGGCTGGATTAGAACCGATGGCTCAACAATTGATATCGAGCAGATGAAGATTCACTGCCTAGATATTCTAGATGGTTCCTACTCCATGCACTCCACTCCGGATGTGGCCTTTATTGAACAGAAAGTAATTACCCACCCGGTCTTTAAGAAGTATACCTATAAAGGAACTCCTGATATTAGAATTATTGTTTTTAATCAGGTGCCGGTGATGGCCATGCTTCGGGTGCCGACAGAAGAGTCCGATGGCAGAGCCAATCTTCATGCCGGAGCACTAGGCATTGGTATTGAGATAGCCAGTGGCATTACTACCCATGCTATCTACCACGGTCATGAAGTTTCTCGGTTGCCCAGCAATAACAAGGTTAAGCTTCATGGGCTTAAGATCCCTTATTGGGACGATATGCTCAAGATGTCTTCTGAAATTCAAAAACTTACCGATATTGGCTATTTGGGTTTGGACTTTGTTCTAGACAAGAACGAAGGGCCAATGATTTTAGAGCTTAACGCTAGGCCAGGGCTTTCAATTCAAAATGCTAATCTGGCTCCACTGCGAGATAGACTAAGAAGAGTAAAGGGGCTAAAGATAAAAAACTCAACCAAGGCGGTAAGAATTGCCAAAGAGCTTTTTGGTGGAGAGATTGAAAGAGAGGTTGAGGAGGCAACGGGCAGGCCAATGGTTGGTTTTGTAGAGAAGGTCAAGATTGAGGGGAGAAAGAAGAAAAAGGCAGAAGTGAAAGCCAAGATAGATACGGGTGCCGGTTTTAGCTCTGTTGAAAGGGAGTTGGCTAGAGATCTGGGATACAAAAAGTCGATAGAGTTTTTCGACTCTTTTGATCTACCTGAATCGGTTTCGGCCGATGAGGCTAGAAAAATGTGTGAAGATTATGAACCTAAAATGTTAAAAGACAAACATATTATAGATGTGGCTATAGTTCACTCATCTCATGGCAGTAGTATAAGGCCTGTGATTAAACCGAAAATCACTCTTTCGGGAAAAACATTCCATGCCAAAGTAAACATATCTAAAAGAGAGCATTTAATGTATCCAATGATCGTTGGCAGAAGAGACTTGAAAGGTTTTATTGTTAATCCGGAGAAAAGTTTTGTGAAATGAAGGAAGATGTATTAATTAGGATGGGGGAAGACAAGGACTTAGAAGAAGTATTATTTTTAGACAATAAGATATTTCCTCAAAACAAGGTTAGTAGAAATAAGCTAAAAAAGAGAGTCGAAAATAATCTAGTTGTTGTGGCGGAGATTGGTAGTGAAATAGCCGCTTTTTCATTCTACAAGCCTCAAAATAAAAATAGTTGGCTGATGGGTAAGGTAGCCGTTAGTGAAAAACATAGAAGAAAGGGTGTAGGTACTAAGTTATTTGATTTTGTTCTTAAACGGGCTAGGCAAAATGGAATTAATAAATTAATCTATCGAGTCAGAAGGGATAATAAGAAGGCAATTAAGATGTATAAGAGAAGAGGAGCAATTATCGCCAAAGAGATAAAAAGCTTTTATCGAGATGGTCAAAGTGCTTATCAAATGGAAGAGAAGATATAAGCTTGAATGTTCAATTATGAATGAATTAGAACCAACTTTAAGACAAAATAATCAAGAAAGAGCAGAAAAGCTTGATAATGAATGGTTTGAAGATTTTATTAAAAACGGCAAAATTGAGCCACCCTTACTATTGTCTGGAGAAAAAAAGTATCGAGCTGCTCAAAAAGAGGCTTTTCTTGCTGGTGAGATTGAAAATCCATCATTAGATTATCCGGAGTTTGATTTGGATGATTTAGCAAAGAGAGAAGGCAATTTAAGAGAGCTAAAAAGGCAAGTAAGGTTGTCTGTAGATGACACCGATGAAGCGGCTTTTGTAGAGAGTAGGGAGGCTAGGGTTGTTAGGCAAGCCTATTTATGGCGAATAAATGAGTCTATTGCCTCTATCGGCCTGTTAAGAGCAGCGGCAGAAGGAGAGAAGAGAGATTTTAGAGGTGTCTATGAAATAATGGAGAAATATTTTTACTTGAGTAATTTATTAAAAGATCAGGATTCGGAGAAAGCTAGGGAAAAAGCTCAAACAAGTGCTTGGAAACGATGTGTTAGAACCTTCAGGGGTAGCGATTGTAAAACCCCGGGAGTTTGTTTTACTAAAGATATTGCTTATCGAGAAGGTCAGATTGGAGTTTGGCAGGTAGTGGCTGATAGTCCTGACGAGGTAAGAAGATTTAGTATTGGCAAATATGATCCGGCCAATGATAGGCATATTTGGATATTGGATCAACTTGGAATTACGGATGATGATTTGGAGAAATTAGAGAAATAATTAAATATTTATGATCGGATATTTGGCAGGAGAGATTAAAAAAATAGGTGAGGATTATCTGGTGGTCTTTGTAGTGACTGCTAAGGGTTTTGGTATTGGATATAAGATAAATGTCAGTGAGAAGCTGATTGATAAGTTTAAGGTTGGTGAAAGAATCGAGCTATATATTCACCACTACTTAACAGAGCAGAGTGAGGATCTTTACGGCTTCTTAAATATTGGTGAGCTGGATCTGTTTGAGAGCTTGATTGAGGTTTCCGGGGTTGGCCCTAAAGCAGCTCAGGCCTTACTCTCTTCTTTGAGTGTCTCTTCAATTAAAGATGCTATTAGCGAAGGTAGTGTTGATGTACTTACAGAGGCTAAGGGAATTGGTAAGAAAGGTGCTCAGAAGATCATCGCTGAACTTTCTGATGTAATTGCTCGGAAGGGAATTGAAGGCTTGGAAGGAAGCGGTCCTAAGGCAGAGGCCTACGAGGCCTTACTTGAGCTTGGGTATAACCAAGTGGAGGCTAAAACAGCTTTGCGAATGGTTGATAGTGATCTAAAAGATAGTGAAAAGATTGTTAAGGCGGCTCTCTCTAATATTAGCTAGTTATACTATCTAAATTATGTTAAACTAAACTTAGTCTATAAGGTTATTTTTTCTAATTATGAGTGAAGAGATTACGGATCCAAAAGTTACTGACGAGCAGGAGGAGATGATCGATCTGACTCTACGTCCGGAGAGCTTGGAAGAGTTTGTCGGCCAAAGCAGAGTTAAGGAAAATCTAGATATTTTTATTAGGGCAGCTAAAGGTCGGGATGAAGCCCTAGAGCATATCTTGCTCCACGGTCCGCCTGGTTTGGGTAAGACTACTCTGGCAAATATCATTGCCAAGGAGACCGGATCGAGCATTCGAATCACCTCCGGTCCGGCTATTGAGCGGGCTGGCGACTTGGCCTCTCTGCTTACCAATATTTCCGATGGGGATATTCTTTTTATTGATGAAATTCATCGGCTTAACAAACAGATTGAAGAGGTGCTCTATCCGGCGATGGAAGATAAGGCACTAGATATTATTGTTGGCAAGGGGCCATCGGCTCGTACTCTGCGCTTAGATTTGCCCAAGTTTACCATTATTGGCGCTACGACTAAGGCGGCCTCTATCTCCTCTCCTCTAAGGGATCGGTTCGGCGCTGTTCATCGACTTGTTTTCTATAGTGATGAAGATATCAAGCGGATTGTTAAGCGCTCGGCCGGTATTTTAGAGATGGAGATTGATGAGCAGGCAGCAGAGATGCTAGCCACTAGATCAAGGCGGACCCCCCGAATCGCTAACCGGATTTTAAAAAGAGTTAGGGATTATGCTCAAGTAGAATCTGATGGGGTGGTTGATAAGGCCACTGCTCAGTCTGCTTTGGAGATGTTGGCAATTGATGAGAAGGGCTTAGATGAGATCGATCGGAGTATAATAGAGGTAATAATTAATAATTTCTCTGGTGGACCGGTGGGCTTAAAAGCCCTTTCGGCCGCAGTTAGTGAAGAGAAAGAAACAATCGAGGAGGTCTATGAGCCATATTTAATGCAGATTGGTTTTTTGGATCGAACCTCTCAGGGTAGGGTAGCGACCAAGAACGCCTATCTTCATTTGGGTAAAAAATTTATTGATCCGGAAGGAGGTGAGAATAAGTTGATATGATATTTGTCTTACTTGCATATTTAGCTTTTGTCTTGATCTTTGCTATTTTTAGCTACTTTGCCCTCTATCATATCTGGCGATTTGGTTTTGTTGGGGATCTAACTAAAATAGTTGTTTATGGCTATGTTATTTTATCACTATTAATTATTATCATTAGTTTGTTTTTGATTTTTGTAATTTAATTTATGAACAATAGAAAAGAGAGAAGAATTCAATTTCCGGGAAGGCAGACTGGGGAGAAGGTTAATCTGTTTTTCCGTCGTCATCCACTTAGTTTTTTTGGTTTTAGTCTAATCGGATTTATTATGGTTGCTCTGCCCCTGGTGGTTTTTGTTGTAATGATTAATAGTGGTTTTCTGTTATTAGATGGCCCCCTAGATTACAAAGTTGCCGTAGCTATAATTAGCGCCTATCTGCTTTTTGTAATGGGGATGATGATTGTTGCCTGGATGAACTTCTATTTAGACGTATACATTGTTACAGACAAGAGGCTGATAGATATTCATCAGGCAGGTCTTTTTAGCAGAAATCTCTCGGCTGTTGATTTGGTAGATGTCGAAGATGTTAAGGCCGATGTTAAAGGCCTGCTGGCGACCTACTTTAATTTTGGAACAGTAGATATCCAGACGGCTGGGGAACTACAAAATGTTCAATTTACTGATGTGCCGGAGCCATATAGGTTGGCTAGAAAAGTTATGGACTACCATGAAGAAGCGGTTAGAGAGCAGAGGGAGGAGGCTATTAAGAAAGTTGCTCAAGAAGAGAAAGAGGCGGAAGAGGTGGGGGGTGAAGTCTCTCCAGCCCCAAAAAAATCAGATAGTCAATTGGAGGCCAATGTCGATTCAGGTGAGGTTAAGATAGAGAAAGAACCAGACTCGACTAAAATTGAGGAGATTGATAGTGATGTTGGGCCCAAACAAGGCCAAGACGAACAAGAAGATAGGCAGGTTAATAACAAGGAGCTAAAAGAGGGGGGTGAGATAGATCTTTAGTTGTGTTATAATAAAGTTGAATTAAAATTTTTAGCATGAGAAATAGATTAAAATCTTTTCTTTTTCTGTGCGGCTTTTTCCTTGTCTTAGTCGCTGCTTACTTTATTTTCCCCTTATTTACGACCGCCGATGCAGGGGAGGATATTACGATCTCTACAGATACTACCTGGTCAGCCGGTGAGTATACCTATCAGGATATAACTATTACTAATAATGCTACGCTAACCTTAGAGGCAGATACAGGTACGGATACAGGTGTAACAATAAATGCCCGTAATATTAATATTGAGTCGGGTTCTTCAATTTCTGCTGACAGCCAAGGTTATCCAGCTGTGTCTGGTACTGCACCAGGTACAACTTGGATTGGCCGAGGAGGTGGAGGAGCTTATGGAGGTAACGGTGGTAATGCTAGTATTGTTTCAGGTGATTCTGGTTTAGGTGGGATTAGTTTTGGCTCAAATTTTAACCCCAACTCTTTAGGTTCGGGTGGCGGCAGAGACCCCGAAGGCGGTAGTGGGGGTGGATTAATAAAGTTAGATCTTTCGGGGGACCTTTCAGTTGAAGGAATATTATCTGCTGATGGAGGTGACGGTACTCATGGTAGAGCAGGTGGCGGATCAGGTGGTGGAATTTATATTAAAGCAGAT
The DNA here is from genome assembly GCA_964485625.1 of uncultured Candidatus Saccharibacteria bacterium. Taxonomy (GTDB): domain Bacteria; phylum Patescibacteriota; class UBA1384; order JAGGWG01; family CAZAJM01; genus CAZAJM01. The sequence goes on from CAZAJM010000001.1 coordinate 39,363, forward strand.
GAAGTTATTGGCGGGGGAGATATTTCTGCCAATGGCGGTTCATCTCCTGCTTCTGGCGGTGGTGGTGGAGGCGGGCGAATAGCTATCTATTATTCTTCCGGTCTTACTCTTGCCTCGGAAAATATCATTGTAGGTGGTGGCTCTGGGGGCGGTGACAGTGACAGAGATGGTCAGGCGGGTTCGATTTTTATTTTTGATAGTTCATCGAGAAACCTTACTGTTGATGAAGATTTAAGTTTGACAACTAACTGGGGTTTTGATGAGAGTGGTAACCCCACTAGCGATGGTGAGTATAATCTAAATAATTTGACAGTAACTAATAATTCAACCTTAATTCTTGAGGGCTATCACACTGATGATTCTGATGGTGTGGGAGTTACAATCAATTTGGATGGCGATCTTGATGTAGATTCTGGCTCAACAATATCTGCTGACGAACAAGGCTATTCTGCTGAATATGGTCCTGGCAAAGGCCAGACTGATTCTGGTAGAAATGGCGGTGCTGGTTATGGCGGTGATGGTCAACATTGGAGATATGGAGATATTGGTGTTGGTACAGCTGGTATTAGTTACGGTAATACCATGATGCCCAATGATTTAGGATCTGGTGGTGGCGGAGTTGGTTATGGCGGAGATGGAGGTGGAATGGTTAAAATATTGGCTGAAGGTAGTGTTGATATTAATGGTACTATGTCTGCTAATGGCGGAAATGGGAGTTATTATAGTGGGTCAAGAGGTGGTGGTGGGAGTGGCGGCACAGTTTTCATAAGAGCTGATAGTGTCACGGGCAACGGATCGATCGAAGCTGATGGTGGTAATGGTGAGGCAGGAGGTTTTTCAGGTGGTGGTTCTGGAGGTCGAGTGGCGATATATTCTGCTACGATATCTATAAATTCGGCTAATATTAGTGCTGATGCAGGCACAAACAACGAAGGTACTCCAGCTGAGGATGGCACAATTTTCCTTTACAACACAACCACAGGTGATGTAACAGTAGAGAACGACGTTACTTTTAGTGGTGATCAAGGCGTTAATCGAGATGGTACTTCCAGAACAGATGGCGTTTACTATTTTAATAACTTAACAATTTCAGATAGCTCAACAGTGACCCTTGAGAGCTACTTTACTGATAGTAGTGATGGCAGAGGTGTGACAATAAACTTGGACGGTGATCTCACCCTGGGAGCTGGCTCTACTATTACTGCCTCGGGTCAAGGTTATACGGCTGGCTATGGCCAAGGGAAAGGCAACTGGGCTGGCGGTCTCCAGAGTGGATCGGGAGGTAGTTATGGAGGCGAAGGTGGATTTTCAGAACCTGCCGGCAATCCTACAAGTCCCGGTACTGTTTATGGTGAAAATCAAAAATATTATCCTTACTTTTTAGGTTCTCCAGGGGGCAGTACTCATGGGGCTGATGGTAATGCTGCTACTGGCGGAGGGGCAATCGCTATTAGAGCTTTAGGAGATATAGTTATTAATGGAGATATTAAGGCTAATGGAGAAGGGGGGGTAAATGGAACTTCAAATTATGGTGGTGGTGGTGGAAGCGGTGGAAGTATTTTTATGTCGGCTAACAATTTTAGTGGTAGTGGTAATATTCAAGCTAACGGTGGGGGTTTAGGGGTTGGCAATGGGTTTAGAGCTGGAGGCGGAGGTGGTGGCAGGATATCTATTGCCTACTTTGATAGTTTTACAATAGATGATAATAATGTTATTGCTACGGGGGGAAGTGGAGATGGTAGTGATAGAGATGGTAGTGACGGAACAGTCTATATCAGAAAGATGGAACTTCCTGAGGCTGATTTTAATCTCAAAAATCCAAATAATAACTCAACACAATATACTAATAGTAGGAATGTAAATATTGAGCCGGAGGACGAAGATGCTGATGAGTACTATGAATCTAGTAATGGTGATCCAACCCCAGCTTTCTATATATCAGGTTGGCATAAAGTAAGCGAAGGCAAGCAGCTGGATTCAGCTGAAGGAACAAAACAAGTAAGGGCTTGGATTAAAGACTCAAATGCTTTGATTTCATCTAGTGTTGGCACAGCCAATATTGTTCTTGATCAGACTAAACCAACTATCAACCTATCTACTAAGAACTCTTCTACCGCTAACAGCAAGATTAAGATTAAAGGTGTAATTTATGATCAGCTTTCAGGGGCCGACTATATTCAGATAAACGGCACCTCTCATAGTTTAAGTACTAATAATTTTTGCTTGATGATGAGTGGTCGGGAGAATGGATCAGGCAATACTGCCACAGATCAATCTTTTGAAGCGGATGTTAGTTTAGCCAACGGTTTAAATACTTTCACTTTAATTGCTTTTGATCGAGCTGGTAATAGCCAGATGGCTAGCTTAGAAATTACTAAGGAGGAGGGTTCTCAAGACAGTGATCAGGACCCCTGGTCTGATGTTCCAGAGTATATTGGTGGAGATGAGGCTGAAGATGATGAAATTGATTCTAATGGTGATAAACAGAATGAGGATGTTGATGTTGGCATTGTTGATTTGGATAAAATAGAGGAAGACTATGATGAAGATTTTGATTACGATGAAGATGGGAATAAGCTTATATTTAATAATAGAAATCCTGTTATTAGAGGTAATTCTGATCCGGAAGCAGAGATAGTGCTAGTTATTGATGGCCAAGAACATAGAACTAGTGCTGATAGTGAGGGCAATTGGTCTTACCAATTTAGCAATCTTGAAGTTGGTGAGTATAGTTTAAATATTAGTGAATATACTAAGGAGGGGGAGCTAGTAAGATCTCAAGACTATATTTTAGAAATTAAAGATCAAGATCAGCAAGATAAGAGTATCTTCTATAGTTACTGGTGGCTCTGGTTAATAATTTTAGCAATTATTGTTACCATTATATATTACTATCTAAAAAAGAAAGATAATTTTGGAGATAGCAGTACTAGTAATTAGCCTGTTAATGATGGTATCCGGCTTTGCCGGTGTTATATTGCCGTTTTTACCTGACATGCTTCTTATCTTCGCCGGGGCCCTAACCTACGCTCTATTCAATGGTTTTTCGGTTATAACCCCTACTGTGTTGTTAGTTATTGCTGGGCTGACGATCTTCTCTTTTCTAGTTGATATTATCTCCTCTACTTTAGGGGCCAAGACTCAACAAGCAAGTAAATATGGCCAGTTTGGTGCTGTTATTGGGGCAGTTATTGGTATCTTTACATCAGGATTTCTGGGTATTATTCTAGGTCCAGTTTTGGGAGTTATTTTGTTTGAGATGATCTTTGCTAAGAAGAAGTTTGACCGGGCTTTTCAAGCAGGTTTGGGTTCATTAGTGGGCTTTATTTTTGGCTCCCTCTTAAAGCTGATTATTGCTGGCTTTACCATAGCTTGGTTTGTTAAATTGGTATTATTTTAGAATATTGGCTATAATAGGCCTAGTATGGAGGGGGTAGTAAATAATATTCCAAAGTATTTTTTCCTAGCACTGCTGGTAGTTTTTCTTCTGCCGGTTTTTTGTTTAGCCGGAGAGAAGAGCTTGGTTATTAACGAGGTTTATTATGATACCATCGGCATAGATAGCAAGGAAGAGTTTGTAGAGATATATAACCAAACCGGAGAGGTTGTAGATCTGAACAACTGGAGACTTGAAGATAATTCTAATAGTGGTAGATATGTTTTTGAAGACATATCTATACCAGGTGAGGGTTTTCTTATTTTGGCCAGAGATAGGGCGGGCTTTCAAGAGCTATTTAATTTTGATCCTGATCTAGCCAATCTAAAGATAAATTTAAATAATAGTGGAGACTATCTAGAACTATACAACCCAGATAATAATCTTGTTGATAAGATAAGCTGGGAGTTAAAGGAAGATGATCCAAGTGCTAAGACGGGAGAGAGTATAGAGAGATCACCGGCCGGTTCGGATAATATTACTATCAGTGTCCAGCCTACTCCAGGTCTTGGTCTGATTTCACCCCCAAAGATCAAAGATATTAAGGTTAGTCAGGAAGTAGCGGAGATAGATTATTATGCTCCAAATTCAGCAGAATTTGACCGTCTTGAAGTCTATCTTGATGATGGTAGTGGTTTTAAATTAGAGAAGAGTTATTTAAGTCAGCCAAATAGAATAATTATCGATAATTTAGAACTAGCTAGTAACTATATTGTTAAGATTAATCTAGTGTTAATCTACCAATCAAAAGAGTATGGTTTTGAATCCCAACCCAAACAGTTTAAAACAGATTTTGACTACAGTGATCAAGTAGTAATTAGTGAGCTCTACCCTAATCCAGAAGAGGGGGAGGAAGAATTTATTGAGCTATATAACAGTTCGAGCAGGACCGTAAGTCTAGATGGCTGGAGTCTAGAAGATAATGCTAAGTCCTATTATCTAGATGGCCATAAAATTGCTCCGGGAGAGTATTATTTATTAACTAAATCTCAAACCGGTATAAGCTTAAATAATAGTGGGGACAAGCTGAGCCTTATTTATCCGGATGGCTCAATTAGTGATCAGACAGAGTACCAGTTAATTGATAGAGGCATTTCGTGGTCGAGAAATGCAAAAAATAGTTTCTCTAAGACCTCAAAACCGACGCCTGGCACAGAAAATATTTATTCTAACCTTGAGCAGAACGAAGAAAGACCTATCTTAGACTTAACAATTGCTCAGTCTCTAAAAGTAGATGATGGTCGGTTGGTTAGAATTAGAGGAAAGTTAAGTGTTAGTAGAAATGTTTTTGGCAAGCAGTACCTATATCTCCAGGATAATACGGCGGGCATCCAGCTATATAACTATCATGGTCGGTGGCCTAAACTTAAGCTGGGAGATAAAATTGAGGTTATTGGAGAGCTATCAAGCGTCCGCGGTGAGCGAAGAATTAAGATTACAAGTATTGATAATATCAGTATTATTGGCAGAAATAACAAGATTAGGCCTTGTCGACTTAATTGGTCTAACCCAGACCGACAGATTGGCAAACTAGTTAGAACCAAAGCAGAAGTCTCCGGGTCAGCAGGCAGCACATTCTATTTAGCCAATAAAAATCATGAGATAAAAGTATATATCAAAGGCTCAACCGGAATCAATAAGCCAAAAACCTACAAAGGCAGTTTAGTGGAAGTTGTAGGCATTCTTACTAAGACAAGTGTCGGATACAAGATTCTGCCAAGAAAGAATATGGACATTACTCTTATCCAGAGCCCAGCTGATCAGGCAACAAGTGACAAATATAGTTTAGCTTCGTACTCTAAGAATGGTGAAGCTGTAAGTCTTGCTAATAAGGCTAGTCCTCGGGTTGCTGGGAGTATAGATATGCCCAACCCGGTCGACTATAGAGATAAATTTAATAACAATAGCCAAGCTAAACAATTCCAATTTGCCTATCTTTTGATTGCCTTTGGCTTGCTTGGCCTATTTGGTCTGGGAGGATATAGCTACTTAGAGCAGTATCTTGAAATCTAAGTTGTTTGCCAGTATAGTTGAGGCCAATATGGATAAAATAATTACTGGTAGCAACCTGGAAACTAAAAATTTTGCCAAGAAGCTGGCCCCTAGTTTAAAGGGTGGTAGTTTGGTCTGTCTCTATGGCGACTTAGGTGCCGGCAAGACAGTATTTGCCAAAGGCATTGCCCAGGCTTTAGGGATAGAAGAGGAAGTCAACAGTCCCAGCTATACTATCTTGAAGATATACAGACTTAAAGAAAAAAAGTTCGACTTAGCTCATTTTGATTTCTACCGCTTAAAAGACCACGAGCTTAACTACCCTCCAGCTGATCTTCAAGATTATCTAACTAAAGATTATCTGGTTCTGATAGAATGGCCTGAGAGGGTTGAGAAATTTCTGCCCAAAAGCAAAGGTAGAGTTAATATTGTTATTAAAAATATTGGTGATAATAAAAGGGAGCTAAAGTTTAAAAAATGAAATTAGCAATAGATACTAGTAGTAAGGATAGTCAGATAATATTACTTAATGAGAGTAACGAAGTTGTTGATCGGATTAATTGGTCTAAGAAGTCTAGTCAGTCAGAGTTGACTTTAAAGAATATCGATAAAATTCTAAAAAACAGTCACTCCAGTATCTCTAAAATTAAGGCCATATTTGTTAATAAGGGACCTCTAACTGAGCCTGGCGAAGAAGCCTCATTTACAGGCCTAAAAATTGGAGTTACTGTGGCCAATAGTTTAGCTTTTTCTTTAAAAATACCTGTCTATGGTGTATCATTGTCTAGTCGGTCATTTTTAGATGAGATTAAAAATTTAAAAATAGATAGAACAAAAAATAAAGAGAAATATGTCCAACCGGTCTATCCCAAGGAGCCTAATATTCAGTTAAAAAATGAAAAGTAAGAATAAAAAAGAAAAAAAGAAGAAGATTTTAAAGAAGACTAATCGTTCTAAGAGAGGATTTAAGAAGTCTTGGTGGAAGTACCTGATTGGGATACTTATTTTTGCTGTTATTGGCTACCTAGGTTACCAAGCCTGGGGTGTTTTTAATTCAATTTGGACAGAGAACAAGACGGGAGAGTCGCCATTTTTAAAGCTCTTTGGTAATGTCGAGGCAGGGGAGTTAAGAGGAGAAGGTGATGGGCGGATAAATATATTACTTCTAGGTATTCCTGGCGGTAACCATAATGGCAATACTCTTTCTGATACAAATATTGTTGCCAGCATTGATCCGATTAATAACAAGGCGGCCATGCTCTCACTACCCAGGGATATGTGGGTTAACAACCCTGATACGGGCGGCTCCTCCAAATTAAATGCCATTCACGCTTACGGAGAGATGCAGGAAGAAGGCTATGGGCCTACTCTCTCTAAGAAAACCATCAGCGAAATTTTGGATATACCCCTCCATTACTATATCAGAGCGGATTTTAGAGGAGTTGAAAAACTGATTGATGCCTTGGGTGGAATTGAAGTGGAGGTAGAGAAGGATATATATGATCCATATTTTCCTGATCAATACGGTACTGGCTACCAAGCCTACTCAATTGAAGAGGGGACCCATAAATTATCAGGACCAGAGACTCTAAAGTTTACCCGTTCTCGCTACACCACCTCTGATTTTGATCGAGCTGGACGTCAGCAACAAGTATTAATGGCGGCTAAGGATAAGATGAGTAAGCGTGAGCTATTTGTTCAACCAGAGAAAGTTTTAGATATATTAGGGATTGCTAAAGATCATCTTCGAACAGATTTGCAGCCTGATGAGATAAAAAGATTGATGACTATTGTTGAGCAGATAAATACCGACGAAATTGTTTCAAAAGTGCTTGATAATTCTGCTAACGGTCTGCTCTACTCTAGTAGTATTAATGGTGCTTCTGTTCTGCTTCCTGTTGGCGATGACTTTACTAGAATCCAGGCCCTAGCTCATCGAATATTTGTTGAGCCCTATCTAAAACAAGAAGATGCTAAAATTGAGATAAGAAACGGTACCACAACTGCCGGGCTAGCTACTCAGACAAGTGAGATTTTAACTGACTTTGGTTACAATATCAGCAAAGTGGATGATGCTAAGCAGAAGGACTATAGCCAAACGATAATTGTCGACTATAGCCATGGTGACAAGCCCCATACTTTAGATTTACTGAAGAAAAGAATGGTTGGAGCCAAAACCATGACCGATGGATTTGCTAAAACAGAGGCCGATATTTTGATTGTTCTAGGTAGTGATTTTACTATTGACGAGCTATATCGGGATTAGTTAATTTGAAGCCAATAACAGAGACTATTATCCTGCCTAAACGTTATTTGTTTTTCTATTATTTGTCTGATAAGATTAATCATATAATTTAGTCAAGAACAATAAACTATTAATAATGGATAAAATCAAGAATTTTTTCAGTAGATTAATATCAAAAGTTAAGAACTTTTTTAGAAGAAATAGATCCGAGTCAGCGGATAAAACCGACCAAGAATCCGATCTATCAGAGAGGTTCCAAGAGAATGACAGCCAATCTGAAAAAACTGGTCCAAACTATGGCCGGATAGCGGTCTATGCTTTGGGAGTATTGGTTGGAGTATTTTTAGTAACTAGTGCCGTGTTCGCCGTTGGGATATATAGATACGATTGGGATAATCGACCAACAAATATTGCCAAGGAGACCTTTCCTTATCCGGCTGCCATGGTTGGACTTAAATCGATCACTATAAATCAGGTTGAGCAAGAAGCCGACCGATTGGAACACTTTTTCTCCCAAACCGATCAAGGCCAAGAGGCTCCAGATGAAGCAGTGATGAAGAACCAGATACTGGAAAGGCTGATTGAAGGTCAGGTAGTAAAAAATTTGGCTCAAAAATATAGCGTTTCTGTTAGCAGCGACGAGGTGGATAAACAGTACCAAACAATAGCCGAGCAGAATGGAGGTGATGAAAAACTAGAGAAGCTTCTAAACGAGCTATATAATCTCACACCTGTCGAGTTTAAGGAATTAATTTTACGTCAACTAAGAATGGAGCAGTTAAAGCAGAAGTTTGATAACGAATTACGAAAGATGATCAAAGCAAGACATATTTTAGTTAAGGTTGATCAGGATGCTAATAAAAAGCAAGTTAATAAGGCGAGGAAAGAAGCAGAAGATATTTTAAAACGAGTTAACAAAGAAGGTACAGACTTTGCCAACATCGCCAAAAAGTTTAGCCAAGATAAGGCCTCAAAAGACGATGGTGGCCAACTACCTTGGTTTGGCAGAGGCGATATGGTGGAGAATTTTGAGGAAGCAGCTTTTAATATGGAGATTGGGGAGACTAGTGAGCTGGTAGAGAGCCAATATGGTTTTCATATAATCAAGTTAGAAGACAGAAGAGGTGAAATTGAGAAAGATTTTACCGGATGGATAGAGGAGATGACAGAAAAGTGGTTTGTTCATAAGTTTATCGTTTTCTAAGAGCTAAGATATGAAGCAACAAACTAAAAAGGAGGTTTGGTACTGGCTAATTATTGGCATTGGCATTCTTTTGGTAATGACAATTGGCTATGGTGCTAAAAAAGATGCCAGTAACAAAAAATCAACCAATGACAAAGAAGATAGCTCTCAACAAGCTCAAGTTGATCAAGAAGAGGATATAGAGGAGGAAAATCAAAGCCATCCTGACCAAAGTGACGATACAGAAGCGATTGGTGGGGCGACTCAGGATAATTATCAGACCAATCAATCCGGGGGGCAACTAGGTCAATCATGTCTACTCGATGATGTTGAGCTTAGCAGTAGTAGTAATCTTGATAAAATAAAAATTAATCTACTACCAGAGGATGAGACCAATCTGCCTAAGTGGCAAGCCAGTCAAGAGGATGACAAGATAAACCTATCTATAAGCGATACTAGCAACTATGATATTGTAACTGGTTCTAAGACCTACCAAGGAGATGATGTGATCAGAGGAGATCGAAGGGTAGAGAAAATAACTATCGATACTTCTAGTGGCGGTCAGGTTTCACTCAGGATTAATTTAGATCAAGGAAGAGCCTATCAAGTTAGTAAATCTACTAACCCGTTAAGATTAATTATCAAAATATATTAATAAGCTAAATGATAAAAAGAACTAGCCTAATACTATTATTAATCTCTCTAATATTTTTAACAGGGTGTAATCTACCTTTCTCTACGGCTTCTAGAGTAAGTAGTTACACCAGTAAAGTTGAAGAGATTTTTAAAGAAAGCCAATCTAGACTTGATCAAGTTGGAGAAAATCTAACTATAAAAGAATTTAATCAAGAGAAACTTCAGGAAGATGTTAGTAGCTTAGAAGAAGCAATCAGCCAGGAACAAGCTAGCTATAACCAAATAAAGAATCTCAATCCTCCCCAGCCGGCTAAAGAGCTAGAGTCAAAGCTAGATCAATACTACAAAGAAGAACTAGAAGCCCTTAATGACTCTAAAGACCTCTATAGCTACCTACTTTCAACTGAAGAGTATTGGAACCAAGATCCAGCCTATATTTCCAAGTTAGAAAACCTAAACTATAGCAGTTTGGACCAACTAGCGACTAAACTAGAAAATCTAGCTGAACAGGCCAGAGACGATTTAAGAGAACTAAGAAATATTGAAGCCAATAAGACTACCCAGGGTTATCATGAGCAATTAATTAAGATATATAAGGGCACTAGTGATTTTTTCAGTGATCTAGTCCAGGCAGTAGAAGACGAGGATGTTTCTCAAATTGAATCGGCTGCTGATAGGTTAGAAGAAGTAGCCACCTCGGCCTCTAATGCTTTTAGTGATTTAAAGTTATCCGAGCAATTTAGCAACTACTCAGAAGAATTAAATAGCTTAAGCAACCAGATCAATAGTGAGATAGATAGATTAAAGAAAGAGTACTAAAAAAGAGAAAAAAAGAGCGGCAGATAAGAATAAAAATAGATTAATCTTAAGCTGTCGCTTTTTGATTGAAACCGGTTCCATCGCAAAAGGGGCATTTTCTTGCTGTCATATCTTCGTTAATCCCAAATATTTTAGTTCCTCCACAGATGGGGCAGACTTGATCGAAAGCTAGTTTTCTACCACTTTCCATAGCAATCCAACCAGAACCACAGCAAGTCCGACAACTATAGTCAGGCTCTTCCCGACCACAATCGGGGCAATCCACAATTTCTGCGTAATAGATAATCTTAAGGCAGTCTCTGTTGAAGCCTAGATATTTAGCTTCAGAAAACATATGGTCATTTTTAAACCAGTTTGCAGCTTTAATTGACCTTGTCTCTAATATAGCTAAAGCAACCTTTTTGGGTACATTAATTGTCATGCCAGGAAGTAGAATCGTTTTTTTCTCCAGATCAAACATTACAATGAAATCGCTAATTACATCAGGAATTTCTAAGCCAATCCACTGCCTTTTAATATCAACTGGCGCACGACCATCAGGAATAGATTCTATTACAATCGACCTGCTCATTGCTTGACCTCCTCTTCAAGCTGCACTTAGCTCTAATTTTTAGTTTAAATTAAAAAAACCTTTTGTCAAAGATGCAAAAATTATAGAAAAATCTAATCGCAAGCTACTCCATTAGAGTCTGTATCGAGATCATGGATATCTAAGCCGGTTGATTGTGTGCAGTAATCTAATATCTCTTGAGCTTTCTCTTGATTAAGCTCATCACAATCATATATATCACTAGTGCAATCGTATCTGATTGGTAAACAACCAAACATAATTAAGCCAATTAGAATAACACCAGTTATTATCCCACTAATTGTATACCTATTGTTCATCCTAAATACATTTTAGCATATTTGCTTAAGTATATGTTTGACCAGTCCCATCTTGACTCATATTTGTTCAAATCCATCCAGATTAAACACAGTAAAAAAGTATACTCCACAAGGGAGTAATTTTTCTACGGACTCTACCGTATAAACTTCTAACTTTGGTGTTTGGGATTTGAGTAAAGAAAAAAATCGCTATAAACTTAAAATCATAATTTATTCTTTGGGATATAACGATTTGAACACTATTACGTCTCTAGTGTAACAGTGGTGGCAACCTGCCTGTATTTTTCCCTCTATCATTTCTGCTACTAAACGAAGTTCTCTAACCGCTCTTTCAATTTCATAGTCAAACAAGGCGATGGAAATATTTGGGTCTCCATCATGCATGGTCCCGGGAGTCGGAATATTCAGGAAATAATCATACCTAATAAACTGCCTCTGTGCAGCAAATTCTCCGCCATACCTGTCGATTAGCCAACTGCCATAATGTTCTTTATTCCATCTGATTATGTCTTCATCTGATACTTCCATAAATAGTTCTGGACAAAAAGCAATAGCGAGTTCTTCAGGCGTCATTTCGACTACTCCATTTACTTGAGAAATTGGAGAGTGTTGGATATCCCAATCAACAATGTATCCGGGGTGATGAGTGGGCTGGTCATCTCTAGAATGCTGAATCCTCAACCTTGCAGCGTTAGAAGCTATATTTATTGAACCAACGTCTGAGCTTTTAACCATTAATTTATCCCCGTGATTGTGGAACCAGTCAGGTCCTAAACCAGACATTATCGGCTTTTTAAGATACATCTTTTCACCTCACAAGGTGCAAGAGTGTTCACTCATTAAATATATTAAACTAACCTTTAGTTTTAATCAAATAAAAAACCACCTTTTCGGGTGGCAATGTTCAAAGTAGAATTCAGGCTAATTAATTACTCTAAATAGTTTTTAAGAAGCTTAGTTATTGTTCTCCTACCCCATCCGCTCTTGAGGTATTTTTCTCTACTCTTGGCATCTTTCTTATTTAAAAAGACCTCGTAATAGATTAATTTAAGAGGTCTTTTATGTTTGGTTTAGTTTGAATTTCCTTTTCTATGGCTCTCTATCCTCTTTTTAAGTTTAGTCGAGTAGCCAATATATAAGCTATTGTCTTTCTTGCTTTGTAATATATAGACGTAATACATATTTAAACACGTTCGCGTAATAAATCTTAGATTTACACGCGACACGCCACGTTTAATTTTTTATTGTCTAAAAATTATTACGTGGCGGGGCTTGCCGGAATTTCACTGTCCCCATAGGGCTTCCCCGCCTGCCATCGCCTGCGGCTTAGCCAATGGCGGGCACGGCGCCCTCTGGCCTTCTCTTTTTGATAATATCAAAAAATAGATAGGTCACCCTCCCGCCGTGGCGGGAGAAAACATTGTGTTTTCCCGACCCCTTTCCTTGTTCAAATTCGCCCAGATCAAACACTGCCAAAATAAAACCGCCCTTAAAAGGGCGAACTTATTCTGGCGGACTCTACCGTATAAACTTTTAACTTTAGTGTTTGGGGTTTAATAAAAAAGACCAGAAAAGACTCGGGAGAGGCCTAACTGGCCTTTAAGTTCTGGAGACTAGTGTTAGGAGGATTGCAGGCATTTTTTCTGAACATTATCAAAAAGGATAAACTGAAAGCCTTCAATTTCCCTAACGGGGAGAATGCTTTTAGACCGAAGTTGACTGATATGCTCCATATGTTCGGCGATGGGGCAGGACAGAGGGGAGCTATATCCTTCTAAAATACACATTCCATACTCACCACTGCCATCTTGGGTCTCGTTACCACAGATATATTCTTGTCTGCTGCTCTGGCTGAGTCTTTCACATTCTGGAAGTTCAATTATGGTATTTGAGTCATCTATCCGTAGTGCTTTGCTTTCAGGTAATTCTCCCCCTGTGTTTGCTCCGTCCCATTCGCTTTGGAAAGTACTAATAACATCTTCAGGCCTGTTTGCTTCGACTATACAGTGAGTTCTTTTTCTAGCAATCAGTGCCCTTCTGATATTACTTGGGTCTAGCTCCTCTTTGTTGTCATATTTCACGAACAAGCCTACATTGTCTACAGCTATAATGATTTCATGAAAGCCATTAGTCCCAACTCTTGCAGATCTTTTCCATAAAGGCACTTGATAGAGTGGCATGAGATATCTCCTCCTAATTTTGTGGTAGGTGCGTGAATTGATGATAAATTAAACTTTAATTATTTTCAACCTAAAAACCACCTTTTCAGGTGGCTAGGGTAGAGTATAACTAAACTTCGGGGCTGACCGGATTTGAACCGGCGGTCTCCTGCGTGACAGGCAGGCGCTTTAAACCACTAAGCTACAGCCCCAAAAATAAATTGTTAAAATTGATAAACCCCATGTTCTCCAAGCCTCTTTAAGGATCTGAACCGGCTTGGTCTGTCCGGTGGACACCGGACCGCTTTAAACCACCCCGCCTGCCAAAGACTAAAGCTGGTGACCTGCCCGCTAGTGCCTGAGCACAGCAATGGCAGGCGGGTGGCGGGCAGGTAAGCTACAGCCCCATACAATCAGATATAAGAAAAAGATACCACAGAATATCTCTTTTTTCAACCTCTAATAATCTAATAGTTCTTTTTGAGGAGCTTATCAAGTTCAATTTCTGCAACACCAATTACCTTATCTGCTCCTCCGTAATATATTAATACCTTATCGTCTTTAAGTATTTTGCCACAAGGGAATACAACATTATTTACAAACCCTTCTTTTTCCCAATTTTCCGTTGGCTCGAGTATGGGATATTTACTTCTGTAGATTACTTCCTCTGGTCTTTCTAGGTCTAAGAGTAAGGTTCCCACCCTATACTGACCATCTTTACTACTAACACCATGATAGAGTACTAGCCAGCCTTTTTTGGTTTTTAGTGGGGTAGTGTTGATGCCAATCTTCTTATCATCCCACATGCCTGCTCTAGGACCAATCATACCTTCTTTCTCTAACCACTCATTATCTTCAAATATTAGGTCGTCTAAGTAGTCTATAGCGACCTCTCTACCTCCCACCCGGTGGAAGAGCAAGTATCTACCATTAATTTTTTCCGGGAAGAGACAGGCATCTTTATCGTCTGTGTTAGGGGGAGAGACTATTTTTGGCTCTGACCAGTTCCAATTCTTGCTATAGAAATCTTTTGTTTTAATATAGCTCATCGCTACTCTGGGTGGATTGACTCCATCAAAGGCAGTGTAGAGGAGGTAATATCTATCTCCAATTTTAGTAATTCTGGGATCTTCACAGCCTGAGAAGCAGTTTGGTTTTTTCTTCTTCTCAAAATCGGCTCTTGGAGTGTAGATTGGCTGATCGTATCTTTTAAAATTGTAACCGTCATTGCTAGTTGCCAGGCCAATAGTTGAGGTGTTGTTCTTTGAGAATGCCCGATAGAGCATATAGGTGGTGCCTTCATGTTCAACTGCGGCTGGGTTAAAGACTGCTTCAGCCTCCCAGTCATTTGTCTCTAATGGTTTTAGGATTGGGTTATGTTGGTACTTTTTTACCTTGAGTGCTTTTTTGACCTGGTTGTTTTTCATCTCTCGGAGTAGCTTCTCCACCCTTATACTCGCCCTAGCACAGTGGGTATCGGCAGCGCCATAGTAGATATCTATTGAACTATTGTTCTTGATTGCTCCACTTGGGAAGACGACATTTTTAATTACCCCCTCTCTTTCGTAGGGTTCTTCTGGCAGTAGGAGAGGATTGTCTGTTCGGGAGATTATCTTTTTAGGATTATTTTTATCTAATAAGACCGCTTCTATGCCAAATATTCGATCGTCGTGGTAGTAGTTTTTAATATGAGAGTAGATTAGTAGCCAGCCTTGTTCTAGCTCAATTGGCCTGGCTCCAATCTCTGTTTGATCGCTATTTAATCTTTTTAGATTGAGGGTCTTTTTATCTAAATTTTGATACCACTTCTGCCAAAGATCTTGATCCCACATCTCCTCAATTGTTTCAAAGCTTCTTAAGGCAGTTTTTGACGGAGGTAAGTCTGTGTTGGCTGAGAGGATAGATAAATATTTGCCATTCACTTTTTCTGGGAATAGCGTCATCGCCTTGGCGTTGAAGGGAGTTACTAGATGTTTCTCCTCAACTGTTTTTAGGTCTTTTGAGATTGCTAGACCAACTTTGATGCTATCTGGCCTGGGTGGCCAGGCAGAGAGAGCGGTATAGAAAATATAGTATTTGCTATCTATTTTAGTGACTCTAGGGTCTTCACAGCCAAATAGGTCCCAGTTGGTGCTGGGAGCAATTAGTTGCATTGGAGTACTAAATTTTTTGCCGTCTTTGCTTCTGGTTATGCCAATAGTGGAGAGAGATAATTTCTGACCCTGAACCTCTATCTCATTTGAAAGAGCTCTAAAAAGAAGAACTGTTTTGTCATCTTTTTCTATAGCGCTAGGATTAAAAGTAGCTTGGGCCTGCCAAGCATCTTCTGGGTTAGGTGAGATTAGCGGATTGTTTTTACTTTTTTTTGCTAGGTTTGTCATCTTTTTTTATCTTGGCCGGCTCAATTTCCGGTTTACCGGTACTTTTTAGTTGACCTAAAAATTTATCTAAATTAGAGGTTGCTACACAGACATGAGAGTCTGCCCCACCATAGTAGACAAAGAGGGTATTATCAATTATGACCGCTCCGCAAGGATAGACTACTCCCGCCTTGAAGCCCTCGTTATCATACCACATATCTGGTTCAATTATGGGTGATTTTGAGCGGTAGAGTACCTTGGTAGGGTCCTCTAGATCGAGTAGCATAGCTCCAACTAAATACTTGCCACTATCTTTATCATCTACTGCTTGGTAAATTAGCAGCCAGCCCTCATCTGTTTTAAGGGGTGGAGCTCCGGCACCGATCTTACGGCTATCCCAGTACATATTCGATCTTGGTTGGATCTTGTGCTCACCTTTAAGATACTGACCTCTTTTGAAATTAAGGCTATCGACAAAGTCTATCAGTATGTTTGGGAATATTCGATGGAAGATTACATATTTACCTCTAACCTTTTCCGGTAAGATGCAGGCGCTCTTGTCGACTACGCCTGGTGGGGAGATTAATATTGGTTTCTCCCAGAGCCAACGATGGCTTAGGAAGTCTTCTAAGCTAATTGAGGTTAGGGCTATCCTAGGTTCGCTATACCCGTCGAAGTGAACATAGGTCATATATACTCGGCCATCGATTATGGTTGCTCTAGGGTCTTCACAGCCTCCAAAGCCACCGCCTGAGACAAAGTCATAATTTATGTCTCTGTTGTGTTTATTAATATCTAGGCTCGCTCTAAAAGCTGGTTGATCTAGGCGCTTATCTATATTAACTCCATCTTTGGAGCTGGCATAACCAACGGAGGAGATGTAATCATAGCCTTGGGCCCGGTAGAGAATATGGACCTCTCCTTGGGCATGGACGGCGGCAGGGTTGAAGGTGGTAAAGTTCTCCCACTCGTTCTCTTGCTTGGGAGTGATAAGAGGATTATTATCATGTTTGTCTATCTTCAATTCTTCTGCTTCTTTGGTAGCTAGGCCAATCTTAAAGCCCGGATAGATAGCAGCATAGATACCGCTTGTCTCTGAGTGCCAGTAGGAGATATATTGGCCTTGGTGGAAGATGGTGTTAATAAAGGTGTGTCTGTCTTTGCGCCAGGATTCCGGACTCTGCCAGATAGGATGTGAGTGTCGCCAGATAGGATTATCTTCGTTATCAAAAAGGAGAGCACCGATCTGGTAGTCTCCTTCATCGTTTTGGTAATGGTAGAAGAGCAGGTGACCGTGACTAGTCTGGAAAACGTTTTGAATAGAGATTTTATCTTGGTCGATATTCTCCGCTCCGGCAGCAATTTTTTCTTTGTATAGGTTTTTTAACTCTTCTCTTCTTTTAAAAATTCTCCTGGCTTTCTCTTCGACTGGCCGGTACTGACAGATCTCAAAATTAAAACCTTTCTTTGACTGGGCTAATGTGGTCTGGCCTCCCTCGTCTTTAAATGCTAAATATACTTTTTGATCTTCTTTAAAAACTGAAACATTTTGTTCAGGCAAACTTTCTGGCTCAGCCGACGATCTCTTGGCTGGTCTTTTTTTCTCCTTTTTTGGTTTCTTACTTTTATTTATCCACTGCCAGAACATAATACTTCCTTAATAAAACTATTATTACCATTTTAACATATCGGCTAAACTAAGGGCAAATATTATTAGCTAAAATTATATATATTTGACCATCTAATCTGGCTTTTTTAGGTATTTTCTGATAGTTTGATAGAGTAATAGCTTCTTATTTACTAAATACTTTTAAAGCAATGTCTTTCTACGACGAGCCCTATCCAAACAAAAGACTCTATGAGATTATCCCCGCAAGTGTTAGTTGGTCTATTTTACTTACTCCGATAGTACTTTCTTTTTTAAGGCCGACATATATCGCCATCTTTATGATCCTTTTCGATCTCTACTGGTTGCTAAAGGCGGTATATATGGGTTCTAGGTTAATAACAGGTTACTTGCATATGAAAAGAGAGACTAAGATCAACTGGCTCTCTCGGCTTAAGGAATTAGAAGACTTTGATCATCATTACAAGGTGGTTAGAGAGAGTTTGGAAAATGCTCAAGGTTGGTGGCAGAGAAGGTATTTTAGAAGAGAGCTAGATCAACTGAAAGCCATTAAGTCTCGGCAGAACTTACTTAAAGATTGGAACGAGGTCTACCATGTAGTAATGCTGCCAACCTACAAAGAGCCTTATGAGGTTCTAGCAAAATCTATACGGGCCATAGATAAGAGTTTCTATCCTAACAAAAAAATGATTGTTGTCTTGGCTCTAGAAGAGAGGGCTGGCAAAGAAAGAGTAGATTTAGGCAACAAGTTAAAAGAGGAGTTTGGAAATTTGTTCAAAGAGTTTCTCATCACAGTCCACCCCGATGGCATAGAGGGTGAGCTTAAGGCTAAAGGGGCTAATGTTACTTGGGCTGGTAAGAGAGTGAAAGAATATATTGATGATCAAGAAGATATTAACTACGAAGATGTAATCGTCTCGGCCTTTGACTGTGATACTAGGCCCTCGCCTCAGTACTTTGCCTCTCTAACCTACAAGTATGTTACCAACCCCAACCGGCTTAGGAGATCGTTTCAGCCGATCCCTATATTTGCCAATAACATTTGGGATATACCTCTAATTAATAGATTGGTCTCCTTCGGCTCCACTTTCTGGCAAGTGATTGAGTCGACCAGGCCCTGGCACTTGGTTAATTTTTCCTCGCAGGCGATGAGCTTAAAGACATTAATAGATATTGATTACTGGGATACAGGTGTGGTTAGTGAAGACTCTAAGCAGTACTATCGAGCTTTCTTTAAATTTAAGGGTGATCATCAATGTATCTCTATTTTTACCCCAGTCTATATGGATGCTATGCAGGGTCAGAACTTCTGGCAGGCCTTAATTAATCAGTATAAGCAGAAAAGACGTTGGGCTTGGGGAGTGGAACATATTCCTTACCTGCTAAGAGAGTTGCCAAAGTACAAGGAGATATCGCTTTGGCAGAGATGGGTAATTTTCTACCGGGTCTTCGATGCTCATGTCTCTCAAGCTACAGCCTCACTTTTGATTGCTTTTGCTGCTTGGATGCCGCTGCTTCTAAACCCTGGCTTTAGAGATACCGTTCTTGCCTACAACTTGCCCTATATGGCTCGGGTTTTGCTAGGCATCTCTTGGATCGGTATTATCGTCTCTGGTTTTGTCTCGGTGCTCTTACTAACTCAGATTCCAAGAGGTAAAATCAATAGGGTAAAATATATTACTACTTTTGGTATGTGGTTTTTAGTTGCTCTCTCGGCCCTTTTCTTCGGCTCTATACCAGCCTTAGAATCTCAGACTAGATTGATGCTGGGCAAGTACCTAGGTTTCTGGGTTACTCCTAAAGAGGCTAGCAGGACTAGTTAAATAAAAAAGAACGCTAAAATTAGAAAATCATATTAAGCTATGATAACCTAAATAGCGTTTTTTAAATTATTCTAGATCGATACAGACAAGAAACTTGTCAGCGCCAATATGCTCAATTCCCCAAAGATCGTGATCTGTAAAGTCTGATGTCAGCCGGCGGCAATTTACTTCTGATTCTAGCCGAGCCTTCTTAACCCTAGTTGCTCCAGTGTTGGCAGAATTAGTTCGAGGGCAATATCGGATAGAATTTGCCTGCTGGATTGAAGATAGTAGAATAGAATTGTCTTTCTGGGTTGGTATTCCATCTTCTAGCTCAGCTTGGCTCATATCAAGTAGTAATTCAAGAGTAAAAGGAGAGTAACAAGGTAGGGAGACTAAGACGATAAAGGCATATCCACTTTCGTAGTTGCTAGCGCAGATCCAAGGTATGGGTGCTGTTTGCCAAAGATTGCTAAGAAGATCAAAAGCATTATTGAATTCATCTGACCTATCAATATTTCTAAATCTCTCAGTTCTGGGTGGATCATGATCAACAAAAATTGCTAATTGAGATGTGGTGTCGATAACTAATTCGCCAGCGTTACGATCAACTGTTTCTGCTACAGCCATTCTTCTTCCTCCTTATCAAGCTGCGTTTAGTCCCTATAGCTTAACTGATTTATTTAATATTTCAAGAGCCTGTTTTTAAATTAAAAATAATTTTCTAATTTTTGATAGTGACTTCTTTTGATTGGGATAGCTGAGAGTTTCTTCTAATTCATTAATAGAGCACCAGAGATGCTTCTCTTTACCATTGAGATATTTTACATCTTGATTGGGGATTTTAACTAGAAAAGAATATTCAGTAGATATTTTACTGTCACTTTCTAATATTACCGTGCTTTTAACTTTAAGATCAGTAACTTTAATCGGTTCTACCTCTATTTCTTCCTTAACCTCCCTAATTGCAGTCTCCTTAGGTCTCTCCCCTTTTTCTACGTGGCCGGTTAAGACTACTTTGTCTCCAGCCTTTCTATCTAGAACAAAAAATTCTTCTTTGCCGTTCTTCTCTCTATAGACAAACATCATTGCTTTTTCAACTTTTTTCATCTGATTTTACTTAAGTCGTTGTTAATAACAAGCGGATTCATAGCTTCTACTTCTTCACTATAGTTTAGTCCATTAGGGATAGGGTTGAGCAAGAATATTTTCTTTTCTAAAACATAGGCAAAAGCCATTTCGATTAAACTATTGCCACCCAAGTAATTATCTATTCCGTTTTTTTCTTTATTGATCACCAATATACCATCACAGTTTTTGATTTCTTGGTAGTAGTTTTTTATTACATCAGCATCAATTTTTTCCCATTTATTTTCAACACTTTTCTCTCCCGAAGCGTAACCTTCAATGTTGGTAGGCAGTATTACTTGGTGACCATCTTCAATAAGTTTTTGCTTAGTATCAACTGCATCTTTAGCAAAAGACATACTACTGCAAATTACAATTTTCATATTTATAACTAATTAATCGTTGACTACATTTTACCAAAACCATCAATCAAAAAAAAGTCCCGCCTTGGTGGGATGAGGTAATTTGGAACAGGGTATAGGGTTGGATTAATGACTCTATACAGGTTTCAAATATAAATAGAGCCAAAGATACAATATTATTGTTCTATCAATGACTCTTTGAATGGACATTCGTTATTGCTATCAAAACATTGTCGCTGATCTAAGAAGGAAGAAGCAATTCCTTCAGAGACACATACCCAGTCCGGAAGAGATAATTTAACTTCCCAGCCTGTAGGCTCCTGGGCTAGAATAATTCCAAACAAAGTTAATTGTTCATTGTCCAATTGCCAGCTGTGATGATAAGCTACTAGTCTTTTCTGTATGGAGTTTTTGGGGTAACAGTATTGGTAGGCTGCAATATCTCTTGTTGTATACTGATAAGACTCTCTACTATTTTTATCCAATACGGGGCACACTCTTCTTTGATCAATAACAACTTCAAATCCTGTGTTTATTGGATCTGGGTTAACCGGAGAAGTAAGAACAGCAAATCTACAATTGATACAGTTAGGGGGCAGATTTTCTATGAATATAATTGATTCAGTTCCTAGTTTCATCTTGATCCAATCTTGTGTCGGTTCTGGTTTTATAGTTACAACCTCCTTTCTCATTCGAATTGCATACTCAACTAGATTTTATACTATTAATAAGATAAATCAAAAAAGCAGCCCTCCACCTATCATCGTCTGCGGCTTCAGTTGTTGGCAGGCGGGGTTTCTTGATGTGCGAAGCATTGGCGAAGTATGGTCAAACCAATTTAGCTCTTACCCCATATCCTAGCTCTATATAGTTTTGGTTAAATAAAGAAGGCGAAATAGCTTGTTTTGGCTAAACGCCTAAGATCAATATTTAATTTATTCCAATTCAAGTCCGCCTCTAGTTTCTACTCTTTTTAGTAGAAGTACTGCATCAATGTCTACTCCTTTAACCTCTTCTTTGCCCATTGTTATATTCAATTCAGAAATTGAACTGAATATATCTTCGATAGTAGAATGAAATACTATGCTAATTATTCGAAGTTGATCCTCTGTAAGCTCTAAGCCACTATATTTTTCACGACTGAGAATTTCTTCCAGTTTGTCTCTAATCACATCGGGACTATCTAAGACACTATCTGGGTCAGAGGATCCTTCACTATAACTTGTCAATATCGTTACAGTTAATTCATCTACTAACTCTTGAGGTAATTTAGGAAGGCCTTGTTCGTTGGACATTCTAATGTCCTTTCAGGTGCTGAGTTGTGTACTTTTAATACCATATATTAAAATTGGTAATTAGTCAATCAAAAAAGGGTACATTCTAGTTCGAAGTGCAATAAAGCATTGGTTTTAATCTTTGAGTGATTTAGTTGTGTCCCTGAATTAGCTCTAGCAATTAAGATCATAATAGCTAAATATACTAATTGGTAGTTTCCAAGATTTCTAAGTATGTGGTAAAATATAGTGGATGAATAAAGAGAAATATGTCTCTAGAAAGACAGGAGGGCAGTTTCTAAAGTTTGCCACAGTTGGTGTCTCTAATACTTTGGTTGATATTGGTGTTCTGAATTTGTTGATGTATCTAAGCGGGGTCTATCAGGGGACATCGATTATTGTATTTAACATTATCTCTGTCTCTCTAGCCATTATTAACAGCTATATCTGGAACAAGTACTGGACATTTGGCTCCAAAGAGAAAGATAATCAAGCTCAGGAGTTTGGCACTTTTGTGGCAGTTAGTTTAGGTGGTGCCTTAATCAATACTTTTGTTGTCTATAGCCTAACCACCTTTCTTGATCCGGCTTTTGGTCTGGGCAAGGAGCTCTGGGCCAATGCGGCTAAAGTCTTGGCAATCGGTTTGGCTTGGTTGTGGAACTTTAATGGCTATAAATTCTTTGTCTTTAAGAAATAGGTTTTATGGAAAAAAGGAGGCTATATAGTTTAATTGCTTTAGCGTTGCTTGCTCTAACGGCAATCTATTATTTTATCTACATTAAATTTGTTCCCGGAGGTATTTTCCCTGATGCTGCTGCCAATGGCCTGGATGCTAATCTGATCTTAGATGGCCAGCACCAACCATTCTTTCCACGGGGAAATGGCAGAGAGGCGCTTTTCTTCTACTTAATGGCGGGATCAATCGCTCTTTTTGGAGTTAACCATTGGTCTATACTTATTCCTGGGGTTTTGGTAGCAATTCTTACTATCTGGGGAGTGTATAAGCTGGCGAGCTTGGTCTTCAATCAAAAAGTTGGCTTAGTGGCAATGATAATGACCAGTGTCTCATACTGGCTCTTTATTATCTCCCGGAGTGGTTTTAGGGCAATACTGATGCCGATGTTTCTGGTCTTCTTTCTCTACTTTCTTTTTTTAGCTATAAAACAAGTTAGGTACCGTTGGCTTTGGGCCAGTCTGTCCGGACTAATGTTTGGCTTAGGCTTCTACTCTTACATTGCTTATAGGATGGTCTTGGCGTGGCCGGTCTTCTTTATATTCCTTCTAATAGTATCAAAAATAAGTGGGCGCAAAAAATACTCCCAGTACGCTAAGATAGGCTGGTATTTTATCTTGTTTAGTATATTGGCTCTGATTCCACTAGGAATATATTTTGCATATAACCCGGAGGCAGTGGTTGGTAGAGCAGGGCAGGTTTCAATTTTTAGTCCCGAGCTTAACCAAGGTGATCTTATTGGCACGTTGATTGAACAAGTAAAAGTAAATTTCTTCGCTTTTTGGAGTGAGGGCGATCTTAACTGGCGGCACAATATCTCCGGCTGGTCTCTTTTTGATCCATTAACCGGAGTCTTCTTAATCGGTGGGCTGGTCTTCTTCTTTATTAAATCTATCCAATTTATTGGTAACTTGTTTAGCAGACTTAGTTTTAAAGGTATAGAGTACTTTATGATCTTAGTTACCTTCTTGCTCTTGCTAGTGCCGGCGATTATGTCTCCTGAAGGAGCACCCCATGCTCTGCGGCTAATAGGTTGTCTGCCATTTGCTACGATTATGGCCGGTTGGTTCTTGGTGGCTCTCTTCGAGCTCTTTAGTCGCTCTAAAAACCCAGGCTTTAATATCTTTAGCAAGATTTTAATTGCAGGTTCAGTAGCTTTTATTCTAATTTTTAACATTACTAGCTTCTGGACTGTGGCGGCTACAGATAGTGACTACTACCATGCCTTTAGAAAAGATTTAACCTATGCTAGTCAGTACTTAAACGAGCGTAGTGATCGAGATAATACTTATTTAGCTCTGGATGAGTACTCTCTTCAAACACCTGAGTTTCTAACTTCCATCAACAACCAACCATATATCCCAGCTGATTTAGATAAGCTTGATAGTCTCAGGCTGCTACCTGATCAGCAGATTGTTTTCACTCTATCAACTCTTGAGTTAGCAGAGCGCTTTGAGGAGTTTCATCCGAAAGTAGAGATTGTTAGGCAAGAGTTTAACCAATTAAGTGAGGAGGGGGAGGAACTAATTAGAGTTTATGAAAGATAGTGGTAGAAAAAACTGGCTTTATCTTACACCTGTAATTATTCTTTCAGTTATCTTGCGCTACTGGAACTTGAGCGCTATTGCCCTCTGGCATGATGAGGCCTTCTCTGTACTAATGCCTGAGTACCCAGTTAGTGAGATGCTGGCTCGCTTGGCCTTAGATGTTCACCCACCTCTTTATTACTTGCTCTACTATGGCTGGAAAGAGATCTTTGGCAACACTGTCTTTGATTTAAGAATGTTCTCAGTCTTTTTCGGTATTCTTGGTTTAATAGGAATATATTTGCTTGTCAGAAAGACTTTTGAGGATAACAAACTAGCTCTATGGGCAATTTTTCTCTCGGCCGTTAATCCATTTCTAATACTTTACGCTCAAGAAGGAAGAATGTATGCCCTGGGGCTCTTTTTAGCTATCTTTGCTAATTACTTTCTAATTAAAGCGATCAGAAGAAAGCAGATTAGTGATTGGTTCTTCTTTATTGTCTTTGCTAGCGCTGCTACCTACACCCACTACTATCTGCTTTTCTCGGTCTTTGCCATGATGCTCTTTATCGCCTACAAAGCAGTAGCAGACAGAGAGCAGAGGAGTTACTTTATTCGCTCTTTTTTAACTAGCGGTGCCTTTCTGGTGCTGCTATATCTACCCTGGCTAAGGCAGTTCTTTGACCAACTCAGCCAAGTCCAAGAAAACTACTGGATTCCCGAGATGACTCTCTGGTCTGTACCTAATACCTTGATTAACCTACTGACCGGAGGAGTGGTCTCGATAGGGGAGAGCAATTGGTGGCTAGGGGTGATCTTTATCGGTTTAATTCTCTTCCTCTTTATTAGGGGGCTGGGCTATCTAAAGAAAAGATCGACTGAGGGCATGGTCTTAATTATTCTTAATTTTCTAACCCCTTTTATTCTGGCGATACTACTCTCTTTTAAACAATCTCTTTATCTAGATCGCTACTTTATCTTTATTGTTCCTTTCTATCTCATTGTTCTTACCGCCGGTATCTACTCTCTTAAACCCAAAAATCTTAGAAGAGCAATTATGCTTATCTTTGCCGCCGTTATGGCCTTCTCATATATTAACTACTGGCAGACAAGTAATATTAATCAAAAGCCCGGCATGAGAGGTGCTTCTACATACCTAAATAATAGTTATGGGGAAGATGATAAAATATTAGTAACTTCCAGCTTTGTTTACTTTACCTTCAAGCACTACAATCAGACAGGTCAGGAACCAATTCTCTATGCCCCAGGAGAGCTCTCTCATTTCTCCGGTACTGCTCTGCTAGATGAGGATGATATTGCCAAAAACTTTGAAAAGTTTGGAGAAGAGGGCGATACTATCTGGCTTATCTCAACCAGTGGTTTTGGTAACTTTAGACCGGAGTTGCCTAGTGACTGGCATAAGCTGAGTGAGCAGGAGTACCCAGACTCCAATAGCGTGAAAGGAAGTATCTTTATTGAAAAGTATCAAATATTTAGTGAAGACCTAACGGGTATGATAAAATATATGGGAGAGTAATATTAAAGGAGGTAAAATGGATATTAAAAAAGTTAATGTAAAAAACATGAACGAAACAAAAACGTCAACTAAGATTTTAATGGTAGCTCTAGTGTTAATTCTAGCTACAGGCATGCTCCTGGCCGGCTACTACTATGGCAGGAGCAGTGTGGTCTGTAAGCATGATTCAAACAGGTGCTATCAGCAAGAGCAGACAAGCACTACTGATGAGGTAGTAGAGGATGAAGAGACAGGGGAAGAAGTAGATAATGAGGTAGCTTCAGTTTCTGTTAGAGATGTTGATTTCGAAGAGGTTTTTATTGAGGAAATTGAGCCAACAAGCGATAGTTATGAAACTATTGGAGAGATAGAATACGCTGACCTAACAGGTGATGGAGAAGAAGAGGCTATATTTTTGGCTATGACCGGTGGTAGCGGCGCAGGAATGGGAGTATTTGTTTATGGCTATCAAAACGGTGACCTAAAACAGCTTCACAAAGAGAGTGGTTATTCTAGTTACCAGTTTGAGATAAGAAATCAGAATAGGCTTAAGATCACAGCAGTTAATATGGGTTCCAGCCAAAACAGAAATAAAGCCCATGCTGAGATGGCTAGAGATGTAGATAAAACGTATAGCTACCAAAACGGAGAGTTTGAATAGATTTAATGACTAAAGACTCCAAGACAAATTGGCTGGTATTTGCCATAATAATTGCTTTAGGGCTGTTGGTTTATGGCGGATATTTGTTGACCAAATCTGCTAGTAATCATTCGTACGATGACTCTACAGTTGAGCCTTCCGATCTTCTGAAAGATTCAGAAAGTGACAACGACTGCCAGTCTTGCCAAGAGCAAGAAGTGGATGCTAGTGAGCAAGAGGCAAGAGATGTGCTTGACCAGTTTCAAAGCTATCAGACTGATAGGCAGGCAAGTAGGGTTCTTTCTATGATGACTGAACCAGAGACTGTTAATGAGGAGAATGATTTAGCTACAATTGTTCTGGGTATTGAAGATGGAGAAGAGATCTATCGACTCTACTCTGCCAATGAGCTAACTTTTAACCTCCTTAGCTATGAGGTAACTAGTAGCGAAAAGATAGATGATGAAGAGTACTGGCTCTATGTTAGCGAAACCAGAGAGCTTTGGGACAGGACAACAGGGGATTGGAGCGATGAGCAAAGTCAGGTTGAAAGAAAATTTGAGATAATAAAAATAGATGATCATTGGAAAGTTAGAAAATATACTACTGTTGAGGGCAATGGTAAATATGATGGATTTAGTAATGTAAATAATATTTAATGCAATTATTATGCCTAAATTAAGCGTTGTTATCCCGGCTTACAATGAATCTAAAAGAATTACTCCAACTCTGGAGGCCACTAGAAAATATTTAGAGGGTCAAGACTATGATTATGAAGTTTTAATTGTTAATGATGGTTCTACTGATAATACTGCTCAGGTGGTAAATGGGGTTATAGAGAATTGGTCTGAGTTTAAGCTAATAGATAACAGGAAGAATAAAGGCAAGGGTGGTGTGGTTAAGCAAGGCATGCTAGAGGCCAAGGGAGATTGGCGACTGTTTATGGATGCCGATAACTCAACTCCAGTCAGTGAGGTGGAGAAGTTTTGGCCATATACTAATCGCTATGAGATCATTATTGGTTCTCGTTACTCCCATGGCGGAGAGGTAACAGAGGCTCAGCCATTAAGTCGGCGAGTGATGTCTCGGTTGGGTAATTTTCTTATTCAAGTGATGGTGGCTTGGGGGATGAAAGATACACAGTGTGGCTTTAAGATGTTCTCGGCCAAAGCAACTGAAGAGATCTTTCCTTATCAGACTATGCAGATGTGGTCTTTTGATATTGAGCTAATTGCTATTGCCAAACGTCATAAGTACAAGATAGCTCAGGAAGGTATTGTCTGGCGTAATGAAGGAGATAGCAAGGTAGGTTCGGACGCTGCTATGAGAACTTTTAAGAACTTGTTTCGTATTAAGTGGAATCTTATCACTGGTAAGTATAGCTAAAAAGAAAAAGAGGGCCTTAAAATTATAAGTTTTATTTAAGGCTCCTTTTTAATGGAGCAGTTTTAGGTTCCAGATCTCAATATCATCGATATCACCATAGCCATTCTTGCCAATCTGAATTGAGATGGTATTGCTGCCTCTTCTAAATATTTTACCGGGCAGCTCTCTTTCTACCTTTCTGCCATTATCTTGGGTAGAGTTTGGCTGGAGTTGGAACTGATGGCCGTTAATAGTACAAGTACTGTTCTCCACTCCTCTAGAGTTATATACCAAAGTTAGGCTAGGTGGAACTGATTCTAGCTCGAATGTAGTCTGCCAGCTGCTAGCGTTAGCTTTCTGGCTAAAGTTACTATTAACCTCTCCCTGATAGAAGTTATTACCTAGCCGAATATGCCCTTCCTCAATTACTAGCTCTTGATTGTTGCCTCCGTAAGGAGTAATCGGCCAGTCTCCTGTCTTAAAGCTTATCTGCCAATTGATTGACCCCTGGCCACTACTTGGGCGTAAGTTATTAAGACTTAAGCTGTATCTCTGATTGGCATTGAAGGTAACACCCCAAGCTCTAATTAAACTCTTATCATCTTGATGGGGGTAGTCAAATATACCGTGATTAACAAGTAGGTATGGCTTAAGCTCAACTGCCCGATCAAAGTCTTCTAGCTCAACTGGCTGACTGAATCGAATCAGGATATGCTTAACAGGGCTGACTCCGGTCTCTCCATCACCAACATTGCATCTTACTACTCTAAACTGGTTGCCAAACGAATTCTCAAGCTCGGGTTCAATTGGGAAGATATCAGCAAAGACTTTAGAGGCCTGCCTTATCTCCTGGTCTGTCTTGCGTATAAGTTTTGCTCTAACTGCCGGAATAGGCGGACTGCCTTTCCAGAGACAATATTGCTTATTCTCCAGATTAACTTTCTCTCCTTTATACCTCAGGCATAGGTGTAGGTGGGTACCTGTAGAGTAGCCACTGTTGCCCATCTTGCCAATAATGTCTCCAGCTCGAACAATATCACCAGCCCTGACTAGACTAACAGAGAAGTGAGAGTAGCTGCTCTCTAGGTTGCCATGGTTTATCTTAACGTAGTTTCCACCAATATATTGATGTGGGTACGTGTTGCCAAAACCATTGGTCGCTTCTACAACCACTCCATCCATAACCGCTCTTACGGGTTGGCCTGGTCTGCCAACATAGTCGTTAGCTCCATGCCAGACCCCACCATATTGGTAGCAGTAGAAACCACAGTGAGTAGGAATATATTCATCAAGAGGGAAGTAGAGACAATGGCCATACTCATTGAAGGCCCTAGCCTCAACAGAAAGACCGTCGCTATTTGACTGGTAAGTAAGAGTAAGGAACAGAAAGACTAGAAATATGATTAGCCAGTTTAGCCTCACCTGTCTTCGCCTCCTTCTTTGTTTGTCAAAGTACTAGCACGTAGAAAGCTAGTTTAATTCTAGATTAATAAGGGCAAAAAGGCAAAATAAAAAGGCCTAAGCGGTTAGTATCTGTTGATCTGGTGAAGTAACCACTTAAGCTTGCGAAGGTGACCATAGTTATTGAAAAGAGTTTCAGACTCTTCCATAATCTCGTTAAGGCCACACATAAACTCATCTTCTCGAGCTTCCTCTCTGCCTGACCAAGGATTAACTCTGTCTTGTGTTTGATTGGTTGAGGAAAATAGGCCGGCCCGGATCTTATCAATTATTTCTACAACTTCATCTGTATTTTTATGTCTTAGCTGCCAATATTCATCCAGGGTGATTATCCCCTGATCTACTAAGAACATAAACATATCCATGATCTGCCTTTCAATGTTGTAGATCTGAGCTAGCTCCCTATCTCTGTTCATGCTCTCCTCCTTCCCTTGGTACGCGTTAGACAAAGCTTATCAATAATTAGTTGTTTAGTCAAAATAAAAAGGCGCAAATCTTAGAAGCTGTAGCTGCCTCCAAGGCGCCAGTTAATATCTCCAATGAAATATTCAAGGGAGAGTTGGTAGTCGTCTTGATCAATTATTGCTATTGGGCCAATCCCATATCGCTTAATGTACTTATCGTTTGTACCAGTAGCAGATATGCCAAATCTAGTTCTGTCTCCTCTAAGGTAGGCCAGTCTTTCAACTTGAATACCCCAGTCCATATCTGTGATAAAGAGTCTAACCTGGCCATCAATAATTAGACTGTTTCTTTGGTGGCTATTATCAAGACCTAGAATGAAGAATAGGTCTGACTCTGGATCGTAGTTTTCGTGCTTCTGCCTATCTTCTTGATAGCCGCCCATGCCAATTTTTAGCCACTGGGCGCTATCAATAGTATTGGCAGTAAAGTCAATCTGGTAATAGTCTGAACCATCTAGATGGAAAACATTATCTCTAAAGTTAAGCTCTGGTCTGCCGGCACCTTCACTAACAATAGCAGAGAGATTTCTCTGCAGTATGCCACTATTATAGCTTTCCAAACCAATGCCAATATCCCATGAACTAAGGCCCTGGGAGTTACAATCAGCTTGGCTTAGAATAACAAAAACAATAATTATCACTGTTAGGATGAGCAGATGAGTTCGTTTGGATACCTTTTTCAAGGTACGTCACCTTCCTTTCTAGTACAAATATATTACTCTTTGCCTAGGTTTGTCAATCTAGACAGAGATATCTCGGCTCTTAAATACTTGCCAAGCGACTACTGAGGTTAATACTATCACTCCGCCAAAGACCAGGTAGGTATAGTCTAATACCTCTCCTCTGCCTAGAAGGCTGGTTGGATCAAAGTAGTGGAAAAAGGAGATATATTTTAGATCTTCAAGAGAGTCTTTGAGAGTTGAGACAATATTGGCAACATACATCAAAATAATTACACCTACTGAGATAAAACTTACCAGGCCTTTTTTAGATGAAAGAGAGGAGATTAGTATGCCGATGCAGTAGATGCTCCAGGAAAAGAGCAGTGCTACTAAGGCAAAGGTAAGGTAATTCTCGGTCTGGTAATTAACATCATAGAGAATTGAGAGAGGAATAATTGAGTAGATAGTAACAAAGACAAAGATAATTAGATTAAAGAGGCCTGACAAGTACTTGGCTAAGAAAAGCTTGGTTCTAGAGATTGGCTGGGCTAGAATAGTCTCGATAGTGTTTTTTTCTATCTCTCCGGCAATAGCCGATCCAGCAATGCCGACTCCAATAGCGATGATCATAATGGGCCAGACGAAACTGAACATTTCTGTAGCCAAGAAATTTTCTACCGAGTCAAAGAACAAACCCCCTTCAAAACCAAAGGCTTCCATGAAGCCATCTGGGAAGGTCTCTAGTAGCTTCTCAAACTCTGGGGCTTGCTGGGCAAAAGTAGGGAAGAGGCCAACATACATCCAAATAAAAGCGATGGCTGAGGCGATATAGATGCCCAGAGACAGTAACCGGTCTTTAATGTTTGAAATTAAAATCGGAATCATTTGTAAAATTCTAAAAATATTTTCTCTAAATCAGCATGGTTTATCTCAACGTCTTTGATCTTCTCTTTAGCTAAGACTTTTAGCAGAGGGTTAATATCTCCCTTAACGGCTAGATTCATTCGGTGGTCATATTTTTTCTCTACCTTGACGTTTTTTAAGTTGGAGTAGTTAGTTGGCTTGAAATCTTTTTTAAAATCAATCCTTACCGTGTAGATATGTTTTTTCTTAATCTCGCTTACTTCTTCGATAGCGGCTATCTTGCCCTGTTTGATAATTACTACTCGATCACAGATCTTCTCAACTTCATGAAGGTTGTGGGAAGAGAGGAAGATGGTCTTTTTCTCTTCCTTTAGTTCTTCTAGTATTTCATAGATAGCGTTTTGGAGAATGGGATCTAAACCCAGAGTTGGCTCATCCATAATCATTAAGTCCGGGTCGCTCATCAAGCTTAAAATTAGAGCTAGTTTCTGCTTATTCCCAGTAGACAGGTTAGCTACTTTCAAGTTGGGGTCAAAATTAAGCCGAGAGATTAGCTCTTTGGGATCTTTTATAATATCTCTAATTTCCTTAATTAGATCAATGTGTCTTCTGCCCGTCCAACTCTCATAGAGTCTGGGGCCAGAGGCTAGGTAGCCGATCCTTTCTTTTAAGTTAGTAGTATTAGTTAAAACATCTTTGCCAAAGATCTCTACGCTTCCACTATTTGGCCTGATAAAATCTAACATACATCTTATGGTAGTAGTCTTGCCAGCACCATTGGGACCTAGAAAACCTAAAATCTCACCTTTCTTAACGTCAAAACTAACTCCATCAACGGCCTTTACTTTGCCAAAATGTTTCTTAAGGTCTTTAATTTTAACCACTTCTTTCATACTGATAATAATATTACTAAGAAAAGGTTAGTTTGTAAATATCTTCTGTTAGAGGTAAAATTAATTTAAGCAGTACCCAGACAAAATATGAAGAACAAGGAGTGGGATCCGATGAGCTCTATGCCGGAGACAAAACCAAATGAATATATTCCCCAAATATATACCAAGTGTCCAAATCCTCATTGTGATTATGTTAACAGCTCCAATAGGGATCGTTGTCCAAGGTGCAAGAGAGACCTTAAGAGGATATGAGCAGACTTTGCAGTAACTGTGGCTCATATATCACAAATGTCTTAGATAAATACTGCTATGGTTGTGGTGCTGAAATAGCAAGCAGGGCAAGCACTAGGAATTGCCCAAGTTGTGGTAATAGCAACTATGTTAGTGACAGCTACTGTAGGGGATGTGGTAGGAAGCTTTGACAAGTAGTATAATAGCTGTTAGACTCTAGGTCCGTAAAACAACGCACCAGCGGAGGGATGAGCAGATGAACGGCAGCGAGAAGATCAGATGCAGGGTTTGTGGGGGACAGATCAATCAGGGGGAGTGCAGTGTTTGCGGGGGATACAATAATAGCAAGCCAGAGCCTCATCCGGATCAGAATTACAAGTAGCTTAAGTTAAGTAACATTATCTAGACCGAATCATTAGTTCTTTGTTAGCATTCAATACTTGAACTTTTGAACACATTTATTTCGGTCTTCTTTTTTTTAGACAATATTGTTACTCGTTCTTTTTTATAAACTGTTTTAGAGAATCTAGAGCCTGGGCGCCGACCAGCCTATCTACCTCTTTGCCTTTATCATAAATAATGAAGGTTGGCACGCCCATAATATTTTCTTGCTCAGAGATGTTGGGGTTTCGGTTAATATTTAGCTTGTAAACTTCAATATCAACCTCTTTTTTCAATTGTTCTACCACCGGCTCCATCTGCTTGCAAGGTATGCACCATGAACCCCAAAAATCTACTAGAATTTTTTTCTTTGATTCCAGAACCTTCTCTTGGAAAGTTTTTGAGTTTAATTCCATTACTTGTCAATTAATTTACCCTGGTAGCCTTTCTTCTTTTTCTTTTTATCGGTTTTAACAATCTCTAAAACTTCTGAATCTTTCTTCTCTCCCGACCATCTAGTTTTAGGCATTATGGTATGTTTTTTCTCTTTCATTCTGCTAACAATTTCGGGTTTGGTTAGTAGTTTGAAGGTCTCAGTTATCTCTTCTTCTAGGCCAATCGTTGGTTTAAAGCCAAATCTGTTAGGTAGATTACGAGAGACCACCTCTAAGGGATGGTTCTCGGCTTCTACTCGAGGGTTTTCTAATCTCTGAATTTTTACATTCTTTTTGAACTTTTTGCCAACCTTAGCGATTGTTTGAGCTAGATCGTTAATTTTGTAGAGGCCTGATACCTGATTTACGACATCATACTGGCCCGGTTCAGGAGGTGAGAAGATTAATCTGGCCATACAGTCCATGGCGTCTCTTAAGGCAATAAAGCCTCTTATCTGTTCGCCACCACCATATACCGTTAAAGGCAGGCCAAGGATGGCTTGAGCAACGAAACGATTAATAACTGTGCCGAACCATTCGTCAATATCGAATCTTGTTCTTAAGTTTTTATCTTTAGCAACCTCATCGGTGTGGACTCCGTAGATCACTCCCTGCATAACATCATAACTTCTAAGCCACCAATACTTACAGGCCTCATAAACATTGAAGGTGTCCTGAACTTTTGAGCAATGGTAGAAGCTAACCGGATCTCTGGGAGTTATCTCTCCTCCTAAACTCCACTCTCGGTCATCCCACTTTAAGGTAGCATCAGAAGGGAACGTACCCTCAAAAAGCGGTCGACCAGTCAGGGGCCCACCGTACTCCCCCATGGTTCCAAGCTTAACCAACGAGCTTTCGGGCACGATGTCTTTCATCGCCCAGAGCAAGCCCAAGGTGCCTAAGGTGTTGTTGTTTTGGGTCTCTATAGCATGCTCGGCATCGACCATTGAATAAGGAGCAGAAGGGATTTCTGCATAATGAACAACTGCCTCAGGCTTAACCTCTTCCATAAATTCTCTTAAGTTGTCACCATCCCTAATATCCATCTTACGGAAGTTGATATTAATCCCTAATTTTTTTTGAGCGGTATGGAGCCTTTCGGTCATTCTGGCAATAGGAACGATAGTATGGGCGCCTTTTTCCATAACGCAGTCTCGGCGGGTATAGTTATCGATACCCGATACTTGGCAGCCTAGCTTACCTAGCTTAAGAGCTAGAGTCCAGCCTAAATAACCGTCAACCCCCAAGATCATCACCTTCATATTTTTAAGCTGATAGCCGTAAGGGCCTTTCTGCCATTGAGGACATTGTTTAAAAGTAATGGTTGGTTCAAAGTGACCTAAATCAGGTCTTCTTCGACATTCAATCATAACCTGTTGATCTTTTTGATCTTTGATTTTCTCTCTTGACTGGCCACAGGCAGTAAAGTCTACGTTGCCGATAATTTTTGCTGCCGGGCAGTTCCAGCAAGTCTTGTTAGCATTTTTTGCCACTGTACTTTTCTTTTTTCTTTTTGCCATAAGATGATTTATTAGATTCTATTTATTATTGAAACTATATCTTCTACTTGGGGCTTGTCGATTACTTTAATTTTTTTTGATCTGACCAACAGAAAAGCCTGGCTGTTATGTACTCCTGTAAGAAAAGGTCTGGAATATTTTTGATTGTCTAGTTTGGCTAGGAGATTGAAACCTCGGTTTGGGACCAAGATTAAATCAGGGGCAGATCCTACTTGATCACCTCTATAGATCTCTTCCTTTCTATATATCTTCTTAATTACCTTCCTGTCCTTGACCTCTATTTTATCAAATAATTGTTCTAATTTATTGATAATTGTCAACCTCTGGTCCCCATTTTTAACCTGGCCGGAGGGGTAGTTATCAGCATAATGAAGATATATTCTGCCATGCTCTAGGGCAAAAGCTTGTGAGTTAGCTTTGATGTCAGTTAGGCTAGAGCCTGAACCGATATCTAGAAAACCGGTTTCTATTAAGTACTGGTTTAGATTAACATCATAGTCGGCATTTTCCATACCGTGATCGGACAAGATTAAAAGAGGAGTGTTGGCAGAACTTCGTTCAACAATTTTTTTAATAGTTTGATCAACTAGTTTGAAATACTTAAGAAAACTTTGATGGTAGTCACTCTGTTTGCCTTCCCAATCATGCCAACGGTGATGGCCAAGTCGATCGCTGCCTGTGATAACGTACATTAGAATTTGAGGAGATAGCTTATCCAGATAGTTAAAAAGAGTTTCTTCTCGCTTAAGATGTACCTTTTCTAGTTGATTATATAGCAGGTAGGGTGATTGCCTTACTTTCTCTGAATCTAAGTCAACTTGGTAGTCAATCTTTTTTAGATAACTAAGTTCACTACTTGGATAGACTGCTTTTTTCAAAGTGGGTGAGACAAAACCTGAAATATGAATACCATTTATTTTTTGAGCCGGATAGGTGGCAGGGACGTTGATAATTAGATATTTTTTGTCTTTTCTTTCTTGCCAAAAAGGTTTGGCTTTTAAAGATAGAAAATTAGGAAAGGAGGTAGTGTAGGTACCCGGGATTATACCCGTAAAACCAAAGATTCCGTGTTCTCCGGGATTCTTGCCGGTAATGATTGAGCTCCAGGAGACAGAAGAGATAAAAGGAATGGAAGAGTCCATTTTTGAAAAAAGCGACTCTTTCTTAAGCTTAGAGAAAAATGGCATCACTCCCTGATCAGAGAGCCTGTCAATTAAGCTATATGGAACACCATCGATGCCAATAATGATCTTTTCCAGATTATCCATACGAACATTATATCTTCTTAGAAACAAAAAAGAAACGGAAATAGCAGTATGGGGTTATGATTATCAAAGATATTTAAAATAATAGTTAGATCTATGATATGATAAAGGCAATATATATTGACAGCAAACTATTATGTCTAAACCAAAAGTAGGGTTTAATAAAGAGAACATCGACAAATGTATCTGCCCAGATTGTCCGGTTCAGGGAGAGTGTATGGAAGAGGCAAGGGCTAAGCTAAAAGTGAAGAAAGAAAAGGGTGTCAAACCGGAACCAAAAGATTTAAAGCCAATTGGTATGTACTGCGCTCAGGCGGTAGGAACAACGAGTTGTGACGATTTGGATGAAGACAAAGGTTGTATCTGCCCCAGCTGTCCGCTCTGGAGTGAGAACGACTTACAAGAAACTTACTACTGTTTTAAAGAAGAGGCCGATAGAACTAAATAGCTCTTATCAGAGGCTACTTAGTTTGTAGCGAAAGTTGATAAGTACAATTAGAAACAAAGCTATATCAATATACGCTAGAGTTAGTTTGAAGTTTCTTAAGTTTGAGTATATAGGCGTAATACATAAATCTGTTTTACATTGAGCCCTACTTCGCAAAAGCTTGGCAGGGCTATTTTATACCTAACTAATGAATAGGTGACCGACGGGAATCGAACCCGCATCGCCGACGCCACAGGTCGGAGTTCTAAGCCATTGAACTACGGCCACCATAAATATCTAACAAATTTTACTACCCGGTTTAATTTTGTCTTTTGGGGTTATCAATTTCACATTACCATCTTTATCCTCAGCGCAGAGAAGCATGCCTTCTGATTTTTCTCCGGCAAACTCAGCTTCTTCTAGGTTTACTAACACAACAATCTCTTTATCTTCTAACTCACTTTGTTTGTAGTAGGGTGCTAAGCCAGAGACAATCTGAATCTGATTATCTTCACCAATATCTACTTGAAGCTTATATAGCTTATCAGTATTTTCTACTCTCTCTACTTTATTTACTTTACCAACTCGTATATCCAGTTCTTGCCACTTATCAAATGGTATTTTATTCATATATGGGGATTGTAGCAAGAATTAGGGTTAATTTCAACCCTTATTAATAATACCTATAAAATCCTGCTTAAACTTAGCTTCATCTATATCAACAGCTACATTTATTTGGCTACCGTCTTTACTGATTTCCGTTTTACCTCTTTTTTCTCCACTAGTGGTAACAGTTAATTTAGTGTTTTCGGTTCTGTAGGCTTGTTTGTTAATTAGATAATAGACTGTTAGGGGATCGTACATTGGCGCACCATTGATGCCTTGTTTGTGATTGTTTTTGATATACTCTCTAACGATATTGGTAACTAATTCTCTAAGATCCTTATCCTTAATTCTTCTAAAAAATTTCTCTTTTAAAATAACTTGATGACAGACTTTTAGTGGGACCAAGGTTTTTTTAATTTTTGAGTTAAAAACAATTTGGGTTGCTTCTGGGTCTACATAGATATTAAACTCTGCTTCGGGGGTGATATTGCCAGGAGAGTTCACCGCTCCTCCCATGATAATAATCTGGTTGATCTGGTTCTCTAGCTCAGGCGAGGTTTTTAGTATTTCAGCAATGTTGGTTAGAGGCCCCAGAGTAACAATTGTATTAATATTTTGCTTCTCTATAGTTGATATTATCTTGGCAATATTTGAGCTAATATTAACTGGCTTAATATCAATAGTGCCAAGCCCGTTTTTGCCATGAACCGGAGCGGTAACCAAATCATTCTCAAGTGGTTTTTGGGCCCCTGGAATTGGTTTAATCCCACTCTTTAGCTTTGAAAGTAGATATTGGGCATTGGCTTGAGCTTGGCCCAGGCCAACATTGCCGGCGACAGTGCTAATAGCTTTAATATCTAAATTGCTTTTTAGAGCCAGGATTAAGGCTAGAGCGTCATCTATGCCCGGATCTGTATCAATTATAATTCTTTCATTCATTAGCTATATTATATCAGAAAAAAAAGGAGGTTCATAATTGAACCCCTATAACTACCTTGTGGAGCGGGTGACGGGGGTCGAACCCGTATTGCGAGATTGGAAATCTCGAGTAATAGCCATTATACCACACCCGCGCGTCCGCTAAATTTGTTCTAAAACTGACTTAATCCAGCCCATAATTTTACGATGTAATTTTACACCAAGGTCCGGGTTATTGCAAGCCTTGGCTAATATGATTTTCTCTCCCAAGCACTATTAACTAAGGTCTTTAAGAACTCTTTGAATGAGTAACCGGCTGCTTGAGCTGATTTGGGCAGTAAGCTTTCATCTGTCATGCCCGGGATTGTGTTGATCTCTAAAATATATGGTCGGTCTTCATTATCTACCATAAAATCAACCCTAGCAAAATCTCTGGCTCCGACTAGCTTGAATACTTTTTTGGCTAGTTTCTGAACCTGTTTGGCTAGTTTCTTATCAATTGGTGCCGGTACTATCTCTTCTGTGCTACCATCATATTTAGCCTGATAATCAAAGAAGCCATTTTTAGGTACTATCTTAATAACGGCTAGGGCTTTAGTCTCTCCTGTTTCTTCCATCACTCCTACGGTTAGCTCCATGCCTTTAATCTCTTCTTCAATATGAACAATATCATCAAACTCAGAAGCTTCTCTAACTGCTTCTTTTAAGGTTTTACTGTCTTTAGCCAGACTTACTCCTAGACTAGAACCCTCTTTGTTGGGTTTGATAAACCAAGGCGGATTAAAGCTAGGTAGAGTTATTGGTTTGTTCTTGTTTACCAGTTTAGTCTTAGGGTAGGGCAGACCTTCAGACTTTAAAAGTTTTTTAAATACTTTTTTGTCAATGCCAATGGCTGAGGCTAGTACTCCAGAGCCGATATATGGAATATTTAGTAGTTCTAAAAAACCCTGGATTGTCCCATCTTCTCCTAGCCGACCGTGGAGTATAGGGAAGGCTATGTCGATACTATCTTTATCATCAATTAATTTCTCTAAATCATCTTTGGGATCATAGACCTCTAGATTAAACTCGTCTTTTAGGGCTTTTTCTACCTGTTGGCCTGACTTTAAAGAGACCTCTCTTTCTCTAGAGACACCACCATAAATTAGAGCTAAGTTAATGTTTTTCATAACCGGTAAAGTTCTCTGATTTGATATTGGCATCGTTGACTCCGGCTTTTTTGACTTCTTTCTCGACTGCTCCAACCATGCCTGGTGGGCCGGCTATCATGAAGTAGTAGTTGTCTAATTTGGTAAAGTAATCTGTTATAAACTCTTTGTCTATTCTCCTGCTCTCCTCTTGCCACTTATTTGATGAGGTCATAGTAAAAATTACATTCAGATTATCCATCTGATCGTTGAGTTCTTTTAGTCTATCAAAGTATACAGTCGACTCTTGGTCTCGGTTGGAGTAAACAAGTTCTATCTCATAGTCTAGGTTTTGGTTTTTAACATGCTCAATCATTGACTTAAAAGGTGTGATACCAATGCCCCCAGCGATAAAGACTAGAGTTTTATCGATTTTACCCGGCAGAGTAAAAGTGCCGGCGACATTATCTATCTCCACCTCTTCTCCAATTTCAAGTTTCTCCAAGGCCTGTTTGTACGGACTACCTGTTAGGCGGGTGGCCATAGTGATGGTTTGGCTGTTTTCAGGCGGGTTGACAATAGAGAAATGTTTACGGTTCCCTCCTTTAATTTCTTTGAACATGCGCAAGAAAAAGTACTGGCCGGCCTCAAAGTCAATTTTTTTCTCAAGCTTAAAAGTAAGCTCTAAGGTTCTTTTGGCAACTAGATTTTTGTTTTTCAGCTTTGCTTTCATATTTAAGATTATTATCTCAATTTGACCGTCTTCTGTCAATTGACTAATAATTTCTAGGTAATATCATTAACAAAGTAGCGTAGCTTGACATGTAGTGCAGTGAGGAAGGAGGAGTGAGGATGGCTGGTGAAGGTGTAGCTTTAAGACATTGTTTGGGATTATTTGATCTGAGTATAGAAGATCTTTTTGTGATAAAGCGCAATAAAGAGAAAACTGACCCAGATGTATTGAGTAAATTCGCAAAATTTTTGAGTTGGTTAAGCAGACACTTCATTAGTTTTACCAGTGAAGATGGGAAAAAAGATTGCAATGATGAAGATTTTGCTTTCCGAATGAATGTTTTTGTTTCTTTAGTGAGGCTGGCCCCTCAGGGAAGGTGTATTGGTTTTGGTGGTGTGGTTAATCAAATAGAAGAAGAGCTGGATCATGATGGTAGTATATCTAGCAGGGTGATAAGTATAGCTATTGGAAGACTGACTAAGAGATATGAAGATAGTAGTAAGGGGGTAAGTCCTTCTAAAATGAGAGAATTTGTTCAAAATTTAATTATTGTTTATGCTGTATTTAGGTATCTTAAGAGTTTTTTTTATCCATTAAGAAGTATTAACGAGATTGAAGAAAGTGAAAAAAAGAAGTTAATTCTAAAAATGATTGCCTTAATAAATGCACTACTAGAAGGAGCTGGTTTATCGACGTCGCTTTTTAAAGGGTAGTATGCCCAATATTTAGCCGCGTCTTTTTTTTAACAATTACCTAATTTTATCAATCTTTCTTTTGGAGAACTTTTTGGCAAATCGGTGGGCTTCGTCTCTTACTTTCTGAAAAACTCTCTTGTTGCCTTTAATAATCTTTTTTAGATCTTTGTCTAGGTTTTTAAAGATAAGCTTATCTTTATTATCCCTGCCTTTAGCTAGGCCTACTACGGGTATACCCAAGCTATTTTGTTTGACTATCTGGAAAGCTTGATTTACCTGGCCTCTACCGCCATCAATTAGAATAATATCAGGAAAGGGCCACTCATTGTGCTTGACTCTTCTAGCTAGAACCTCTTTTAGAGCGCCAACATCGTCTTTTTGTTTGGCCTTTTTTATCTTAAAAAGCCGATAATCTTGCTTGCTTGGTTTATTGTTCTCAAAAACTACCATCGAGCCGTATGTTCCTTTGCCGGCAAAATGAGATATATCATAACCCTCTATTCTCATAAACTCAGTCGCTAGGTGTTCGCCAATACTTTCTCTGCTAATTAGAGCACTGTCTCGGACTTGTTTTAAACTCTCTATTTTTTCCGGATTTCCTTTTTTCAATCTTTTGTAAAGCCTCTTCTTCTCCCCTCTTAAGAATAGACGCAGGTTTTTAATGTTTCTTTGGTACTCTTGCTTGCTAACACTATCTGTACAAGCGCCGGGGCAGAGTCCAATCTGGCTATGAAAACAAGGTCGACCTAAATCTGGCTTATTACAATAGGGGAAAATTTTTCTAAGCATCTCTAGAGCATCTCTGGCAATACTATAGGTTCTATATGGCCCAAAAATGCTAAAGTTTCGGCTAGGATATTTTTTGATAAACTGCCCTCTAATAATGAAGGGGGCCGGGTAATCTTGGTAATTTAGTTTCGGGATAGCGATATAGGCAAAAGATTTATTGTCTTTACCTTTAACATTAAAAAATGGCCAATGTTTTTTGATTAGATTAGTTTCCAACATCAACGCTTCCAGAACAGAGTCAGAAACGATATGATCTATTTTGCTAGATTGATTAAGTAGTTGCTGGACCTTGCTGTTATCGTTGTAGAAATAGCTCATTACCCGGCTACGTAAGTTGCCAGCTTTGCCAATATAAAGGATATCTTCTTTTGATTTAAAGAGATAGACTCCTGGCTTCTCAGGTAAATTTTTGGCTTGTTCTTTTAAAGTTTTCATATTCTATCAATATTCGGTATTCGGAAGTCCGACCCGCCTGCCAAAGACTGAAGCTTTGCTGATGGCGGGCAGGCTTCCGAATATTATTAATGATTTAATAGTAATTTATCAGGTTGTGTACAAAATCGGAAGTCCGACTTCCGATTTTAGGAAAGTTCTTTTTTTAGGTATTTGGCGGTCTCTGATTCGTCGGTGTATTTGGCCACCTCTTTAGGTTGGCCTTCTACTACAACTTTGCCGCCTGATTTGCCGCCATCCGGGCCTAAGTCGATTATCCAGTCGGCATTTTTAATTACATCTAAATTATGCTCAATAACCATGACTGAGTTGCCTCGATCAACCAGGGACTGAAGGACTTCTAGCAGCATCTCGACATCGTAGTAGTGTAGGCCGACGGTCGGTTCATCTAGCAAGTAGAGAGTATTACGTGAGTTTTTGGTAAGCTCTCTGGCTAGTTTAAGTCTTTGAGCCTCGCCGCCTGAAAGAGTGGTGGCAGACTGGCCTAGTTCTAAATAGCCCAAACCTACTTCTTTGAGCATTAGCAGCTTTTCGCTAATAGTTGGAATATCTTTAAAGAAACTGTAGGCCTCATCTATAGTCATCTTAAGTACTTGAGCGATATTCTTAGCTTCATATTTAATCTCAAGTGTCTCTTTGTTAAACCTCTTGCCTTTACAGATCTCA
Source organism: uncultured Candidatus Saccharibacteria bacterium (assembly GCA_964485625.1). Taxonomy (GTDB): domain Bacteria; phylum Patescibacteriota; class UBA1384; order JAGGWG01; family CAZAJM01; genus CAZAJM01. Next base: position 81,643 of record CAZAJM010000001.1, read on the forward strand.
CACTCTACTTCGACAGAAGGGAGAAAGTGAAGCTCAACCTCTTTGTAACCGGCTCCACTACAAGCCTGGCATCTGCCCGCGTCGACATTAAAAGAGAATCTAGATTTAGAGTAACCTCTCTCTCGGCTAGCCTCTTGGTTGGCAAAGAGATCTCTAATTGGAGTGAAGGCACCTGAGTAAGTAGCAGGATTGGAGCGGCTCGATCGGCCGATTGGTGATTGATTGATCTCGACCATATTAACTAGCCTCTCACTGCCCTCAATTTTGCTCAAATTTGTAAGTTGGGGGTGATTGCCGGGGTCTTTCTTGAAGTACTTTGGTAGGTTCTTGGTAATAGTTTTAAAGAGGGTCGATTTGCCTGAGCCCGATACCCCAGTCAGAGTAACTAATTTACCTAAAGGCAACTCAATATCAATGTTTTTTAGGTTGTTGGCCGTGGCCCCTTTAAAAATTAGCTTATCTTTAACTTTGGTTCTAACCTTATCTGTTTCTATCTCTTTCTTGCCTCTTAGATAGTTGAGAGTTAAAGTGGCTTCTTCTGAGTTTAAAAGCTCTTTGACCTTACCACTGCTAACAATCTCGCCGCCCTGCTTGCCCGGGCCCGGGCCTAGATCGACTAGATAATCTGATTGTCTGATCACATTTGGATCATGTTCTACCACAATAACGGTGTTGCCCAGATCTCGAATATTTTTTAAAGTGTTCATCAACCTGTTAGTATCACGGGCATGGAGACCGATGGTCGGCTCATCTAGAATGTAGAGAGCACCAGAGAGTTTAGAGCCCATTTGAGAAGCCAGTCTAATTCTTTGAGCTTCACCGCCAGCCAATGTTCCGGCCTTTCTGTCTAAGTTAAGATAGTCTAGCCCAACCTCTTCTAGAAAAGTTAGCCGAGAAATAATCTCTTCTAGTAGGTTATAGGCGATTTCAAACTGGGAGTTTTCTAGCTTGTTGGATAACTTAGTAAAAAATTCCCCGGCCTGTTTAATAGTTAGGCTAGTAATCTCATCGATATTTTTACCTTCAATTTTAACCGATAGGGCTTCTTTGGAGAGCCGCTTGCCTTTACAGTCTGGGCAAGGTTTATCTGACCATTTATGAGTAGTGCCTAAACCCTCGCAAGTTGGGCAGGCGCCAAAAGGTGAGTTAAAAGAGAAGAGTCGGGGCTCAATTTCGGGGAAGGAGAAACCGTCTTTGGGACAGGTTCGTGAGGTTGAGAGCATCAGCTCCTTGGCTAGTTTTCCTCGATGGTCATCGGTGTAGTAGAGAACATTGACCAAGCCTTCAGAGAGCTCAATTGCCATCTCGACTGCCTCAAATAGTCTGGTCTGATCGACCATGTCGAGCTGATCGACTACAATTTCAATAGTGTGGTTTTTGTAGCGTTCTAATCTAATTTGGTCATGTAGGCTGGCAAACTCACCATCGATGCGTGCCTCGTCAAAGCCTTTATTTAAGTGATCATATAGTAGTTGATAATAGTCTCCTTTTCTACCTAAAACAACCGGGGAGGTAATGACCATCCGTTTGGCCTTAGACTCCTTGAAGTTTGTTTTTATGATATCGACCATTTCGTCTGTAGATAGCTTCTCTATCTCATCGCCACATTCTAAGCAATATGGTTTACCAATCCGGGCATAGAGCACCCTCAAGTAGTCATATATCTCAGTTAAGGTAGCGACATTTGACCTAGGGTTGGAGGACATTGCTTTTTGGTTGATTGCTATAGCTGGGGAGAGGCCACTAATCTCATCTACTTCGGGTTTTTTCATCTCTCCCAGAAACTGCCGGGCGTAAGGAGAGAGAGATTCAATGTACCTTCTCTGGCCTTCGGCAAAGATAGTATCGAAAGCTAAAGACGATTTACCCGAACCGGAGACTCCGGTAACGGCAATAATCTTATTTTTAGGCAGCTTAAGATCGATGTTTTTTAAGTTATGCATCCTAGCCCCTTTTATTGTAATAGTATCTTTTTCACTCATGATATTTATCTAAATCGGAAGGCCTGCCCGCCATTGCCTACGGCTTCAGTCGTTGGCAGGCGGGTTACCTTCAGAATTGGTTTTTTTAGTTAATTCTTCTAAGTCTATTAAAGGTTTAATATCTTTTTTTATTGTTTTCGGTTTTTTGCCGTGTTTACGGTTGTACTCCAGTTGGATCTTTCTTCTTCTATTTACCTCATCGATCGCTCTTTTCATAGAACCGGTTACCTTATCAGCATAAAGTATCACTCGGCCTTTAATATTTCTAGCTGCCCGGCCCATAGTCTGAATAAATGAGGTCTCGGAACGTAGAAAGCCCTCTTGGTCTGCCTCCAGAATTGCGACTAGAGAGACTTCGGGTAAATCTAAGCCCTCTCTAAGCAGATTAACTCCGACTAAGACATTAAATTGGCCCTCTCTAAACTCAGTTAATATCTCCGAGCGCTCCACTGTGCCTGTATCGGAGTGCATGAACTTAGATTTAATGCCGTTTTCGTTAAAATAGCTTGAAAGCTCCTCGGCATTTTTCTTAGTAAGAGCGTTGACTAAGACCCGTTCTTCTCTATTTATCACCTTTGCAATTTCTTTCTCTAGATCATCAATTTGAGAGGTATCGGTCTTTTTATTGTAAACTTTCTTAATCTCAATCTCTGGATCAACTAGATAGGTTGGTCTGATTATCTGCTGGGCAATAACAGAAGATTTTGTTCTCTCATAGTCAGATGGTGTAGCTGAAGTATAGATTATTTGGTCAACTCTCTCGTCAAATTCAGAAAAGTTTAATGGTCTATTGTCTATAGCTGAGGGCAGTCGCCAGCCATGATTGATTAGAGTTTTCTTTCTGGCCTGATCTCCTCGGTACATACCCTTGATTTGAGGCACGGCAATATGGGACTCATCGATAATAGTAAGAAAGTCCGGTTTGCCGTTTTCGTCTTTGGGGAAATATGATATCAGGGTTTCCGGCGGTTGACCCGGTAGTTGTCCGGTGAGGTGGCGGGAGTAGTTTTCTATGCCGTTACAGTAGCCAACCGATTTGATCATCGCTAGATCATTCTTAACTACTCTTTCCAGTCTCTCTGCAGCTAAATATTTATTGTTATCTTTAAAATACTTAAGCCGCTCGTCTAGTTCTTGGCGGATTGTTTTAGCTGCCTCCTCAATATCTTCTTCTTTGCGAATAAAGTGCTTGGCCGGAAAGATAACCAATTGATCCATCTCCTCAATTGTTGATCTGGTTGTCTTATCAACTACTGAAAGCCTGGCAATTTTCTGGTCTTTTAGTTCTATTCGATAGGCAAGATCTTTGCTGGGTGGGACAATCTCAATTACATCTCCTCGAGCTCTAAACTTGCCTCGATCCAGATCGAAGCTATTTCGCTCATATTGCAGTTTGATTAGTTGATTAATGAGATCGCTGCGAGTAATTACATCTCCTAGGTTTAAGTATATTGCTTGTTCAAAATAGTCTGTCGGCACCCCCAAGTTATATATACAGGAGACACTGGCAACGACGATCACATCGCTGCGAGTCTGTAAGGCCTCTGTTGCTTCGTGACGAAACTTCTCTATCTCCTCATTGATGCTAGCCTCTTTTTGAATGTAGGTATCAGTCGTTGGCAGGTAGGCTTCCGGCTGATAGTAATCGTAGTAGGAGACAAAGAACGCCACCTTGTTATCGGGAAAGTAGTTCTTATACTCCCGATAGAGCTGAGCTGCCAGCACTTTGTTTGGCGAGATAACCAATGTAGGTCTATTAATCTTCTCAATTAAATTGGCAACGCTAAAAGTCTTGCCACTACCGGTTACTCCCAGAAGGGTCATCTTCTCAGCTCCAGATCGGTAGCCTTTTAAAAGCTTTTTAATCGCCTTGGGCTGGTCTCCGGTCGGAGAGTATTTTGATGAAAGTTTGAATTTATTTGCCATATCGAGAAATATCCCCTAGCAACTACTTACTTAGGGGTTGGTGAGTTAATATATATTGATTGTTTACCTGGCAAGCTAAGTTTAGTCTGCTAGGCAAGATCATTATACAGCTTGAGATAATTTTGGTCAAGGGTTGAAAAAAGTAAGAAAATGAACTAATATTTACTTATCACCGACTAGAACCACCATAACCAAACAGAAAGGAGAAACAACTATGGACGCAGTCTGGTTTGTTGGATCGCTTTTGATTATTCTTCTTTTCTGGAGACTGATAAGTTCTAGGAGAAAATCCGGAGGAAGAACAGTCTCTTTCTTCAATGTACATAAGAGCTCAGGAAGGAGAGAGTAAATTGAACCATTGGACCGATGAAGCTGTTATTACCATGATTGTTACCGGCCAGGAGGTTGCCGATGACATTAAAACGAAACAGGATCCAACAATAGTGAGTTGCCCTGATTGCGGCGCAGAGCATGATTATAGGGAGAGGTGTCCAGGATAATGTCAGTTGCTGAAAGAATCACAGGTTTATCTGTAATAGAATTATGCAATTACTCTTTTCCAAGAATTACCAGATCAGATCAAGTTAGACCGACAAGAGCTTTTCAGTCCACCGGAGATAGCAGGCTTGATAGAATGAGAGTTATTGGTAACGGTGATTTGGAAGTTATGAGAGAAAGAGAGCATTTGTTAGAACCACTGTCTAATTTTCTTCGCGAATAGAAGCGAGGATATTCTTAGGCAGTTTTTAATTAAAAAAGACTCAAAATATTTTAATAATCATATATAATTATGAGTCTTGATCTGGGTTAATATATTCTGGATTGACGGCCACAAACTTAACTGGCTTGCAATCTTGTCTAACCATCTTAGCAACCCATTCTTGTTCGTTGAATTCTTCCCCCAAACTACATGTCTCTATAACTCCAAAAATTTCCAAGCCTTCTTTTTGTATGGGATAACAGTTCATAATAACATTTCTATCTGAGTTTCCATCTCTATGAATTGCTGGCGATCTATTTGACGCAGAGTTAGCGGTGACTGTGGTTATATTAGGCAATGAATCCCATCTGGAAACGATTGACAACATTTCTTTATCCCTTGAATATAGATAAATGTGAGTGCCATTGAATGGATGAGCTGAACTAATAGCCCAATCTAAGGATTTAAATAAGTAAGTTTTAGTCCCATCATAATCAATAGTAATAGCGTGTCGTCCAGTAGGCAAGCCATTTTCATCTTCCTCGCTTACTCCATCAATTATTCTTATTGGGCCTCCCATGCTCGGTGCGTGTTCTAACGAATCAAAATCAATCTCATCTTCAGGTGAGGCAGGAGTAAATAGAAATATTAGTCTTTGAAATCTAAACACATCTTGGTTTTCCATGGCTGCTACTCCTTTTCAAGGTTCTTGAGTACGCAAAAACATCATATCATACATAATATTTGTTTTACAATTATTTAGATCAAATATTTTTCAAAATCCTTAACTATCGGTGCTTTCGTCTTGTAGCCACTATCAACAATTTTGAATCCTTCCCTCTCTAAAAGTTTAATCTGCTTTGAAGGCTGGCCCATATATTTTTCGTAGACCTGGCCATCAGGTTTTATCACCCTCCAGTAGGGGGTTAGGTTCTTTCTGCCTTCTTCTCTGTCCTCTTCGGTTTTGTTGGCAGCAATACCGATAAATATACCTGTAGTTAGTTGGCAGGTAAAATCTACTTGGTGTTTCTTGTTAAGTTTTTCCACGATCTGTTTGGTAGTAATTAGCTTACCTTTAGGAACTTTACTGATAATTTGAGATATCTCCATCGGGCAAGAGATATACATCAGGCCTCTGTCTGTCTCTTTCTTGCTCATAAAACCTTCTTTTTCTTCACTAAATTTTTTTTGCCAAGACTTTTTTGTTTTAGTCATTTTTTAATTATTTAGGTATTTTCCCCAAATCTCCATTAATTACTTTTGGCTTCATGGCAATAATCTCGGTTCTATACAACTCATTATTTGGAACTGGATTTAGGAGGTAAATTTTTTGATCTAATATGTGGGCAAAGCCCATCTCCAAGAAAGTATTGCCACCGATATAGTTTTTAGTTCCATTTTTATCCCAATTACAGACCAAAACCGCATCGGTACCCTGCATCTGTTGCCAGAAAGACCGGATGGCATCTTTGTTGTATTTCTGTTCTAATTTGATCCGCTCTTTATCCTCAGGGCTCTTACCGGCGATGTTTTTAGCAAGCTTTGTAATAAAAGCCTCATGCCCCAACCTGTTAAGTTGGTCTTTGCTCTTAATCATCTCATCAGTAAAATTCATTGAACCAATTACTCCAATTCTCATGGTAGCTTAATTTTAAGAATTAACTAGAAAAAAGGCAAATTAATAATTGTCTAATATTGACTAAGGTGTAACACTGTGATATTATGTAACCACTTTGTACCTATCGGTTGGTAGAACCAAAAAACTGCCAGGAGGTAGTCGACTATGTCTGAACAGACAAAAGTCGTTGTCCTCAACGAGGCCCCCCATAATAGGATAGAGAAGGGCCTTGCCTGCTTGGCCAATGCTGGGGTAACCAGTGACCATTGGCAGCAGGCCACCATCGATGACCCGATCGCCCGAAGGTGTGTCGCCTCAGCTCTCAAGGGCGAGGTAGCTACTCCAATCACTCAAGACGATTGGTTGGAGCGTGAGGCTGAGATCCTCAGCCAGATCTGCGATAGTGGGAAGGGCTCAGGCATGTTCAGTGTCGAGTCCCTCCGTCCCGCACTGAACCGGGCAGTTGAGGAATGGGGAGAACCCACTGAGCACTGGCGGGTAATCCCCGGTGCCTACACCCTCCCCGACTTGTTCGAGATTCTCTACCGCTTGGAAGACAAGTGGCAGGAGGATCACAGCGGCAAGAGCTTCCTCTGCGGGAGGCGCAAAGAGGAGTGGTGGCGGACCAGTGACACGTACCAGCCTATCGCCACTGAGCTTGGTGTCATGGTCTGCAACCTCGAGACCTGCGCTAACCCGACTGATCTGGACGGTGCCCCCTACTACCTCAACCGTGAGGAGCAGGAGGCCTGGGTCAAGACCCAGGGAGCGGAGGAAATGATGAGCGCTGAAGAGGTTATCTACCTCTTCATCCGCTCTATTATGGGGCTAAGCCGCCCTCTCTGGCCTGCCGGTACCATGCGCTGCCGAAACAACACCGGTTCGGGCGGCTCGCTCAGCGTCTATTGGCACGCGCGCGATGGCTTGAGCGTCAGCGGCTGGCACGATGTTGGTCCGAGTTGGTGCATCGGTGCTCTCCCCCGGAAGTTGGTTTTGGCCTAGGCCCTTGGGGTCTGGGATCTATTGGGTGTTAGCTCTTGGTTTTTCCGCTCTGCGGATCACCTTGGACTAACGCCCATCTTTTTTTAAATAAAAATATGGTAGAATATAGTTAAGATAGCAATGAATTGGAGTTTACGGATTCCAATCGCTATCTTCCTGATCTCTTGGAGACAGAGTCCTTAATTTGAATCTGAATTAAGGGGAGTTTTTAAAAAGGGATTAGAGACTTCTTACTGTCTGTTTGGCAGGGTTTTGGTAGCTTGAATACTTGCCACATAAAATACAGGGAGGAGTAGCCTTATTTGAGGTCTCAACTCCTGGTGGTTGCAGAGGACAGATAGTAAATTACGGTTCGGGCAACTCGCTCAACGTCAATTGGAACGCGAACGATGGCTTGAACGTCAACAACTGGCACGATGATGATCCGAATTGGAACATCGGTGCTCTCCCCCGGAAGTCTCTATTTCTTTTGGAATTTATCTGACAGACCTTATCCAACCTCCCAACATTTTGCCAATCTCTTGGAGCATTTCTTCCAGAGCTAAATATCTTTTAGTCGGAATTGCCTTAATTTCCTCTCCCATTCTAAGAAGAACTTTTAAAAGATCTAATTTAATACTGGCTTTTTTCAAGTATTTTAACTTTGTTTCTCTATGAGAATTGTTGCTAGCAGTAATTAAGTATTCCATAATCTCTAATGTAATGTCATCTGTTTTTTGCCCTAGGGTGTATTTATTTCTTTTTGGCATTTTTTCAACTACAAACATTAATTCTCGATAGAAATTGTAAGTTTTGGTAACAATAGGAGCTTCTTGATTGCTCATGGCTAAACTAATTAATGATATTACTAGTATTGAAAACTTGTTTTTAAGCTGGAAAAATTTTAGAAAAGGCAAACGCCATAAACCGGATGTGCAGCAGTTCGAACGGTACCTTGAAGATAATCTATTCCAACTTCGTCAAGAGTTTAAAACGGGCAGCTACAGACATGGTAATTATATCAGCTTCAATATTACTGACCCAAAATCAAGATTGATTCACAAGGCTAAAGTTAGGGATCGAGTAGTACATCACGGAGTATACCGTCAACTTTATCCAATCTTTGATAAAGGCTTTATTTTTGACAGCTACTCTTGTAGAAATAACAAAGGAACTCATAGGGCGATAAAGAGGTTAAGAAAATTTACTATCAAGGTATCCAAAAACAATATAAGAGTCTGTTGGGCTTTGAAGCTTGATGTTAAAAAGTTTTTTAATAGTGTAGATCAGCAAATTCTGTTAAAGCTTATCTCTAAGAAAATTAAAGACAGAAAAGCTCTAAGTTTAATTGATGAAATAATCGGTAGTTTTTCTGTGGATAAAAAATCTCAGAGAGAGAGAGAGAGAGAGTTAAGGGGTCTGCCGATTGGCAATTTGACTTCTCAACTTTTTGCAAATATCTACCTAAATCCCTTGGATCAGTTTGTAAAGCATGAGTTAAAAGAAAAATATTATCTTCGTTACTGTGATGACTTTGTTATTCTTAGTAAAGACAGAAAGCATCTGATTAAGCGTATTTTTAAGATCGAGAAGTTTTTAAGCAAGAAATTAAAATTAAATTTACATCCTGATAAAATAATTCTAACAAAACTAAAACAGGGCATAGACTTTTTAGGTTACGTTGTTTTGCCACATTCAATTGTTCTGCGAACTAAAACTAAAAAAAGGATGTTAAATATGATTAACGAGAGTAACAAAGACTCGTACTTAGGACTGCTCAAGCATTGTGATAGTTATAAATTGAAACAAAGAATAAGAAGTATTTTTGATTGAGAACATTACATTTTTAACTATCTGTTTTTTTAACTAAAAAAATCGGGGCACTCGGACTTGAACCGAGAATCTCCACGTCCCAAACGTGGCGCCTTAAGCCAATTAGGCCATGCCCCGATCTAGAAATAATATAGCAGAAGCTAGGCCATATTTCAATATCTAGTTATTTTGATATAATATAGACACATATGAATCTAGATTTTGTTCAAATTGTTAAAAAGACTTGGAAGCTGGTCTCCAAGAGGCCCTACTTTTGGCTAGTTGGTATTTTAGCTGGTAGTGGCGGTGGTTTTAGTATTTCTTTGAACTTACCTGCTTGGGGAGGCAACGCAAATCAAGTTTTTGCTCAGGGTAGTGATTTTAATGGTTTCCAGACTGAACTTACTAGCTTTATTGATTCAAATTGGCTAATAATATTAATTATACTGATTATCCTAATATTAATTGGCCTTATCTTTCTAATACTATCTTTTGCTGCTAAGGCTGGTTTAGTTAAAACAGTTTGGGGTATAGAGAAAGAGGGTAAAGAGAGTGATTTTTTCGCTACAATTGGCAATGGCTTTAAATACTTTTGGCGAGTGGTTGGTCTTAGCTTGCTAGCCTGTCTAACAGTGGCAGTCGCTATAGTTTTGTTTGCCGCTCCGATCTTTATTCAATCGCTCCTGCCTCTACTGTTTTTCGGTTGGGTTATGATTGGATCAATTCTAGTCTTTGCTCTAGCTATATTTGTTGAGATCTTCTATGTCCTCTCTCTAAGAGAGATTGCCATTAAAGATATAACCATTGGTGAGGCTCTTAGAAACAGCTGGCAGATCATTAAAAAAAGAGTTGGCCAGATAGTTCTAGGCCTACTAGTCTTCTACCTTGTTAGTATAGTTTTTGGTCTTGGTTTTGCTATCGTCACTCTTACCTATTTGCTAATATCTGCCCTTCTAGTCTGGTTGGCATATATTCTCTCCTCAACCGCCGCAATAATTTTTGGCATCTTCTTAGGGCTGGTTTTAACAATCTTAACTCTAGTTCTAGTTGGTTTCTTATCGAGCTTTAAGATTAGTTACTGGACATTAATCTATGATAAGATACAATTAAAGAAAGTTAGTTAGAATTATGGATATTAAAGATCAATTAGTAGCAGTCTTGGGTTTAGTAGTAATTGTTTTGGTAGCCGGTTTCCTATACTACGGCAATCAAACAGGGGAGGTAGCCGGAGCAGATACAGTTGGCGAAAGTAATGTTTTTAAAAATGCTCAAGTCCAGTCTCAGAACATCTCTGATATTGGTCAACAGAAAATAGATCAGTCTATTGGAGCAGAGGTGGAAGCAGTTAAGAAAGTTGAAGAGGCGTTAAAGAGAAAGTAATAACAAGCTTGTAAAATGAGAGAGTTTCTCTTTGAGAAATTTCTAGGAGGGCTAGTAGAGTTGCTAGTCTTTTTTAATTTTGCCAAGTGGAGTAAGAAAGTAGATTTAAAAACAGTTGATCCTAGAGCCAGATCGATGATAGAGGCAGCAGAAGAATTAAGTATTAAGATTTATAATTTAAAGTTGAATAACAAGCAGACTGAAATATTTAAAGCCAGAAAAGATAGAAAAACAGTGATATTCAAGCACTTGCCAATAAGAGTTGGCTACAAGGCTATCTACCAAAAAAAGATAGATGATAAGTTAGTTTCAAAAAGAATATTGATTAAAAAAAACCTCCCTGCCTCAGAGGGTTTCAATGCCTATCATTACACTAGATTAGTTGAAGAAAGAGCCAAAGAGATTGGCTTTCCGTTAATCGTTAAGCCCAGAAGAGGCTCTCTGTCTAAAAATATTACCAGAGAAGTTAATGACTTAAATAAACTAAGAAAGATTTTAAATTCTATCAGTACTCAGATGATGATAGAAAAAGAATATCAAGGTAGAGAGTATCGAGTAACATTAGTAGCAGGGAAGATGGTAGCTGCTTGCTTGAGAGAACCTGCCAAGATAACGGGAGATGGTAAAAAAACAGTTAATCAGCTAATAAAGGAGAAAAATAGAGATAAGAATGACCATCGGAGTGCTACAAAAAGAAAGGTAAAGAGAGTAAAAAAGGAGATTGAGCAAGACTATATTCCTGAAAAAAATGAAACAATTTATCTTAGTGATAATATTAACTTAAATTCAGGTGCCCAAATTCATGATGTGACACAAACAGTAAACAAAAAAAACAAAAAAATGTTTGAGAAAGTAGCCAAGCTTTTTAGCACTAGCATTATTGGCCTAGACTATATTTCAAAGGATATCTCAAAACCATATAAAAAAATTGGTGGAGCAATTATTGAACTAAACTCCTTGCCATATATTAACATGCACGAGTACCCCCATTATGGCGAGCCCCAAGAGGTGGCAAAGAAAATCTGGCAAGAAGTTCTTAGGTAAAAAAACACTTAAACAAGTAGTAATTATGCAATTGATTAAGCCCTATTGTAGTCGTCTTCTATCCTCTCAATATCATCTTCTCCTAAATAATCTCCAGTTTGGACCTCAATAAAAACTAGATCTTCTCCCCCTTTGTTCTCTACACGGTGGATATCTCCAGGATTAATTATCACCGTCTCTCCTGGCTTCATCTCCCAAGTCTTCTCGTTTAGGGTCATATAGCAGCCCTCGTTGATTGTGGTCCAATTCTCTTGTCTTTTTTGGTGTTTCTGTAAACTTAATCTTTCTCCCGGCATAACAGTGATTCTTTTCACCTTATAACCATCTCCTAAGGCGATAATTTCCCACTTACCCCAAGGTCTCTCATCGGACATTTTCTCTTTTTTAGCCATAATAACTATTAATTTATTACTTTGTATTACATATATTATACCCTATAGTAGTTGAAAAATCAGAATAATAGTGATATTCTACCTCTATAGGCCCTCGTAGCTCAACTGGATAGAGCGCTTGGCTTCGGACCAGGAGGTTGCAGGTTCGAATCCTGCCGAGGGTACTTACGAGGTAGGTGGAGAACCTGCTGTCTGTCAGATAGAGATAGGTTCGGCTGAAAGCGTTTCGACTATAGGCAAGCGAAACTTAAACCTAGGCCAATGGAAGAAGGGCTTTAAGCCCATCGAATCCTGCCGAGGGTACTTGCGAGGTAGGTGAAGAACCTGCTGTCTGTAAGACAAAGATAGGCTTAGTAAAAGCGTTTCGACTATAGGCAAGAGAAACTTAAGCCTAGGCCAATGGAAGAAGGGCCTCTGGCCCATCGAATCCCCCGCCTGCCAACGACTGAAGCCGTAGGCAATGGCGGGCAGGTGCCGAGGGTACCACACGTCGCTAAAGCTATAGCGTGGCAGGCTTGCGAGGCAGGTGAAGCTTGCTCCGGCTTTGACGAGAACCTGCTGATAATAAATAAAGGATGGGTAAAATATGATAAAAAACCATTCTTTAAAATTAGGTCAAACTTCTACTATTTACTCTAAAGAGTGCCCTGTTTGTGGCAGGTATAGTATGGAGGAGACAGACGAGTGTTGGAACTGTCATTTTCAGTTTGTAAAAAAAGGAGAAAAAAGAAAGGCACTTTTTAACTCAGGAGAGAAAGCATTAATTGGTTTATCAATTATCTTAGTCTGTGTTATTGGTATTCTCCGGTATTTAGTAGGCTAGAATATATGCGCCCGTAGCTCAACCGGATAGAGCAACAGATTTCTAATCTGTAGGTTGCAGGTTCGAGTCCTGCCGGGCGTATTTCAGACCGGTAGGCGAAGAAACTGCTGTCTGTCAGATAGCGATAGGTTTGACTAAAAGCGTTTCGACTATAGATAAGCGAAACTTAAGCCTAGGCCAATGGAAGAAGGGCTTTAAGCCCATCGAGTCCCCCGCCTGCCAACGACTGAAGCCGTAGGCAATGGCGGGCAGGTGCCGGGCGTATTTCAGACCGGTAGGTGATGCTTGCTCCGGCTTTGACGAGAACCTGCTGTCTGTTTGATAGAAGATCATTTACAATTTGGGCCTATAGCTCAGTGGTAGAGCAACGGCCTCTTAAGCCGTCTGTCCTGGGTTCGAATCCCAGTAGGCCCTATTATGATGAAAAGGGGATTGAATTGGGACGAAAATTTGGCATATGCCATAGGATTGTTTGTGGCAGATGGCCACTTAAGTATAGATGGCAGGCACCTTAATTTTACGTCAAAGGATTTAGAACAAATCTTGAACTTTAAAAAAGCACTGTGCTTAGATAATAAGATTGGCAAGAAAGGAAGAGGTAAGTCAAAAACTAAAAAATATTATTATACTCAATTTGGGAGTGTGAAATTCTACAAGTTTCTCCAGCGAATTGGTGTACCACAGAAGAAAACATATGAAATTAGTGAATTGAATATTCCTAAAAACTATTTTTCTGACTACTTAAGAGGGTTTTTAGATGGTGATGGTACAATAGGTTGTTTTTCTCATCCTGAAACAGAAAGAGAACAGATCCGCATTGCATTTTATGTTTATTGCAAAGAACATACTAGATGGTTAAAAGATTCTATTAAAATATATGTTGATGTCGAAGGAGGTCATATATCCAATTGCAACAGGGTTTACAAGTTAACATATTGTAAGCGAGATAGTTTGAAATTAATTGACTTTATGTATTATCCAGAAGTAAAGGTGTATTTATCAAGAAAAGCAAAAACTGCTAAAAGAATTCTAAAAGATAACATTGATTTTAGACCAGAAAGATGGAAGAATAGATTTACATAAGCCGAGGTGATGAAATCGGTAAACATGCATGGTTTAGGACCATGTGCCCTCACGGGCTTGTGGGTTCGAGTCCCACCCTCGGCATAAAAACAAAATGATGCCTTTTGGCATCTGTTTTGTTTTGGTGGTGGTACGAGAACCCATATACCTACCAATAGAAGCACAACTTACAGATAAGTTTATCGGTTTAAGAATAATCCTAATTAATACTAAGGCCAACAGCGTTCGAGTCCCCCGCCTGCCAACGACTGAAGCCGTAGGCAATGGCGGGCACGGCACCCTCGGCATAAAACTCCTTGATTAGGGAGTTTTTATTTTTCTATGATATAATTAGGATGTTTATGAGTTTAATTTAATTTAACATGCAAAAAAGATCTAAAGTGTTTCTCACCATTCTGATTCTAGCCCTTTTTGTTACCGGACTGTTTATCTTACGTTACTATCTTATGGATGCCTATGGTATCTCTGCTGATGGTAATTTAAAGACTAAGCAGATTTATTCTAAAAGTGTAGCCAATGGAGATTTTAAAGATGACCAACTTGGCAATATGGAGAAAGATGGAGATGTGCTGATAGTTAAATCTGGAGATGAGGAGGTCTGTGGTGAGGCGCCTAGCGAGGTAAGCATTGGAGATTTTGAAGGCGGTGAGGCTAGTTTGGAGATGGAAAAGATAAAGTTTTTTGACCAATTGCCTCTGGATAATCAGAAGCCAGTCTACTATCTTGATGGGGTAAGAAAAGATGTTACTAGTCAGTCTAGTTTTGATCTTAATCCGACCGATATTAACTTAAAGGAGACCCAGGATGATGCTCTCTCTATTGTTCGTGGGCCTGGTTGGCTTTATTTTGAGCTAGATAAGCGACCAACTCCGGAAGATGTTCGTAATGCAGTGGTTGGTACAATTACTTTCCCCGAAGGAGTTAGTATTGATCAGGCATCTTTTTCTAATATCCCGACCGGTCATGGAGTGGAGTTGCCTTTTGATGGAGAGTTTACTCACGATAGTCTAAACGATGAGATTGAGATTGATAGTGAGAACAGGACTGTTAAGTTCTCGCTTGTAACTGCCGAGGAGAATGATCGTTTCTATATCAACTACTGCTACACTAATGACAAAAACGATAGAGGTACAGTTTCGGGTAGAGTTGATCTAGGTAGTCAAAAGCCGGTAAGCGCCCTGAAATTAATTACAGAAAACTATAGTCAAGATAGAGATCAGTTGACTATAGAGGTGAGTCTTTCAGATGATAAAGAGAGCTGGACAGACTTTGGCCCGGAGACCGGAGAGAAGATCCTACTTCAAAGTGGGGCTATCTCTAGTGATGTTTGTTATCGATATATTGATTACAAGATAAGCGTGCTGACCAATAACAGTCAGGGAGATAAGTTTGGCTTAAAAGGCATAGATATTGATGGTAGTAATACTTGTTTAGAAAAAGAAGATTTTAGCGGCCAGGTTGGCAAAATAGGCAAACTAGTCTCTACCGGACCACTTTTTTGGCTACTAGTGATGGTAGCGATTATAATATCAAGTTTAATAGTGATTAAGGTTGGTAGTAGAAGCCAGTAGTTGAAATATTTGTAAAAATTTGTTGTATTAGATAGTAGAGGGCTGGTATAACTGGCCCCCTACTTCTTTTTAAAAGAATTCTATTAAGGTGGATAATTTAAAAGACAGACAATTAGCTAAGGAGGTCCAGGAAGGCGATGATCGGGCCTTTGAGTTTTTGATGGATAGATATCAGGATAAGATTTTAAGATATGGGCAGAAATTTTTGTCCAATAACCAGGATATTGAAGATGTTGTTCAGGAAGTGTTTATGAGAGCCTACCAAAATATTAATAGTTTTGATTCAAGAAGAAAGTTCTCTCCCTGGCTTTATCGAATTGCTCACAATCAATTTATTAATCAACTTAAGAAAAAAGATCGAGAGCCGATTAGATTCTTTGATCCTGAAGTAATTTTCCCTTTTTATCCTTCAAAAAGAGAGACTGATGCTCAAGTTAAAAAAGAGGAAATAACTGACGAACTGGAGAAAAATTTGGATAAGCTTAAGAGTAAGTATAGGGAAGTGATAGTTCTCTATTACTATCAAGACTTAAGCTATAAGGAAATATCGGATATATTAAAAGTACCAATTTCAACAGTTGGTGTAAGGTTGAACAGAGCAAAAGAAAATTTAAAAAAGCACTATGAAGAAAAGTAATAATAATTCAAAAAGGTTTATTGAAAAAATTAAGAGTCAAGGCCTGACCAGGAGGCCTAAATGGCACTTTGTTCTAAGTAAGGCGCTATCACTAATTGTTTTGATTATTGTTGGTCTATCGGCTATATACTTAACTAGTTTTCTAATATATGTTTTAAGATCTTCAGGGATTTCTTTCCTGCCTGGTTTTGGCTTGGCTGGTTTGATTCCTATCATCAAATCATTCCCATGGACATTACTAGTTGCTGTCGGTGCCCTAATTATTATTCTGGAATATTTTGTCAGTAAAATCAGCCTTGTTTACAAAAAGCCACTAATTTATTCCCTATTAATAATCGTAGCAGTCTCAGTTATATCGGGCTATCTATTGGCTGGTAGTCAGTTTCATCCTGGCCTTATGAAAAAAGCAGTTGACAGGAAGTTGCCTATAGCTGGGCCTCTCTATAGGGGGTTCGGTCGGATGGAGCCAAATGAATTTTTAATTGGTGAGATTGTTGAAATTAGAGAAAATAGCTATATATTACAATCGGACTCTGAGGAACGGATTGAAGTATTGATAACTAGTAGAACTCACCAACCACCTCATATGCAGATTGATGTTAATGATAGGGTTATAGTGGTTGGCGAAGAAGAGGGTGGTCAGATTGAAGCCGAAGCAATTAGGCCAATCGGTAATCATTCTGGAGTAAAGGGTAGGATGTGGTAAGGAATGAAATAATTAAGCTACTGAGTTGTATTAATAGGTAGAGAGATGGTCGATATTTAAACAATCTATTAATAATTCAAGAAAGGAGAAAAAATGAAGAAGACAGCGACATATTTAGGTCTAGCATTAGCAGTCTTGTTAGTTAGTGGAGCGGGCTTAGCTCATGCTTATCAGCAAGGACCGGTTTGGTCTGGTCAAAACGGCAATTTAGTAGATAGATTAGTAGAGAAGTTTGACCTAAGTCAAGATGAGGTCGATGAGGTGTTAGGGGAGTTTAGAGCTGAGAGAAGAGAGCAGGTAAAGATAAGACAGGAAGAGAGGCTAGATCAGTTAGTTAAAGATGGCGAGATTACAGCGGAACAGAAGGAGCTTCTAGGGCAGAAAAGAGAGGAGCATAGGGCCCAAATGGAAAGTCTAAGTCTTGAAGAGAGAGAAGAGCAGAGAGATGAGCACAGAGAAGAGATGAAAGGCTGGATGGAGAAGAATAATATAGACATGTCTAATCTGGGCCAAGGCCCACGAGGTGGGATGCATAGAGGCTGGCAAGGTAAATAGGCATTGTTAAAAGACGTCTGGGATATATACTAGGCGTCTTTTTCTTTAACTAAATATTTTTTTTACTTATTGACCCTTAAAAATATTACTAGTAGTATTAATTGTGTAATTATGAGTTATTCAATTAAAAATTTGCTAGATAAAAACAGGGAGATTTATGGAGTGCCTAACGATCGGCTTTATTCCAACCAAGACTTGCTTCACTATCAGCAGAAGTTTATCCTGCGCTATCTTCGGGAGATAAATAATGGAGATAGGGAAAGCGGTGTAGAGAAACTGATTGTTGTCTCTTGTTGGTTCAGCGCAATTGTTAGTCGCTTTCATATTGACCTGGAAGCCAAGATTGCTCAGCGTTACCCCTACAAGTGTCCTTTCTGTATGAGTATGCCTTGTCTTTGTGTCGATGGTAGAGAAAAGAAGACTAAAAAGACTGGTCGGCCGGTCTCTAATACACCCGAGAGCATTACTAGCTGGCAGAAAGTGATTTCAAGGATCTATGATAAAGATAATTTAGAAAAAATAAACAACTTAGCTCTTGTTAAAAGTGATCAGCTGGCTTGTTCTTTCCGTAAATTTCTGCGGGATAAAGGTAAAACTGATTTTCGTGATTTAGAGAATGAGTCGGCAGATTTCTTTGTACTTTTACTTAGAATTTTAAATGTTCTAGAAATTGATTTAGAAAAAACTCATAAAACTATGTTTAAAAATGGTTGTTATGTTTGCTCTAAGACTCCTTGTGAGTGTAATTTTCTAGAGTAGATAAGTAATTTTAAAAATTTCTTTTTCTTTTTTACCCTAATAAAAATTAAGGGTATTTTTAATTACGGAAATATTATTAATTTTTTAAAAATGATTCAAAAGATTTTAGTTGAAGGACCGGACTGCTCGGGAAAATCTACCTTGGTAGACAGGCTTAAAAACGAGCTCGGTTGGGATGCCAGGCACTTGCATCACCAGAAGGGTGATCAGTTCAGCCGTTACTTAAGAGAGTATGCTAATGCTAGCAGGGTAGTGTTTGCTCGAGGTCATATCTCTGAGTTAGTCTACTCTCAGCTCTGGCGAGGGGGTAATCCTTTTAAAGAAAATGAGCTAAAGATATTAAATGATCTGATAGAAGAGAAATTTATTGTGATTTTAGCCTATCCAATTTTAGAGGTGATTAAGAAAAGATATTCAGATAGAGACTACAGTCAGCAGATAGAACTAGAAGAGCTAAAAAGATCCAGAGAACTTTTTTTAAAAGAGATAGAAGTTTTAGAGCCAATTAGATACTACTCAAAAAGTTATGAGGAGTTAGATAGTTTAATTAAAGATATTAAAAAGGAACTAAAATGAAAATCTACATCATTCCAACAGAAAGAAAGTGTAATGGTAGTTGCCCATATTGTATTAGTAAAGCCAGAGACAGTATATCTAGCCAGTATCTAGAGCCTAATAGACTAAAAGAAGGCCTAGCTGGTTTAGATGAAGTTGAGGCTATTGAGATTACAGGTGGAGGAGAGCCTAGTTTAAACAAAAATATTGATAAGATATTAGCTATTTCTACCAGTATAGCTCCTACCAAACTCTATACTAACGGCACAATTAAATTAGATAAGAAATATCTCAATAGTCTAGAAGAGTTATGTCTCTCTAGAGCTCATAATAACAGTAAAATTAACAGGCAAATTATGGGGGTAGAGTACAGCTTGGAAGGCCTAACTAAAGAATTAAAGACCAAGCTTAAATTGAGTTTAGTCTTGTCTAAGATAGGAATAAAATCAGCCAAACAGTTAAGAGGATATCTAAAATGGGCTAAGAGTAGGGGAGCAAGCAAAGTAGTGGTGCGAGAATTGTTTAAACCTGAAAAGAGTTTAAAGTCTAGCTACAGAGAAGTTTTTAAGAAATATTATCAGCCAATGGAAGAGTTAATTAACGAGCTGGAATTAAAAAAGATAAAAAACAATTTGGTAAATACGTTTTTTGATTTTGATGGTATGGAGGTGGAGTTTGACTGCCAGGAATGTAGCTATAATTCTAATTACCGAATAATAAGGTCTGATGGCAAGATATATAATGATTGGAATAGCCTAACTCCAATTAAGCAATGATCTTAACAGGCAGAGAGATAGAGAAGGAGGTAAATAATGGCAAGATCCATATCTCCCCTTTTAATAAAAAGAACATCAACCCTAATTCTTATAACTTTAGATTAGGTAAGAAATTGAAAGTTTATAAGCAAAAAACCCTAGATCCTGCCAAAGAAAACAGTTACAAAGAAATATCTATCCCCAAAAGTGGTTATACCTTAGAGCCAAACCAACTTTATTTAGGCCATACCATTGAGGAGATGGGCTCAGATTATTATGTGCCAACGATGCAGGCTAGAAGCTCTATTGGCAGACTAGGCCTATACATCTATCTTAATTCAGGTCTAGGTGATATTGGCTTTAAAAGACAGTGGACATTAGAACTTCATAGTATTCATAAGTTAAAAATCTATCCTGAAATGAAAATTGGCCAAATGCTCTTTTGGCAACCCAAGGGGGAGATATTTCTCTACGATGGTAAGTATAAAAACTCTAAAGGACCGGAAATTAGCCAGATCTATAAAGATTTTAGTTGAATGTTTTTATTAATACTAATATCTTGATATAATACTTTTAACATGACTAAAGATAAAGATGATAAAACTAAAGCCCAAGAGCGGATGGAAGAGAAGGCTCGCCAGCGTGAGAAGAAGAGAGAGCTAAAGATGAAGGTTTCGGGCAAGTCGGTTTTTGAGTTAGAAAAAATCAAAGCTAAAAAAGATTCTGATGAGCAAGAAGAGTAAACTGGTGGTGATTGCCGGGCCTACTGCCTCAGGTAAGTCTGATTTGGGCATTAAGTTAGCAAAAAAGTTTAATGGCGAGATAATCTCGACTGACTCTAGGCAGGTATATAAGGGGATGGATTTAGGTACGGGCAAGGTGGAAACAGAGCCAGTTAAAGATATTGGTAAGTTAGAAAAGAGGCTAGGTAAGTGCTTAAGCGAGGACGTAGTTCATTATCTACTAGATGTTGTTGAGCCCAAAGAAGAGATATTTAATATGGCTAAGTTTCAAAAATTGGCCAATCAGGCTATTGAGTTAATTTTTTCTAAAGGTAAATTGCCTTTCTTAGTTGGCGGCACTATGCTCTATATCGATGCTGTAGTTAAAGGCTACTCATCTCCCGGCAAAAGAGATAGGCAGTTGCGAGAGGAACTCCAGGTAAAAGACCTAGAAGAGCTCCAGGAGATGTTAGAAGATATTGATCCCAAAGCTAGTAAAAATATTGATGTCGATAACAAGTACCGACTTATCAGAGCCATAGAGACTAAGAAGCTAACCGGCAAGAGCTTTGTTGAGGCTAAAGATAAGCAGGCACCTGGGTTTGAGAGTTTAAAGCTAGTTTTAAATCCTTTTAGTAGGGAGAGGCTTTATGGGCGAATTGATAAACGAGTGGATATTAGGATTGATAAGGGTATGGTTGAAGAGGTGGAGAGGCTCCATGAGAGTGGCCTTAGCTACGATCGGATGGAGAGGATGGGGCTAGAGTACAGGTATATCTCTCGCTACTTAAAAGGTGAGCTAAAAAAGCAAGAGATGATTGAGGTACTTAAGAACAAGACCCATGGCTATGCTAGAAGGCAGTTAACATGGTGGCGAAATGATGATAGTGCGATCTGGATCAAAGACTACGATCAAGCCAAAGAGAAGATAGAAGATTTTATCAACTAACCTAGATATGTTAGCAAAAATTATCTCTGCTGCTGCCAATGGTCTTGATGGCAGCAAGGTAGAGGTTGAGGTAGATATTGGCAGGGGCCTACCCGGTTTAAAGATTGTCGGCCTGCCCGACAAGGCAGTCGAGGAGGCTAGAGAAAGAGTTGCCTCTGCTATTAAAAACTCTGACGCTAAGTTTCCTAATAAGAAAGTAACTATTAATTTAGCGCCAGCTGATTTAAAAAAAGAAGGCTCTCTTTACGACCTACCTATTGCTATTGGCATACTATCGGCCTCTGATCAGATCAGAACTAATAGTAGGCAGATGTTTGTTGGTGAGCTAGCCTTGGGCGGTAAGTTAAGGCCAATCAAAGGCGCTCTGGTTTTTGGCCTATTAGCAAAGGAGCTTGGCATTAAGGAGCTCTATCTACCTCAAGAGAATGTTTTTGAAGTGAGTTGTGTTAAGGGTATCAGGGTCTATGGCGCTTCGAGCCTTGACCAGCTTTTGAGACATTTGAGGGGAGATAAGAAACTGCGACCAAGCATTGATAAGGGTATTAGAAAAGATGAGCTACTTTCACAATTGGATATCTCCTTAATTAAAGGTCAAGAGTGGGCTAAAAGAGCGGCTCTAATTGCCATTGCTGGAGGTCACAATCTGTTGATGGGTGGCCCGCCCGGTACTGGTAAGACTCTATTGGCAAAATCTTTAATCTCGATTATGCCTGATATGAGTAGAGAAGAGATACTGGAAGTAAGTAAACTCTACTCTGTTGCCGGAGCCCTGAAAGATAGTCAGCTCATTACTAGCAGGCCTTTCCGTTCTCCTCATCACTCAGCCTCTAGCGTGGCAGTAGTTGGCGGAGGAACTAATCCCAAACCGGGCGAGATATCCCTGGCCCATAGGGGAATTCTTTTCTTAGATGAGGTTGCGGAGTTTAATAGGGACGTGATCGAGGCTCTAAGACAGCCTTTAGAGGAGAGTAAGGTGACTATCTCTAGGTCAAGGTCAACCATTGATTACCCAGCCGATTTTATACTCATAGCTGCTCAGAACCCCTGCCCCTGTGGTTATCTAACCCATCCTAAAAAAGAGTGTAAGTGTACTAGCTATCAGATAAGGAGATATCAGAAGAAAATCTCCGGTCCTATCTTGGACAGATTTGAACTATCGGTTGAGTTTGAACCGGTTAGTTTTGAGAAGCTTGATAGAAAAGATGAAAAGAGTGATCAAACAGATAGGTTTAGACAAGCAATCAAAGATGCCAGAGAAATTCAGAAAAAGAGATTTAATAAAACAAACATTACTAACAACAGCCAGATGGATAACAAGCTAGTGAAGGAGTTCTGTCGGTTGGATCAAAAATCGAAGGATTTGCTAAAGGAGGCTGTGGATAACTTAGGTCTCTCTGCTAGGGTATATTTCTCTACCTTAAAAGTAGCTCGGACCATAGCTGATCTAAAAAATACAGAAAATATTGGTAGTGAAGATATAGCCGAGGCTCTTAGTTTTAGAAAGAACGATCAAGAAGAGATGTGATATACTAGTAGAAAAGAAATTAATTTAATATAAATGAATCAAACAGTAAAAATTATTCTAGCTATTATTCTAACCGCCTTAGTTATTGGGGGAGGAACTTACTATTATTTAAATCAAACTTGTCAGACAGAAATTGGTAATTTAGAAACGGAAAAAGATGATTTAAATGATAGGGTAAGCACGCTTCAATCTCAGTTGAATGAACTACAAAGGCAAGTCAGTAGCTCAGATGGCTTAACAGTTTCATTTTCAGAAAGATATTTTAGTAGTAAAAAATTTGGGATTGTTTTTTATTATCCAAAAGATTGGTATGTAATAGAAGATAAATCTGAAAGTAGGATATATGTTAGAAATGTTGAAGAAAAAACTGGTAAATTTGATGGTCGGCCACTTAATTTTCAGCAAATATGGATTTCAACTGCTGAAAATGAAGCTAGTGAGGAGGTTGAAAATGGGATAAAAAATAGCGAAACTTTGCCATCGCATGGTTCAATAATAACCGAAACTATAGATAATAAGTCTTTTAAAATTAACACATACGAATATGATGGTCCTGGTGGACCTCAAATTAAAGCTTTTTGGGAAGATAACTCTGGTAACAGATATTACGCAACAAATTCAACAGAAGTTGGTCAAGAAAATCAAGAGAAAATGATAGAGAATTTAAAGTTAATATTATCAACAATAGATCTTGTTGCTTATGCAAATTAATTTAATTTTATCTAATGAAAAACCAATCGGGTATTAGTTTAATTGAGTTAATTTTAGTTTTAGGAGTAATGGGGGTGTTGGTGGGCCTGTTTATTGTTTCTCGTAATCCTGCTACTCAAGCGGCGATTAATAACAATACCCAAAGAGAGTTTGATGTAGCCCAGATTGCTCAATCCGCTCATCAGTATAAGATACATCATAAAGATAGTTATCCTAAGACCAATGAGGGAGAATCGATTGTTACTTGCCCTGATGAGGGAGAAGAAGTTGAGCTGACCCCGGCTTCTAGTCTGACAGAGGCTTTAGTCTCCGATTATCTAACAAAAATACCGACCGATCCGCAGACGGACGGCCAGTACCTGCTCTGTTTACTGGAAGATAGTTCTAGATTGAAGATAGTTGCTCCTGATGCTCAGCTAGGCAAGACAATTGAGCTAATCAGATAGCTTCTTCTCAATAATTTTAACGACTTTGCCGGGCATAACTTCAGATTTGTGAACATACTGGATTTTCTCTCCAGTCTCTTCTTCTAGTTCCTCTAGTTTCTTCTCGTCCTTGA
Source organism: uncultured Candidatus Saccharibacteria bacterium (assembly GCA_964485625.1). Classification (GTDB taxonomy): domain Bacteria; phylum Patescibacteriota; class UBA1384; order JAGGWG01; family CAZAJM01; genus CAZAJM01. Next base: position 105,388 of record CAZAJM010000001.1, read on the forward strand.
TTAGTGCGGTTAGAAAGACAATTGGAGTCTTGATCTCCTCTTCCATTCTTAGTTTCTTAAAAACTTCATAGCCATTGATCTTAGGCATCATAATATCAAGTAGGATCATGCTAGGATTAAACTCTTTTACTTTTTCAACTGCCTCTTCTCCGTCCTCAGCAGTTACTACATCAAAACCACTAGCCTCTAAGCGGTCTTTGTACATAGAGCAGAGAGTCTCATCGTCATCGGCTATTAAGATTTTACTTTTTTCTACCATAGTTAAATATATTTATATTTCTTCTATTATATCACACCTTTTTCTACATTTCCTCTTTATTGATCTTAGCAAGGGGTTTTGCGTCTTTGGTTTGAGGAATATACTCATCTAATTTATCAATCTTCTCTTTATCTCCCTCCAAGGGCACAGAGAAGAAGAAGGTGGAACCTTTATCTTTGCCCTTGCTTTCTGCCCAGATTCGGCCATAGTGCATCAAAATTAAGGTTTTAGATATATATAGGCCTAGGCCGGTGCCCTGGATGTGGTGTTGTTGCCAGTTGTCAAGCCGAGAGAATTTACCAAAAAGCTTCTTCATATCCCCTTCTTCCATGCCGATACCATTATCTTTGACAGAAAAGACTACTTGTTTATCTCCAACGATATCAACATCTCTGACATGGACGGGCAGGTAGTCTTGGTCTTGCTCTTTGGTTTCTTCTCCAAAATCGGTAGCTTTTTTATGCCGCTTCTTAATCTCACTAGCATCCCAGACCTCAGCCTTCATCTCTATTTTGCCATCCTTAAGGGTAAATTTAATCGAATTACCAACTAAGTTGATTAAGACTTCTTTGAGTTTATCGGTATCTCCATAGGCTTTTTGGTCTATCTCACCAACTATCTTAATATCTGTATTCTCATCTTCGGCTTTGAATTTGAGCTCTTTTTTAACCGAGTCCATTAACTTATTGGGATCAAACTTCTTTTTCTTAAAACTAAGCCGACCCTGTTCAATACGAGAAACGTTAAGTAGGTCTTTAACCAACTTGGAGAGTCTCTTAGCAGACATATATACTCTATCTAGGTAATCTTCAGCTTTAGCGTTCTTAATATCGACAATCTTCTCATCTAAAATCATCGACAGGTATCCTTTGATAGCAGAGATGGGGGTAAGTAGCTCATGAGAGGCCACAGAGACAAACTCTGTCTTCATGGCATCGAGTTTTTTGAGTCTTTGATTAGCCTCTTTTAGCTTATTGGTTAGTGACTCCAATTCTTTTTTCTGTTTGTTTTCAACCCTAATGCTTTGTACAAATTGATAAGCAACAAAAGCTACGGCGATAAACACAATAATTCTATAGGCTAGTTCTTGACCGTTTGCGACAGTAAAGATTTCAGCAAACATTAACACTACCATTATCACTGCAAACACTATCGAACTAATAATATTGATAGTAAACATTCTAAACTTAAGTATTGAGAAAGTGATTGCCGTAGCAAAAAATAAAGTTAGGAAATTGCCCAAAAAAACGAGCCTAGTATAGTTAAATAGGGCAACAATTACAAAAGAAGTAACAATCTGAACTCCAAAGCTTATTAAGAAGAAATAGAGCGCGTATCTAATCTTAGAGGCTTTTTCCTTGCTTGATGATCGAGCATTTTTTACCATGTGATATATAGATAATGAGAAAAATGGTAGGATAAGCAGAGCATTAATGGCTATCCCCGGTCCGGTTTCTGGTATGATTTGTCCGTTTTCTGCTAGCTCAACGCTTTTATAAACAAAAGGGGTGTAGTTTACAAATGCAACAATTGTTGAAGCGACAAACAAGATCCAAAAATATATGCGGTTATATGAAAAATTTTTATTTAGATACGACCTACCAAAGTAATATACAAAGAGCATGAGATAGGGCACAACAAACATTACGGTTCTAATCCAAAATAATGTAGTAATTTCTGAATTTGGGTAGCTTAAAGAAAGATAGTTAAATATTGCAACCAAGCCTAGTAAGAATGATAGAGCTGCAAAAAAATAGTTCTCAGATTTTTTTCTTGATTTTACTAAAACCAGCCCTGCCAGGACTAATTCTCCAATACCTGCGATAATGCTTGACCATAATAAGAGCATGTACTTGTTAATTAATCAAATATTTCTGCTTGTTATTAGATTGAAAATATTTCTTGTCACCATATTTTCGCACAATAATCTTTGGGGAAACTCTTTCCCCCATGGATTTATAGAGCTTTCCGTATTCACTTGATATTTTTGATAGCTTATTAGTGATGGCTTCTGGGATTTTTTTATTACTTAATTTTTTTAGGCTTACCTTGTTTTTAGCTTCACAAATTATCTCTAAATACTGGTCATTTTTCTTGTCATACTTAGTCTGCATAACAAATTTACCACTTAGGTAATCAGATAATTTATTTTGGACCAAACACTCCTTAATATTTTCTGGTGAGATATTTACTCCATAAATAGTTGAGACATAATCACTTCTTCCTGCGATGTAGGTAAATGGTAGTTTAGTGTTTGGGATCTCGTCATTGACTAATATCTTGGAGAAAAGTTTTAAACCTTCTTTTTTAAAGGATTTATCAATTTCATCAATATCAAGAATTCCGCCTTCGTCTTTAGTATTATATCTAATAAGTGGCAATCCTGCCAGGCAGGTCATAACGATTTCAGAATCCACCTCTTCAATCATCTTTGCCATAGGATTGAATTGCACAACGGATGGAGGCTGCTCTTTTTTAAATATTCTTTTTGACAATTGTCTGTTATTATGACAAATCTGTCTTAGTTTTATCGAGTTTGCGTCTTCTATGCCGACAACCCCTCCTTCTGAGGAGCCTAGAACCGAACTAACTGTTCTTATGGGGTCATCACTTTTGACTTTATCAATAAGGTATTTTCTTAGACTTTCTGTGAAAGATTCGCCATATAGAATAATTTTGAAACTGGTTCTATCAAAGATTTCTTCGTTAGTTTCATCAATCAAATCTTTAATAAATGGTGGGTATCCGTAGATAATCACCTGATCAAAATCTTTGCCAAGATCGTTAACGACCTTTAATGAATTTTCTAAATCTATTCCCGGGGATATTGAAGAATTATTTGAGTATTTGTAGCCAAGAAACTTAATAATCATGGTTACGTAATCCCCAGCTGTCCAGACACCCATACCAGAACAATTAATATGGAGTGTTCTAATTTTATCTATGTTAAACAAATTGACTAGCAGTGAATCGAAACCTTTGGTGGCACCGACATCCTGTTGAAAATTCCTTGGCCAATATAGTGGTTTGCCAGATGATCCAGAACTTGAAGTGATTGCTGATTTGCCCGAGTAGTTGCCATCAATTAGTAATTGTTTTAGGGGATATTTTTTTAGATAATTTTCTTTTGTCGTCAAAGGAACTCTTTTGAAATCTTCGTAATTGTTGATTGAATCGGGATTGATTTCTTTTTTTGTAAGAAAGTCTTTGTATGCTGGTACCTGTTTTGCAGCTATCTTAAAACTTTTTATCGCTTGGCCTTGTCCCATTTTAATAAATTCTGATGTTGGAACATTTGTTGATTGTTGATGACTTTCTCTAGGTTTGAATTCTAAAAAACTTGAGAATAATTCATTTGGTTTCATTTTTGCTAATTAACTTGTTTATTTTTTTTACTATTATTTCACGCTCTTTTTTATAACTTTCTGTTTTTCTCTTGGGGTTTAAATGCTCATCGATATCAATAATATTTCTGTTACTATCAATCTCTTGTTTGTTGGAAATTTTTCTGATGATATAAGATGAGATAGATCCTGCAGCGTAAACACTATTTGCCAACTGTGGGTGAGTAGGTGCCTTGTTGCCTATTTCGAGAAGAGATTCAATTAGTGAGTTAGAAAGAAAGCTGGTTGAAATTATCTTTATCGCTGCTGATAAAAAGTTATCTTCTTTTGTGATTTTTTTATGTCTACCACCAAATGGTTTAGTGTCCTCGAGATCGTGTCTTTCTATATCAATTAATATTCCATCACCTAGATCAGTAGTCATTAATACAGGTATCTTGTTTTTCTTGGCATATTCTCTCAAGGCAATTTTTATTCTAAAGTCGTCACAAGCGTCTACAACTAAATCTAGTTTAAAATCCTTACTAAAAAAGTCAGATATATTATTTTTATTTATACCTTGGTTGAAAGTAATTATATTATGGTAAGGGTTAATTTCATAAAGCTTCATACTTACTTCTATTGTTTTTTTCTTGTCTATAGAATCAATGCCAGTGTGTACTCTATTCAGATTGCTTGGGTCTACTCTATCAAAATCGGCAACTTTCATATTTTTACATCCTCCACTTCTGGCTACTGTTAAGGCAATACTTTGGCCGGTGCTTAGTCCCACAATGCCAATATTAAATTTATAAAAATTGTTTTGCTCTTTTCTCGATACATAGGGTTTGTTCCTTGAAGTGATAATTTCCAAATAATCTTTTTCCCTAGGTAATTTGTATGCTTTACTTGCCCATGGAAGATAAATCCAGTTTGGTTTATGCTTTTTCAAGTAGTTATTGTAATATTTTTTAAATACTTTTTTTGAGTTTTTTTTGTAGTATTTAGGGTATTCTAATTCAAAGAGATCTTTTAGAAATAAATCTAATTTATTAATAAGTTTGGTCTTCGGGTGTTGTTCTAACAACTCTTCCTTGTTTTTATATTTTTTGATCATATTTACTAATAATTATATCATTTTTAGATCATACTAATAGTCTAAATTCAATATTAATGTGTTTAATTAAACATTTTTCTAAAATATTTGATATAATATAACCAAGTTAGATTGAATTGACAAAACCATTAAAGGAGTGGCGTGAGTTTAGACAATCAAGCAATTGAACAGATAGTTAAAGAGGCGGGCTCTATTGATGAGAAGAAGCTGGCTGAGGCTAAAGAGACTGCTTCTCAGATGGGGAAGAGTTTAGAGCAGGTTTTAAGTGAGAAGAATTTAATTAATGAGAAAGACCTGGCTCAGCTAATCTCTAACTATTTTGGTGTAAATTTTGTTGATCTCAGAGATATCAAGATTCCTAAAGAAGTGCTTAAGTATGTGCCCGAAGAATTAGCCCGTTCCTCTAAGGCAGTTCCCTATGAGCTAAGTGATGATGATAGCACTTTGTATTTGGCGATGAGTGATCCCAAAGACTTGTCTGTTATTGATAGTGTCCGCAAAGAGACCGGCTTAAATGTTGAGCCAGCATATACCACCTCCCAAAGCTTGAAAGAAGGCCTGACTCAGTATAGGAGGGATATCAAACAAGAGTTTGCCAGAATTATTAAAGAGACCACAGCCAAAGAGACGATTGAAGAAGATGAGCTTCGTGAGCTAGCTGAAGAGGTGCCGGTGGTTAAGGCCTTAGAGACAATTCTTGCTCACGCTGTAGCAGAGAAGGCGAGTGATGTTCATATAGAGAGGATGGAGAATCAGATTATGATCCGCTTTAGAGTCGATGGTATCTTGCGGGATGTAATTAATCTGCCGCTAGAGATGCACTCGGCTCTGGTTGCTAGGGTAAAGATACTGGGTAATTTAAAAATTGATGAGCATCGTCAGCCTCAAGACGGTAGGTTTAAGTTTGATGCCAAAGACGATACAGTCGCCCTAAGAGTATCTATTATCCCAGCCTTTAGAGGGGAGAATGTTGTTTTAAGGCTTCTAGAAGAATCTGCTCGTCCGATGAGCTTATCCGAGCTTGGCTTTGAGGGGAGAAACAAGAAGGTGATTGAGGAGGTGATTAAGCAGCCTAACGGCATGGTCTTGTCCACCGGCCCGACCGGTTCTGGTAAGACGACTACTCTCTACTCTATTTTAAACATAATCAATACTCCCGAGGTTAAGATCTGTACAATTGAGGATCCGGTAGAGTATGAGATCTCTCGAGTTAATCAGATGCAGATCCATCCTAAGTCTGGCCTTACTTTTGCTAAGGGTTTAAGGTCTCTTTTGCGTCACGACCCTGATAATATGATGGTCGGTGAGATTAGAGACAAAGAGACGGCAGAGATCGCCATTCACTCGGCTCTAACCGGTCACCTGGTCCTCTCAACTCTTCATACCAATTCGGCTCCCTCAGCTATTCCTCGGCTTCTTGATATGGAAGTTGAGCCATATCTGGTCTCATCTACATTTAATGTTATCATCGCTCAAAGACTGGTAAGGAATATCTGCCAGAGCTGCACCAAAGAGTTTAAGCCAAAGGCCAAGCTTATCAAACAGATTGCTGATAATGTGAGTGAGAAAAAGCATGAAGAGCTTAAGGGCAAGAAGTTCTACAAAGGAGAGGGTTGTAAGCGTTGTAATGGCACGGGGTATAAGGGAAGATCGGGAATTTATGAGGTACTCCAAAACAGTAGTCAGATAAGTGACTTGATTATCGAAAAGGCCTCTGCCGACAGAATAACTCAAGCGGCCAAGAAAGATGGTTTTACAACTATGTTTGAAGATGGTCTCAATAAAGCACTATCAGGAAAGACTACTTTAGAGGAAGTCTTGAGAGCAGTTAAATTAGATAAAATTGGTTAAATATTTATGAAAAAGTTTAAATATGTAGTTGTTGATCCTGAAAGTCAGAAAGTAATTAGGGAAGAGACCTCTGCCAATAACGAGGCTGAGGTAAGAAGTTTAATCGATTCTCAGAGCTATGATTTGGTCTCTATCGAAGAGGTTGGTGGAGAGAATAAAGGTTTAAATATTAAGTTGGGCCAAGGCGTCTCCCTGATAGAAAGGATCGAGTTTGTAAATCAATTGGCCTTGATGCTTAAGTCTGGCATCTCAATTATTGAGGGCCTAGATATTATTAAGGAGGGCCATAAGAATGAGTATTTTACCGATATTATTGGTGGCATTCAGCATTCAATTAAAAGCGGCTCTTCTTTTTCCAAGTCCCTAGAGAACCATCCTGAAATATTTGACCAGGTTTTTATTGCCATGATTAAGGCCGGTGAGCAGTCGGGTAACTTAGAAAAAGTACTGATAGAGTTGGGGTCGGAGATGAAGAGAAACTATCGACTGAAAAAAGATGTTACTTCGGCGCTGATCTATCCGGCGGTAATTGTCGGCACATTAGTTTTAATTGGATTGGCTATGTTTATCTTTGTCGTGCCTAAGGTGGCCGACGTCTACGACCGGCTCGATGTCGCTCTGCCAATTTCGACTAAGATTTTTTTGGTCATGGGTACAGCGCTAAGTCAATACTGGTGGCTAATAATTCCCTTATTAGTTTTATTAGTTCTTTTTGGTTGGTGGGGAGCTGGTACTAAGCAGGGGGGCAAGATAGTTGCTAAGCTAGAAAGAAAATTGCCAATAATTAAGAATATCTACTATCAGTTTAACTATGCTCGTTTTACTAGAGTATTAGGCATATTATTAAAGAGTGGAATACAGATTAATAGTTCGGTTGATCTTGCTGCTGCCAGTATTACCGATGAAGAGATCAGCAAGTCATGTAAGAAGATGACTAAGGATTTAGAAGGGGGAGAATCGTTTGCCTCTACTATGAGAGAGCAGGATGTTTTTCCGATAACTATGATCAAAATTGTTGAGGTGGGAGAAAAGACGGGAAAGCTTGATTCAACACTTCTGGAGCTAAGTGAACACTATAGTGAGGAGCTAAGAGATACTCTCTCTAGATTTACCTCAATTATTGAGCCGGTCTTGGTTGTCTTGATCGGTTTTGCGGTCGGAGCGATGGTAATATCATTAATAGGGCCCATCTATGGTATTATCAGCGAAGTCCAATAAGCAGAGAGGTTTCTCTTTAATAGAATTGCTCTTGGCAATAGGTATTATTGCTATACTGGCTGGTTTGACCATGCCGGTATTTTTAAACCTATATCAAAAAAGAGATTTAAATAGCGAGACCAGGGAGATTTTAGCCAATGTCCAAGAGATTAGAAGCAAGGCGATGACAGAGAGCTTGGACTATGGAGTAAAATTTGAAGCCAATAGTTACTCAACTTTTAAAGGTAGTAGTTTTGGAGAAGGTGAAGATATTCGAGAGTATACAATCTCTGATAACTTGAACCTTTCATTAATAGAGATTCATAATGGTGAGGTGGTCTTTGAGGCAATTAGTGGAGAGCTGAAAAATTTTGATATAAATGAGAACTCAGTTGATATTACTAACGGCACTGAAACAATAACTATTCAGTTTAATAGATTGGGTGTGATCAATGTTAACTAAAGTATTAAAAAACCAAAGTGGCCAGAGTTTGATTGAGGTTTTAGTTGCCCTAGGACTTGCCTCAGCCATTTCGGTGTCAGTTTTAGGCATTATGGTTCAGGCTCAGATCTTAAATTTATCTACTAAACAAAGAATTGAGGCCAATACAATTTCTGATCAGTTAATTGAACAGGCTCGATCGGCTCGTGATCTGCTTTGGTCGGCCGATAAGAGCAGCGGAAATCAATATTATTTTTCCCAAAATTCAGGTAGCTGGCAGTTGGAGACCGGTGCTAATTCACTAACCGATGGTACCTACACGGCTTACTTGGAGTTAGAGGAGGTCTTTCGGGATGAAAATGGTAATATTGCAGATTCCGGTACCCTTGATCCGGCTACAGTTAAGGTGATTAGTAACGTTAGCTGGACAACTAGGTTTAATCGTAATCTTTCTCAAACCACTCTATTAACAAGAAGGGTAGCCAATCGTAATCTAGTCCAGACTGACTGGTCCGGTGGTTCCGGTCAGATCGATTGGGCTGATGACACTCAATATGAAAGTGATGACGGTAACGTTGATGTCTCACTTCAGCCGGGTGAAGTTCGATTGGCCAAGCAAGGTCGGGGTGGATGGCAATCAGGTCCTGACAAAATTGCCTCTCTAGATCTTGGCACAACTGTTAACGATGTGGTGGTGGTTGGCACAGATGCTTTCGTTGCTGGCCAGGCTAGTAACCAAAGCTTGATGGTAGTCGATGTTAATCAGAAGGAATCACCTAGTCTAGAAACAACTCTGGGTTTGAATGGCCCCTTAAGGGGACTTATAAGGGAGGGGGACTATCTTTTTGGAGCGCTAGGAAATGTATCTAAGGGTTTTGTAGTTATTGATATTTCTGATCCTGATAATCCAACTCAAGTTGGTTCGGTCAATTTTGGTGGAGAAGGAAATGAGATCTTTGTTAGCGGCAACCATGCCTATATCGCCGGTTCAGGGATTAGCCAGGGTTTGATTATTGTTGACATTTCCAACCCCAATAATCCTAGCCAAACTTCGACTCTAGATATCGGTGCTAAGGGTAATGATGTTTTTGTAAGCGGTGATCGGGCTTTTGTGGCTAGTGATAATGCTACTCAGAGTTTGGCCGTGGTTAATGTTTCTGATAGAAACAACCCCAGCCTAATGACCAATATGGCTACGGACGGCACATATACCAGGCTCGATGGTAAAGCTAGTGCTAACCAGCTCTATGCGACCAGTGATCATGTCTCTAAGGGACTGGTGATAGTGGATGTTACTACACCTTCCAGCCCAACAATTTTTAGGGAGATGAATGTTTATGATGCAGGCCAAGCGGTCTATGAATTGGACGACTATATCTATTTAGGTATAAATGATAATGATTTTGGATTTCAAATAGTTGATAATGCCGATAAAGATAGTCCGGCTAGAATTGGAGAGGAGAATGTCCAGGATTCCGCTAGAGCGGTATTTGCCAAAGGAGATTATGCCTATCTTGGTAGTGAAGATCCTCAAGCTGGTTTAGTAATTGTTGATATCTACTCGAAAATGAACGTTGCTAGCGTAGCTAGTGTTGATGTTTATGATAAAGTAAATGGTTTAGCGGCTAGAGATAATTATGTCTATAGCGCAACTGCTAGAGATACTTCTAGCTTTATGGTAGCAAATGTAGAGGATCCTTTTGATCCTCATCTCTCAACATGGTTTAGTTTTATAGGTAAGCCTAGTTATGAGGCAGATGTTGTCGGTAATTACGCCTATGTCTGTGTTGATAAAGATAACGACGGTTTAAGAGTTCTAAATATTTCAATTCCTTTAATACCGTTTGTAGCAGGAGTTTCAGATATGAACGATAAGGGCATAGATGTATCGGCTAAAGAAGATTGGGCTTTTGTTGGTGCCAATAATAGTACAGAGGGTCTGCAGTCAATTGAAATTAGCAAAATCTTTTTCTTTATTATTCCTAGAGTTAGAGATACTGTTGATATTGGAGGTAGGGGAATGGGTATTTCAACAGACGACAACTATGCCTATATGGCAACAGATAATCCAAGCTCTGGATTAGCAATTGTCGATATTAGTGATCCATTTAATATGAGCTTGACCAGCAGCTTGGATGTTGGTGAGGCAGCTAACGATGTTGCTAAGGCAGGAAACTATGTCTATCTTGGCACAGATAGTGGTGTTAGGGTAATTGATGTGAGTGATCCCAATAACCCTAGCAATGTCAGTTTCTATGCTACGGATCATAGTGTTAATAGACTAACGGTTTCGGAGGATTTCATCTTTTTAGCTTGTGATGATCCTGAGTATGGGTTAATAGTGATAGAGGCAGACGATATAAACAATTTAGAGTTAGCCAATAGGGTTAAGGTTCATGGTCGAGCTAATGATGTTGAGGTTGGTGGAGATTTTGCCTCTGTTGGTATCGATGATCCTAATAACGGTTTACAAATTGTTTGGAATGGTGGTGGTGAGGAGGCAGGAGATAGATATGCTAAAAATGGAGAGTTAACCTCTTCTACCTTTGATGCCGGAGGTGATATCACATTTAATAGTCTCTCTTGGAGTGGTAATCAGCCGGCTCAGACAGATATTAAGTTTCAGCTAGCAATTAAGAGCCAATCAGGTGATTCTTGGCAGTACTTTGGGCCTGATGGAACTGATATGAGCTACTTTGATCAAAGTGGTGAGCTGGATATTCCAATAGATAAGTCTTTAGGTAGGTATTTAAAGTACAAGCTTTTCTTGGAAGGTCCTGGCACTAGAACACCAATTTCAGAAGAGGTTAGAATTAATTATTCAATTTAAGATGATTAGAGAGAGTAGACAATCTGGTTTAACTTTGGTTAGCCTCTTGATTGCCAGCTCGATTTTAGTTGTCTTGGCTACCTATGTAGCGATGATTTTGTTTGATGTGGCTAATTTTGACTTGCGCAGCCAATCCGATCAGTATGTAACCAATAATAGTCGATTTATTATCTCCAGGCTTAAATATGATATCCATCGAGCCCAGTCTGTAAGCCAGCCGGAGGTTGGTACGCCCGGATCGACTCTAATTCTTGAGTATAGCGATGGCAGTAGTGTTAGCTACTCTATTAGTGGAACCGGTTTAGAGAGAACTGATAGTTTAGGAAGTGTTCCAGTCTCTTCCAATATGGTCGAGGTTAGTAGTTTTGATGTTAGTTTAATTGATGATGAGACAACTCTGGCCGACCTGCCTGCAGTCAATATCGATATGAATATTGTATGGTTGGGTCAGCTTAGAGAAGGACAGAAGCAAGACCAAGATATTAATACTACCATTAGTTTAAGAAAACAGTAGTATGAAGATAATTAAAGCTATCAAAAAACAATCTGGTCAGGCGATGATGGCAGTAGTTGGCTTACTTAGTGTTGGTCTGTTGATGGCTTCTACTAATATTATGATTGGTATCATCCAGCACGACCAAGCTCTGGCTCTAAATCAATCCGACCAAGGCAGGGCCCTGGCAGAGGCAGGAGTAGAAGAGGCGGTCTTGAGATTGCTTAGAGATAAAGATTACTCTGGCGGTAGTTTGGTATTGGATGGTAAAAATGTTACTATAGAGGTAACGGGAGATGAGACTAACAAGACGATTACCTCCTCAGTTAATTATTTTGGTAAAAATAAGGCTGTCCAGGCGGAGGTAACCAATCTGTCTGGGGTAATGGAAGTTAGTAGCTGGCAGGATATTTAAATTAATAGCTAATGTTAAAGGAGAGGCTTAAAAAAAGAATCTATTCTGATTTGACGGCTCTGGTCTTTGAGGAGTCTGCTTTAAAGTTAGTAAGAATAGATGGCAACAAGGTTGTTCGGTATAACTGGCTCTCTATGCCTCCGGGACTGATTGGTAGCCAGAAAGTGGTTAACCAGAAGAAGCTTTCAGAGCTTATTAAGAAGTTAAGAGATGAGGCTAAGCCAAAAGCAGATCGGAATAAGTTCTGCGTGATTGGTATACCGGAGAACCAGATATTTATTCAGACGATAGAGGTTCCTGCTGATTTGACCGATCCTGAGATATCTCGAACTGTCGAGCATAAAAGTGATGAGCTTTTCCCCTTGCCCTATAAAGATATTATTTTAGACTGGCAGGTGATTGAGAAGAGTAAAACCAAGGATGGCAAGAAGGAGAAGAAGATATTAATTATCGCTGCACCAGGTAAGTTGATTAAGTCCTTAGTTGGTGCTGTTCGAATGGCCGGTCTGGAACCTCTCTCTGTTGAGCCTAAATCATTCTCAGTTCATCGTCTGCTTAACTTTATCCTAAAGAAGCAATCTTTGATTTTAATTGATTTTGAGGCTAACAGCGCCTCTCTGTCAATCTATCAGAAAGGTAAGATTAAGTTCCATACTAAAATTAGTCCTCCTCTAACTGAAGAGAAGGTGGTTGGATCAATTTCTAGGACTCTTTACTACTATCGTGATAAGCATCCGGAAGAGAAACCGATCTCTAGAGTGATCTGCTCCGGTGATACTGGTGATAAGACATTTCTTAATAATATTGGTAGTAACTTTGATAAGGTTCAGGTAGAAAAAATTACTCTGCCTAAACTTCGAGCCGATAAAGAGTTTCAGGAGAGAATGACCTTCTTTGCCTCGGCAATTGCTCTGGGGTTAAATAAGATTAATATTTTTGCCAAGCATCAGATTATCAATCTTATGCCAACGGATGTTAAGAATAGTCATCGGGTAGGACTTGCTGAGTACTATTTAGGGTTAATTACTAGAATGACCGGCTTGGCAATGATTTTCCTAATTGGAGTATTGGGTATTTTCAGCTACAAACTCTCTTTTGATAGCCAGGAACTAACTCAAGCAATTGAGGGAAAACAGAACTATAAGATATCAAGTACTCTAAAACAGAAAGAAGAGGTAGTCAAAGAGATAAATAGAAAGAGCGCCAAATTAAATACTCTCTATCAAAGTGATAGGCAGGTACCAAATAAATTAGACCAAGTTATCAAGATGGTGCCCAAATCTTTAAACTTGACCAATATTTCTCTTGGTGCGGATAACAAGTTGGTTCTAACGGGAATAGGTTCAAGGTCGGAGATTATTAAGCTAAAAGATAGATTAGAGTCTAGTGAGGTTGTTAGCAATGTTAGCTTGCCTCTCTCCAGTATAGCTCAAAGGGATCAATCAGATTTTCAAATTATTTTCAATTTAAACTAGTTGATATGACTAAGGAGAAGAAAGAACAGAAAGAAGTTAACTACCTAAAATACTATATAGTTTTGTCTCTAATTACTCTTCTTGCCTTAGCAGCTGGATATTATTTCTATCTAAATATTAATTCTAAGGTCAGTGAGGTTAGAGAGCAGAGGGCTCATCTAGAAGCGCTAAATAATAGAGATCAAAGCTATGCTCAGTTGCAGTCGGATTTTGAGCAAGTTGAGCATAATTATCATGAAGTTATTAGAGCCTTGCCTGATCAAGAGAATTTCATTGATTTCATTGTTTCTCTAGAAGAGCAAGCAAAACAGAAAAATGTTGATATTAATATAGTTTTTGCCCAAGAGCCTCAAGTAGAAGGCAGCCAATTAAGTTTTGTTTTAGAAGCTAGTGGCCAGATTAATGATGTGTTAAAATATTTAGTAGATATAAAAGACCAACCATACTATATCCAGATTGATTCTCTTAATCTAAGTAAAATTACAGCCAAGAATCAGTTTGCCGGTGAAATAACAATTAAAGTAGGAGTAGATGAAACATTCCAACCCAGTCAAATTTCCGGTTAAGTTTATGATCGTTGCTCTAAGTTTGTCTTTAGTGCTAATTTTGCTGTTTGGATATTTTATATTAAGAGCCAATTCAGATAGCCAACAACCTAAAGAGTTTAGTGATGGTAATGTGGTGGTAGAGCAGTTAAATCTGTCTAGTTTCAACCAAGCCTTGGATAATATTTCAAATTAGTTGTATAATATTAAGCAGGGGGATATAATTAACTAATAAAATAATTTAAAGGAGATTAATTATGAGAGAAAGAGGTTTTACCTTAATTGAGTTATTGGTAGTAATTGGAATTATTGCTATTTTGGCCGCCATCGTTATTATCGCTGTTAACCCAGCTAGGCAGTATGCTCAGAGTAGAGATGCCGCTAGGACTAGCGACACTCAAGCTATTCTAGATGCCGTTCATCAGTACGGAGCGGATAATAATGGCAACCTGCCTACTGACAACTCCGGTAATGCAATTGCTACTTGTGGTGTTGGCACTACAGCCGCTTCTGACTTAAGTAACAATCTGGCTCCAACCTATGTTTCTTCTGTGCCAACCGATCCTCAAGACAGTTCAGATTACACGGTCTGCCAAGATGCGAGTAATCGGGTGACTGTAGCGGCACCGAATGCCGAGCTAGCTACAATTAGCGTAACTAGATAGCTTAAAACTAAAGTTATCAAGAATTAAAAAACCTACTGTTCTAGTAGGTTTTTTAATTAGAACAATCGGCTATTTTTTTACAATATCAACTACTGACTTAAATCTTTTTGGTTCTCTAACAGCCAGTTCAGCTAGCATCTTTCGATTGAGCTCGATCTTATGCTCTTTTAGTAGGTGAATAAAGCGAGAGTATTTAAGATCATATGGCTCTAGGGCAGCATTTATTCGGGTGATCCAAAGTCTTCGAAAATCTCTTTTTTTCTGCTTTCTACCAACATAGGCATGTTGACCGGCCTTAATCACTGCTTCTTTGGCTTTGCGGTAAGATTTTCTCCGGGTCTTAATAAAACCTTTGGTCTGCTTCTTGATCTTTTTGTGTTTTTTCTTTCTGCTAACGGATGATTTTGCTCTTGGCATAATTATTTAGTTATTTAAGTTTATTATTAATCTCTAGCGATTAGGCCACCGGCGGGAATAATCTCAATATCTTTGTTCTTCTTCTTTAGCTCATCCAAGAATATATTTATACCGACCGAGTCACTGGCCATATGACCGGCAATTACAACATTGATATGATGTTTCTGGGCATTCTTACGATTCTCTTCTTCTATGTGCATGCCGACGACAGTACCGATTCCGTACTGGCCCATCTTCTCATAGATATCTTTTGAGCCGCCCGTGCCACCAGTCATTTCAGTTATTGCGATTTTACCGGTTCTGTTCTCGGGGCTGCCGACAAATATCTCTGGACCCATCTGTAATTTAATTGCTTCTTTGTATTCAGGGAAACCTTTTAGGCTATTGATTAATTCTTTTACTGTTTCAGGCTTATCCTTATCTATACTATCTTTTACTGCCTTGTAAGCTAGATTATCAAGGGGAGTGTGGATATTTACCAGTTGAATATCTAGTAATTTAGCGGCATCGACCACCTGGTAGTGGTTGGCAGGAGCGACGCCTCGTGATACCTCTTCCATTCTCTTTTTAATTAGGCTCTCAGCGATATTGATTGGAATGCCGTAGTTTTCCAAGACATCTGCCTGCATCTCCATAACTTGATCTAGGCGAGACAGAGAGGCTCCGATCGGGTGATGGCAGATAACGCTATCGGCTCCCAGCTCTTTAGCCAGAAGTAGCTCAGCTACATCGATATCAATTCCAACTAGAACTTTCTTAACCTTCTTGTCTAGGTCGTGATGAACTCTAGTATCAGCGTAGGGGCTTTCAAGCCTGTGTTTGTCAAAAGAAGCTTGTTCTTCTTTGCTTAAATCTTTGTATCTGTCTTTCTCTTTTTTTATTAACTTATCTATTCTGGCTTTGCTTCTAGGATCGGCTTTGATGCCCAGCTTTAAAGATAAGTTATAGATATCTTTTAGTTTCATCTTAGCTGCTTATCAGTTTGGTTACTTTCTTTCTGTCGGCCTTATCGACATCATGGTCGTTTCTAAACTGGTGCTTTTTTCTCTGATCTTTCTTCTCAAGTAAATGGGACTGATAGGCTCGCTCTCTTTTAAGCTTGCCAGTGGCAGTCTTCTTTACTCTCTTTTTCATTCCTTGGTGTGATTTTATCTTAGGCATAGTATAAATGTATTAATTTGGTTTCATTATTGCGTATAGGTTTCGACCTTCTTTTTTTACTTCCTGGTCTAATTTGCCAAACTGGTTTAGTTGATCGACAAAATCTTCAATTCTTTCTTTAGCTTGCTGAGGAAAAGCCTGCTCTCTACCATGAAGAACCATCGAAACTTTTACCGGATGATTGTTTTTAAGAAATTTCTGGGCCTGTTTGATTCTAGTCTTAAAATCATGCTCTTCAATATTGATGGTTAGACGAATCTCTTTCATATCGGAAGACTTGGCTGACTTTGCCTGTTTTTTCTGTTGTTGATACTGATACTTGCCATGGTCCATAATTCGGGCAACGGGAGGTTGGGCGTTGGCGGCAACGACCATTAAATCTAACCCTGCCTCTTCCGCCTTCTTTAGAGCCTCGTCTTTTTCTAGGATTCCAAGATTGTCGCCTTTTTGGTTGATCACTCTTAGCTTTTCGGCCCTAATATTTTGATTGACCGGATTTTTATTCTTAGGTTTTCTATTGCTGTACTTGCTCAAATTAAAATTCCTGATTAAATATTTCTGTATTTCTCTTAAACCTTATCACTATTCTGGCTATTTTTCAAGCTTTTTAGCCTTCTTCCTTTTAGTGATTAGATTAAGAGAGCTTTTAACTACCTCTATCTGGAAAGGAGTTGAGGTATTAATTGGCTTATCGTCAAATATTATCTCGATTTTTTTTCGAGAATTTATAGTTGCTTTTTTGGGGTGGAAGATACTGCCTTGGCTCTTCGATTCTTGTTTTAATCGGGAGAATATGGAGAATATACCGCCTTTCACTTGTGATTTAGCCGGAATGTAAATATCTAGTAAGCCATCCTGATAGGCTGCGGTAATCTTTGATCTATTAGATATGACTCCAATATTGGAAATAATAATTTCGGGGAGGCGAACTTCTGTTTGGAAGTGGCCATCAAAATCAACTTTGATAAGTTCAGGTTTTTCACTCTTGGTTCTAACTTTGGCCCGCGATATTAGGGAGTGATTTTGGTTGATAACAATAGTGTCGATTCGGTTTATTTTTCTGGCAGGCAGGGCTTGGCAGGCCTCTGAGTAATCTTTGGCGTTGATCATCTTAAGAATTGGGCTCTCTTGGCTAGTCGGTACTGCACCTAAGGCATAGTCGGTATTGATTAAACTCGAGGCAATTCTGTTGATTAAGGAGTCGCTACCGACGGCAACAATTGTGCTATAGCCCCTTCGCAGTCCAATCTTGGCCAGATCATCTGGGTTCTCGGCTAATGAAAGGGTAACAAACTCTCCGGCGACCTGATCTTTCTGTAAGATCGCTTTAATATCTTCCTGTCTGTTAATCTCCTTATTATTTTTTGCTGGCTCAAAAATATAGTAGTACATCTAAAATAGTTGTTGATATTAGTAGGCTTGGGATGAAGCCGTCTGAATTATCAACGAACTGAAATTAATTTTCCTCAATCTCTTCGGTCTCTAGCATCTCCTCAATCTCATCTTCTTCAGACATCTCTGAAGATTCACCAGACTCTACTTCTGATTTTTCTGCAGGCATCTCACATTTACCGATAAAGTTGGCTCCTTGCTCAATGACCAGACTAGGAGTGTCGATATCACCGAAGATCTTGCCGGTTGCTTGAATCTTCAGGCTCTCCTCACTGCTGACATTGCCTTGAACCTCCCCAGCAATAGTAACGTTTTTACCGGAGACTGAGCCGTCGATCTTGGCAGTCTCGCCAATATTGGCATCTGCCTGAGTGGTTACCTTGCCTTTAACCGTACCATTAACGTTAATGTTAGAGGGGCTTTTTAGATTTCCTTTGATAACTACATCGTTACCAACAATTGTTTCTGCATTTTCCATGTTTCTTTCTCCTTCTTGATTATTATTAAACATCTTGCCTCACCTTTTTTTTAGTTTGCTATTAACCATATTTTAGCACAGTCTAACTTTTATTTGCAAGCATCGGCAAAGATAAAAAATATGATTCTATCTTGCTAATCTTGATAAATATCTAGTTTATCTATAGAATGGAAAAAATAGAAAGTCAGAATTACAATGGCTAGAGATAAGATAAAAATTGTTGGTGCTAAGCAACATAATTTAAAAGACTTAACTGTTGAGATTCCCAAATTCAAATCAACTGTTATTACCGGCCTATCCGGTTCGGGTAAGTCTAGTCTGGCATTTGATACGCTCTATGCTGAAGGTCAGCGTCAATACATTGAGTCTCTCTCAACTTACGCTCGACAATTTCTTTCAACTAGTCTATCAAAACCAGATCTCGACTATATCGAAGGCCTCTCTCCGACAATCTCGATTGACCAAAAGACTGTCTCAGCTAGTCCGCGTTCTACAGTTGGCACTATAACAGAAGTCTATGATTATCTAAGATTACTTTTTGCCAGGACTGGCCAGCCGGTCTGCCCTAGTTGTAAGGAAAAGATGGTTAAGCTGGCTAGTCAGGATGAAATTTTGGATAGAGTTTTTTCTAGACTAGATAAATCTAACGGAACTATCACTCTTAGTGTTGATATTAGTTCAGGAGAAGAGAAAAATCATCTAAATAAGGGTCTGGTAATTGTCGATGGCAGAGAAAAGAAACTAAAAAATCTTAAGAAAAAAAGAGATAATTATAATTTAATTCTGGCAGAGTTTAAGAAAAAGCCTTCTCAAGAGCAGGTAGAAAAAGCAGTCACTAGGGCAAATGAGATAGGAGGATTGATCAGGCTCTGGACTAAAGAGGGGGATAGGTATACTAGAATTGAACTACTATCAACTGACTATCATTGCCCAGAGGGCCATCACTGCCTTGAGGATCTCTCGCCCAAGCTATTCTCATTTAACTCTCCCAGTGGTGCTTGTCAGAGTTGCCATGGTTTAGGTAAGAAGAAGGTTGTTAGTGAAAATAAATTGATACCTAGCCCCAAGCTTACTCTTGCTGAGGGGGCAATTCATCCCTGGGGCAGGAAGATGGCAGGTACCAGCCAGTTGATAAAAGAGATTAAAGAGCTTGACATAGATATTAACAAGCGATATTCAAATCTAACTAAGAAGGAAAAAGAGATCGTACTCTATGGTAAAGATAATTATCCAGGAGCAGTAAATAATTTAGAGGAGAGATATTTAAAGACGGACTCTGATCATGTTAGGTCTCAGATAGAAAACTATATGGTCGAGAAAACTTGTCCCGATTGCCAAGGCGACAGATTAAATAGGATGGCCCTAAACGTTTTTGTTAATAATAGATCAATTTCCGATTTAATAAATCTTGATATTAACAGTTTGAGAAGTTTTTTCCGAGACTATAAGCCGGAGGAAGAACACATAGAGAAACTTGTCGACCAGATTAACTCAAGATTGGATTTTATGCTTAAGGTCGGTCTTGACTATCTTAATTTAAATAGAAGCACAGACAGTTTGGCCGGTGGAGAGGCTCAGCGAGTTCGTTTAGCTACCCAGCTCGGCTCAGCTCTCTCAGGAATAATATATATTCTAGACGAGCCAACAATTGGTCTCCATCCTTCTGATCTGGAGCCTTTACTCGAAGTAGTGGATAGCTTAAAGAAGAACGATTCAACAGTAGTAATGGTGGAGCATGATCAAAAAACCATTAAGACAGCCGATCATATTATTGATATGGGGCCGGGAGCCGGGCAGAACGGAGGAGAGATTGTAGCAGAGGGCAACTATAGCCAAATAGAGAAATCCAGCAGTTTGACAGGCAAGTATTTGAGAGGAGAATTAGAGATACCGGTTCCAAGAAAAAGAAGAGAGACTTCTAAGTATTTAGATATTATTGGCGCTAATTACAGAAACCTAAAAAACATCGATGTTAGAATACCTTTGGGTAGATTGGTCTGTATCTCCGGAGTTTCTGGCTCAGGCAAATCGACCTTACTCTATGACATACTAGGCAAGGCCTTAAGCCAACACTTCCATAGAGCAAAGTCTGAGCCGGGTAAACATAAACAAATCAAAGGTATGGACCAACTAGATAAGGTTATTAAGGTAGATCAATCCCCAATTGGTCGGACACCCAGATCTAACCCAGCTACCTATGTCGGCATCTTTAGCCTCATTAGAAAAGAGTTTGCACAGACTAGTTTAGCAAAAAGTCGGAAATATGATCCAGCCCAGTTTAGCTTCAATGTTAAAAAAGGTCGTTGCTCTAAATGTGCCGGCCAGGGCCAGAAAAAGATAGAGATGTACTTTATGGACGATGTCTATGTGCCCTGCCCTAAATGTAAAGGCCAACGTTACAGCCAAGAAACCTTAGAGGTTAAATTAAAAGATGAGTATAATATTGCTCAGATTCTTGATCTAACTGTTGATCAGGCCAGAGAGTTCTTTATCTCTAATCCTAAATTAAGGCGAAAACTGGAGGTTCTCCAGCAGGTAGGCCTAGGCTATCTAACTCTCGGTCAATCGGCAACTACTCTTTCAGGGGGTGAGGCCCAGAGAATTAAACTAGCTAAAGAGCTATCAAGAAAATCCTACAACCAAACCCTCTATATCCTAGATGAGCCGACTACCGGTTTACATATTGATGACATTAGCAGATTACTTAAAGTGCTGAACCGCCTTGTTGACAGAGGAAACTCAGTTCTAGTAATTGAGCATAATCTAGAAGTACTAAAATCTGCCGACTACTTAATTGATCTTGGTCCAGGTGGAGGAGAGCAGGGAGGAGAGATTGTAGCCGAGGGCACCCCCGAAGAAGTAGCGCAAAACTTGGCCTCCCTAACAGGTAAGTTTTTAAAAGATGAGCTTACAAGTAAACAGAAGAGTTCTAGCTAAACTTAAGCAGTTGGAGAACTTTGGAGAGAAGCACTCCAATATGTGGAACATCCCCCACGAGGTAGGTCGGTTTTTAAACCTAATAATTAAGACAACTAATAGAAAAAGTGGTTTAGAGATTGGCACCTCTAATGGTTATTCAAGTATTTGGTTAGCAGAAGGTTTAAAGGCCAATCAAGGCAAACTGACCACAATTGAGTTTGATGAGCAGAAAATCAAATTAGCTAGAGATAACTTTAAAAAACTCAATCTAGCTGCAACTATTGATCTAAAAGAAGGTAACGCAGCTGATATTATTCCAAAACTAGATAGTAAGTACGACTTTCTTTTTATCGATGCTCATAAAAGCAGATATTTAGATTGGCTAAAATTAGCAGAGAAGAAGCTGGCAAAAGAGGCCATAGTTGTGGCTGATAATAGAGATAAGTTTGAAGATAGGATGGAGAATTACTTAAACTATTTAAGAAAATCAGAGAAATATATCACCTTTAGAACCCAGGTTAGAGAGAGCCAAAACGATGCTCTTGAGATTAGTTACTACCTGGGCCCTTGACAAGAGGTATAATTATCTGTAGTATACTTAAGGTAACAAGACCCGAACCAAACAACAGGTAGCCAACTTGGAGCCTGTTTGAAATCGTTGATGCCTTAAGGAGGAGTGCTTCCCCACAGCCTCCCCACCTTAAGCGCATCGCTAGGCGGCCCCCGCGCGCAAAGTGTCCCCCTGAAGTTTCTCTCCCCCCGGAGAAAGGAGGATCTCTAAAAAGGCCGCCCTAGTTTTTACCCTGGGTCCACTGTGAGACGCGATCGAGACAGAAAAGACATACACGGTGGATCCAGGGTTTAGTATTACGGGTGTGAACTAGCAAGGAGCAAAAGCAGTGAAACAACAACCCCCGCACCACTGCTTTCTTGCCCCCTCTGCTCTTTCACACCCGTTCCAATCTTTTAGAGTAATTTAGTAGTATATTTTGGCCTTGACTTTGGGCCATTTTTTGATATAATAAAGCCAGCTCCTTAACTATTAGCAGGCTGGATAGATGCTCTCGTTTTTGGCGAGAGAGGAAAGTCCGAGCACCGTAGAGTAAGCGTGGTTTCTAACGGAAACCGTCCCGGCAGTAAATGTCGGATAGGGAAAGTGCCACAGAGACTATTCCTGGTCTTAATTAATTTAAGATCAAGGGTGAAAAGTGCGGTGGAAAACCGCTCTCTAATAGAGTGATCTATTAGGGTGGTAAACCCCACTTGGTGCAAGAGAAGGTATGCTTCTATATCAAACCATACATGGGAACGAGTTACTCGCTTATGATATATTAGTCCTTTTTGCTCGAGGCTGGTGGCAACACCAGTTCTAGATAGATATCTATCGTCCCGGCCGTCAGTTGACGAGCCTGGATACAGAACTCGGCTTATAGGTCTGTTTGTTAGGGAGCCCAGGTTGCATAAAACAAATGAGGTATAAATAGAAATCTCCCTGTTCTTAATGTAGGGAGATTTTGTTTACCTTGAAATATGATTCAAAATGGGCTAGGATTAGCTTAGTCAATAATGCCGGGTCGTCTAATGGTAGGACGCCAGCTTTTGGAGCTGGTTGTGTAGGTTCGAATCCTACCCCGGCAGTTTTCAGGTGGAACCTCGCTTTTTAGCGGGGATTTTTTGTATTATTAACATTTATGTGATTAAATAGCAACATCTCGTTCTAATACAACATGGAAGGATGTGAAAGTTTTGGATCGTGGAACAATAGAATATTATGACCATAATGCTCAAGATTGGACGGAAACCCACGGTGGCTCAACAGGGCCATCTTATTGGCAGGATCATCTCGATCAATTCGTTTCAAGAATTCCAGCTGGTGGTCAAATTTTAGAGATAGGAAGTGGTCCGGGCAAAGATGCAGGTTGTTTTAGTGATGAAAATTGCCACTATCTTGGGTTAGATTTATCAACTGGTCTTTTGGATGTTGCTAAGAAAGCTAATCCAGATTTGAATTTTGTCTGTGCTGATGTATGCAATCTACCATTCCCCAACAATATTTTTAATGGTGTTTGGTGTGCCTCAACTTTATTTCATATTCCAAGAAGTAAATTGAGTTGTGCAATATCTGAAATTGTTAGAGTAATAAAGAATGACGGTACATGCTTTGTTACTATGAAAGAAGGAAAGGGTAGCCTTATTGAAGAAGCTACAGGCAGGCTTTTCTGTCTTTACCAGCCTCAGGAGTTTGATCAGATTCTTGCTGGCCATGGTCTTCAAATAGTTACCAGAGAAATAATTCCCACCCAGGGTTGGACTACCTGGATCGCTTATCTACTCATTTTGCCAGGCGGTTAATTATATACAATATTTTTACCGTCTTTTTATATTAAAAAAAGCCTAAAAACATACTAGAATTAATCCTTTGTACTTGATTCAGGCTTGGATGTAAATATGGCGAAGATTACTGCTATTCCAACTGAGACAAAAGGCAGTTTGGTTATTAGAATTTTAACCTCTTGCTCTGATGTCATGTAGAATGGACTAGATGGTGGTAAATTACCGAAGCAAAGAAAAAAAATGGCAATTACTGCGTAAAGAATTGGTGTAAAAATAATTGTATGGATAGAAAATTCAGCAATTCTGTTTTTCACGATGCTTCCTCCTCTTCACCGTGTCTGATCTTCCACAACTCTTCATCGGTAAGCGTGCTTATTGGTGGCTTGGGCGACCTGATGGCATAACTAACTTCGACATTACCATCTTCATTTTTCTGCCGGGTAATTGTAACAAGAGAGCCCATAGAGATCTGCTCGGAATTACAGCGCTCAAGTAAAGCTTCTGCAATATGCCTGATGACATCATCCCTGGCGATAATTACGAGGTTGGGTGCGTTTGAATTATGGAATGATGGATCCTGCAGGTCATCTAGGAAATCATCAGTCAGCCCAAGCTCTACGGAATCCTCAGAACTTAGGCCACACTCATATCGTTTTTCTGAATCACAATTATTAGACAAAATTTCCTGTGCTAATTCATCGGAATCAATTGAAGAGTACTCTTCAGCATGGAATAATAATGAGCTCCGACCATCAGCCAAGATCCAACCTGAAATAGTTTCAATCCATTCTTTGATTGGGTTGGGCACACAAGAGACGAGGTAAACAGATTCTATGTGTGGCACAAGATTGAACAGTTCTTCTGCCTGCATATAGTTTCACCTCTCAAGGTTCGTCTTTTGGAACTAATAATAAGTTATCAGATTAGCTATAGATTGTCTAGGTTCTTGAATATATATCTATAATTTGGTTAACTACTAGATAAGTGCGTAGCTTGACAGACAGGAGGAAGGAAATGAGTCAGGGATCGATTAATCCTGATCCTTATGCTACTTTTCTAGGGATGCTGAGTGGTAGTGTTGGTTCGACATTTTTTAGAAAGATGATTGGAAAAGATGAGAATGGTAGGTTAGTTGACCATACTAAAAATGGTGACCTTTCCTGTGCCTATTTTGTCAGTAGCGTTCTACATATTTTAAGTTCAATTTACACAATTACTTATATGTCTGGTATACATTTGAGCATTGACTACGTGTTAGGGGATATTTTAGAGTACAGATCAGGATGGCAGGAAATACATTTGAGCAGACTTGATATTAGTAAGGTTAATCCAGGAGCCGTTATTGTTTGGGGTTCGGAGTTTGGCAATCGGCATATTGGGTTTAAGGGTTTTGGTGACTGCGTGATAAGTAATTCTTCTGCTTCCGGAAGAATCGAAAGACATGATTTAAGGTTGAGTGACGGCCGAACTGTTTGCAAAGCATTTTGGCATAAGAGCTTCGGATCTCCTCAAGATGAAATATCAGAAGAGATACTTGACTTAATTGATCCTTAGAGAACAAGTTCAAATACAGGAGGGTCAACCGACGATTTCAGGCCTCTTCATGAGATTTCCGGCTAACTAAACTTACTAACAGGTTTTAAGACATTTTCCTGTTTAACTTTTACTCTTCCCTATAAATGTCTCTTTTTAATTAGCCAATACTATTATATTTCAATATCAACTTACTTCATTTGCCAATCTCAAGGGTATCTTTCAATTAAAAAGAAGAGTAACTAATATATAATGATTATGAGTTACTCTTTTGAATTAGGTTTTTGAGCGCAATCTGCTAAAGAATAATCAATAGCTACCCAAACATTTCTAGCTCCTCTTTCCACTTTCATAAAATCAACTGCCCAAGCTTCGGATCTAGCTGTCGCTTGCAGGTCAAGGATTTGGAGTATCCTGCCTGCTCGGATAGCATATCTAGTAAGCAAATTAACCTCTTCTTCAGTTTCTTGATTTAATAGTGATAGCCTGTGTCGCCACTCACTCTCTTCAATTGATGGATTAACTTTTCTAATATCATCAGCTGGCCAATAGGGGAAATGGTCTAATATTTCTTCTCCTTTTACCAACCATCTTCTTTCTGCTCCAACTAATAACTGGGAATTTCTTCCAAATGCTCTGAAAGGTTCAGCAATTTCTCCGTCGATAATTACAGGAGAGGGTCGAAGGTATTCTCTTAATATGATGCTTTGAGCTGCCGGCATGCCTTGTTGCCCGGCGTGCCATATTAAGATGTTTTTCAGATTTGGTATTAGATCACTTGGCTTTCTAACAACCGGTCCGGAGAACCCTAGAAATTTTGCAGAAGTTTCACCATTTCTCATAAAGAGAGGATAACCAATCTTATCAGCTAATCTTAATAGTTGATCTTCCCAAGGAATGTCAATCTCTTCACCGATTCTTAAAGATTCCATCATCTTCTCTAAAGTAGGGTTTTTGGGTGTAAATGTAATTGTTCTTGGAGTAGGTATGCCAGCCAGTAATCCAACATATTTCCAATAACTAAATTTGTTTCTGGGATCCTGTAAGGCCTCATAGCGGTTCATTGTGCTCTCCTTTCCAAGGTACGGCTTGTTTTGTTGGATGATACTTGATTTCTACTTAATAATCAAATGATATTTGATATAGTAACTATTAATAGGGACTGTAACAATTTTGTCTTAGCTACTAAAGCTATGCGTGGTTGACCACACGTCGCCAAGGCTATGCGTGGTTGACAATTAAATATTAGATAGTTTAGAATAAGTTCAATGATAAAAAGCAATACAAATAAAAGTTGTTTCTCGGGCAGTATTGCTTTTTCTATTGGCTCTCAAAATCAACAACAAGCTTAGTTTGGATATCTTTTAAGTTTTTTAAGAGGATATCCTAAGATATATATAAACTAATATTTTCATTATGGACAAAAGAGGTGTGTTAAGACAAGTCAGCAAAGACGGAGTAGAGTTAATCTCTCTTCAATTCTCTGATTTATTAGGAATTGTTAAGGAGATCATTATCCCGGCCAGCCAGCTAGAAGATGCTTTTGAGAACGGAGTTTGGTTTGACGGCTCTTCAGTTGAAGGTTTTACTCGAATTCAGGAGTCAGATCTTTTCCTGCGTCCCAACCCTAAAAGCTATGCCCTAATTCCCTGGCTTAATGATAATGGAGCCAAGACAGCTAGACTGATCTGTGATATCTATGGTGGAGATGATCGACCCTATGCTAATGATCCCAGGAGTATTTTAAAAAGAGTAATGCTGGAGGCGAAAGAGCTTGGCTATACTTACAATGTTGGCCCGGAGCTTGAGTTCTATTTATTTAAACTAGATGAGAGTGGTGTGGAGAGACCGATCGATAAGAGTGGCTATTTTGACCAGTCCTCTTATCAAGGTTACTCAGTCTTAAAGGAGGTTATAGATGCTCTGGATAGTTTTGGTATTGAGGTAGAGACTTCTCATCATGAGGTGGGGAGTGGTCAGTATGAGATTGACTTCAAATTCGGCCCGGCTCTCTCTGTGGCCGATAAGGTGCTAACTTTAAAGTATGTGGTAAAAAAGATTGCTCAAAAGAGAGGCTTGAAGGCAACTTTTATGCCCAAGCCAATTAGTGGTATTGCTGGCAATGGCATGCATATTCACCAGAGTTTGTTTGATAAGGAGAACAAGAAGAACCTATTTAGCGATGAGTCGGATAAATACAACTTATCTGAGATTGCTTACTCATTTCTAGCCTCACAGATGAAGCATGCTAAGGCTCTCTCGGCTATTGTCTCTCCAACGGTTAACTCATACAAGCGACTAGTCTCAGGCTATGAGGCCCCGGTATATATCACTTGGGCGGCTGTTAACCGATCGGCATTAATTAGAATACCAAAGTGGCTTAAAGACAAACCGGAGGCGGCTAGGGTTGAGCTACGTTGTCCTGATCCCAGTGCCAACCCCTATCTAGCCTTCGCTGCTATGCTAGCCGTGGGACTAAAGGGATTAGAGGACAAATTAACTCCCCCGGAACCGGCTGAAGAGAATATTTATGAGGTAGATAAGAAGAGCTTAAAAGAGAGTAGCATTGAAGTACTACCCACCTCCTTATATGAAGCTCTTAGAGAGCTAGAAAAAGATAAAGTCTTAAAAGAGTTTCTAGGGAAAGATCTTCATGAAAGATATTTGGAGATGAAAGATGGCGAGTGGGATGAGTTTAAACTCCAGGTAACTAAATGGGAGAAAGATAAATACTCGGAGCTTTACTAAAAAAGATAAAATCAGACAGAGATAAAAGTGTTGACTAGCTATAGCCAACACTTTTTATTCCCACTTTACTCAAAGATTTTCTTTGCCAATTGGTCCATGGAATCTTTAGTCAAAGAAACATTTCTATTTGAGTAAATGTTTCTCTCTGTCTTTTCAAAAAAGTTACAATAAGGTGCGAGTCTTTTAGTAAACAGACATATATACTAACAATAAAATTAAGACTGGTCAACGGCTGAAGGTTGTTGATAATTACTTATTGAGCCTAAGAGGGTCTTTTTGAAGCTTGCTCCAATTTTTTCATAAGTAAAAACTATATCTTTGGATTCAAGATAAATAGTTTCTTTTTTTATCAAGAGTCTTTTAGCAGTTTAATATCTTCTGAATACTGTTCTACTACTTGTTTAGCAACCTGTTTAATTTTTTCTTTTCTTTCTTTGCTAATATTTTCAGAGTAGCTATTGTTTTTAATTTCTTCAGCAAGTTTTGTAATTTCGTTGTTGTTCATATGATCTAATTAGTTGTTAGTGTTATTTTAGATCATATTCTAACTACATTCAACATTTTTTATATCTCTCGTAAAATACTGTATACTAATAGTAGATAAAAATAATAATTTAAAGGAGTTATTTTATGGTTAATGTAGGTAGATGGGCATTTGTTATTGGAATCTTGCTGGCAATTTTGGCCGGTTTCTGGACTATTCCAAACTTGGCCTTTATTCTAGTGGTCTTAGGTTTGATTGTCGGTTTTTTAAACATTACTGCCCAAGAGGTAGAGACTTATCTAGTTGGCGTAATTGCTTTGTTAGTAATTGGAGCCACAGCCATTCAAGCCTTAACAGCAGCCGGTGAGTTTGTCGGCACTATTCAGACAATGATTAATAACGTGGTTGCCTTTGTTGCTGCCTCCGGTTTAGTAGTTGCTCTAAGAGTGATACTCTCTCTGGGCCAGGCAGATGAGTAGAGATAAATTGGTTATTAAATAAAAATATCAAGGTTTTTTAACTGCCTTGATATTTTATTTGCCCTTAACTCTTTATGCCTTCAGGAATTGGTTTCTGGTTATAGTGCAGATTGCCCTCCTTATCAGTTAGAATCTTCCCTTTAGCTATAAAATCTAGGGTTTTAGGGAAAATGACCCAATCACCCTGCTCTTTTAATCTCTCTTGGTTTTTATCAACTATCTTGGTAAGTTTTTCTTCATTACTAAAATCTATTTCGCTAGGCACCTCTACTTCTATTGGAGTGGAGATCATTAATAGGGGGCCTTCATCAACACCTTGAGTAATAATATGGGTAGTAGAGGCGATAGTCTCTTCTCCGGCTTTAATAGCATCTATAACAGCGTGGGCCCCAACATATTTACGCTCACCTGCATCAGTCTTAATAGAAAGATCTGCTGGGTGGACATTGATGCCAAGAAATTTGGAGATAATTGGTTCGGTAGTAATGTTCATATATCCGGCATAGGCTAGAACTTCGATATTGTACTTAGATAGAATCTTAGCGACTTCCTTATCGTAAACCGGTCGGTCTTCTAGAGAGAAGCGTTTCAAGTCCTTATTATCTTGATAGAACTTCTCAACATCAAAAATCTCAACCGGAATATTATATTCTTTTCCAATTTTTTTTGCATTGGAGTCAGGATTATCAGAGAAAATTAGGTCAACTCTATAGTCACAACTACTATTATCACGGGCATACTCAATTATCTTAACAGCATTAGTGCCAGAACCGGACATCATTATGCCAACGCTTAATTTACTGCCACTTTTCTTAACTAAAGGTTTTAGATCCATGTTAAAAATATTAATTCTATTTATCTATATTTCAAGCATAACTAGAGGAGGGTTTTTTTTCAAGAAAAAAGAGCCAATTAAGCAACATTATTAACTTGTACCTAGTTATAATGGTGAATGATGGCTCGGCACTCTGTCTGTTAAGATTTTACCCAAGGCTACATGGCTCTCGATCATAGCGCTTGGGTCTCTATTCTCGTAATCCCAATTTACTTCAATAACCCCTGTGGCTCCATTGTTTAACATCTGAAAAATTATCTCGGCTATGTCAGGATAATAGATTGTACCGCCGTGGATATCAGTGTTAATCGGTTGGTGGTCTAGCCCATCGTTAATCTGGCTAAAGTGCATATGACAGACACTATTAGTCATATGATAACTATGTTCAGTGTAAAACATTCCTTTCGCCTTAAAATCCTCTATAATTCTTTCGCCATCAAAATCATAGGCCATAAACAGGTGAGCCCAATCTAACACAATTGGTCTATTGGTGGCTCGGCTTAGCCAAACTAAATCTTCAATTGAGCAAGGGAAGCCAACCAAGTTTTCTGGCCGTAAGTATTTACCTGGATCAAGCTGGGCTAGAGTATTTGCCATGGTTGCTTTGCTGGGCAATCTGGACATAATGTCTCTTTTCACTTCTCCAATATCTGTCTCCGGACCTGGCTCTATGGTTGGGTGGCAGAGATGAATAACGGCAAAAATCTCCGGTGCTTGTCCTTCGAACATTTCCCGCCATTTATCCTTAAAGCCCCGACAAATATCAATTGTATTAGTTGCTAATTCTTGACTCAGCGCTCTGATATCATCGTTGGTGCTGAATATGTTCACAGGCTGGCCGTTGAATAGCCGATAGGGCATATGGACAACAACCCTTTCTAGGTCTAATCTAGAGCAAGCGTTAACTAAAGCAATTAATGTTTGATGGTAGTTATATTCATAATCTAAAGCGACTTCTAAAACATCGATATTATGAACTTGCTCATCGACTACTGAAGTTTGTTCTAATCTTACCTTTAAGCCAATTCTTTGGATAAGTCTACTTTTTTCTCCACCCGAGAAGGGCAAGATCATCACTCCTGATTGTGCTGGGTTCATACTTAACTAATATCTAATCAGTTTTTAGCTAGATTTTCAAGCTTTTAGTTGATAAAATTAATTTAATGACGCTAATATATATTTTGGTTTCTACAATTTTAATCTCTCTTCTGGCTTTTGTTGGTATCTTTTCTATTAGCCTAAGCAAGCAACGGCTTGAGAAGGTGTTGCTCTATCTAGTCTCATTCTCAGCCGGAGCCTTAATGGGGGGTGCTTTTCTTCATCTTTTACCCGAGGCCTTAGAAGAGAGTAGTGATATTGAGCTTAGCTTAATATATTTCTTACTTGGCTTTATCCTTTTCTTTCTAATAGAAAAATATCTCCATTGGCGCCACTGCCATAAAGGAGAGTGTGATATCCATGCCTTTAGCTACCTAAGTTTAATTGGCGATGGAATTCACAACTTTATCGATGGGCTGATTATTGCAGTTTCATTTGTTGCCAGTCCGGCCCTGGGGGTCTCTACCTCTATTGCTATCGCTGCCCATGAGATACCTCAGGAATTGGGGGATTTTGCTATTTTAATCTACGGCGGTTTTAGCAGAAGAAAGGCCTTGTTCTTAAACTTCCTAGTAGCCCTAATGGCGGTTTTGGGTGGAGTAGTTGGTTTCTATTTGACCAACTCGATTGAAGGCTCTCTTAGTCTGTTGATGCCTATTGCTGCCGGTGGCTTCACCTATATCGCCTCAGCAGATCTCTTGCCTGAAATTCGGGAGATTAAAAACCCAGTTACTTCTTTGGGATATATAGTTTGCTTTCTAATTGGAATAGTCTTGCTCTGGCTAATTAAGTTTATCTAAAATATGTGGTTGATCTTTAAATTTATTCTATCAGTTGTAGTTTTGATATATGCCAGCAATCTGCTAATTAATAGTGTGGGTAATCTTTCTAGGTATCTTAAAGTCTCACTCTTTTCAGCTGCAGTAGTTTTTGTTGCTATTACGACAACTGTTCCCGAACTATTTATTGGTATAAATTCTGCTTTACAACAAGCACCAAGTATCTCTTTGGGAACTGTGCTTGGTACTAATATTGCAAATATTGCCTTTATAATTGGTATCGCTCTTATAGTTTTTAAAGAGATCAACTTATCTGATAGTATATCCAGGGAAAGTTCTTGGTGGTTACTTATTGTTGGTTTGATGCCTCTTTTTCTACTAATTGACTCAGAGTTATCAAGAGTAGATGGAATTTTTTTACTCCTGATATTTGCCTCATATATCTACTATCTACTTTTTTTCAGGCGTAAGATTAAAGAGGTTTTTAAAGAGACTAGTAAAAAACATTTTATAAGAGATTTTCTCTTTTTTCTTATCGGTATTTTACTGTTAGTATTTTCTGCTGATTATGCTGTTAAGTATGGAGAGGAACTGGCTATTAGCATCGGCCTCCCCTTAATAGTCCTTGGAATCTCTCTCTATGCTTTCTCTACCTCTCTGCCCGAATTGGTCTTTGTAATAGGTTCAATCAAGAAGGATAGCCAGGAGTTGGCTTTTGGTGATTTAGTAGGAGCAATTATCGCTAATTCTACTTTAGTTTTGGGTGTGACAGCTATTATCAATCCAATAGTTTTAGAGACCAGAAAAGAGTTTTTCCTGGCTGGTATTTTCTTAGTTTTGCTAATCAGCTTTATCTTCTTTGTTGTTAGAAAGAGAGTAGCCTTAAACAGGTTAACCGGTGTTGTTTTAATTATCGTTTATCTTGGTTTTCTAGCGCTTGAGGTGGTATAATCAATTGAGTAAATTAATTAATATTTAAATATGAACAAAGAGAAGAAAAGTTTAAAAGAGATCTATGAAAGATTTTCAGCTGCCGGCCAAACACTTAGTGATAAAATAACCGATTTTATCGGCTCCTGGGCCTTTATTATCACTTTCTTGGTTTTTATTCTAATTTGGATCGGTATTAACATCCAAGCCCTGAATGGTGGTTTTGACCCCTATCCATTTATTCTGCTTAATTTAACTCTCTCTTGTCTAGCCGCTATTCAGGCGCCGCTGATTATGATGAGCCAGAACAGGCAAATGAATAGAGACAGGGAGAGGACAGAATTGGACTATATGGTTAATAGAAGAGCAGAGAAAGAGATTGCCGATATACAGGAAGATTTAGATGAGCTAAAACAATTAGTAAGAAAAGAGACAGTAGAGCGGAGAAAGAAGGGTAAATAGGTTAGCATCATTACATAAATAGTAAATCGGAAGGCCTGTTTGCCACCCGCCTACCATTGCTGTGCTCAGGCACTAGCGGGCAGGTCACCAGCTTCAGTCTTTAGCAGGCGGGTAACCTTCCGATTTTTATATTAAGTCTTGCAAAAAAGTAAAAATTAGGTAGTATATTATAGAGTATCCAACCTGAATGAGGAAAGGAAGGAAGGATAATGAGAAAGAACCCCGAATTGATAGTATTGGGTTTAATTGTATTATGTGCTGGAGTTTTGTTATTTAAGAACCTTACAAGAAACACTATTGATTCCGAGACTGTTATTTTCCAAGAAGAAGATCAGTATGGAGAATATCGTTTGGTGGTTGCTAAGGGCACGACTGGCGATGTAATTGCCGGTGCCAAACCAAAGTGCCGGTTTGAGATAGACTCTGATTATGATACAACAGTTGAACTTCATCATGATCATTTCTTGAAAGAAACTACAGCCTATATTGGTATTGATCGTGATGATGGTAAAATTGCTATTCATTATCAATTGCCAAACAAAGTTAAGTTTAGAGGAATAAATGTTTTTCCAGTGGTAAAAGATTTTAGAGCTAGCTAACAGCCTTTATTAGTTAAATATATGCTTTAAAGGCTTTATTACTTGCATCAAAACTATTTTTAATTATTATTTAAAATAGTATTGAACCTAGTTCAAGCAGAGGTGTTAGCCGAGACTTGCTTCGGCAGAATGACGAGCAAGCTCCCCGGCTAGGTTTAGAAACATAAACAGGATAAAGAGCCGAAATTGAGACAAAATAGGACAGTTTAAAAAGGTGTTTTAGACTTGAAAGAGAGAGAAAGGCTATAATTAACCCTAGCTATTGCATATCTCTTCTTAATATGGTATAGTATACATATAGATCTATACCATACTAAACATTTATTATGACATTACTACCAGCGGAAACAAAAAAACGTCTAGAAAGTAAATTGGTGAGGCTAAATAAGCTTCGACCTCTACCCAAATCAGCAGTTGAGAAATTGCGAGATAAGTTTCAGGTAGAGATGACATATAACTCAAATGCTATTGAAGGTAACTCCCTAACTCTCAAGGAGACGTTTTTAGTAATTAACGAAGGCTTAACTGTTAAAGGCAAGCCCCTAAAGGATCATTTGGAAGCTAAAGATCATCAAGCTGCACTGGAATACTTGTATGATCTGGTTGGACAAAGAACAGAATTACAAATTACTCAAAATCTAATTAAAAACCTACATCAAATTATTATGCAGAAGACCGACAAAGAATGGGCCGGTAAATACAGAAACTCTAAAGTGGTAATTGGCGGCTCTCAGCACAAGCCAGTTGATGCTCTTCAGGTACTAAAAAAAATGGAAGAACTAATTGCTTGGTTTAACAAAGAAATAAAGAAAAAAGATATTGTTGAATTGGCAGCTATTTTCCATCATAAACTAGTATATATTCATCCATTTTTTGATGGTAATGGTCGAACAGCTCGCTTGGCAATGAACTTAATATTAATGCAGGCCGGCTATCCGTTGGTGGTGATATTAAAAAATGATCGAAAGAAATACTATCGAGTTTTATCTCAGGCAGATAATGGAGAATATGAGCCACTCGTCAAATTTATTTCTCAAGCAGTTGAGCGGTCTTTGGATATATACTTAAAGACTCTTACTCCAAGCAGCAAAGATCAAGAGAAGTTTGTGCCCCTATCTGAACTAGCTGAGAAAACTAGATTTTCTGCAAAATATTTAAATCTGCTCGCTAGAAAAGGAAGGTTAGAAGCCCACAAAGAGGGTCGAATTTGGTTGTCATCTGAGCAAGCTGTTGATCGTTATTTGAAAAACCGAGAAAGACAAGTTAAGCCTTAGTAATAAATGACAAAACTTGACAATTGAAGAAAGACGAACTTTTGATAAACTCCTCGACAAGCTGGACAGATTCTTGCCGTGCGAAGCCTTGGCGAAGTATGGTCGAACTAATTTAGCACTTACCCCCCCCTGACTCGATATAGTTTTTAAATTAATTCTAAAAAAATGCTGAGAGCGAATAACCATACAAGTGTTAGTTGGTTGGCAAACGCCCTCAGTAGATTAGTCTGTTTCGTTCTCCATTTCAGCTCTCGCCCTTTCAAGGTCTTCCTCAGTTATATTATCAAGTAACTCGAGCATTTCTTGTGTACGAGACCTGTCAATCTTTCGCAGTATTTTTCTATGGCACATTCCACCGTGTACAGCTGACCCACCACACGTGTACTTACTTCTTCGTCTTCGAGCACCGGGTGGCGGTGGGCTACCCCATAGGTCTTGGACCATTCCCCTGACTCGATTTTCTCCCTCAGCTTTCTTCTTTCCCATCTCTACATCTCCTCTCTTGGGAGTTGGGCCAGTAGGCTGATGACTACACTCGTCTTGATAAGCTCAACTACCTCTTTGCTTCTCTCCTACATACCCTTCTAATGGATTTTCTTACGGGATTGCTTTCTGTCATCTACCTACCTTCCTCTTGTCACGTTTGTTGTGAGGTGCTCTTATAGACTATAGGTCTGCAGGTTAAAAATCAAGACAGAGGATTATATAGGTAGGATTATTTTTTGGTAAGTAGCGATAGTGGATGTTGGGTTTTATACCAAATTAGCACTTACCCCACCCCCTAGCTCTATATAGTTTTACTTAAAAAAATGAGTCTAAGTAGTTTGGTTTGGTCCTACTCAGACTGGTCGGGCGGCCATTCTTCTTTAATATGCATACAAAGGACAATTGTATTGCTTACGTGTAGCCAAAACAGTTTGCCTTTGTCTAAGCACTCAAAAATGCCAATGTACTTTGCAGTTGGCCTTTCACTTTCTGCTCCGCTTGGTATTGATGCTTCAAATCCTACCATTGGATGTCCTGTGTTATTCTTAAAGAGATCCTTTAGTATTTTATCGCAACGAGGACAGTAGCTTTTGTAGGCGTGACGATGGTCGTATCTTTGATAGCGATCAAATCTTTTCCCCCAGCTTTGTATTGTTGGTCCATTCATCTTTGCATCCTCTTTTCTTGGTACAGGATAATCAATTTATATCAAATAAATATTAATAAATCAAAAAACAGCCCATTGCTAAGCTGCATATATTAACGTCCAGTTAATGCTAAACTCCTCCCGCCTTGGCGGGATGAGCGACGTTGGAACTGGGATTAGGTTAAATTATCAATCTCAAGCATCGGTATGACGTCTATTGCGACTTCTTCATAAGGATGAGCCTTTTTAACTGACTTTATTAATTTTTCCAAGATATTCTTGTCACAAATAAACTCTATTTTAACTTCATTTACTTCATTTATTTCGCCAACCCTACCTTTTGAGGGTTTAGCATCTTTAGTTGGTTTAAAATACCCTTTGCCTTTAGTGACAAAAGAGCAATGTTCGTAGTTGCCCAATTTGCCTCCTCCAGCTTTACCAATAACCTCTCTGATTTTGCCTTCTGATTCTTGTGGGCAAAACACTTGTACTTTTACTTTACTACTTTGTTTCATTTAAATATTGTATTATTTCATTATTAATTAAATCTATCTCATCTTGATTATGTCTATAGTCGTGGCCAATATTTTCTAAAAACTTCAATTGTTTAGGCTCATTAGCTTCTTTATAAATATCTTTTAGTTGCTTTGGCTTTACACAATCGTCTAATTTTCCAGTAACTAATAGAAGATTGCCTTTAAAGTTGCTAATCTCCTCTAGAACGTCATATTGTTTAGCATCCTCAATAAAGCTATATGGCAGGTTAAACTCTTTTTCTCCTTTTTTATCATTAGGCAAGTCTCTGGTTGATTTTCTAAAACCTTCTTTTTCCCATTTTTTTATCTTTTCTGTGTTTTCGTCTCTTAGATATTTAGATGGAGACATTATGGCAACGACTGTATTAACTTCAGTATTTCTTGAACCATAGAGTAGAGCTATCGTCCCACCCAAACTGTGTCCAGCTAATAGGATGTTATCTATCTTGCTATTTTTTTTAGCTTTAGTTATTGTTTTCTCAACATCTTTTAGATATTGAGTTATTGAGTATTTATCAATATTATTATCATCCCAAGTTCCAGTAGGGTTAACTCTAATTGTTAAATATCCTATCTGTTTTAATTTTTTATCTAAATCAACAAGATGAGCGTAATCTTTTGAGTCCAGAAAACCAGGTAGTAGTAAGGCGAGTGATCTCATAACTATCTATTATATATAATCTATAAATGCCTGATATTCTTCTTCATTAAAAAAGTCTTCTTTTTTTAGCTCTGGTTTGTTAGCTTCAATCCATTCCATACTACTATGCTCATCTGATAATTTAATTTCCCCTGATATATATTCAGCTTCATAAACAATTACAAATACCTTGAGTTCATCATTGTCAAAGTATCTACGGAACATCATTGCAGGCTTACCAATCTTATACTCTAAATCTTTTCCAAGCTCTTCGACAACCTCTCTTTTTAATATTTTATCTAAAGATAGCCTAAGCTCGTCTTTATCAATTCTGCCTCCAGGCAAATCATACTTCTTCCCGCTTTGATTACGGAGAAAGAGGTATTTATCGTTCTTTTTTAGTAGTAGCTTCAAGGTGATTTGATAAGTTGGATGGCTCATAGAATTATTAATTAATCTTTAACTACATTCTATCAAATTACCTAACCAAAAAACAGCCCCTTACCGAGCTGTATATATTAACATCTGGTTAATGCTAAACTCCGGGGGTCGGACTCGAACTGCTCTTGACAAGTGTATTGGTCTTTGTTAGTATTGAGCATATGCTCATATATACTAATCGTTAACCTGTTAGCTATGGTTAGGCCAAGAAAAAGAAGAAGAGTCCGTTGGATGCCCGGAGAGGCTAGTTTTTACAAGCCGGCGGGAATTCCAATGAGAAATCTACCAATCTCTAACTTAAATGTTGAAGAGGTTGAGGCTTTGAGACTGAAAAATATCGAAGAGCTGGATAATGAAGAAGCTGCCAAGAAAATGGAGGTCTCTAGAGCTACTTTCCAGCGAGTGCTTAACTCTGCTTACAAGAAAGTCTCTAAGGCCTTAGTTAATGGTGAGGCGATTAGGATTGAGGGCGGTAAATATTTTAAGAAGTAATATAAAGAAAGGAGTTAGATTATGCCTAGAGGAGATGGAACTGGTCCAGCAGGACAGGGCCCAATGACCGGAAGAGGTATGGGTTACTGTGCTGGCTATCAGGCCCCTGGCTATGCTAGCGGTGGATTTG
The DNA here is from genome assembly GCA_964485625.1 of uncultured Candidatus Saccharibacteria bacterium. GTDB lineage: Bacteria > Patescibacteriota > UBA1384 > JAGGWG01 > CAZAJM01 > CAZAJM01. Next base: position 143,293 of record CAZAJM010000001.1, read on the forward strand.
GCAGAGGCCGAGGTATGGGTAGAGGTCGAGGTATGGCAATGATGCCATGTGTCAATTTCCAGCCAGCTGATGAGAAACAAGTTCTTGAAGATGAAAGAGAGGCCTTAAAGTCTGAGTTAGAAGCAGTTAAGAAAAGACTTGGAGAGCTGGAATCAGATAAGTAAGAAAGGTAGGCGGAGTTTGTTTGCTCCGCCTTTTTCTGCTAAAATTAAGCTAATAGTAAATAAGTTAGTTAGATATGAGCGATAAAGATCCGTTTGAAGGGGAAGAGAGTATTAAGAGCAATTTAGATAAGTTTGAGAACGAGGGCGAAGATTTTGGTGATAATTGTGTTTGTGCTACTAAGGGTTGCACGGGCAAGGTACCCAAGCCTCCGCGCCAGGAATGTGATGACCTAGAGTGCCCTAACTGTGGCGGCACTATGGTCGAAGAAGAGCAAGTTTAAATTTAATATATGAAGATAGCTCTACCGGTTAATAGTAATGATCTCGATCGAGCTGAGATTGAGAACAAGTTTGCCCAGGCAAACGGTTTTATCATATATGATACAGATAGCAAAAAAGACACATTTATACCCAACCCTGTTGAGAATAAGGACGAGCTTTCAGGGGTTGGCTTGTTGATTGTTCAAGCTCTACTAGCTGAGGAGATTGAGGCGGTGGCAGTAAATATGATCGGCAAGAAAAGCCTAGAACAGCTAAGTAGTAAGGGAGTTGAGGTCTACAAGACAGCCGGGAATTTAAGGGCTAGAGAGGTGTTAGAGCAGATTAAAAAAGGAGAGTTAAGAGAATATGAAGAAGAATAAAGAGTTTATCTTTGGTAACGAGGCCGTTGCTCAGGGAGCGCTAGAGGTCGGTATTGGGATGGCGACCACTTTCCCCGGTACGCCTGCCTCGGAGATTGGAGACGTCCTCTACCATTACTCTAAAGAGAATAAGGAACTTTACTTTGAGTACTCTACTAACGAGAAGGTTGCTCTAGAGACGGCAGCTGGGGCGGCAATGAGCGGAGTTAAATCATTTGTTAGCTTCAAGCATTACGGTCTTAATGTAGCTCTAGATGCCCTGCTGCCTTTAGCCTACTTGGAGGTGCCATTAGTGGTTGCTATTGCCGATGATCCCGGTTCTTGGAGCTCTGTTCAGGCTGAGCAAGATAGTCGATATCTATCCAAGTTGGGCAAGATTCCGACTTTGGAGCCCTCTGATCCAATGGAAGCAAAAGAGATGACCAAGCAGGCCTTTGAGATCGCTTGGAAGTACAAGATTCCAGTAATAGTACGTTTAACTACCAGAGTCTCTCTTTCTAAGATGCCCGTTTCAAAGCTAGCTTTGCCAAAAAAGATTAACTACACCGGTAAGTTTGAAAAACCAAAAGGTGGCTTTAAGTTAAGCAGTGCCCGGACAGTTGAGTTACATAATAAAATTTTGGAGAAAAATAAGAAGATTAAGAGAGAGTTAAATAAAGAATATAATCTGGTTGAGAACAGAAGCAGCAGTGGTGATTTAGGAATTGTTACAACCGGTGTGTCATATAGTTACGTTAAAGAAGCTCTAGCCAAGCTTTGTATCAAGCTGCCAATTTTAAAGATTGGTCTAAGCTATCCAGTTGAGAGGGAGCAGTTTAAGTGGTTCTCATCAAACTTAAAGAAGGTACTAGTAGTTGAGGAACTTGATAGTGTAATTGAAGATGAGGTTAGGAAAGTTTTGGCTGGAAGAGTGGAGATCGTTGGCAAAAACAAACTGCCAGAAACCGGTGAGCTAACCCCCGATAAGGTGGTCCAAGTAATATCAGAACTTACAGGCAGTAGCCAAAAAACAGATAGTAGTATTGATACGACCAAGGCGCCTAAAAGAATTCCTTTCTTCTGCCCGGGTTGCCCCCATAGAGGAAGTTTCTATGCGATTAAAAATGCTCTGCCCAAGACTACAATCTATGGTGGGGATATCGGCTGCTATATGCTCTCGGCCTACCAGCCAAATAAGCTAATGGATTTTGTCGTCTCTATGGGCTCAAGTATCGGTCTTAGCCATGGTATCTCTAAGGCAACTGAAGATAAACCGGTCGCTCTAATTGGTGATGGGACCTTCTTTCATGCCGGTCTGCCCAGCTTAGTTAATTTGATATATAATCATGATGATATACTTCTAATTGTCTTAGATAATCGCTTTACCGCTATGACTGGCCAACAACCCAACCCTGGCACCGGCCTTAAGGCGGCTCAGTTTAAGGGCAAAATTAAAATTGAAGAAATTGCTAAAGCTATGGGGGCCGATAATGTCGAGGTAGCCAACGCCTTTAACCCAAAAAAGACCCAAGAGCAGGTCAAGGATATCTACTCTAAAGATGGGGTTAGTGTCTTGGTAATTAAAGGAGACTGTAGAATGGCAGAAGAGGCTAAAGAGATTGTTAAAAAACGTCCTAAGTATGAGTTTAGTAAAGAGAAGCTAGATAAGAATGAGCAAGATAAGTTAGAGAAGATAAGTTGTCCTGCTATTGATACGAGCAAGCCTGAGATCAAGAAAGATATCTGTGTTGGTTGTGCTCTCTGCCAGCAACTGACACCAGAAGCCATAAAGAGGGAAGGAGAGAAAGATGAATAAAGATATATTAATTGCCGGTTATGGCGGGCAAGGCGTACTGACCCTAGCCCAGATTATCTCTTTGGCCGGGCTAGAGGCCGGGCTAAATGTTAAGCAATCGGAGCTCCATGGCTTGGCTCAAAGAGGTGGCTCACTTCAAGCCCATGTTAGATTAAGCGACAAGGAAGTTTTCTCGCCCATGATTGCCAAAGGTTCGGCCGATCTAATTATCTCTATGGACTTACTAGAAGGTTGGCGGGCCCAAGAGTATGGCAGTAAGGATAGTACAGTTACTTTAGTTAATAGAAATCTCTTCTGGCCATATGAAGATAAGATTGATAGTGAAGAATCTGAAAAAAATATCAAGAAGCATTCTAAACAGGTAATATTTTCTCCAGCCGAAAAGACTGTTAAGGAGCTAATCGGCTCCAATATGTCTGTTAATGTTTTTCTGTTTGCCCAGGCAGTTTCACATAAGCTATTGCCATTTAGTAGCGATGTGGCCTGGTCGGCAATAGAGCAGAAACTTAAAGGTAAGGCTCTAGAGAATAACAAGAAGGTATTTGAGAAAGGATTAGCATGAGCTCAAAAAACTTAGCCCTTCTTTCGGTTTTAGTTAATTTTATCTTGGCCCTAGCCAAGTTTGTAGTTGGTATTCTAATTGCCAGTGTCTCTTTAATTGCTGAAGGAATCCACTCAGCTCTGGATGTTTTTTCATCCGCTATCGCCTACCTAGGGATTGCCCAGCTGGATAAAGAAGAGGATGAGAAATACCCTTATGGTCGCTATCGATTTGAATCTATCGCTGCTTTTGTTATCGTAATTTTTCTAGCCGGCTCTGCTCTCTGGATTCTTTGGGAGTCCTACCAGTCTTTTTTGGATCCCCAAACAGTAGAGTTTAGCACTATTGGTATTGTAGTGATGGCCGCCTCGATTGTTTTTAATGAGATTATGGCCAGGTATAAGTTTAAGGTTGGAGGAGAAGAGTCTAGTCTGGCATTAGTGGCCGATGCCGAACATGACCGAGCCGATGTTATCTCTTCCGCGGGCGTACTAATTGGCCTCTTTATCATTCCCTACTTTGCTTACGCCGATGCCATTATTGCCGGCCTAGTAGGAATATATATTATCTATGAGTCTATCGAGTTAGCCAGAGAGACTATTGATTCGCTAGTCGATGTTGCCGATCCGGAGATAGAGAAAGAAATCAAGAAGATAGCTAACAAGAATGATCTAAAAATTGAAAATATAAAGACTAGGAAGATTGGTGCCTTTAGCTTCGCTGAAATAGAGATTGACTTACCTGCTAATATCAAGCTTCAAAGAGCGACAGAGATCTCAAAGGACTTTGAAGATAAACTTGTCTTAGGTATAAAAAATCTCAAGCAAGTTGTAGTTAGCGCCAAGTCTCATGATATTAGAAGTTCTTCTATTAATCAGAGATTTGGTTTTGGTCGCTACCGCCAAGATGGTATTGGTAGAAGAAGAAAAGCCAGAGAAGAGGAGTTAGATCTACCTAAAAAGGATACAGGCGTTACTAGAATTATTAGCTCAATTAGAAAACCTGGAGACTTAGCTCATTTTGGTTCAAAATATTTCTCGGTTAAAGATATCAAAGAAGGTAAAGAAATTTTTAAGAAAAAAATAGTTCTTAACCCTTTCTGGACTAACGATAGTAGCCGTAGTGCCCGTTTTGTTAAAGCGGCTAAGGCTGATAAAGTAATTACCAATGAGATTGGTCCGGGCGCAAAAGAGAACTTAGAAGCTAGTGGAATAGAGATCGAGATT
>CAZAJM010000002.1:0-106251 GCA_964485625.1 uncultured Candidatus Saccharibacteria bacterium
CCTGGTCATATCATTACAGACAAAAAAGTGTGCGCTATGTGGCCGATGAGGTCAAAATCACCTTGACTTTAAATGGTAATTTTGATATAATATAGATAATAAAATGAGACAAAAAGGATGGGTAATTTCAAAACTAGTTCTCATATCTGTGCCTCTGGCCTTAATATTTGGTTTAATAGTTGCCCTACCCCTAATCACTAGTTCTCAAGACGAGACAGGGCAGTTAAAAACAGAGAGCTTGGAAGAAAAAAATATTTCCTTAGATAAGGGAGAATATATTTCTCCTGTTTTTAATCTAAATTACCCTACGGATAGCATCGGTCTAAATTACGACCTACTCAATCCGGATATTGAGCCTAACATTTATATCAGAGCTTATCAAAAAGATGGCTGGACCGGCTGGCTGGAAGTAGAAGAGAAAGACAGAGATGAAGTACCAAATAGCAAGGCAAATAAAGTTGCAAAAGATCTTAGCCAGGGGGTAAAGTATACCGATCTGATTTTCCTAGACCAAGCAACCAAAGTTCAGTACAAGACCAACCTAACAGCTAAATTTGACGGTCAGGTCTTTCAGGAATTGAAGCTTGTCGCTATTGGTCAAGAAGAGTTGGATCTACTTTCTCGACTGAAAAATAAGATAAGCAACCTATTAACCAACGAAGCCAGCTCAAGTGTTAATGTAGTTAATAGAGCCGGCTGGGTAGCCAGAAAAGCCGATGGCAGTAGGAAAAACTGGGCCAAGAACGCCTATGTCTATGACAATTGGTCTCTCTCTTACAAGAATCCAAATAAAATTATTGTTCACCACGACGGCAATGCCCAAGGCTTAGTGCCAAGTTCGCAGAGCCAAGCCAAGTCTTGGCTACAAAATATCCATTATTACCACGCGGTTCAGTTGGGCTGGGGTGATATTGGCTACAATTATATCATCGACCCTTTCGGTAATATCTATCATGGTCGTCTGGGAGATAACGGAGTTATTGGTGGCCATGCCCTAGGGAGAAACAGCGGCAGTATCGGCATTCTAGTAATTGGCAACTATCAAGACAATCGGCCATCTACCAAGGCCCTAAATGCCTTAGCCGAATTCAGTGGCTATCGAGCTTATCAAAACGAGATTGACACAGATAGTCGGATCTATGGCCATAAGGACATGAAATATTACTCTAATAATCTAAATAGATGGGTAAATGCCACCTCCTGCCCGGGTTCTTATCTTTACTCCAAACTAGATAGCGTAAGAAACAGTGCCGGCACCTACAAACAGGCCTATGGTGGAGATTGGCCTGAGGGCTCACTACTTAGCCCGGCTGATAGTGGCACCATCTATGTTATTAAAAACTCCAAGCGCTTAGCGATTCTATCTAAAGACGTCTTTGAGCAATGGGGGTATAAAACTAGCAAAATAAAGCAACTACCGAGAGATACTATCAAACAGATCCCCTATGGCGGGTTACTGGTTTACAAGCAGGGCACCTTAGTTAAGGCAGATGACAAAGGCACCATCTGGGTGGTTGATGAGGGTAAGCGAAAATACATTAGTTCATACTCTGTTCTTCAAGCAGAAGGTTGGACAGATAGAAATATTCGAACTATTAGCTTAAAGAAACTAAAGAAGATTCCCTATGGAGGTAAATATATTGTTAGTGGAGATGGTAGTAATGATAAGATTGAATCAGGTGATAAGAGCTCCAACTCAACCAGTTATCAAAGCGGTGATTTAATCAGAAGAGCATCAGGAGGTACCGTCTATCGGATAAAAAAAGACGAGAATGTTAAGCGCCCAATCCTATCTCCCGATGTCTTTAGAGCCTATAGGTATAACTGGAATAATATCAAGGCTATTAAAGACAGCCTGGTTGATAATATTCCCACCGGAGAGATGATCGTCTACAAGAACGGAACTCTAATCTCTACTAAAGAGAGTGGCACTATCTGGGTAGTTAAGCGACCTTACCGAATGGCCATTAGTACCATTAATAAGCTAAAACAGTTTGGCTCAATTAGTGATGTTCAAATAATTAATACTAAGAAACTAAACCGAATACCCTATGGCGGATTATATTAAGTTTGATATAATGAAGGCCATTTATTAAAATAAGTAGTAATATGGCTATAGATAATAAATTAAAATCAACTCTGGCGATGGTCCTCGGTCTAACACTAGGCTTAGGACTACTTTTTATCGCTGAGTCTAGTGAGGCTAGGGCCTATCAGAACGGAGAGCTAATCAGAAGAAAATCAGGCGGTACCGTCTATCGAATAAAAGCCAAAGATAATGTAAAAAGACCGATTCTCTCTCCCGATGTCTTTCGAGCCTATAGGTATAACTGGAATAATATTAGCGAGATTAAAGATAGCGTAGTTGATAATATCCCTACTGGGGAGATGATCGTCTATAAGTCCCAGACCCTTCTAACCAGTGGCCAGAGTGGCACCGTTTGGGTAATTAACCGGCCTGAGAGAAAATATATTCCCAGCGCCAAAGTATTTAACCTGCTTGGCTACAAATGGCGAAATGTTAAAAAGATCAAACACAAGAAACTAAAAAGAATCCCCTATGGCGGCAGTATTGATATCAATGTCAATAATATGATCTCCGTAACTGCTAACGAGAGATTCATTGTTAAAGATTCCAAAGGCAATCGATTGGCCCGAGTATCGGCTAACGATAAGGTAGATGTCGGTTATTCTAACGGAATCTATCTGGTAAGCATTCCTTCCCAGGGCAAGACTATTCAGAGATCTCGCTGGATTAGAATCCACCCAACCAATGGCGGAGTATCCGAACTACTTGACTATGATAACAAGTATCACCTAAACAGATTTAGAGGCCGAATCGATATCAGGCATGAAGATGGAAAACTTTGGGCAGTCAATACATTAAGGCTGGAAGATTACTTACCCGGCATGATCGAAGCCGGTAACGTAACTGATAACTATGGCGATAAGTACAGCTATATGAAAGCGATGACTGTAATTGCCAGAAGTTATGCCGGCTACTACATTAAAAGAGGTGGCCGACACGGTACCAACTTATTTCATCTAAAAAACTCCCGATACGGTAATGGCTCCGATCAGGTCTATGGTGGTTTCAACGCCGAGAGCAATGCCAAGAAAATATCAGCTAACCGAACCAAAGAAGAGTACGTTACCAATGCCTCAGGCACGATACTGATTACTCCATACTCTCATGGTGGATATGTCAATGAATCCAGAAATAGCTGTCTTAACAAAGGTGGTCGATGGCGAGACGGTGCCAATATCTGTATGAGAACGAAATCTTCTACAGAAGTATGGGGCGGAGATATTCCTCACTGCCAACCCGTAATCGATAGATTTGGTGATACTAACTGGGAATGTGGGACAGACGGCAATCACTGTGTCGGTCTCTCAGCTTACGGAGCCATGAACTATGCTAACCGGAACGATAATATCCACTGGAATTATAAGAAAATATTAAAGCACTACTATAGTGGCATTAGTGTTAAAGATAAGAATTGGAACCCAAACATTAAAGTCGGAATCTACAACGTCAAACCTTAACTAAATTACTAGATATGAAAAGTCTCCGATACTTTGTTTTCCTATCTCTACCTCTCCTCATCGGAGCCTTTTTTATTACCCATAATTCTAAAACGGCAAACTCTAGTCAGACCAAAGAGGCAGTAGATAGAGATTATAAGAAAGACGAGATAGTTGTCGAGCTTAAAGATAGCAACTTAGACCCCCAGAAGATAATTAGATCCAAAAACAAATATCGTACCAAACTCAAGAAACAGTCTATCTCTTCAATAGAAAGTAGTACCAGCAAAAAATCAAGATCAAACACCTATGTAGTTAAAACCAAGACCGATTCAAAGAGTGCCGCCAAGCTATTAGAAGATGATCCTCGGGTTAAATATGCCGAACCAAACTATATTCTCTCTACTTCTGCCACTCCCAACGATACTACCTACTCAGACCAGTGGCATCTGCCTAAAATCGATGCCCCTGCTGCTTGGAATATAACTCAGGGTTCAACCAATGTAGTTATTGCGGTGGTCGATACGGGAGTTGACTGGGACCATCCCGACCTGGCAGGTAACATCTGGTCAAATAGCGATGAAGTGGCCGACGGCACCGATAGCGATAGCAACGGCTATATCGATGATGTTAGGGGTTGGGATTTTGTTACTCAGACTAGTTGCTTGGCCGGAGATGACTGCGATGGTAGCACAGATAACAACCCGATGGACTACCACGGTCATGGCACTCAAGTAGCCGGTACTGCCTCAGCCGTGACCAATAACGCTACCGGGGTGGCCGGAGTCGGTTGGAAGATAAAGATTATGCCCTTGCGAGCCGGTTATGCCCGAGCTGGTGATGGCAAAGGAGAGCTGCTGGTCTCTGATGCCGCCAATGCTATCAGATATGCTATCGATAACGGCGCCGATATTATCAATATGAGCTGGGGAGGCGAGTACTCGAGTGCGGTCAAGTCGGCCAAAGATTACGCCTACAATCACGGAGCCCTTCTGGTGGCCGCCGCCGGTAATAGTAATAGCGACGATCCAATCTATCCGGCCGGTCTTGATAGCGTTCTTTCAGTAGGAGCTACTAACTCGGCCGACAATCGCTGGAGTTCTTCAAACTATGGCTACACCGTTAACATTGCCGCTCCGGGAAAGAATATTCGAACGACTAAATTTAACGATACTTATGGCACTAGTTCAGGCACCTCTCTAGCAACTCCCATCGTCTCAGGAGTAGCCGGACTGATAAAATCCAAATACGGAGTGGGTAGAAAGAGAATCGTAGAGAGACTACTCAATGGTGCTGAAGATATTTCTGATAAGAGCATCGGTGATCGGGTCAATGCCCGAGAGGCCCTAAGAAATTTAAAGAGCCACCCAAACGGAACTCTAATCAGACAGAAAAACAAATCGAGCGTCTATCTAATTAAGGGTGGTAAGAGATGGGGTATTCGAACAGCCAAGATGTTTAAAAGCCAGTTTAGGTGGAAAGATGTAGTAAACGTTACTAAAAACCAGAGACTGGCCTATGATTGGGGTGGTTACTTGGGCTTTAAAGACGGCACCTTAGTCTCACCTAAAGGCAGTGGTAGCGTCTTTATCATCGAAGACGGACTAAGACGACCTTTCCCTAGCGCCTCTACCTTTGATTACTATGGCTACAAGTGGAACCGAATCAAACAAGAGAAAAACAGTGCTTTGAAAAAAGCCCATCCCAGAGGTGATAAAGTAACTAAATCAGAAAGCTTTCCTAATGGTAGTTTGGTTAGAAGAAACGGCAAAGGAACGGTCTTTGCTATTAGAGATAACAAAAGATGCCCAATTACTTCGCCATCTGCCTTCAAGTCCCGTAAGTACCGCTGGGGTGATATTATCGATACCTCCAAATCACGAGTTAATTCAATCAACAAGGGAGACTTGCTTCTCCATGAAGATGGTACACTCTTGCGAGAGAAAGGCAGCGGCACGGTCTACTACCTCCAAGCCAATATCTTAAGAAAGTTCACCTCCGCCAATCAGTTTGAGAATATGGGCTATAACTGGAATAGGGTCTATGATATCCCAAGCGAGACCATTAACAAATACAAAGAAGATCTCCTGCCTAGCATGTAATAATAAATATAATAAAAGAAAGTCTCGGTGCCTCTTTTTTATTGACTAAAGACCCTTTTTTAACTATCCTTAAACTGCTGATTAGAGAGTAAATCTCTTCTAGTTGTTTAATTTATTTGCTTTTTATGAGCCTAGCTAAAAAAGTCGCCCTAAATACTAGTCTGGATGTGGTTGGCAGAGTCTTTCAACTGCTAATCTCTTCTATTTCAATAATTATCCTTACTCGTTACTTGGGTCCTGAAGGCTATGGTTTCTACGCCCTAATCCTGGCCTTTATTGGCATGTTCTCGGATATCTCCGGGCTAGGAATCAATATGACGATTGCTCGCCAGATTCCCAATCAAATAAAAAGGATCGGCCAGATATTCTCCAACGCACTAAGCTTGAAGATATTTACCTCTACGGCTATCTTTGGCCTGGCGGTTATTATCGGCGTTCTAATCTATCCTCAAGCAGATCTAAGAACCGGTATTGTACTAGCAGGTCTCTCTTCATTTTTCTTATCAATCCAAGCCGTCTACAAGCCAATTTTTCAGATAAAATTAAGGTTAAAAAACTTCGTCCTGGCCGATATCATCAGTCGGGCTGCTGGCTTTGCGCTCTTGCTTCTCTTTGTCTATCTAGGCTACGGTCTAAATTACCTTATCGCCACTCTAACTATAAGCAGTATCATAAACTTTATCTTAACCGATCTTTTTGCCCGCAAACTTATCAACTTTAAAATTAGGATCAATCTTGAAGGTTGGCGCAGGCTAATCGGCCAGGCTTTCTTCGTTGCTCTGGTAGTAATTCTAGCGGGCCTATCTCAAAAAATTGCCACGGTTATTATCTCCAAAGTTCTAGGGGCCCAAGAGGTGGGTATCTTTGAGCTGGCTCTACGGCCGATCTTAATTATTCACGGAGTCGGACTGCTCTCTGTCGGGCTGATCTATCCAATCATTGCCAAACTTCTTAAGCAGAGCCGAGAGAAGCTCTACCAGATTATTTCCCAGACCAACTACTACTTCCAATATGCCGGCATCATTCTAGCTTTAATTACTTTCTTCTTAAGCCAAGAGATTGTTCTAATATTGGGAGGAACTGAGTTTCTAGAGGCTTCATTGGTTCTAAAAATTCTCTCCGGCGCTCTGCTGCTACGATTTCTAGCTCTCTCTTATCAGAATCTCTCTATCGCCAAACATAAAGAAAAGCAGGTTATCCTCTGCTACTTATTGGGAATAACTGTAATTGTCCTTGGCACAATATTTTTAGCCCCAATCTATGGGGTGCTGGGAGCAGCCTGGTCATTTTTAGCCGGAGAACTATTAACCAGTCTATCTATTCTAATTGTAGCCAGAGAGGACCTTTTACCCTCCGGCTTTCTCTCAAGTCTAGCTAAGAATATCCATATATATCTTATACTTGGCCTGGCTCTCTACCTGACAGACAGGTACCTGTTGGAGACAATTAGCTTTAATAGTCTTAATATTGTTGCCAGAATCGGGTTGATAATGTTAATATCAACTTTAGCTCTAAGTCCACTCTTAGTAAGCCTTAGAAAAAAATTAACCACAAAGAAAATATGAAAAAAGAAACACCAAAAATCTCTATCGTTATGCCATCGTATAATGCGACTGAGTTTATCTCTAAGACTCTCAAGTCGGCTCTAGCTCAAGATTATCCCAACTATGAAATAGTTGTCGTCGATGATGGCTCGACCGATAAGACGGTCGATCTTGTCCTCAAGTTTAAAAAAGAGTATCCCAAGATGATTAAATATGTCTACCAAGAGAATAAAGGCTTGGCCGGTGCCAGAAATTGCGGCATCAGAAACTCGTCCGGCAAATACTTTCTTTTTCTAGACTCCGATGACTTAATAGAAAAAAACCACCTCTCAAGCCTGATGAAAAAGAGTAGATCTTTTAAAGAAGCAAAAAAGATTGCCTTCTCCGATACCAAACTTCTGCTTGAAGGCACAATTATTGAGAAAACCTACAAGCAGATCGCCGGCTTTAAGGAAGGTCGAGGCCCGGAAGACCTGCTTCACGCTAACTATATGCCCGGCATCCACTCAGTACTTTTCCCTCGAGATGTCTTTAACCAAGCAGATAACTTTGACCAAGAGCTAATCGGGGCCGAAGACCATGATATGTATATTCGAGCCAGTCTGGCCGGTTACCGGTTCTACTCAACCCACCTACCGACTGCAATTTACAGGATAAGAGCAGGTAGTATGTCTTTTGGGCGCAAGCAAGAGAAGAGAGTAGTCAAGGCTAGAATTCAGATTGCTAACAAGTATCTAAAAAGAGGGCTCGAAGATAGTGTTAGAGAAGAATTTATGCGCAAAAAACAGATCGCTTTTGTTGATCTGGGTCGTTGGCATATTCGAACCAAGCAGTACCAAGGGGCCCGAGAGTGGTTTACTAAAGCTCAAAAGATTGATCTAAGTCTGCCAGCCAGAAAGAAGCTCTTTATCTCTCTAGCTAAGAGCGCTCCTTATCTAATCCATCTCTACTGGCAGCTAAAAGATGGTTTCTTCCCACCGGCAATGCAACAAGAGATAGATAAGCATATCGGCAAGGAGGTCTATGAAAGCCAAGCCTAAGATCTCTCTAATTATTCCAACCTACAATATGGCCAAAACCCTACCTGAAACCTTGGACTCGGCCCTAGAGCAAGAGTATCCAAACTACGAGATTATCGTTGTCGATGACGGCTCAACCGATAGAACAAAGAAGATTGTCGATAAGTATAGGGAAAAATCAAAGATAATTAAATATATCTACCAACCAAACAGAGGGCTGGGTGGTGCTAGAAATACGGGTATAAGAAACTCCTCCGGCAAGTACTTTGCTAACCTGGATGCCGATGATATCGCCAAGAAAGATTTTCTTTCCAAGATGATGGAAGAACTATTAAAATCAGATAAAAAGACTAAGGCCGTCTCTCCTAACGCTAATTATCTGGTTGAGAAGAAGGAGCTAGATCAAACCTTTTTTGGCAACTATAACACTCCTAAGAAGTTAACCATCAAAAAAGAGCTTATTGGCAACAGAATACCTTCAACAGGCTTAATTGAGAAAAAGACTGCTCAAAAAATTGGCCTTTACCGGGAGACAAGGCATCGAGAAGACTACTTCTTCTGGATAGAGCTACTCAAAAGAGGTTACAAAGTTAGACCTGTCTTCAAGCCACTTTTTCTATACAGAATCCACGAAGAGACGCTCTCCACCAAGCTGGCCGAGGGGGCTAAATCGGAAGTTGAGCTATTTAAAACCCTACTAAAAGACCAGAAACTAGCCAAATACAGAAAGATCATTAATAAGAGACTGGCCGACAGTTACACTGCTATTGCCATGGAGTATCTGTTTACTAATAAGCCCCAAAAAGCCCTAAAATACTACTTAAAAGCAGTTAGAACCTATCCGTCCAAAAAGACCAAGGGGCTCTACCGACTAACCAAGATCTCACCTTGGTTAACCAAGCAAGCAATTAAGGTTAAGAAGAGAAGATCGAGCGATCTAAAAGAAAATATTCAAGTCTAACAAAGTTTTATATGATCTCAGTTATTATCGTTACCTACAATAGCCAAGATGAGATAGGCGACTGCCTAGATTCAATTAAGGCCAGAACCAAACAAACAGACCATGAGGTGATAGTTGTTGATAACATTTCTCAAGACAAGACCAGAGAGATTATTAGACAAGACTACCCTTGGGTGAAACTGATTGAATCTAAAGAGAACCTAGGTTTTGGCAAGGGTAATAACAGGGGGGCCAAAGAGGCCAGGGGAGAGATCCTCTTCTTTCTAAATCCGGATACCATTCTAGAAAACGACTGCTTAGAGGCTATTGAAGATTTTTTCAAAAAATATCCTCAAGCCGGAGGGATGGCGCCCAGACAGCTTTTTAAAAATGGCAAGAACCGACCGGAGAACATTGCCGATGATCCGGATATCTTGAATCTAATAAGAAACATATTCCCTAAAAAAAGAGATTGGGAACGGACTCAACAGGTTGATTGTGTTTGCGCCGCCGCTATCGCCATTTTAAGCGATTTATTTAAATCTGTAGGTGGCTTCGATCCTGATTTCTTTATGTATATGGAAGAGAACGACCTCTGCCTGCGAATTAGACAGTTGGATAAGAAAATCTACTACGATCCAAAGGGCAAGGTAACGCACCTAGCCGGCAGAAGCACCAAAGATAGGCGGGATATTAAGAAAATGTACTATCAAAGCCAAGATCTTTTCTACAAAAAACATTACTCAAAAGCCTCATATTACCTGATGAAAGCCTTACGCTGGCCTAAAAAAATAGTTAAGACCAATCTCAAGTAAATACCCCAACCTACTTAGAATAGGCCAGAGCAGAGTAAATAGGCTAGAGTAGGCCAAAAAGTAGTAATTAAGCGTAAAATCGTCCCGCCACGGCGGGGCGAAATTGTGCTAATTAACAGGTTAGAGCTTGCAATATACAAACCGTTACCTTACACTTGGTATATATGACCACTTCTCTACTAGATCAAATAAAATCGGGGCTAGAGAAACTCCAATTAAACTTGCCCGAGACTAAGTCCGAGCAAAAGAAACTCCGGGATCATCTTCGAGTAGAATTTATCTACTCCCAGCTGGCTGTAACTAACAATAATCCACTTGATCGCAGCCAAATTATTAAGATTGTCGATAGCCAGATGAAACTAAATGATGCCAATCTGATTATCCAGCAAGAGACAATTAACCTTAGTAAGGCCTACTCTATTATCGACAGATTAGCCAATCAAGATAAAAAAATCTCTCAAAACAGCCTCTTTAAGCTAATAACTACCTTGAACGAAGGCATAGTCAAGGATAACCAATCTAACTACCGTCAGAAGGACCAATTAGTACCGAACTCTAACAAGCGCTTCCCTGCTCCTGATAATATCTCCAGCCTAATCGAGGGCTACCTAGAATGGCTTAACAGTTTAGAAAGAAACCCGGTAAAAACACCTAAACATGCCCTAAACTGCTACTGTGGACCTATCTATATTAGAGCCTTTCGAAACCATAACCAGACCCTGGCTACTCTCTTAACTAGCTACTTGCTAATTAAGAACGGCTACCCTCCCCTGATAATCAACCAGGAGGAGAAGGATAGATACGAAGAAAAAACTAGCATTGCTCTTAAACAGGCTAATATAAAGCCACTGCGCAGGCAGATCCAAAAAGATATTAACTACTCGATTAAACTAGCTATTAGATACCTAGAGAAAACCAAAGAGCAAAAGACCTATCCCCTAGCCAAACCGACCAAAGACCTGCTTAAAATAGGCCAGATAGCAACCAAAACCAGTGAGACCGTACCGACTATCAGACACTGGACCAAACATAGACTAATCAATCCTGTGGCGGAGACCAAGGGCGGCTATATGCTTTTTGATAAAGAAACTATTGAAAAAGCGAGAAGAATACGAGAACTACAGAAACAGAGATTAACTCTAGAAGAAATCGGTAAGGTCTTTGATAAAGAGAGCCAAAACATTGACTTCTACTCCTAACTAAGCTAGTTTTAAAACAGTAAAGAGACTAGCACCTGGAAGGCGGCCAAAAAATGGGACGTCGAGACCCTAATCTAACAAAGCTTGATACTTTAGTTAGATATTTATTTGCCTCATGTGACAACATCCCCAATTCAAATATACTACAAATCGCCCTTGATAAATTGATTAGAAATAGTAATAACCCTTTGATCGATGTTCTTGAATCAATACCGACAAACAGAGACGAAGCCACATTTTATATAGTAGGAATAATTCAGTCTTGTGCAGAAAAATATGGCTTGAGAATCTCAATAGATAAATTGGCCTGGCCGGAAGAAGAACTTGAAGATATCAGAGAAAAAATCAAGAATGAATTAAGAGAGGTCTGTATTGACATTGAAGAAGCACGAAAATTGGCAGAGGAATTTAATGATATCATAAACAAGAGAACCAATAGGCGTTAGTTAGTAATTAACTAGAGCCAAACTATTACTTACTATTCGCCTCTTTTTTGATTAATAAAAATAATCCCCTACTTATCGGAAGTCGGACTTCCGATTTAACAGATTAAATTATCTTAAATTAAGTCATCTGGGACCTTTCTCGATAGCGCTTGAAATTAAAGATCATTAGCGCCAATAGCTTCCAGTTTCTTATACTCAAGGGCCTTTTAAAAAGTATCTTTAAGTGTAGTTTTGTTGCTTCTCTTTTTCTACCATCAGCCGCTAAAAATCTAACCAGCATCTGCTCTCTTCTCATTAGAACTTTAGGATATTTTTTTAGATCTTCTCTCTGTTTTTTAAATATTCTCTTAGCCCCTTGAACCTTTCTGCTCCAGTTGGTAGTAATCTGATCACTATCATGAAGATAATATCTAGCTACCACCTCATTAACATAATCTATGGGGTATTGTTTAGAAATTCGATACCACATATCCCAATCCTGGCAGCTCTTTAGCTTGGTATCAAAATCACCCACTTTCTTAAAAGCCTCTTTTCTTACCAGAACTGTCGGACTGCCAATAACGCAATTTGTTAGTAGGGCTTTTTTAATATTGCCTCTGTGTTTGGGTAGTTTATCAACCGGCTCTTTATCTGAAGTCTCTCTAATTACCTTAAAACCACCGTAAATTAGGCCTAATCTGGGATTGCTTTGAAACTTTTCTACTTGTAATTTAACCTTATCTGTTAAGTACTCGTCATCATCATCTAATAGGCCAATGTATTCTCCTCTGGCCTCCCTGATGCCTCTGTTTCTAGCTGCCGGAGCCCCTTGGTTAATAGCTTGCCTAATATATCTAACTTGTTTGTGTCTTTTTTCTAATTTTTTACCAACTTTTTCTGTTCTATCGCTAGAGAAGTCATCGACAATCAATATCTCAATATTGGCATAAGTTTGATCAAGAACGCTCTTTACTGCCCGCTCTAGTAATTGAGCTCGGTTATAGGTGGGAATGACTATTGAGACAAGTGGCTTATTCATTAAAATACTCTTCTTTAAAGGCCTCTTTTAAGTTCTTCCTGATACTCTCTCCTTGCTCCCAGATGTTATTCTCCTCTTTAGGATCCTGCTCTAGGTCATAGAGAGCCTTGATCTCGTTTTTAATAAATCTTTCTAGTTTGTAGCGACCATCAAAGATAGCAAAATTGGGCGGCAGGCCTTCTTTAGTATGGCCATCAGGTGAGTAGACCTCACTAACTATCACCTCTCTGGTCTTCTTCTTTTTGCCAAACAGGTTCTTAGCTAGACTGACTCCGTCAAACTCTTCCGGCACTTCTAGGCCCAGAATATCTAGAATAGTCGCGCCAATATCAATGTTGCCAACCAGATTATCAGTTCTTCTACTCTTGAAACTAGGATGATAGAAGGCTAGGGGAATATGGAGCAGCTCGTCAAATAGTTTGCCCGGATGAGAGGTCATACCGTGCTCTCCAAATAGCTCCCCATGATCGGAAGTTAGCACAATCATGGTATCTTCCAGTACTCCTTTCTCTTCTAGGTAGTTAATTAGATCTTTAAAGTAGAGATCAAAATGCTTGATCGACTTATAGTAGCCCGTTAAGTATTTTTCTTTATCAAACTCTTCCTCTCCCTTAGCAACCTTAGCTGGACGAAGATCTCCCCAATAGGGGCCGTGAACGTCCATATAGTGGAGCCAGAGGAAAAAACTATCCTTACCATAGTTTTTGTCTAGGTATTTCCTAGCTAAAGCGTTTATATAGGGCGAGTCCATCGAACCGGCCGGGGAGATCCTCTTCCAGATCCTATCAATAAAGAGCGCCTTAAGCTTCTTATCGAGCTGATCCCAGATTTTTCTAGTAGTAAAGGTAAAGGGTCTGTCTCGATCATCAAGCTTGCTAAATCGCTTGTGATAGCCCATCAACTTGCCAACATAAGGATTGGTAGAGAAACCAACTGCTTGATAGTTTTTATCTTTTAAAATATCCAGCCAAGAAATAGCCTCATCTCTTAATTTGCCCCAACCAAGCTCCTTGCTAAGTCTTTTGGTTACCTTCATTGAGTACTGAGAGAAAAAGATAGCCGGAAAGGAGGCCTTGGTATATGGCCCCTGAGAGTAGGCCTTATCAAAAAAGACCGATTTAGAGAGAAATTTGTCTAAGTTAGGGCTAACCTTCTTTCTTTTAAGCTTGCTATTAGTAAAACCAAGAGAGTCGTATCTTAAAGCATCGACGCTAACTAAAATGACGTTTTTTATCTTTTTTCTATCTGCCATTAGATCTATTAGTTAAAGATAACCTAACTCTTCTAACCTTTTCTTGACCTCAGCCTCTTCATCTTCAGATAGATCAGAGTCTTTCTCTTCTTCTTGGTCTTCTTTTTTCTCTTCACTCATAGAATATATGATTATTATTTATTAATCTCTTCTATTACTTCTCCGTCAAACTTACCTTCCTTGGAGCTTGTTAGATAATAACTGATGGTCGGAGCAATATCAAGAATAGAGTAGCTTTTTCTATTCAACCCTAAGCTTGAAGCCAATATCCCTTCTTTTCTATGCTTACCCAAGTGAAAATCTTTCTCTTTCTCTACCGGCTCAAAGATTGGCAAGTTCTTAGACTTAGGAGTTGAGGAGCAAGAGTATCCGGAGGTAGGTTCAATTATGATATCAGGCATATCGGCTAACTTATCCCCGCTATAGAGCTCTTCTTTGCTCCAAACTTTTTTAATTACTTTTTTCCCAGTCTCCGGATCAACTAGATTTTCTAATTTTGTCCTTAATTCATCCTTAACTTTTTCATTTAATAGGTAGATAAAGCCCTCTCCGCTCCGACCAGTGGCAAAGGCTTGAGAGCTCTGCCAAAGAAAGTAGTTCCTAGCCTGATCTCTGCTTGCTAAGCCAATTTTTTTAGCTAGCTTGAATCTTAAACTACCCTTAGCAAAGAACTGGCTATTTAGTTTGGTATAGCCCTCCTGGGCCAACCATAGACCAAGATTAATTCTTTTCTGGTGACTCTCAAAGCCATGATCGGAGACCAGTAGAACCAGAGGATCTATAACTTTTTGAGTCCTTTTAAAATCAGTTGTTAGCTGGCCAACTATCTGATCTATCTTCGAGTAAAAAACTTCCGCTACCAACCCGGCCTTTTTCTTATCAAACAACTCGTGCTCGGGATCAAGATAGCCCCACATGACATGAGATACCACATCGTTAGCCTGAAAATGGGCCATAAAAAGGTCATAACTGTTATTCTCCAGTAAATACTTGCAGGCTTGGTAACGATTCTCTGCCACCTCCGCCATCGAATCTAAAAAGCCTTTGGTGTTCTTATGAGGACTACCCTCTTTAATATGGACTAGGTTAAAAATATGATAGCCTGGCACTTTCTCCAACATTTTCTCTTTTAGACTTTTAGGATAGGTGAAATCCGAATCCATAGAAGGAGTTAAGATACCTGAGATAACTGTGCCTCTAATTTCTTTAGGTGGATAGGTTAGGGGCAGATTTACCAACCCCACCCTCTTCTCTTTTTTTGATAGTTTCTGCCAAAGAGTCTCTGGTAACCGATTGGAGCTAATTACTCTCTTCTCCTTATCTTTAACATTCCAGTAAGAGAAGTCGTAGATACCTGTCTGGCCCGGATTGAGACCGGTCTGAAAAGAGGCCCAAGCGGCCGGAGTAATCGCGGGAACGGTAGAGTTTAATACTACCCTACTTTTGAAACCAAAAATATTATTCATTTTTTGGTACTGGTTAGCCCACTCTAAAAACCGCCAATCTCCCCCATCTAAACTGATTATCAATACTTTTCTCTTACTCATAGCTATAGTTGTCTTTTAACAAAGGTCTTAATATTTAACGGATACCATTTTAACCTAGAGAAAAGAGACATAATTGAGAGATAGATTGCCACGCCGATAACAGCTAGAACGATAAAATTAACAAAATTAGTACTTGAGAAGAAGAGACTATCTAGAGCTAATAGCCCTAACCAAGTGAAACCAACTCCTAGAGCCGGATAGATAAGCCTTTTGATAAATTGCCAAGCGCTAAGATCGATAAATTTGATTAAAATGTAATCAGCAACCGGATTAGCCACTAAGGCCGCGCCAACCACCGCGATAATTACTCCGTTTAAACCGTAATTTATTAATAGAGGATAGATTGATCCGGCCAGAACAACTAGTTTAAAAATACCAATCTTAGTGGCAATATCAGGTCGATTCTTAGCCTTAAAGATCGGTCCAGTCGAGGCACCAATTGAACGGACAAGTCCCCAGAGAGCCAAACCTTGAATAGCAATAACCGCTCCCAACCACTTCTCACTTAGTACTAGCAGAGTAAAATCGTAGGCAAAAAAGTAGACAAAGAAAGCTAGAGGAAAAGAGAAGAAGGTAATCACTTTAAAAAACTTCAAGTAAGCTTCTTTTAGTTTCTGCGGCTTATCTTGAAGCTTAGAGTAGGCCGGGAAAGAGACGGAGCCAATCAGGTGAGTTACCTGAGTAGCAGGAAAGTTAGAGATCCGATAGGCCATCTGGTAAATACCTAAAGTTCCTGCCCCTAAAACCTTGCCGACCAAGATATCGTCTCCTTCAGTTAACAGGTAATCAACAATTGAGGAGCCAAAGATCCACTTGCTAAAGTCAAATAGTTCCTTAAATTTGGCCAGATCGATCCGAAACTTAGGCCTGTAAGGATGAACAAGATAGGAGATAACCAAGTTGGCAGTAGCACCAACCAAGGAGCCAATTACTAAAGCGTAGATATTTCTTAGAACCAGAATGGCAATAATGGTGGTGATTAGATCGACTATCGGCCCGCCTACTTTGTAGATAAAATCTTTCTCGAACTTTAAGTTCTTTCTAAAAAAGACCACCCCAACATTGGTAAAGCCACTTAGCAAGATATTAAAAGAGAGCAGCCTAATAACGGTCGCCGCCAATGGTTCATTAAAAAAACCTCCTACCCAATCGGCAGAGATAAGCAAGACTCCTGCCAAGAAGATACCCCTAATGGCCTCTACCGTCCAAGCAGTATCTAGATATTGATGAGGTTTCTCTTTTTTAGCAATCAAGGCTTGAGAGAAGCCGGTAGTAGTAAACCTTTCTAGTAGAGAGAGAACCAGCAAGGCAATACCAAAAAGACCGAAGTCATCCGGAGAGAGAATTCGAGCTAGAACAATATTTCGAGCCAAGCCTAAAAGTCTCTGAACTATCCTAACTACCACAATCCAAAAACTACCTTTAACGACCTTTCTTTCTAAATTATCTCCTTCTTTGGAGATTAATTTATCTTTCAGAGCACTAAGCATCTTTTTGACTTAATATTATTTTCTGAATAGCTAACAGTAGGCCAATACCGACCCAAAACTGAGTGATATAGAGGGTGGAGAAGGTCATATACTGAGCTCCAGCG
This sequence comes from uncultured Candidatus Saccharibacteria bacterium, assembly GCA_964485625.1. Classification (GTDB taxonomy): domain Bacteria; phylum Patescibacteriota; class UBA1384; order JAGGWG01; family CAZAJM01; genus CAZAJM01. Next base: position 17,002 of record CAZAJM010000002.1, read on the forward strand.
GCCAAAAACCAAGCCAGAAGCCCTAAGACTACCGCTTGCCTATACCTATCCTTGCTCTTCCTAATCGCCTTAATAGAATTGCCTATCAAGAAGATGACTGCCAACGCGATAGAGATAAAGCCAACCACACCTGTCTCTGTTAAGATCTCTAAGGGCTCGTTATTTACCACTCTCTGCCTACCTGGAAAGCCTTGCTCCCCCATCCAAGCACCAAAACCACCGGCTCCCACGCCCAAGACAGGGTTCTGCTTGAAAGCCTGATAGGCCCAGACCCAAGTACCCTCCCGAGTGTTTAGCCGATCGCCCTGCTCCGTCTCTATCTGACTGGAATGTTTGATTAATTTCTGAGCTCCCCGATCATCTTCATAGGTAATATATGAAGAAGAGAAGATAAGCAAGCCAGAAAGTAGAATACCGGCAAGAATAATTGCGATTAGCTTAAGAAACCTCCGCCAACTATACTGCCTTAGTAGAACAATTAGCAGAAAAACTATTAGAAAAACCCCTGCAACATAGCCACCTCTGGCCACTGCCAGAACAATATCAACCACCATTAAGACCAAAACCGAGACCAACCTATTTCTAGAAAGTGTTGACTTACCTGTTAGAAACAGAGAAATATATATACCCAAGGGAATTAGCAAGAAGTTAACAAAAAATAGTGGCTCCAAACCCGTCGATTGAACCCTGGGGAAGCCCAAGACCTCTTTCTGATACCTGTCCATCAAGCCGGTCCAGAAGCTAGATAGGCCCAGACTATCGGCAAAGAACTGCCAGATACCAAAGATAGTTACGATGACAACTGAGTAGAATAATATCTTCTCAATTTTTTTAAAATCTTTCTGACTACTGACAAAGTAATAGAAAAGAAAACCGATCAAAGCGGTAAAGCCGGTAAAGCAGAAGACCAAGATACTCTTTTGAGGATCGTAAGACCAAAAAACAGAGACTAGAACAACTAGCAAGTAGACCAAGACGGAGAGAATAACCGGGTTTTTAAGATGAACTAAGAGTTTATCCCTGGCTTTCTTCTCTTTTATTAACTTGTAGACTAAAGAGGCAAAGATAATAAACCCAACTACCTGAGAGAGTCTGACTGTAATCCCCCACTCATAAGGGATATCCCAAGAAGGAATCCTTTCAAAAGGGATTAAGAACAGTAAAACTAAAATACCCCAAGCAGGTTTCTTGAAAATTTTTGAAGCCAGAAAAACGACAACTGCCAAACAGATAAAAAATAGTACCGGAGAGGTAAACATATATTTGGTTTAATAGTTAGTTTAAGATGAGTATAGCCAAAAACTACCACCAAATCAACCTGGTAACGGTTCTTTTGACTATTAGGCAAGATACTGCTAGATTAATAAAGTATTAGAATAAATAACCGTGATCAATAATGAATAAGAGAAACAAACTTATCTCTATTGTCATCCCAACCTACAACGAAGAAGGCAACGTCAAAAAGTTACACCAAAAACTTAAACAGGTTGAAAAGAAGAATAATCTTAACTTTGAGATTATCTTTGTCAACGATGGCTCCGGCGATAGAACCCTAGAGAAACTAAAACAGTTAACCGAGTTAAAAATTGTTAATTTTAGAAAGAACTTCGGCCAAACCGCTGCTATGGATGCCGGTATTAAGAACTCTACCGGAGAAATTATCATCACTATGGATGCCGACCTACAGAACGATCCTGAAGATATCCCTAAACTACTTAACAAACTAGAAGAAGGCTATGATGTGGTTGCCGGCTGGAGATATGACAGAAAAGATGACTTTATGAAAAACTTTGTCAGCCGAGGAGCCAATAGACTTAGAAGTCTACTAGTAAAAGATGGAGTTCATGACTCCGGCTGTACACTCAAGGCTTTTAGAAAGGAATGTTTTAAAGATTTAGACCTCTACGGAGAAATGCACCGTTTTATCCCAGGGCTGCTAAGAATTAAGGGCTTTAAGGTTACTGAAATAAAGGTAAAACACCACCCCAGAAGAGCCGGGGTAACTAAATATGGCCCTAAAAGAATTATTAAAGGCTTTCTAGATATGCTCTCAATCTGGTTCTGGCGTAAATATGCCAATAGACCACTTCACTTGTTCGGTACTGCTGGTATAGTCTTCATATTACTTTCTCTTATTGGAGCAATCTATGGCATCTATATTAAAATCCAGTATGGGGTAGATCTATCAGACCATGCCCTAACAATTCTATCTGCTTTTGGTCTTTTAATGGGCCTACAACTTTTCATCTCCGGCCTATTAGCTGATATTTTAATAAAGAACTACTACTCCAAGAAAAAAGAGACCCCCTATTCAGTTAAAGAGGTGTTAAGGAGATGAAAATTTTAACTATTAACTATGAATTTCCACCCTTAGGAGGCGGGGCCTCACCTGTCAGTTACGAGATAGCTAAGGGTTTAGTAAAAAAAGGTCACAGGGTTGATGTAGTGACGATGAGTTATGGAAAACTACCTAAATTTGAAAGAAGAGATGGTATCAACATCTACAGAGTTAAATCTATTAGAAGAAAAAAAGAGATGACGGGAATAATTGATATGTCTTCCTATATCCTGCCCGCACTAATAAAAGCTCTAAAGCTCAACAAAAAAAATAATTATGATATTAATCACACTCACTTCATTGTCCCATCGGCAATTGTTTCCTACCTACTAAAAAAGATTACTGGGTTAAAATATATAATTACCAGTCACGGTAGTGACGTTCTAGGCTATAACCAACGATTTGATAAAGTCTATCCATTTGTAAAGCCTATCTGGCGTACAGTTATTAAAAACTCAGAAGCTATAACCACCCCCTCAATCTTTTTGAAAAAAGAGATTGGAAAAATTATCAAACATCCCACCAAAGTCATTCCAAACGGTATTGATCCGAAAAAAATCAAGCCAATGAAAAAAGAAAAGTACATCCTTTTAGTAAGCCGGCTATTTCTTAATAAGGGAATTCAAGATTTTCTTAGGGCAATTAAAAATCTTGATCTAAGCGATTGGAAAGTTAAAATTGCCGGAGATGGTCCTTACAAGAAAGAGCTTATTAGCTTAACAGAAAAATATAGTTTAGAGGATAAGGTCAAATACTTAGGGTGGGTAGATAATAACAGCAAGGAATATGAGGAGCTATATGGTAAAGCAGGAATATTTATCTGCCCTAGTTGGTTTGAAAATATGAGTGTTACTTTAATGGAGGGCATGAGTGCCGGCTGCCTAACCATAGCCACCGATGCCGGTGGAAACAAAGAAGTGGTCGGCCAATCCGAATACCTATATAAACCCAAAGATTACAAAACCCTTAGAAAGTTAATAAAACAAGCAATAAAAAAACAGAAAGTTGAACCAGAGACAAAGAACTATGATAGAATAAAAAAACACTTTTCTTGGGGGAAAATTGTTGCCAAATATGAAAAAACTTTACAAAACAATGGTTAAATATCTAAAACTTTTCTTCATTCTACTTGCCAGAAACATTAAGTGGTTAGCAATAATTTTATTTAACAAAAATGGCAAAGTTGTTAAAATACCTGGGGGGAAAATATATTTACCCCTAAGAAATGTTAAGCTGGATATCAAAGAATCCAATTTACAAAAACAATTAGCTCTAGATGGTATTCGTGAAGTGCTAGCAACTAAAGAAATAAAAAAAATCTTAAAAAAAGACGATAATATTTTAGAAATCGGCGCCAATATCGGCTACTTTGTTATTTTAGAAGCAGAAATAATTGGTCCCAAGGGGATAATTTATGCCATAGAGCCGGAGAAAAATAATATTAATCTACTAAAAAGAAATATTAAAATAAATAAACTTGAGAGCCAAGTAAAAATAGAAAGAATGGCAATATCCAATAAGATTGGACAGGATAAACTATACACTTCAAAAAATTGTAATCTTCATTCTTTGGAAAAAAATGTTGAAGCTAAAACAGAGCCTCAAAAAATAAAAACTACAACCATTGATAAATATATTGAAGATAAAAAAATAGATTATGTACGCATGGACATTGAAGGCTATGAATATAAGGCCATAGAAGGCATGAAAAAACTACTGGCCAATAAGCAGCCCGTTAAAATGTTCATTGAAATACACCCCCATATCATGGGTAAGAATAAAACTATATCTATGCTAAAAACTCTTAAAAAATCAGGATTTGAAACTAAGAAAGCAATATCTCATGACACCTACCTAAGAAGAATTCTGGGCCAAGCCTACTCGAAAAAAATTTCTATTGATGAATTAATTTCAATAATTAACAAAGAGGAGAAACTTCACGCCTATGAAGTATTCTTCCAACGATCATAATGGAAAAACCAATAATTACAATTTGTATTCTCCACTATAATAAGCTACCCCAGCTTAAAAAAACCATTAAATTAATAAAGAAAAAAACAAAAGTCCCATATAAAATTGATATTTTAAACCAAAAATACACCAATCAAGAAATTGAAAAGTATCTTAATGAAATCAACCAAGAGACAAATATTAATGTTACTTTTTCAGAAAAGAACTTAGGCTGTCCCGGAGGAAGAAACTTGCAATTAAAAAACACTAATACTCCTTATGCCGCTACCCTCGATGATGATATCTATGTTGAAGATAATTGGCTAAAACCGGTAATTAATTTTTTAGAAAAAAACAAAAAGGCCGGCGCCGTAAGCTACCCCCTATATCAACCAAATGGTGAAATTGACAGCGTAGGGGGCAAATACTTAAAAATCAATAAAAGAAGAAAAACAATAGTTATCAAAGAGCCTGAACCTTCTATACTAAAAAATAAAGATAAATTTATAGAAATTGATGACACACTAGGTGGTGCCATGGCCTTTAAAACAGATCTGCTTAATCATTTTCAATGGGACCCTAATTATTTTATTGGTTTTGGTGACTTAGATAAAGGTATGCAACTACAGCTTAACTCTAAATACAAATACTATCTCTATACCAAGCCCAAACTGATCCATGACAAGGTTTCAAAAGACAAAAAGAAAAAAGAGTACAACAAGAAAAGAAGAGACTATCACAAAATAAGGGAGAGCTATCTATACTTCAATAAAAAATGGGGCTATCACTTTACTCAACCCAGAGACTTTTTCTACCGATATATATGCCTACTACCTAACTCAATAGTTCAACAACTAGCCTATTTATGGCTTGGAAAATAATCCTATGAGAAAAAGACCTCATATCAAAAATTATTTCTCAATAATAATCCCAACTAAAGACCGGCCTGAACCACTAAAAAAAACTTTAGAACAAATTAACAAATTAAAAAGCAGCAGTTTTGAAGTAATTGTTGTCGATTCAAGTGAGAAAAACCAAAAAGAGACAATCAATGAGTACTTAAAGAAAACCGATTACAGCTATAACTTCCAATATATAGAATCTGACTTTGCAAGGTCTTCCCATCAAAGAAACATTGGAGTTGATCATGCCATCGGTGATATTATCGTATTTATCGATGATGATTTTGATTTGGATGTTAATCTATTAAAAAAAATCAGAACAGTAGTAAATAATGATAGTAGTGTCGGAGGTGGCCAGGCTAATTTCCACATAAATAGAAGTCTACCAACAAAAATAATTGAATCAGTATTCTTTACTAACGGCTACTCCCCTTTTGGAAATGGCAATATTAAATTATCAGGGGCTTTTCAGTCAAAAAAGCCAGTTGAAAAACCAACTAGAATAAGATGTGTTGGAACGGGATGCTGTTTCTATAAAAAAGAAGTTTTTGACTATTTCAGAATCGATCCCACCATCCCAACCAGCTGTGCCTCAGATTTAGAATTTAGTTGTCGGGTGAGTAAAAAATACCCACTCTACCTATTCCCACAATTGAAATGTACTCACAAACACTTTAAAAGCGGTAAGCCTGATATTGAGGATACAACCTCTAATTTTATCTATTTTCAAGCTAGACATTTTAAAAGACTCTTTTTTAATTGGTGGCGAGTGCCTTTTTTCTTGTGGTCTCAAGTAGGCTATTTAATCAGATATATCTCTTTAACAATCTCTAAAAACGAACCTAAATATATTAGAGGTTGGAGTCAGGGCGTGGGCAGAGTTTTAAGGAAAATTTGGGCAAAACCCTAGGCTTTCTTTAAATAACCCTTTAATTTATTTTTCAATATAGCCAGTAAGTATTTATCGGTTTTATCTAAAAAGCCGATTTTTTTAATAAGTGGGTAGTAGCCAATCACAACTATTGCTAAAGTTAGGAAAATGTAATAAATATTATTAATTAAATAGCTAGCTAATCCGAAAATTAGGATCAAAAATAGGGCCAATATAAATATCCTTGCCGTACTTTGAGGTATTAGTACTTTTTTTCTTAAAACATAGTATTCAATCAAGCCCATTAAGTTATTAATAACAATAGAAATTGCCACTGCTAAACCAGCTCCCAACAAACCATAGATAGGAATCAAGGCAAACGATAAGCCAATGTTAATAATAGCTGAAAAGACAGTATTTATTAAAACTAACTTTGTCTGTCGATAAGCCATCAAAAAATTATGTATTGGGCCGGAAAAAAGACCAAAAAAAGCGCTAATCAGTATCAACCTAAAAACGGCTACACCGGCAAGATAATCAGCTCCAAATACAATATCTATTATCGATTCTGGAAAAATTAAAGCAAAAATAAAAAATGGCAGAACTAACAAGACTAACCATTTACTAATATTTTTATATATTTGATCTGCTTCTTGGTCCTCTCCCTTGGTTATTAGCTCTATAACCACAGGGAAAAAAATGGGAATCAAAACTGATAGTGGAATATTAATAAACAGGGCAATCTTTTGAGAGGCTGTAAATATCCCAACAAAATTCTCGGTTAAAAACAGACCTAGTATTATCAAACTACCTCTTGAAACAATCTGCTGGAAGAAAGTTGAAAAATATATTGGCCAACTATAGGAAAAAAGCTTTTTTGTAATATCTTTATCTTTTACATTTTTCGCACTTAAAAAATGGTACTTTCTATTAACTACAACAAGTGATGCTATACTAGCTAAGAGATATGATAGTAAGAAAGCAACTACCACCCCTGACAGACCATAATTTAAAAGGTAGCTCGAGACTAAAAAAAGTACAATAAACAAAAGCAACTGCCCTATATCAAAAAATAGAACTCTAGGTAATAAATTTTTGTGACCCCTTGCTACTGCTACACTAATATCAAGCAATACGTATAGAGGTATAGCCAGCCCAAAATAAATCAATAGCTCTGATAATCCCGGGCTATTGAAAATTGAAGCAATTTGCTGACTAAAAATTACGACTAACAAAGAAATAAGTATTGAAACCAGTAAAGAATACTTAAGGGCGACCTTTATGTAGCTGTTCTTGAGCTTTTTAAGGTCTAAATTAGAAGATATGAAATAGACCAAACCATTCTTAAATCCTAGTAAAGATAATATTCCTAAGAAGAGAAAAATATTAAAACCCAAAGAGAAAAGACCATAATCGTCAACTCCTAAAAACCTGGCAAGGAAAATTTCTTTAAACAAGCCCAAGAAATTGGCTGCAACTATGCCTACAAAAACTATTAAGCTACCCTTCCCAATTTTTGTTAAGGTTGATTTTTTGTTCATACTATTTAATGCCATCTATATATTTTAAATCCTCCATGCTCTTGACTACTACCTAGGTAATTCAATTGCTTATCGGTTAGTATTATATATTGATTATAGATATCAACTTGCTCCTCCTCACCATAATTTAATACTAACCAACCAGTATCACTTGATTTAATAATATTTACGATATCATCATAACCACTATTTAGCCTATTCTCCTTTAACAAGTAAAGGTTAATCGGGTAATCATACCTTATTTCTCTAGAATGATACTTAAATCTAATTAGTGGCCAATTTTCTTCATCTTCTACAAATTTATTATCAAAGTAGTGAGAAAAAATTCCATTATGAGTGGTAATTACTGTGTCTCCAGGCTGGTAACCATAACCATTCAACATTTTTGCTACAATATCTACGTTTTGATGGGGTGATCTTTGTTTTAGATCTATTTTCCCATCTTTTTCGCCCAGAACCATTCTTGGCCCCATAAGTGGGTTGAAGAAGAAAAAAATCAATAGAGCAACTATAGAGGTAAAAAATACTTTTTTATTTCTATAGTTTTCTAAAAATTTTATTATCAAATTCAGTGAAACTGACATTATCACAATAAAGATTGGATATAAAAAAAAGATAACTCGGCTCCCAAAAGGGCTACCGGTCAGAAGATGATATAAAAAAGTGAAAACTGCTATCACAAAAAAGAAAGCCCAATAAAGCTCTTTAATCCTTTCTTTGTCCCAATTAACAAATAAAGGCAAGAAAAAGATAGCAAGAATAAACAGAATTGGAACAGATGAGTAGCTATACCAATTAGCCGAAATAAAAGACCTAATAACCTCTCCGGTAGAAAAAAAGCTTTGCCAAGGGCCTGTCTCGATTTTAAAAAACAAATTAGTTGTTGAAATCAAAACATAAACAATCATCAATGACGCTGTAACAACAATCAAGTAACTCAAAAACCTATTGTCAATCAATCTGTTAATATAAGAAAGAAGCTTTCTTGTTAAGTAGAAAAGTAAAATAGCTGCTAAAATCAAGTGAAAACCAACATAGGTTAAACTAACTTCAGGGATTAAGGGATAGGCCAGCAGGAAAATCAAAAGCAGCCCAACGATTAACTTCCTATTTTTACTGATCCTTTTTTTCTTTAAATTGCTTCTTAGATAATAGAAAAGCCATAAACCCAAAGTAGTTAAAAATAGATAAAAAATGTATTCACGAGTATATCTGGAAATACCAATAGCAAAAGGAGAGACTGCCCAAAGAAAGGCTGCTATAAGCCCTACCCTTCTATTAAATTCCTTACCTAACAAGTAAATTGGAATAGTGGTTAAAACACCCCAAAAAACCGGAACTAATCTTGCAATATATACAGATTGATTCTGAAAAATTTTAAACAAGAAACCAACCATGTAGCTAATTTCCCAACCTCGATCATAATTAAAAAAGCCCTCGTCCAACCATCTCTTAGCAGCAACTAGATGAGAAAATTCATCTCTGGCCGGAGACAGCAAACCCAAACCCCATAATCTGATCAAAGCTGCCAATATTACAATTATAATTAAAATAGCTATTGATTTTTTATTAATAAATCTTAAAAAATCATTTCGTTTTAAATCAAAAGATGACAATGAGATTTTTATGTTTTTGACATAAAAATATAAAAGTACTATTGCAAAAAGCAACCACCAAAAATGGCTATCTCCTTGATAAAAAATAGTGATATTAAAGAAAAAAACAAGAGACAGAACAATAATCAATGCCGATAGCAGTCTCTCAATCAAATACATAAATAATTGTTAATATTGTGAAATATTCTATTAATTATAGTACACAATCAACTAGTAGCTAACAAGTTTTGAAAAATTAAGATTATGGTATAAGATAGAAACACTTAATGGAAAAAAGAGCTTACATTATTGGTATCGATGGTGGTGATTGGAAAATATTGAAACCTTTAATCAAAAAAGGTTACTTACCCAACCTTAAGTCAGTTTTAAGTAATAATAATCATAGCCAATTAATATCTACTCTGCCACCTCTAACTGCTCCCGCTTGGTGCAGTTTTTTAACCGGCACTAATCCCGGGCAACACTCCATATTCTTTTGGCAAAGTTATTGGCAAACAAATAGAAATAGGAAACTGCTAACTAATAAAGATATTAAAACCCCTCAACTTCCTGAAATTTTAAATAATAATAGTTTGAGTGTTGGCTTGCTAAATTTCCCTTTTACTTATCCGGTTAAAAAAGTAAATGGGTATCTTATCTCGGGAATGTTAAGTCCAGAAATCGACAAGCGAAGTGTATATCCCAAAAAAATAATCCCTCAACTAAAAAAAGATAATTACATAATAAACGCTGGTATAGATACAAATACTAGAGACGAAGATAAGATCAATGAAATTATAAATAATTTAATTGATCAAACCAGAAAAAGAGCAGAAACCTTTATTAATCTAAATCAGGATCATGACCCCAACCTAAGAGGGATTGTCTTTGTCTCCATCGATCGCATCCAACATATGGTCTACAATTTAATTGAAAGAAAGATTTTGGGCAAAAAACTATCTGGTAAAGAAGATCATATTGCTACCAAGGCACTAGAGATATACAGAGAAGTTGATAATTCTATAGGCAAAATATTATCAGAAACAGAAAAAGGGGATCTGGTCATGATAATTTCTGATCATGGTTTCCAAAGAGCCGGGAAACAAATAAACATCAATAGGATATTATTGGAAAATGGTTTGCTGGAACCTAAACTGAAAACAAATTTAATATACAAAACAATCGGACATTTAAGAAAATATCAAGCATTAAAAAAATATAATAAGTTAGTTAAAAAACTTTTTTCTAATTCCAAAACACAATTTAAAAAGAAATCACTAGCCGATGAATCTGGCAAGCTAGAAGCAATTAATCTAGTAAAAAGCTATGCTTTCTCGGGTCTAGCCTCTGAACAAGGAATCTATTTGACAGAGAAAGGAAAAGAAGACTATAAAAAAATCACTGGCAGAATCATCAAGGCCCTAGAACAAAGCAAAGACCCACAAACTAACAAAAAAATATTTGATCAAGTTAAAAAAAGAGAAGATGCATACCAAGGCAAATATGTTGAGAAAGCCCCACCAGTTGTTTTTTCTCTTAAACCAGGCTACAAAGCAACTAATCCAATATTGCTAAACAACCCAATAGTTGAAAAAGATCCAAACACCTGGAGAGGAGACCATCGCAAAGAGGGAATTATTTTGATAAAAAACTTCAATGACATAAATTTAAATAAAAAAAATAACATTCAGGACACTCTATCCATAATCAAAACATATTTTAACTCTAAATAATTACTATAAATTCTCTATTTCTTCCTGGCAATTAGGTAAAGCTGTTTTTTAAAAGAGGAAAATGGTGTTTTTTCGATAGGTATGCTACTAACAACTTCGCCATTATTTAAATAAAAGCTATCTTCTATTACAAAACCTGTTTTCTCTAATATTTCCTCGGCCTCAGACATATTATAGACCCTAACATGGCCCGCATGTCCTTCCTCCTCGAGCAAAGAAAAGGCAAAGTAGGGAGTGGCATCGTAGCTTCTATCAAGTAAAACTCTAACACGGTTCTTCCACCAAGACATATTTGGAGTCTGAAGCAACAATCTGCCATTAGGTTTCAGAACTCTTTTAATCTCCCTTAAACTAAAGAGTGGATTAATTCTTAGATGCTCTAGTAACGCGGCTAGAATAACCCCATCAAAATTATTATCTGGGTATGGTATTTTTTCAGTTTCAATATCGCATTTAGTAATTTGAACTTTATCTTTAATAAATTTTTCTATTCGACTAGGCTCTAGATCTAGAGCCTTTAAATTATAGCCGAATCTAGACAATGAATAAGTAAAATAACCTGGAGAGACTCCAATGTCTAAAAGTTTTTGGTCTGCTGAATAATATTGGCTAATAACAGAAAAAAGAGTACGGTATCTTTTGATCTGGACTTTATAATAATTTTGGAGATAATCGCTATCCAAAGAGGCGATTTGGCCAACCTTTTTGTATTCTTGGTTAAATTTTTTTATTTCTCTATTAATTTCCATATAAAAACACTTTAAAGCTAGTCACTTCGCCTTGATAAACCACGTTCCCATCTCTAGAAATAAAATCTACCACGGCCTCGTTGTTATATTCTTCCACCCTATCATTGGTAATCAGCCAAACTCTTCTATTGTTATTAATAATATCTTTCAGCTCAGATAAATCCCTGATAACATCAACGTCATGGTAAACTAATCTGTAGCCAAGGTTGGTTTTGATTATCAGTCCCGGTGCTGCCCTAGATAGATCTCCTGTCATCAGAGTATAGTCTAGTTGACCATTTAGGTAGTAATTATCCCAACCAAAGATCTTTGTCGAGATAATCTTATCACCTTCTTGATAATTATCCAAAACATACTCGTTAGCATCTTTTGAAGAAGTAATATAGAAAGGTTCATAACTGCTATTAAGAGGTCCTGTCAGTACCTCATCATCACCATTACTAGCCTCTATATACTCGATTAAATGATTTTGATTAACTACCAACGCAGAAATGATTAAAAAAGAAACTAGAAGTAGCCTGCTTTTTAGTTTACTTAATCCTAATATCTTTTTTAAAAAACTAACAATATATGCTAAACCGACTCCGATACCGATATAGAAAAAAGGTGAGAGAACAGAAATAATGCGAGGAGGCTCTCTGTTTTTGTCCATCAGGCTAATCAACATAAGAAAAGAAAAAAAGAAAATAAAAGGTAGTAACTTCTCTAGCCTACTACTTTTTTTAACTACGAAAATAAATGCAAAGACGCTAATATAGAAATAGAAAAGAAATGGAAACCAGGAAATAAAAATGTCAATAAAACTACTATTAAAACTAAAAACAGATAAAAATCCGAAAATAATCTTGTCCAAAATTGTGCTACCCCTACCTACGCCAGAGAAAGAAGAGATGCCTTCTAAAAAGCTTGCTTCTCCGGCAACTCGGGATGGTATTTGACTTGATAGATAAAAAAATGTTATTAAAATCAGCAAAGAAAACAGGGCGTCTCGAAAATATTTATTTCTAAAGAAGGCTTTTATATTTACTACATTATAAACTAAGTAAACTACAGGGAGAATCATCACCGACCAGCCTAGCTGAGAATTTAATATACCCAGAGAAGAAAAAATAATGAAATATATGAGTTGTTTACTGCTACCTTCCTTGAAAAAATATCTATCAAAAAAATAGTAAGAAAAAAATAATAAAATCAAAGCTAGAGAAAAAAATCTTATATTCTGACTATATCGCAAAAACCAACCGGAGCTGACTAAAAGAGACAAACTGATAAAAGCAGAAGACAAGTTATAACTCTTATTTATATAATTAAAAAATAAAAAAACGAATGGGAAGAAAAGAATAAAGAAGGGTAGGCGCATAGAAAATTCACTCATACCAAAAAGACTAACAGGTAAAACTTGTAAATAATGAGAAACAAAATTTCGCCAGTAGATAACGCCGGAAGGCATTCTAGGGATACCAAACTCGCTAATTCCCTTGACAGCAAAAAGGCTGTGAAACTCGCCACCAGAAAAGGCCCAATTTTTAGGAAAGGCCAGCCAGGCCCCAACTAGAAGTAAAAATACAAATAACAGAAAATAGAACTTCGATTGATGAAACCAAACATTGTTATCTTTAAACCAAGTTATGATTTTATTTATTGGGCTCATTATTTACTCAATAATACTCATAGTCAACAACTATACTATTTAGAACAAAATTTGTCCTATCATTAGTGAAAAGGCTGAAATTAAAACCACCTAGATAGCTGATATAGTTTTGAGATATTTTCTTAGGATCACGATAGATTAATATGTCTGCATTATTATCAGGACTTAAGATTGGTCGATTATAGGGATATAAATATGAATCTCTAGTTGGACTCACAAAGCCCATTTTCTTATCTGGTCTATAGAAATGACCAGTATCAATGGAGTTGGGAATATAATTACTATCAAATGATAATTTAGACGAATTTAGTGATATTTCATCTAGAACAATGTCTCCGTCCGAGAAATCATAAAATCTTAGGTTATAGACTCCTTCGTTGATATTATCTAGTTTAACTCGAAAACTTTTGGCCTCGCCCGCCTGGCCTAATGACCTATTATCGTCAGACAATTTAACGGCTTCAACCAAATCGCCACTGGGGCCATAGATCGCTAAATTAGCTTGATCGCTTCCTAGAACCTTATTCAGGTCGTGTTTCTTAACTTCGATCTCTATCTCATCTTTAAAATAGGAATAAATTGAGTAATCATCTAGCCTAACATCTAACTCATAATTACTAAGATCACTAGAGCTACTAACATCTTCCTTATAAAAATGATACAAATTAATAATATCTTCTTTGCCCTGCTCCAAGGGAGAACTGCCAGCAACAAGATCCTGGCTAGTTTCTAAGCTAAGGCTAGAAGGCATACTGTTAACAAATTTTTCTACATCTTTAATAGATGACAACTCGTCGCTAATACTCTTCTCATTAAGCCAAACAGCCAACTCACCATCTGTAGCTACCTTGCTATAATTACTAAGGCCCGGATAGTCAATCAAAAAATCTTTGTTAACATCATCTGATTTAGCTTGCAAAAACACTAAGTTGAGATTAGAGCCATCAATACTAATATCTATCTCGTCAGGCCTAACTCCTGCTAATTTAGGCAATATAGCAAAATCTTGACGTCCCTTAATACTAAGGCTTTCGCTATTAATCTCTGTTTTACTCTTTTTGTTTGTTAAGTTAAATCCATAGCTACCGTCAACCCGTCCATCAGAAATGTTAATTATGTTCCTCTTAATCCATGGCTTAGGTTGCCAATATGGCTGGCTAATCCAAATAAAATAGATTGGGGCCAGCGCAACAACAATAACTAAGATAAAGTTTAAATAATGTCGATGCAAAAGTAGCTTTCTCTTATCTAGACTATCTCTACTATCAACAAAATATAGAATTAGCAAAAAAGCCAAAAGGTAGCCCAAGTATTTGTTCAAAGAAGGGTAAAAATCAAAAACTAAATTATAGGCCTCAAAAGAGAATGTTGCTAACAATAGATAAATAATTGCTTTTTTGTATTCTCTAACCACTCCAATAAAATAAGCCCAAACAAACTCAAAATATGTAAGTAAGCCCAATATCACTAGAACGGATAAGCCCCCAGCAAAAAGCCATTCTTTATTATCAATCCCGGCCAACTTAGCTCTTAAGATCTTAACAAGGCCAAAGCTGCCAAAAGAAATGTATACTATAGCAAATACAAAACATAAAAAAGCAATAGCGATCAAAGCAAATAAAATATTCCTCTTATTATTGTCTCGCCAGCTATCAAACTCCAGCCAACAACTTCTAAAAAAACTTTTTAGACTAATTTTTTTTGTATATATAAAAAATCCCAAAATAAAGATTGCCAACAGAGCTGCAAGCCACCTCCAGGCCAACCCAGTCTGCTGGTGCTTCAGATAATAGTCACTAATATTGCCTAGCACTGGCTTCAAGCTACTCACACTTAAGCTTGTTAAGTCGGGGCTAATAGCAATTAATTTATCGTCGCCAACTGTTTTGCCTGCTACTAAGTCCCCTTCGTCAATAGAGTATATTGAGCTAAGCTCAGAACTAGAAGATATGAAATTTAACCTTTTTTTAATGTTAGCTAGATTGATAACTACGGAATTATTAGCCTGATCTGAGAATTCTCTGCTTTCCAAGCTCAAACCATACTTTAAATTAAGACTATCATTGGCAGATACCAGCAATCTATCTTCATTCTCATCTAAAAACTTATCTATTTTCTCCTTGTTATCTTCGGCATCGAAACTATTACTAACATAAATAACCTTTCCAGCAAAGAACCAATCAACAAGGTCAATATCAAAAGCATATTTATAACCCATACCAATCCCCTTAACTTCATATGTGTACCTACCTTGAGATAGGCAAGAGATATATATTTCTGGTTTATTAAGCTTCACTGAAAAGCTATCTCCTTTGGGCCCAACAATATTTAAAACCGGGTCTTCAATACTGGGGTTGTCGTATACACTTTCTCCTGCAAACTCAATTTTTAAGACTTTATTAGATACTTCCTCACTAAGATTAGTAATAAACTTTTCCCCCGATTTTCTCGCCCTTCTCTTGCCATGTCTTATAGGTGAGACATTCTTAAAAAACGAGTAGTCAAAACCAGAAAATGTGACTTCACCACCAAAGACATTATCATGAATATCAGAAAGGGGATCTGGTCTGTGCTCTTCTAAAGCAGAGGAGTTTTTAGGAAAAAACAAGAACAAAAAAACCAAGAAAGAGAACAGAAAAAACTTAAGATAAGATCTTCTCATATATATGATTAACTTTAAGCTAATTCTAGCAGTAACAGATAAAATTTCAACCTTTCAAAACAAAAAAGGCTGTAAAAGATTAATTGTTTGGTCAATAATCTAGGTTACAGCCTGACTATAAGTTTCGGCAAGCTCATCAGCGAATTCTTTCAAAAATTGTTCCGGCTCAAATCCTTCGATATCGTCCATTAAAGGAATTTGGAGAATGACTTGCTTCAATCTACAGTTATACTCTGCCATCATTCTAACTAACTCCCTATTCTTGCTTATTTCCAATAGAGCAACTCTTAATCTATCTGGCAAGGCAGCAAATTTTGAACCAACACTTTTAGGCTCAGTTGCCTCTCCTCTAGTAAAGCGAGTTTGGACTACATCCTCCCTGCTTCCAACATTTATCTCGGACCAATTATCAAGAAGTAAAATGAGCCAAACTTGTGATACCTCCCCAATCAAGTTGTAAATTACTCCTTGTCTTGCCTCTATCTGAGGTATTTGATTATGCGCTTCCTTAACCGCCATACCTATACAATTAGACTCTTCAATATCATCAAGATCGACTTCCTTGAATTCAGCTGGTTCAGGGATGAATCCATAATAACCAATGTAGCCTAAGCAGGAAACTTCTATCATTGTTCTTACTCCTTCCAAGAGCTTTGGTGTTCGATTCTAGCTAAAAGATACCAGTAACTAATAAATATGTCAATCTCTTCTGGTTGATTTTTACCCCTCAACCTGTTAATCTGTGTTTATGAAAGATAAAAAATCCTTACTACTGGCCGAGGTCTTTCCTCCTGAAAAGGGTGGTATCCAAACCTGGGCTTACCAGCTAGCTAAGCATTATGGCGGGGAGATGATTGTTCTCACCCCTCCTTTTAAGGGCTGCTCTACTTCTGATAGTAAGGTTAATTTTAAGATAATTCGTGCTGGTCATCGACCAATGGATAGTTTAGCTGATAAGATTATTGGTAAATCTGCTAATCTAATCAACCCCGGCTCCGGACCTGAAATGATCTCTGCTTATCAATGGCTGGGGACAGCTTTTAAGCTTAGGGGCAAGATTAAATCAATCCACTCTATCCATATCCGCTCTGCCTACCTAGCCTACTTGTTAAAAAAATGGTTTAAGGTTCCATATTATATCTATGCTCATGGTTTAGAACTTAAAAGTGTGCTAGGCAATGAGAGTAAATCCAACTTCTACTCCCACCTACTTGGAGAGGCCAGCTTGGTCTTTACCAACTCCTCATATACCTCTAAATTAGTCAGTGAGTTTGGAGTTGAAAAAAAGATAATTAAAGAGATTCCCCTAGGAGTAAATTATACTAAATTTAAGCCCGGCCTAGATACCAGTAAGTTAGCAAAACGCCATAATCTAACTGGAGATGAAAAGATTATCTTTTCTGTTAGTCGGTTAGTTAAGCGGAAGGGCTTTGATAGAGCCTTAAAAGCTTTTGCTCAGCTAGATGATAGTGAGGTTAAATATATTATCGGAGGCAGTGGCCCGGAAGAGAAAAATTTAATGAAGTTGACTGCTAAGCTAGGGGTTAGCGACAGGGTAATTTTTACAGGTAGAATTGCCGAAGAAGAGCTACCGCTCTACTTCAACCTAAGCGATCTATTTATTATGCCCTCCCGTGAACTTAAGGGAGGAGATGTAGAAGGTTTTGGCATAGTGTTTCTGGAGGCCGGAGCCTGCGGGGTACCAGTTATTGGAGGCAGTAGCGGTGGAGTCCCTTCGGCTATAGTTGATGGTGAGACCGGCTTCTTAGTAGATCCGGAAGATGTCGGGGAGATTGCTCTGAAAATGAATAATATCTTGAATAATGATAATTTAGCAGATAGGATGGGAAAAGCAGCTCGGGAGAGAATTAAGGAGAAATACAACTGGCCAAACAGCGTTAATATTGTCAAAAAGTTAGAAAGAAAGGCTATAAGATGAAAATTGGAATTGATGCCCGAATGTATAGGTCCTCTACAGGAGGAATTGGGGTTTATTCTCAGAACTTATTAAAAAACTTGGCTAAAATTGATAAGAAAAACCAATACTATATATTTTTAGGTAAAGAAGATCTAGAAGAGTTTGATATTAAGGCAAAAAACTTTAAAACCATAAAAGTAAATATCCCCCATTATTGGTTTAGAGAACAACTAATCTTTCCTAAGATATTGGAGAAGTACAACTTGGACTTAGTTCATTTTCTGAATTTTAACCATCCTATTCTCTATAAGGGCAAATTTGTTACTACCGTCCATGACCTAACAATGGTAAAAGCTCCCTCAGGCAAGAGCCAACTCTCTCTGTTTAAGCGCCCTTTCTATAAGTGGGTTCTAAAAGATGCCGTAATATCCAGTAAGTTAATTAACACCATCAGCCAACAGAGCAAAGAAGATATTACTAAGTATTTTGGAGTTGATAAGGAAAAAGTTAAGATTACCCATCTCTCTATCGATAAAGAGCGCTATAAACCAGTAGAGACCAAAGAGGGGCTTAGGGCTCTGGATAAGTATGGTATTAAAAAACCCTATCTGCTCTTTGTTAGCCAACTCCGGCCTCATAAAGGAATTAGCTACTTACTAGAGGCCTTTAGAATACTAAAAAAAGAGTACCGACAAGACGAAGTAAGTTTGGTCTTGGTCGGCAAAGACTCAGGCCAATTCCCTAAACTAACCAAAAAAATCAATCGGGCCCTAAAAAGAGACGACGTAGTTGCCCCTGGCTTTGTTGAAAACAGAGATATGGCAGCTCTCTACTCTCTAGCTAATGTCTTTGTCTTTCCTTCCCTCTATGAAGGCTTCGGCCTGCCCCCTTTAGAGGCGATGAGCTGTGGCACACCGGTTGCCGCCTCAGACAGATCTTGTATTCCTGAAGTTTTAGGCAAGGCGCCACTCTACTTTGATCCTCAAGACCCGGCTCAGATGGCCAGTATCATTAATACTCTCTTGATTAATCAAAAATTAGCTGATAAATTAAGAAAACGTGGCTTTAAAAGAGTCGATAAATATTCTTGGCAGAAAACCGCTAGAGAGACTTTAGAAATCTACAAGCAAGCAGTTAGTTAAGAGGAATATAAATAATTAAATATAATTAATCATGAGTGTCGATCAAATTCTACTCTATTCAGGACTAGGTGCCTTAGTTGGTATTATCTACGGCCTAGTTCTAGTCTACTGGATCTTAAAACAACCTACTCCCGGTGGCAAAGCAGATCAAATTGCTAAAACTGTTCAAGAAGGTGCTAGTGCTTTCTTAAATCGCCAGTACCGAACCATCGCTATTGTAGCAATTATCTTAGCGGCCCTAATTTACTTTGGCCTTGGCTCAACCACAGCTCTAGGTTTTGTTATAGGTGCCGTTCTTTCAGGTGCTGCTGGATATATTGGCATGAACATTTCCGTTAGAACTAATGTACGTACTGTAGAGGCGGCTAAATCAGGTCTGGGTAAGGGCATGAAAGTTGCTTTTAGAGGCGGTAGCGTAACCGGTTTTCTAGTAGCTGGCCTGGCTCTAGCCGGAGTAGTAATATTCTACTATTTCACCCGAGATATTAACGCTTTAGTTGGCCTAGGTTTTGGAGGCTCTTTTATCTCTATCTTTGCCCGTCTGGGCGGAGGTATCTTTACTAAAGGCGCCGATGTTGGTGCAGATTTGGTTGGTAAAGTAGAGGCCGGTATTCCTGAAGATGATCCAAGAAATGCTGGAGTAATTGCCGATAATGTTGGTGATAATGTGGGAGACTGTGCCGGTATGGCAGCAGACCTCTTTGAAACCTATGTTGTTACCGCCATTGCCGCTATGCTTATTGGCCATCTTTCAATTGGCACTGATATAGCTGTGGTTCTGCCCCTAATTATTGGTGGGGTTGCCTTAGTGGCTAGTGTGATTGGTTCACTTTTTGTGAAATTACCCAAGAGTAAAAACATTATGACTGGCCTATACTACGGTATCGGTGCTACTGTTATCCTAGCCGGTGCTGCTCTCTATCCTACTATTACTAATCTTACAGATGATCTTAACCTTTTCTACTCAGCACTAGTTGGCATCTTAGTTACTATTCTTCTGGTTGTAATTACCGAATACTACACCTCAACTAAATACTCTCCTGTTAAATCAATTGCTAAAGCCAGTCAATCAGGACATGCTACTAATATCATTACCGGACTAGCCGTTGGCATGAAATCTACCGGCTGGCCAATTGTAGTTATTGGCGGAGCAATCTTAGCCGCCTACTACTTTTCAGGGGTCTATGGCATTGCTATCGGGGCTATGAGTATGCTCTCTCTAACCGGAATTATTGTCGCTCTAGATGCCTATGGGCCAATAGCTGATAATGCCGGCGGTATCGCTGAGATGAGTGGGATGGAAGAAGTAAGGGATGTTACCGATCCACTAGATGCCGTTGGCAATACTACTAAAGCAGTTACTAAAGGCTATGCTATTGGTTCTGCCTCTCTAGCTGCACTAGTACTATTTGTCGCTTATACCGAAGACTTGGCTCGAGTATCAGAGAAGTTTGAAGATATTACTTTCATGCTCTCTAACCCTTATGTGTTAGTGGGGCTCTTTATTGGTGGACTACTACCATATCTTTTTAGCGCCTACTCAATGGAAGCGGTCGGTAAGGCTGGAGCAGCTGTGGTCAAGGAAGTAAGAAGACAGTTTAAAGAGATCCCGGGTATTATGGAAGGCAAGAACGAACCGGAGTATGGCAAGGCAGTCGATATTGTTACTGCCTCTGCCCTAAGAGAGATGATCGTGCCGGCCCTGATCCCGGTCTTAACTCCAATCTTGGTTGGCTTACTACTAGGCGCTAAAGCCTTGGGTGGTATGCTAATTGGTTCTATTATCACTGGAGTATTTGTCGCTATCTCTATGACCTCGGGTGGAGCTGCTTGGGACAATGCTAAAAAGTATATTGAGGATGATAACTACGGCGGCAAAGGCAGCGAGGCTCACAAAGCAGCCGTAACCGGCGATACAGTTGGAGATCCTTACAAAGACACTGCAGGTCCAGCGATAAACCCTATGATCAAAATCATTAATATAATTGCTCTATTATTAATACCCTTCTTGTAAGGATATCCAACAGGGAAGGGTGTCAGGGAAACGGAAGTTTCCCTGCTAGAGGAAAATACTAAAAACCGAGTGGTTTTTAGGGAGCGAAGCGACGTTTGAGATCCTTACAAAGATACTGCGGGTCCAGCGATAAACCCTATGATAAAGATAATTAATATTATTGCCCTATTATTAATACCCTTCTTGTAGAAAGACTAGAAAAAAGAGAAGTCTCAGTCCAGCTGGGACTTTTTTCTTGAAAAAATCCAACCTATCAGTTAGTTTTAAATTAGTAATCTAGACCTGCACCATGTGGGGAGGCAGAGAGATGAAACAAGCAGAAGTAGTTGTTAATAGAGATTTTCGTAACAGGTTAATGCTTGAAAGAGCTCACAAACATAGCATCAGACTAGAATCGATATCGAGAAGAAATGGCAACACTCTTTGCTTTGTGTTTAGCTTTCTTGATAATCCCAACTGTTTGGCACAAATAAGAAGAAATAGAGGTGGCCCAAGGATTATAAGGGATTATGAGGAGTTCGAAACTTGCACAGAGGAGCTGATTTGATGGCCGAGGACATAGGAGCTGATGGGCTTCCAAAATTAACCATTGAGCTTAACCCCAGTCACCCTGATTTTAGCCGGCTATTTGAGATAGTCACCTGTTTGAAGAAAATGTTTATAAGAAAACGCTTAGCTCTATTGATGTTAACCCAAAACTCTAATCTGGGTTCAAAGCACTTAATCTCAATTGGCGGAGATGGCAATGGCAAAGGCGGAGATAAGATGGAATCGGTTAATCAGGTCAGAAGCTATTTTAGAAACTATGTAGCTAGCTTAGATTATGAACCTACCTTGATCGATCCTTGCTTTAGTTTGGATGAGTAATTTCAAACCAAATTAATATGTTTGTATATTTGCTCATCTTTTTAATTAAAAAGGCTATAAATAGATACTAGTTTTGGTGCTAAACACTAAAATCTATCCATAGCTTGATTTAGAATAGCTACTAACTCATCTAGTAATTTAATTTGCTGGTCAGTTAGGACTTCTATACTCTGCTCGAGATAATAACTTGGTGACCTTAGAGCATTCCTGAAATCATAATAAGTAATATTAGCCAGTGCCAAACGAAGTTCCTCTGAAAATCTCTCCAAGTACCAGCAACGACTATATTTTCTTTTTACCAAGAACAGGCCCAAACCATTAACTCTTAAGTTTCTAAGAATATACCCTAGAGCGGCCTTTTTGTGTTGGTTTGGGATAACCAAACTTATCATCCTATCAAACTCGCTAGACAAACCCCTAAGGGCCTGTCTCACGTCACAGCTAAGACCTTCTCCTAACATATCTTCTCTATCTGGAATGTTACCATTACTAATACCCCAGGCCTTAGTCCAAGATGGCCAATTATGATTAATACCGTTCCAATTAAATATGTGCGTAACTTCATCATGATAGTAGGTCCCCAGGGGTGAGTAAAAGGAGTCTGGGGGCAAGACTTCAAATATACTACTCTTACTTGGACTACCATTAGAATATCTTCTCGCCATAAAACCAAGAGTAATAGTAGCGTCACTAATTGATCGGCCAACAATTGCTTTAGTTGAAATTAAGTATGTAACCAGAGAATAACTTTTGCCAACTGCTAAGCTAGCAATTATATTCATAGCCCTACCTCCCTTTTCAAGGTGCTCTTACTCAACTTATTAAACACGCATCTAATCTTTAAGTCAAAAAGTAAGAATAAAATATATTTCCATATTTGACCAAAGGGCTTTAGCTGTGGTTAAATAAGAGTAATAATTTGTATTAAGAGTATTAGAAAGGCTAGATATATATGAAAAAGTACCAGAAACCAATACTGGCAATAGTTGTTGTCTCTTGTTTGCTAGTTTTAGTTTGGGGAGGCCTAAAGCTATCTTACTATGGTAAGTTCTACCCTACTGCTAGAGTAGCCGG
Source organism: uncultured Candidatus Saccharibacteria bacterium (assembly GCA_964485625.1). Taxonomy (GTDB): domain Bacteria; phylum Patescibacteriota; class UBA1384; order JAGGWG01; family CAZAJM01; genus CAZAJM01. The sequence continues at coordinate 40,009 of CAZAJM010000002.1, forward strand.
GGTAAGTGTGGCCGGAATGAGCGAAGAGCAGGCAGAGGAAGAATTAAAAGAGCAAGTTGATCGATTTAAGGGCTCTACTATCTGGTTTAGTTACAAAGATAGAGATTTTGCCTATGAGGTTGATTTTGAAAAAATTGATTTTTTGATCGAAGAATCTGTTAGAGAGGCAAAAGCCAGCAACAGACTATCTGATCTTCTAGATAGTAATTATCCAATAAAGGTCGAGGCTGATGAACAGCTAGAGAAGAATATCATCTCTTTCTTTTCTGATCATATCAACCAAGAGATGGTCGGGGAATCAATCTCTCTTGATGGAGGTGATATTAACTACCAAGAGGCCAAGCCCGAAATTAAACTTGATAAAAAAAAGACATGGAACAACTTTCTTAGCTCCATCTCCAGCCTACAAGATTCTGTGAATATAGCTTATCAGGAGACCTACCCCTCTACCAGCTCCAATCTTTTTTCTACCTACCAAAAAGTCTCTAATTTGGTAAATCTGACCCCAATTAAGATTATCTCTGAAGATGAAGATAAAACTATTAATCAGATAGAGCAGAATGATATTATCAGCTGGCTTAATATTACCAACCAGAGAGAGAGCCGCTGTAAGATAAAAAAGGGTTGTTTATTACTGGATAATATGGATCCGATCACCAGCCAGACTACCTTTGATAAGGAGAAATTAAGCAGTTGGGCAGATAGACTGGCAGCTGAGGTTAATAAGGAGCCGACCAACGCCAAGCTTAGCTTCAATGGTAAAAAAATAGTTGTAGAAGAACCAGCCCAGTATGGCTACAAAATTAACAACAAGCAACTTCTAGAACAGATTAATAGTTTAATTGATAACCCAGAGCCGGAGATCAGTCTAGCAGTAGAAGTAGATAAGCCACCAGTCAGAGCTGACACCTTGGAAAAACTAGGCATTAAAGAGCTTGTTGGTCGGGGTGAGACAACCTTCTATGGTAGCTCAAGTAATAGGATTCATAATGTTCGTACCGGAGCTTCCAGGATATCCGGCGCCTTGATTGGCCCTGGGGAAACATTCTCAGCAGCCGAGAGAGTAGGAGACGTAGAGAAATCCACTGGATATCTGCCCGAGTATGTGATTAAAGGCAAAGAGACTATTAAAGAATATGGCGGTGGACTCTGTCAGGTCTCTTCTACTCTTTTTAGAGCCGCTATTAGATCTGGCTTTGAAATTGTTGAAAGGCATCCTCACGCTTACCGGGTTAGCTACTATGAACCACCAATCGGCATGGATGCAGCAATCTATGTACCCTGGACTGATCTAAAATTTGTTAACAACACTAAAAACTGGGTCTTAATTCAATATGAGATGAGCGGCTATCAATTGGCTTTCAATGTCTATGGCACCAACGATGGCCGAAAGGTCTCTATTTCCGAACCTAAATCAGGTAATTTTCAGCCCCCACCGAAGCCGATTATCATTAAAGACAAGACCTTAAAACCAGGAGATAAAGTGGTAGAAGAGAAAGGCCGCCAAGGAGCTGATGCTTGGTTTAAATACAAGGTTAAAAAAGACGGAGAATTTATTATAAACCAAACTATTAGTAGCCACTACCAGGCCTGGCCGGCCAAAATTAGAGTCGGTCCAGAGAAAAAGAAGGACAATAAAAAGAAAGATAATAAAAAGGAGAAAAATGAAAAAAAAGAAGATTGATAGAGATATTTTTCGATCTTACGATATCCGAGGAGAATATCCAGAAAGTTTAAACGAGGAAACTGCCTACTTAATTGGGCGGGGCTATGGCAGCTTACTTAAAAAGGCTCGAACGATTGTCGTTGGTCGGGATATCAGAGAGAGTAGCAGCAAGATAAACAAAGATATTATCAAGGGTCTAGTAGATAGTGGTAAAGACGTTATTGATATCGGTCAAGTCTCAACGGAGATGGTCTACTTTGCCGTTAACCACCTAAAAGCCGATGGAGGGCTAGCTCTAACCGCCTCTCACAACCCAGCCGGTTGGGCAGGGGTTAAAATGGTTAGAGAAGAAGCCATACCAATTAGTGACGAGACGGGTATTAATGAGATTAGAGATATGATCTTAAAAGATGATTTAATTGAGCCAAAGAAGAAAGGAGAGGTGAGAAAAGAAGACGTCTTAGATGCCTATCACAAGAAACTTCTAAGCCTGGTTGATACTAAAAAAATTAAACCTCTTAAAATAGTTGTCAACGCCCTCAACGGGGTTGCCGGGCTAACAATTAAGAAACTACTAGACAGACTGCCAGTAGAGGTGATTGAGGTTGATTTTGAGCCTGAACCAAACTTTCCCAAGGGAGAACCCGACCCTCTCTTGCCTAAAAGACAGACCGAGACTTCTAAATTAGTTAAAAAACACCGAGCAGATTTAGGAGCCAGTTTTGACGGTGATGGAGACAGGTGCCTTTTCTTTACCGAAGAAGGCAATTTTATCAGAGGCAGCTACGTTGTTGCCCTACTAGCCGAGCATATTCTAAAGAAGAACAAAGACCAAGGCAAAGTAATTACCGACTGCCGACTGTTTTGGCCAGCCCAAGAGATCGTTGAGAAGGCCGGAGGCAAGCTAATTATTAACAAGCCAGGCCATACCTACTTAAAACAAGCGATGAGAGATCACCAAGCTCTCTTTGCCGGAGAGGTCTCCGGACATTTCTATTACAGGAACTACTACTATGCCGACTCCGGCCTGCTAACCCTACTTTATTTCCTAGAGTTTCTCTCTAGCTCTAAATCCACTCTTACAGAGATGATCGCTCCTTTGGCTAAAAAATACCCAGCCAGTGATGAGATAAACTTTAAGGCAGAGAACAAAGAAGAGATACTAAAGAGAGCAGAGACTGTCTATGGCAAAGAAGGCAAGATAGAAAGAGTCGATGGCATTGGTGTTAATCTAGATAAATGGCGCTTCAATCTAAGACCTTCGGGTACAGAGCCTAAGATTAGACTAAACCTAGAAGCTAAAGACAAAACCACTTTAAATAAAAAAGAGCAAGAACTAATCTCTTTTATAAAAGATCTTGGCGGCAAACTATCCTAAACCAATCGCTTCTTTGACTTGTGCTAGTTTCTTACTAGATCTTTTTCTAGCTTTCTTTAAACCCTTTTCAAGTACTTTATCTAAAATATCTTTCTTCTCTACCTTCTCTTTTTCTTCTTGAATTTCTTCTAAAAATGTAGCTACTAACTGTGCTAAGTCTTTCTTAAACTCTCCATAACCCTCACCCTTATACTCCCCCTCAATCTCTTCGATCTTTTTACTACTAAATAAGCTATATAGGTCAAGCAGGTTAGAGATGGCAGGTTTCTCTTCTAGATCATATTTCACTTCACTACCTGAGTCGGTCACGGCGGAAATAATTTTTTCTTCTGCCTCTTTACTGCTATCGTTTAGATTGATCTTGCTCTTAGAGGGTCCGGACTTACTCATCTTTGAGCTGGGGTCGGTTAAGCTCATAATTCGAGCAGACTCTTTAACTACTTTGGCCTTAGGCTCAATAAAGACTTCTCCGTATTTGTTGTTAAATTTTCGAGCTAGCTTGCGAGCAAACTCAATATGTTGAACTTGGTCCTCTCCTACCGGCACAATCTGAGTATCATAGAGCAAAATATCAGCAGCTTGAAGAATGGGGTAATTGAGAAGTCCGGCAGTAACAATCTGCTCCTTATCTTTCTTATCTTTATACTGAGTCATCCGCCTTAGCTCACTATCACTGACCAAAGAACTTAAAATCCAGGTTAGATCGGTATGATCCGGATTATCTGAACCAATAAAAACGGTTGACTTGGAACTATCCAAACCTGCTGCTAAGAACCAGAGTAGGTAATCTCGTCTATAGTTTCTAATCTTCTCGGGTTCAAAACTAGTGGTAATGGCATGATAGTCGGCTACTGCAAAAACGCAGTCGTGTTTTTTCTGCAACTCCAACCACTGCTGGATCGCTCCGAAATAGTTACCAACTGTTAACTGACCCGAGGGTCTAATAGCGCTAAATACTTTCATATATCTAAAAGTCTATACTACCAGTGGTCTTTTTTCAAACCGGAAGGTTACCTTCCGATTATTATTCTACGCCTCAAATGGTCAACTAAAAATAGTTTGATATAATGAAGTTATGAGATTAAATGACATCCAAAAGGCAGCATTACTAACAATAAAATATTTTGATCTTTTTAATTACCCACCTGATCACAAACAGATTCATAAGTACCTTTATGGGCAGAAAACCCATATCCGCCAGACCAACCAGGCACTATTTGAATTAAAGAAGTTAGGCCTAATAGGTAAAAAGTCTAATTATTGGTTCTTGAGCGGGAAGGAACAGTTGGTCGATCAGAGATTAATTAGAGTCAAACACTCAAAAAAACTAAGAAAAAAACTACTATATATCGGCTGGCTCTTTAAACTAGTTCCCTTTGCTAGGTCAGTGGTGATCTCAAACAACCTGGCCTTTAACAACGCTAGTAAAACCTCTGATATCGATCTACTTATCTTAACCAGGGAGAACCGGCTCTGGACAGCTCGCTTTTTTGCCACTTTAATAGCCAACCTAACAGGCTTGCGAGTAATGAGCAGAGAGGGTGACCCCGGGCAGCTCTGTTTAAGCTTCTTTATTTCTGAGGATAATATGAATTTAATTGGGATAGATAGAGACTACCAGATATTTAGAAGCTTCTGGATAGCCTTACTGGACCCACTCTATGATAATGGGCTCTTCTCAAAGTTTCTTCAGGCCAACTCTTGGGCAATCAAGAACTTTCCTAATTTAAATAAGTCTTGGCAGAAAGGTGAGAGAAAACCGTTATCATTACTTGCATTTCTGGGTGAAAAAATTCTTAATCTAATACCAGGGCTTGAAAAGAGACTCTATCGTTTCCAAAAGAACAAAATCTCAAAGCCCAAAAAAGAATCTATCAAAAAAGAGGTAGTTATCACCACCTCAGTCTTTAAATCCCATTTTGATAATCACCGCCAAGAGGTAACTAAAATCTTAAAAAAGTACTACAAAAAAATCTACAACTAAGCAGCCACCTTCTTTTCTAATCGAACAACTCTTTTTTCTAAAGCATTTAAATCTTCTTGATCTGCTTTCATTTTTAACTCTTGTTTAATAAGTGAAACATCCTCTTTTATTAAACCCACCTCTTCAAAAACAGCATCAATTTTATTTGAATTATTCTCAATCTTTTCTTTATTTATTTGAATCCCATCACCCAAAGCTCTTAAATCATCCTGAAATTTTTCATAGATAACTTCAATAGTTCTTTTAAAGTTATCATCGATTTCTTTGGTGTGCTTGTCAAACCTTCTATCAATCTCTTTGGTATGTTTATCAAATTTCTGGTCAATAGCCTTAGTATGCCTATCAAATTTTTGATCGATTATGTCCGTATGCTTTTCAAAACTTTTGTTGATTTGTTCTAAATCTTTCTTTGTCAAAGTCATATTGAATATATTATACCAAACTAATTACAATTTAGTAAAATCTATTTAAGCTCAATTATTATCCGTCGGTTTGGCTCCTCGCCAATGCTTCTAGAGGTTAATTTAGGATTGCTTCTGATTTCCATATGAATCATCTTTCTTTTAAATGGGTTCATTGGTTCTAGAACTACCGGTTCCTCTGTCTCTAAAGCTTTCTCTATCGCTTTCTGAGCCTCACTACTAGCCTCCTCTATTTGAGAGTACTTATAACTATTAATATCAATAGTTAAATAGGTAAACTCTCCTAATTCTTTATTAATTAGAAGTCTTAATAGATGCTGTATATCGGCCAGGTTCTGGCCACTCTTGCCAATTAGAATCCCGGGCTCATCTATCTCAATATTTATCCAGAGCCCATCATCGCTCTGCTCTTCTTTTAGACTAGCTTCTGCTAAGTAGCCTAGCTGGGAGAAAAAATCTTTGATAAGCTTCTGAATTTTTGATATCTTCTTTTCCATTATTTTTCTTTTATTTTAACCTCTACTTCACTATCTCTATTTAGTAGATAGTTCTGGGCAATAGTAAAGAGGTTTCTGGTTGTCCAATAAATTCCAATTGCTGCCGGGAACTGAAGAACAATAATAAAACTCATCACAGGCAGAAAGCCCTTCATCTGCTTGCCCATCATCTTGGTTAGCTGAGACTGGAAATCTCCTTTCTTATCTTTGTCTTTGTCTTTTCCGTCTTCTTTATCATCTCCCATGCCCATCTGACTAGGAGTGGTTACTGTCTGCCAGTAGGTGGTTAACCCGGCAATTACAGCGATATAGATTGAGCCGGTCGCCGTCATATCCGCTATACCTAATAGGGTTGTATTTAGGATCTCTGGCCGACTGACAAAAGAGTAGAGTAAGTCTAAACTCTCTGGGTTGATATAGCTTCTAAAAAGATAGTAGACCGCAATAAAGATTGGAAACTGAATCAGCAAAGGCAAGCAACCACCGGCCGGATTTACCCCTTCCTCCTGATAGAGTTTAAGTAACTCCTGGGATTGCTTCTCTTTATCGTCTTTGTGTTTCTCTTGGATCTCCTTCATCTTCGGCTGGATTTTTTTTAAATCTTTCTGGCTCTCAATTTGCTTCTTATAGAGTGGGGCTAACAAGAACTGGATTAGAACAGTAAGTACGATAATAGCTATACCCATATCCCCAACTAGGTTATAGATTAGAATCAAAACATTAAAGATTGGCTGAATAAAGTAAGTTTCCCACATATATATTTATATTAATGTATTTATTTACTTAACTGGGTCATAACCGCTACCACCCCAAGGATTACATCGAGCCACTCTTTTGATAGCTAACCAGCTGCCCTTTAGTATCCCATACTTTTCTATCGATTCATAGCCATACTGAGAACAGGTTGGGCTATAGCGGCAGGCCTTAACAGGAATCAGTTTACCGAGAAGGCCGTGATCTAAAGAGAGTGTCTTCTGATATACTCTGATTAATCCTAGCAAAATATATTTCATCCTAGGTGCTTAGTTAATTTAGTCAGTTGCTCGTTAAAATCTTCCACCAGACCTTTCTCTTTTTGATAATCCTTCTTAACCATTAAGACCAAATAGCCTTGAGGTATTTTTTCTAGACTATCTTTAACCAGACCCCTCAATCTTCTCTTTATCCTATTTCTCCGACTTGCCTTGAGGCTCACCTTATTACTAACAACAAATCCGACCTTTTTCAAGTCTCTGGCTGATAAGTAGAACCAAATAGAGTTAGGAGAGTAGAACCTCTTCCCTTTTTTCATAACTCTCTTAAAAGTGCTATCTTTCCTTATTCGACTATCTCTATTAAGCATGGTTGTGGAAAACTTGTTTAGATATTAACAGGCTAAGCTTAACGGGTTTTTAGGCTATTGTCAAAATATCCTGATCGTTATTTAACAAAGGAGATTTGACTCTAACTAAAACAAATATAGTCAATGTCAAGCTAAACCCCAATAACTGAGTACTTGTAATTATGGCTGTGGATAATTACAATATTAACAGGGTTTGTATCTAAGTTATCCACTTGTTAATATCAGAATAACGAAATGAATTTAAACGAGGCTTGGCAAAATGTGTTGGGGGAACTAGAAGTTGAACTCTCACGAGCTAATTTTACAACGTGGTTTAAAGATACTTTTATCGATTCCTACACTGATGAGAATGAGGTGGTAGTGGGCGTGCCAACCAATTTTACGAAGAAATGGCTAGAGAAGAAGTATAAGCAGGATCTAAAAAAGTCTTTAGCCAAAAATTTACCCGAAGTTAAAGAGATAACCTTTGTTATTAAAGAGAGAAAAGAGACTCCCAAAGAGAAAGAGGTTGATAGTTTACCTGTTGAAAACAGATCTGGCCAAGAGATACGTAAAGAGAAGATGTCTGAGCCCAAAGAAGTTGGAAAGTCTTCCAAACCGGCCGGACTCAATCCCAACTATACTTTTAAAAAGTTTGTGGTTGGGGAATCCAATAAATTGGCCCATGCCGCTAGCAAGGCAGTAGCTAGCTCTCCTGGTGTTAGTTACAACCCTCTCTTTATCTATGGGGGGGTTGGTCTAGGTAAGACCCACCTAATGCATGCTATAGGCAACTCTATTAAGAACCGAGATCCGGAAAAAGAGATCCTCTATGTTACATTTGAAACTTTTACCAACCATTTTATCGATGTGGTTCAAAACGGTGGGGTAAAAAAATTCAAAGACAAGTACCGAAACCTCGATGTCTTGCTTGTCGATGATATTCAGTTTATTTCAAAAAAAGAGCGAACCCAAGAAGAGTTTTTTCACACCTTCAATGCCCTCCATCAAGAGAATAAGCAGATCGTTATCACCTCCGACCGCCAACCCAAAGAGATACCAACTTTAGAAGACCGACTACGAAGCAGATTTGAGTGTGGGATGATAGCCGACGTTGGCAAACCAGATGTTGAGACCAGAATGGCCATAATCTCTAAAAAACTCGATGCTAAAAACTATGAGCTTTCTAGAAATATTGTTGAATATATTGCCGAAAATATCCATCATAGTATTAGAGAGCTAGAGGGAGCAGTTAATCGTTTGGTTGCTTATGGCGATCTCAAAGGCGAGACAATAACCTTGGATACCGCCGAGGAAATATTGGGGAACATATTAACCGAACAAGAAAAAAGATTAAGTCCGGATAAGGTTATTGAAGAGATTGTCGGTTTTTTTGAAGTTAAAAAGAAAGATTTACTTGGTAAAAGAAGATTTAAAGAGTTGGTAGTACCACGACAGCTAACTATGTACCTACTCCGTCATGAACTAAACCTATCTTTCCCTCAAATAGCTGAAGTATTAAACAAAAAAGACCACACAACTATAATCCATGGTTGTGAGAAGATTGAGAAAGAGTTACAGAAAAATAAGCGATTAAAAAAAGAATTCGATATTGTTAAAGAGAAGATATATATCGGTGGATAAGTTTGTGATTAGTTTAGTATAAGTTGTTAATAGAGTTTAAAAAACATCATCATAATTACTTATCCCATAGTAATCCATAACAATTATCACCCACTTATCAGCAAATAATTATTAAATAAATTACTAAATTAATAGAAGTAAAAATCAATTAAATAAATCTTATCAACATATCCCCAGACCTTGTTATTACTACTATATAAATAAACTAAATACTTAATAATATAGAGCGGGTAAAAAAATAATATATATTTATGAAAATAACATTACTTAGAAAGAATTTAAATGAAGCTCTAAGGATAGCTTCACCGGCAATCTCAAACCAAGCCGATCTAGCCATACTATCTAATTTTCTAATTAGAGCCGATCAAAGTATGGTTAGTATTTTAGCAACTGACTTAGAGATTGGAGTAACTATTAAAGTAAGAGGTAAGGTAGATGAGCCTGGAGAGATAACAATACCGGCTCAAATATTTTCTGAGTTTATTAGTAACTCTAATGAAGAGCGGGTTGAGATAGAGACAGAGAAAGATACTCTTAAAATAAACGATGGTAAAAATAGGGCTACTATTAAAGGTCAGCCCACAGAAGACTATCCTCAAATACCAGATATTAATGAGGAGCAGACTGAGTCAATAACAATTAATGGTGAAAAAATATACTCGGCCTTAAATAGGGTCTTAACTGCACCGACCAAAGATGATTCAAGGCCAATTCTATCTGGAGTACTGTTTGAAGTGATGGAGAGCTCTTTAAAATTAGTTGCTACAGATTCTTATCGTTTGGCCGAAGAGGTGGTTAGTTTAAACGATAAACCAACCCAGAAATCAAAAGTGGTTGCACCACTAAAAGCTTGCCAAGAACTTTCAAGGATTTTGGAGAAAGAGATAGAGAACGATCTAGAGATAATATTCTCGGAGAACCAAATTGGTTTTCAAGTAAATAATAAAACTTTGGTCAGCCGCTTGATTGAGGGAGACTATCCGGATTATAGCCAGATTATTCCCGACAGTTTCAACACCAAACTAACTCTTAAAAGGAAAGAGTTTTTAAATGCCGCTAAAACTGCCTGGTTGTTTAGTCGCGATCAAGCTAATAATGTTAAGTTAAAAATTACAGATAATAACCTAACTATTTTAGCTACCTCTCCTCAGATTGGTGAGAGTAAGAGTAGCCTTGATCTATCAGATAAAAACGGACCTGATGTAGAGATCTCTTTTAACATTAAGTTTATCACCGATATTCTTAATGTGATCTCCGGAGATGAGGTTGAGCTAAAACTCAACCAATCTAACCAACCCGGTCTGATTAGAGAGAGGGGTAATAATGATTTTCTTTACTTAATTATGCCTCTTAAAACCGAAGAGGAGTAGGTTGGGTATATAACCAAAAGAACTACTAGATGAAGTTAAGATTAAACTTAGTTAACTTCCGTAATTTTAAGAAGCGGTCGTTTGACATCAAACCACCCACTATAATCATCGGCCACAATGCTAGTGGTAAGACCAATATAGTTGAGAGTATTTTTTTACTTTCAACTACCAACTCTTTTAAAAAATCTAAGAGCAAAGACTTTGTTCTTTTTAATAAAGATTTCACTAAGATTACTTTGGAAGAGATAAAGAAAGACCAAATTAATCAATTTGAGCTTAGAATTAAGAAAGATAACTCATATAAAAAAGAGGGCTATCTCGATGAGAGACAGGTAAGCCTATCGGAGTTAATTGGTGGCCTACCGACAGTCGTCTTTGCCCCCGAAAGCCTCCATATTATTAAAGGCAGTCCCTCCCTTAGAAGAAGTTTTTTAAATTTGGTTATCAGTCAGATCGATAGCAGTTATCTAAACAATCTTTTAAAATACAAGCAAGTAAAGGAAGAGAGAAATAAACTACTTGGTCTAATTAGTGAGGGGCGAGCGGATAAAGATGAGTTGGAGTTCTGGGACCGGGAGCTAACCAAGACCGGAGCCTATCAAATATTAAAACGACATCAATTTATTAGCTACTTGAATAAAAATATCAACAAACTCTACAACCATATTTCAAGAGAGCGGCATAAAATTAAAATAAGCTATAAGACAAACTTTGGAGAGCTTAATAAAGATAACGATGAGTTAGACCAAATCAAAGATAGCTACTCTCAGACCCTGGCTGGTAGTCTCAAAACGGATCTCAGATACACTACCACCACCAAGGGACCACATCGAGATGATATAGAGATATTAATTGACTCTAGCCCAATTGCCGGCACCGGTTCTCAAGGCGAGATCCGTTCGATGGCTTTTGTCATTAAACTTCTAGAGAGAGATTATTTAAAAAACCAAATAGACAAGGAACCAATATTTTTGCTTGATGATCCCTTGTCTGAGCTAGATGATTTTAGAGCCAAGTACTTACTTGATAAAATTAAAGATGATAGAGTAATAATAACCGCTCTAGAGGAGGAGCTTAGAGGAATTGAGAAATATATTGATAATTTTCAAATAATTAATTTAAGTCCCAAAGAATGAAAAAAATATCAGAAGTACTGAAAAGTAAGGGAATAAGAAAGACGGCCGGTGCCGCCCTGGTCTGTAAAAAGGCAGAAGATTTAATCAAAGAGACTTTAAATATTAAAGATTTGGAAGTGGTTAAGTATCAAGGCAAGGCACTTTTTCTCTCTACAAGAAGCTCAGCTAGCTCTCAAAAAATATTTGAGAACCAAACCAAGTTAATTGAAAAGATTAAAAAGAACTTAGATATCGATCTAGAGCGAATCAGTTATCGTAAGAAGTACTAAAAGCCAATATGGATATAAAACAAACCGTTAGGCCTTGTTCCAAATATCTAGTAATTTTTCTTGGCCTTTTCTTAAGTTTTTGTAAGGAAACAGTTCTAATATAAATGGACCATAGTAGCCAGCATCTTTACAGTTTTTTATAAATTTTTTGTAATCAATGTTGCCCTCACCAATAGATTTGTGTTGATCTTTGGTGCCGTCATTGTCATGAATATGAATATCTAACACTCTGTCATTAATTGATTTAAAAAACTCCAACGGGCTTTTGTTGCTGGTATTAGTATGCCCAACATCAAGAGTAACTTTTAGACCAGGTACTGCATTTAAAACCTTTAAAAAGTCTTCATAACTACTACAAAGATTTCTACCCCAAGCATCTAAGTTTTCCAGGCAAATTGATACATTTTTTTCTTTGCCCATCTTGGCGATTTTTTGCAAGTTATCAATTAGTGAATCATATACTTTATCTATAGCCCTACTTGGCAGTTCTCGCCAGCCGGGGTGGATAGTTAACCTATCGCTGCCAACTTTTTGAGCCAAATCGATAGCTTTGGCTACGTTTTTGTATAGCCCTTCCCTGATTTCAGGTAATAGAGTAGAGGTGGGTAAATAGAAAGCAGTATGAATGATTAACTTGATATTGTTATCTTTGGCTTTCTGTTTGATTTCCACAATCTTATCTTTAGATAGATTGAAGTTTTGTGGCCAATCTAAGGCTATCTCAAACCAATCAAAATCATTCTCAATGGCAAAATCAAGATCATCTATTATATCTTCAGTTGTTAATTGTCCCATGACACCGATTTGTGGTTTTTTCATGTTTGTTTGTTTTAATCTTGTTCTTTTTTACGCTCAATAATTTTTTCAGCTCTTTCTAAGGCGTTTCTTTTGGCTTGTTCTAGGTCAGCTAACATGTACTCCATAACTGTATCTTCGGTTGCTCCCTGCTTGATATATCTCTCTGACATCCACTCATTCATACCCTTTAATGTAGGTGGACAATCTAAATATCGTGCTCTTTCACCATGGTAATCTTTTAGTATAGCATATATTATGCAATCTTCTGGATTGTTGGAAAAAACTGATTTAGAAAAATTACGCTCACGTTCAATGAAATCATCTCTAGCTGGACCATTGTTGTCTTTTATCTCCTGGGTTTCACTAATACGCTTCTGTAAATATTCATCATATTTTCCACTCTCAGCATCTGTTATACTTTTTTCTGACAAAATATTTCTGTGGCCAATAAAAAAAACACCCTCATTGCATCCGTAGTGAGCCAAGGCTGCCCAACCCTGGAAAGAGTTTTCTAGGGCCTGATCAATGTCCCCGGTTAAGTAGAGGGTGCCAAATAATGTTTCGGCGTCACCATTAATATCAAAACGTAGTCTGCCTCGTAGTTCGTTTAATGATCCTCTAAAGATAGATGCTCCCAGGACGTGTGCAACGCAGTGCTCGTCTTCAATTATCTCTCTTTTTCCTTCACTCATTCTTTCTAGAGCCGATTCTACCTCTGTTTTAACAGAAGTATCTTGTTCAATTATTTCATTTTTTACTCTTTCTAGTTCGATCATAGATAAAATTCTAGCTTCTTGTGCTATTTCCATTCTCTCACTCCCCCAATCACCGTGTTTTTTTGCTTCTTCAAACTCATATTCAATGCCATCCAAAGCGTGGTCTCCAGGCTTTAAGGCGCTAGCGGTCATATGTTTACCACTTCTTTCTTCCTGTTGCTTTTCTGCAAATTCTGGATTATCTCTTATTTCACTAAACACCCAACTAATATTACCAATTCTGTCGACAAATGCCGAAATGCCATCATCGCTTTTTGTAACAGCTGTTTCCAATGATTCACCGCGATAAAGTGATTCGAATAACGTCACTATATCCATGGAGCCTTTTCTTGAATCACCTTTTAGCTCTCTTTGATGTGCTTTAAATAGTTGGCGTCCGTAAATAAAACTGACCATACCTTTGTCGTTGGCAGATTCTTTTTGCCAATCTTTTAGGTTTTCTACAGATCTCTTTAAATATTCAACACGCTCTTTGCGGTTTTTACTCATAATTTTCTCATCATTAGTCAGATGCTCTTCGGCATTTTTGTACTCTTCTGGTGTTGGTTGATAGCTTGTTTCTTTTTCAATCATAATATTTGTTAATTTTCTATTATCCACTCAGGGGGAACTCAGATAAAGGATTTCAATTAGTTGGCGGGGAGGCCAAATCTAATCTGAATCTCTACCTGAGTGGAAAACGGGGATGGTGCTAACTTGCGAGGAGCTTCTTAATGGGGCGATAGAGCGGGGAAACGGCCACAAGTAGAAGAATCACACCTCCAAGTACTGCAGAGTGAGTTGTCAGCATTACTGTGGTCCCTAGAGCTACTCCCAGCAGGTTGCCAATGACTAGTGCCAGGATTGCCCGGGACGCAGAGCCGTAGTAGGCCCTAAAGTGCTTCCAAAACTCCAGCAAGTTATTTCACCTCCTCGTGTTTATAAGTTACGCTTCTATTGAAGCTGCCAGTAATATACTAGTTAATGTCAAATGTGTCAATGATATTTAACAACAATTAATTAATTATTATATAATTAACAGGTTAAATTTGACTTTTTAGATAATATAATATATAATATGTAAAAGAATTTTACAACAAATTAAATCAATTTATGGATCAAAAACTACTTAAGGCCCTATCTGGGCTTAACCTGTCGGATAATGAGTCTAGAGTATATATAGCCGCTCTAGAATTGGGTTCAGCTACTGTTTCTCAGATAGCTAAAAAAGCTGGTGTGGAGAGGGTTAATACATATAATGTTATAGAGAAGCTGATGAGTAAGGGTTTTGTCTATCAGACTGGAGAAGGAAAATTGAAAACCTACTCCGCCGTTAGCCCTAAAAGATTAGAGGCAATATCAAGATCTAGAACAGAAAATCTTAAAAATGCCCTACCCCAATTACTATCAATTGAAAACTCAAACGAGGTTAAGCCTAAGGTTAGATATTATCAAGGCATTGAAGGAATCAAGGAGGCTTTTGAAGAAACCTTAAAGTGCGATAAAGATGAAGAAATACTGGCGGTTGCTACCGCTGAAGGAATATATCAAGCATTAGGAGATTGGACCAGTGAATATTTAAAAAGAAGGATAGAGAAAGGTATTAAAATGAGAGCTATAGTCGATAATTCAAAAATAGGTAAAAAGCATAAATCTAACGACAAACAGGAACTACGTACTACAAGATTAGTTGATAAGGATAAGTTTTATTTTTCTAATGAGATCAATATATTCGATAATAAGGTAATGATCGTTTCCTATAAAGACAAGATGGGTCTAATAATTGAATCTAAACAAGTTGCCGACACTCAAAGATCGGTATTTGAACTAGCCTGGAAAGGGGCAAATAATAAATCTTAGTAGCCAATATGGATATGGTTCCACATATGATTATTAGAAAACAGCCCTCTATTACCACGCTCTTCTAAGGAGCCATATTTATCATAGATTAGATTAGGTCGATCTTGGTCTTCTTCTCCCTCATCGCTTAACCCATTGTAGTAGTTAACATCTTCTTCTCTAAAGACCCCTATTTGAAGAGGTAGATCTTCGGCTCTTAGAGTCCAGCCGACCAGCTCTCTAATATGTTCTCTGGTGATCTCGGTTGGGTCTTGGCATTTAGTCTCACCGATTCCCAACAAATTACTCAAAACAGTGACTCCTAATTCATACCAATTCTGTGTTACTAAACCGACTATTAATCCACGACTAAAACCTCTAATTCCAGTTGCCTCATCTATCTCCTCTCCAATTCCAATTTGGTAGGCCATATAGCCGATGGTGCCGACTCCGACCTCCCCACCGCTAATAATACTCTCTGCTGCTCTAGCAGACTCAACCACATCTCTGTCAACGCCAAAGCTTGTTGCTAGTTGTGTATAGAACTCTCCTTCCTCTAAGTTTCCGTTCTGGAAGCCTTGGTAGATATCTCTTATCTGCCTTGCTTGACCAACTGTTATACCGGCAAATTGTTGGAACTCATCATCAAAGAACATCTCAGTCATCTCCAAGTAATCTAGATCTCCTTCAATTACATTTACTACTGCCGGATCTACTACTTCAAAACTACTGTTTAGAACACTGATTAATCTTCCGTCACCTACATTGCCATCTTCCCAGCCATTATAGGTTTCCTCAATTGCATCTATCTCGGCCCTAGTTAGGCCAATTGCGCCATCGAGCCTTAAATCTATCCAGCTACCGATTAGGGTCTGTTGGGTCTGATCTTTTATTACCTCTTGGTTAATTTCATCGAAGGCACTATCGATATTTCCGTTAAACAAGTTCGTTAGAACGGTTCTATCAGTAACTGTTGAGCCAGAAACCCCAACAAAGCTAAGTCCGGCCTCTAGGTACTCATCTTGGCCTATCTCCTCTCCCCTAATATATGAGCGGTCAAATAGATTGGAGAGAACATTGGCTTGGCTACGATTACCGTCAGTTAGAATTAGAGAGAGTCTCTCCATCCCTGCCGAGAGGGCCCGGTCTCTAGATTCCGGGTCGTTAGTAATTTGAGATAGGGCTAGGTCTTTAGGCCAAGACAGTTCCTGCCCTAGATACCTGTCATATAGCTGGGATAACCCAGTGATTAATTGGTTGTTATCTACGTTGCCATTTAGAATTAGATCAGCGATATTAACGTCTATGTCCGGCCTTTCATCTAGGCCAACTAAATCAGCCAGTTTCTTGTTGCTTAAACCAAATAATTGAGCTTGGGCAACCCTGCGGGCATAATCTTCGGCTTTTATCTCTCCTTGATAGAGCCTGTAGGTCAACCCTCTATCTAAACCCAAAGATGAATCGGCCCAAGAGAGCTTATCTATAACGGTCTGGTCCGGCACCTCATCAGTCTCAATTATCTGATCTAGTTCTTCAACAGAGATGTTAAAACTTGCCGCTACCCGTTCTTTGCCGTTCTGCTTAATGATCTCTTCCATATCGCCAAAAAATGAACCACTAGTTAAGCCTTTGCTCTCAACTATGGCTTGACCTACCTCTAACTTGATGTTTTTACTTGGCCCATCATACTCCCACTCATCAAACCAGCCATAGCTATTAGTGTTATCGACTCCCAACCTCTCAAGAATTAAGGCTAGTCCGGCCCTGGCAATTGCTTCGTCTGTATTAGAGCCCCCATCGACTATCGCCATAAAACTATTGCCCGGCAGACCTAGTTCGGTCTCGACATATGATGAACCGATTCGATTGACTACATCTTGCCAGTTACCGTCTTTGATCGAGTGGTAGTCATAGATTGTTGGTTGGTAGTTGCCAAAGTTAGGTCGGTATTGGTAGAAAAGCTCTTCTTCCAAACTACTTCCTGCCAATTTAATATATTCATTTAATCTTTCTTTGTTGGTTAACAGGTTTTTTAGATCTTCTGCTCCGACTTGGTAGTAATCAACCCCCGTAAGTTCGGTTAATTTTTCCCGAGTAAGATTATCTATCTGCTCGTCTTTAATCCGCTCAATTACATCTTGGCCTAAATTCTCTAGCCCCTCTTCTCTTCTCTGGTCATCCTGGTTAGCGATAATTGATTGGACTTGAGCTTTGGAGATACCCAAAGGCAGGCTGATCTCTCCTGAGCTTATCAGACTATTTAGAAGATCAAGACTAATATCTTGACTACTCTCTTGATTATATGGATCTATTCCTAGGGCTCCTGATAGATGGTAGAGACCGGCGGTTAATAGTGAACTCTCTTTACTACTAGATAGATCTGAGATTGTATCGCTAGGCAGGCCAATGCTCTTACTAAGCCCGGATAAACTTTGGGAGTTATTAACTCTAGTTCGGTAGGCCTGACCGACTAAGCTAAGCGTCTCATTGTTACTGCCCCCCAAGCTCTCTATGCCGGTCTTTCTAATAAACTGGTTGGGGTTGGTGTTAATTATTTTCTCTAGATTGTCCTCGCTATAATCAATCCGGTAAGCGTTCTCTACTACTGCCTTGCCTAGCTCATAGTTGCTCCAATCTCCCTGCCAGTTAGAGTAGTCCAGACCTAGACCTTCTCTAATCACCCGCAGGCCAATAGACTTTAGAATATCTTCTTGGCTACTGCCTTCTATTGAGCCTCCGGGCAGACCCAAGATCTGTTCAAGATAACGGCTACCAACACTTAACTCTCCACTGCCGCTCCCGGCAACTATGGAGTTAATGGTGCCAGAGGGTAGGCCTAGCCCGTCTTCCAGGTGGGCCGAACCAAGATTGGGGCTATCAAGACGACTATTAATTAAGTACCTAGGATCTATGCCTAGTTCTTGGGCGATTTGAGATAGGCCCGATTCCATTAGGGCCGAGTCGATATTATGATGACCTCTTTGGTTACCAGGCAGGCGAATAACGGAAGCCAGATCATTTAAGTTGGGGTTTAGGTAGTTGTTAAGCCCGGGTGGCCGGTACTCTGTTTGATAAGCTACATGTGCCGGATACCATTTGGTCTTATCACCAAATCCTAAAAAACCCTTAGTCTCACATTTATAGCTACCAACTACAGAGATATCGGCCGCTTTGCCCCCGTAGTGGGCTGAGCGGGTCGCTTCAGACTCACTAGTTACCGCCTCTTCATCTGACTTGGGGTCAAATTGAGTTAACCGGGAAACTTTAATCTGTGACCACTTTTTAGAAGGTTTGGTAAGCTCATCTATTTTTTTAGTCCGAGTGGCCTTAGGAGACTTAATTATCTGGTAGAGTTCATCTTCGTCCACTTGATTAACTCCAACTCCCTCGTTCTCACCTTGGGCTCTCCGAGCAAGCTCATTAAGTAGTCGTAGTAATCTAATATCTATTTTAAACTCTTTGATTAGGCGAAGATCGTATTGATTAATTGCTAGAACCGGCTCTTTCTGCCCCCTGTTAACTGCTTGGAGGGCTTTTAGAATATTTTGATTGTACTCTGATAGTAGGGTTAGGTCATCTCTTAAGCCTTCGTTGTCTGCTAAGCTCTGGCTACTATTAAGATCGGAGATGGTTGATTTGATTAGTTGGTGATTATCCAATGCCATCTCCAGGCTGGCTCGATTCCGGCCACCCATAGCTGATAGAGCAGAGAAGTTGGTTAAAATCCGATCGGTCTTAGTAGATAAGTTCTTTATTTCCCTGCTAAGCTCTTGCTTGTCTTGAGCCCGGGCAAATTGCCAGAAGCTGGTCTGGCTATCTGTCTCCTCGCTCTCCTCTTCCACTTCTTCATCAATTCCTTTAGCTACCTTTCTGGCCTCATCGGCCGCCTTGTCACACTCGCCTGCCCAACAGACCGCCTCGGCCACATCTTGCCTGTCAGCAGCTAAGTCCTCATCTGGAAGCTCGGTTGGGGTTGAGCCCATATTACTAGCAAGATATATCAGGCCAAAAATTAATATTACTGCTAATAAAACCAACCCAATTATTGCAGCATATTCACCAATAAAAGCAATAGCCGCTCCGGCTCCTCTAGCAATAGCTCCACCGGCCCTACTAAGCAAACCCCCGGCCTTGGCTGCCTCCTTGCCACCCTTGGCAGCTTTGGCGGCATCTTTTGCCTCCTTCTTAACTGCTTTCTCACCTACATCCTCTGCTTTATCTTCAGCCTCATCTTTCGCCTTCTCTCCTAGGTCACTATCGTCTTTCTCCTGGTCTTCTTTCTGGTCCTTTTCTTCTTGATCTTTCTCTTCTTCTTTGTCCTCCTCCTCTTCCTTCTCATCCTGCTCTTCTTCATCTCTCTCTTCATCCTCATCTTCTTCTTGCTGCTGGTCTTGTCTGCCAACAGAAGTAGGCTTCTTCTTTAGGCGCTTAATAGTCTCTTCTGTGATCTCTGTCTCCTCTGTTTTTTCAACGTCAAGCTCCGTTTTAAGACGTTCGTAGTAACTATCTTCTTCTCTTTTTTTCTTTTTTTTATCTTTAGCCATTTGTTAATAGTTTTTAGAGATTAATTCAAGGCTAACTAACTGATTATCTGTAGTTAAATATATTTGGTTGTTATTATTATCTACCTCGACCTCTCTAACTACCTCCTTATTATCCTCTGGCCAGCCATACTCTAGTAGTTCTCCACTGTTAATATCGTATCTAAACAATTTATCTTCTTCGTCGATTCTGCCTGTTCCAATAAACTGGTTGTTGCTGACCCAGTCGATATTGTTTAGATCTAGATTAATATTTAAATTCTCCTTATTCTCACCACCTATATCCATAATCGAAAGAGGTTTTAGTCTTTCTGGGGATTGACTTAGGTAGAGAATCTTCTTGCTATCAGCACTTACCTGGGCCCAGCTAATTTGGCTGTTCTCTAGTGGTGTCCGGAGCCGATCCAAGTAGCTATCATAGATTGAGATACTTTCGCTGTTACTAATTAGAATATATTCCTTGTTTGGTGACCAAGATATCTCTGGGTCGGTATAACCACTAATCTTAGCTACCCTTCTAACATTTTTTCTCTCCAAGTCACTTACCACTAGAGAGCTCTCTGGCTCTAGGGTTGAATAGTAGTAGGCGACCTGGTCAAGATCAGGATTAATACTGATACTACCAATGCCGGTGCCCCAAAACTTAGCTGTTTGATTGAGTAGGTCGTAGCGATTAAAATCATAGAAATATGTAGCAGCACTAGAAGTATCTTTAAAAAATTTAGTGCCGGTTAATTGGTAGGGCTTATCTATTTGGGCGATAACTCCTAGGTGATCTTTGGTCCAGATAAGGTTTTTAATGTTTCTAAAGATATTTGGAGAGATCCTTTCGGGGTTAGCCCCATCTCTTCCTAGATTTAATCTCCAACAAGAGCTGTTTTTAAGATAGAAGAGGGTGTTTCTGTTTGAGTCGTAGCTTAGATACTCTATCTTACCCTTATCAAGCTCATTAAACGACGGCTCTTTCTGCAGATTTACTTTAATTGGCTCGTTGGAGAAGTAGTCGACATTAATTGTCTGTCTGTAAGTTAGATATCCAGGAGCGGAGATCATTAACAGGTGCTCTCCGGGGCTGGCAGAGAAGCCCTTGTCAACCTCTCTGTTATCCAAAGCTATACTGACCTCTTCTGGTTGGCTAATAACTTTAACTGGTGCCTGGTAGAAAAAAAGCAAGTAAAGACCACCAAGCACCAGAACAATTGCTAGGCCGATAATTGCCCTATTAAGCCAACTTAAACCAGCTCCTGACTTTTTAATCTTCTGGTTGGTGCTAAACTCCTTCTCTAACTTTTCTAACTGTTTATTCATGAGAGTAGATTATTGTTCCACTTGAATCAGTGTGAGACAGATTACTTGCTTGATTGTATAAAGATCTATCTAACTGACAGCTATAGGCGCCTCTTGTTGTTGAACTATTAACCATAAGTGTATCTGTTGCTGGATCGTAACCTCTTATCACTATGATGTGACCATAGCTTGATCTTGATCTTTGGCAATTTGAATTGAAGTGGAATCTTTGGAATAATATTACAGGATTTTTTGCTTTAAGTGATTTCATAACAGTCGACCAACCATTTCCATTGGAGCTTACTCTGCCAACCTTCCAGGCTTTGCCACTTTGTTTTTTTAGTTGAGACAATGCTGCTGAGGGAGTGTTAACTGGCCCACCTGAGTATGTATCATCTATTGTCCAGTTACCACCGTAGTAATTAAGCACCATGGCAACCGAAGCTCTGCCACAAGTCATACTTGTCTTTTGACCAACTAGGGGCACATTAAGTTTAACATAGTCTCCTCTGATAATATTAGAGGCAGTAGCCGTTTTTAGACTTGGACAAGAGCCAATAATTTCATTAAAAACTTTAGGTACTACATCAAACCAATGATTGCAATTTTTTCCGCAATATATTTCTCCTATCGACCTAATGTCTGTTATTCCTTTGCTCAGATATTTTCTTTGCATATATTCAGCATGATTGGCAATTGAGGTATCGTAGTCCGGAAAATCCTCCCAGTCTCTTGGATTAGAACCATTAGAAGGTACACAAGGATAATCTCCTAATTTAGCAGTATTGCAAGTCATGCTTTGGTAATTATGAGTTGAGGATGAAGCTGCTCCGTAGTTAGTGGCATAAGTTGTTTCAGCGCCAGCAATAGCAATCATCAGGGCCGGATTCACATTATACTTCTTTCCCTCCCCGGCAAAAATTAACCCCTTATCGGCTAGAGGAGAGTCCGGTCTTTTTTTAGAAAACCAAGAGTTAAGACATTTTCCGACCTCTTCTGGATCGGCTCCTGAAGGATAGAATAGGCTGCCACTACCACCAGCCTGGGCTGAGGGCATATACCCACCAGCAATGCCGGAAGTTCTTTCGTGAAATGCAAAAGCGCCAACTGCGCCAAAGATTAGCATGGCGATACCAATAACAAAGACAATTATTGTGGCTACTAACCCATCCTGTCTTATCATGGCGCCCTCCAAGCATAACCGACTTGATCGTGAGGATTTTTTAGGAAAAATGATCTGGATATCCATTGTACGCTGCAAGAACTCTTGCCGCTATTGTGAACTAAGAAGGCATCTTTGTTTTTATCATATTGAGTAGTTGCCATAATATGCATAGTTCCACCGGTGCCGTTTCTTTTGGGATACTTGGTATAGATAATGACAGCGTCGCCATTTCTAATGGTGTTAATTATGCTGTTCATACCATCGTTTTTATAACTTGTTCTTCTTGTCCAACTCCCCGGAACCTTTCTTTGTAGTTCAGGACCCCAAGGCCTTCTTCCACCTGACCAATAAGTAAGATCTGTTGGTTTTATGTATTCTCCGGTATAGCCCATAATAATAGCGGCAGCAGAGGTACAGCCACAGTAACCGCTTTTGAATTGTTTTAGGCAGGGTATATAGTGGTTGTTTGGGTCACCATTAATATATGAGCCATCACCGGCTACAGATTCAATATTAACAGGTTGGTTAGGATCTGACGCAATATACTCTCCTTCTGAGGGGCTAAACCCGGCCCCAGCCACAGGCGAGTAACTAGCCAAACTAACTCCTGCTGCTATGGCTAGGTCAACCAAAAGAATGCCGGCTAAGATAAATATTCCGGCGATTAGGCAACTTACCGCTCCAGCTTGCTTATTCTCCCTGGCTCTCATCACCCTCCTCCTCTTTCATCTCTAGGATCTCCTTGGGATCAGTGGTAATCATCTTGTCTTCAATATATGAGCCGATGACTTTGATAGCGGCATGGTTTAGACCGGCAAAGAAAAGCCCTTCACCTACATCTGATTGGAGTAGTAGATATCTTTCTCCTTGGGTTAGATTAAATGTTTTGCTAACTAGATCGATTGATGACGGAGATTGTTTGAGCAGCATCTGTAGGGAGGAGTTAGAGACAATCGCCTTGCCATACTTGTTATTAAGCACATCTTCTACATCTTGACTGACCACGGTTAGACCTAAGTAATATTTTCGAGCCCTTTTAGCTAGAGCATAGAGGAACTTAGCTGAATCTTCATGTTGCATCATCCACCAGGCCTCATCGACGACCATCAGTCTTCTTTTCTTCTCTTTTCTAATCTGGTTCCAGACGTAACCTAGAATATTGTAGATCGCCAGTGGTCTTAGCTCTTCATCTAGGTCTCTTACGGAGAAGACATTCATCTGGTTGTTCATATCGATGTTGGTCTGGTGCTTGAAGAGGCCTGAGAAGGTACCCTGGGTATACTTCTCTAATCTTCTAGCCAGGCTCTCACCATCCTTCATACCGGTTAGTACTCTCTGAAGATCTTCCAGTAGAGGTGGCTCGTTCTTGTGGGTCTCAATATTTTCGTTAATATCTTTTAGGGCATATGTTTCAAAGAGAGCTTTCTCTAAAATAGCATCTTCTTCTACGCTTAAGCCCTCCATCATCAGCCCGACTAAACCTTTGATTCTAATAATAGTGCCTTTTAAGATTGCCTCCCCATCTTCTTCTTGGCCACCGGAGAGATCAAATGGGTTGATCCAATTGCCGGCCTCTAGGTCAACCTGTAAGTAGTTACCACCAATTCCTTCACACATCCGCTTGTACTCTTCTTCCGGGTCAACTACTATTACCTGCGTGTCATACATCATCGATCTAATAATCTCTAGCTTAACAGCGTAGGATTTTCCCGAACCAGACTTACCGAAGACAACTGAGTTGGCATTCTCCAGTTCAAAGCGGTCAAAGATGATAAGGGAGTTGTTGTTACGGTTGATTCCATAAAGAATACCACTGTTACCAGTTAGATTGGAAGAGATAAAGGGGAAGGTAGAAGACAGAGAGCCGGTATCAAAATTACGATTAATCATTAATTTGTTTAGTCCTAGGGGAAGGGTTGAGTCAAAACCATCTTTCATTCTAAAGAGGGCTCTTTTGGTTAGAACGATTCCTCCGGCTAAGCGAGTCTCTATCTGAGAGGTGAGAGTATCTAGTTCCTCAAGGGTTTTAGCATAGATTGTAAAGTAGAGCCCAAATTGGAAGAGCTTAACCTCTCCTTTCTGTAGGGCATGCCTTAGGGATTCAACATCTTCCATAGCTGTTTCAAGCTCTGGGTCGGAGACTAGGCCCTTCTCTTTTTTCATTCGCCAACTCGATTCCATCTGGCCCAGCCTGGTCTGGAGTTGTTTCATGATCCGCTTGGTGTCTACCGGATAGACAAACATAGATATATCCATGGTAGCATCGTAGTTAATTAGGGGGGAGAGCCAGTTGGTGTTTAGATATCTTGGGTAGGTAAAGACAAAGAAGGTTTTAGCATAACGATCATTTATCTTGATATGATCGGGATTAACCAAAAAACTAGCTGGAGCGATTAGGTCTTTAACCTCAATCATTCCCTTCTCGTAGATCTCCAGGGCTTTCTGGGGGCTTAAGTCGTCATTTTTCTTCTTCTCGCCAATGCCAAACATATTATTTACTTTCTTTTTTAGATTTAATTACCGCTCCCATCACATCTTCCGGGTTAGCTATTTTTTTGAACTGAGCCGAGGTTGGGTTGTAGGAGGTGTATAGTAGCTCAATAATCTCCTGGGTGTTAAGCTGGACTGCTCTGATGCCAATAGAGCTTAGCCCAGAGGCTACCAGGCCTGCTCTCTGTCGCAGTTCTTTCTTCGCCGCTTCCTTATCTTTGAT
The DNA here is from genome assembly GCA_964485625.1 of uncultured Candidatus Saccharibacteria bacterium. Classification (GTDB taxonomy): domain Bacteria; phylum Patescibacteriota; class UBA1384; order JAGGWG01; family CAZAJM01; genus CAZAJM01. The sequence continues at coordinate 64,794 of CAZAJM010000002.1, forward strand.
CTCTATCTTCTTTTTCTGTTTGCTCCTAAAACCGGCAAATAGTTTCTCAAAAGGATTTAAGGCCTTAGAGGAGATTGGTTCATAGGGGACAACAACGAAGAAGTTCTTATCCATAATATTGGCAACATCGATTATTCGACGGACAAAGTCGGTATAGTCGGCCATCTGAGCCCGGAGTAGACTATTGGATTGGTTCTTGGTCCGCTTCTCCAGGTCTTGTAGATATCCTGTTAAGTTTAACTTTCGAGATTGAGTAATAATTTGAATGGGGAAGGAGAGAGAGTTGAGAAAAGCTTGATAGCCACCGATAATAGCGTTCTGTTCCTCCTCGTTTTTTAAGGAGAAATTAACGGCCGAGACCATTAAGACGATTCTTATGCCTCCGTTTTTTAAATAAACAAAACCATCCTCAATCCGATCGATATCCAGATTCTCTTGAGTTGGATTATATTTAGTCTCCGTAGACTCTTCTAGGCCCTCCGGGACTTCTCTGTCTTTCTCTTCTTCTTTCTTTGCTATATTCCCTCCTTAATTAATATCTGCCTTCTAACTTCTAATTATATCACACAGCCTCTACTTCGTTTAATGGATCTTCTAAGCCCTCTTTTCTCTCTTGGGGTGACTCAACTCTGCCCTCCGGTTCATCTTCACTGACCACCCTCTTGCCCGTATCTCTATGCCGCCAGCCGTGGGTATCGACAATCTCCGCTAAAATCTGTAGGCGGCTACGGACCTTTTTGGGGTCTTTAGTTAGCTGGTCGTCATCTTCCTCCTCATCTTCTTTAGCAATTTTAGGTAGCTCTTGCCCTTTTTTAAAGTATTGCTTTGTCCAGACGAAGATCTTGGGAGAAAAAACAAAAGAGATAAAGGCGGATAGAAAGTAAGCAAAGTCTTGTTCTTGAACTTTTAAGAAGGCGAAGGCCAGAGCAGCGGCAGTGATTAGAAAGATTAGCAACCAGCCGGACCAATGGGTAAAGGTAGAGTAGATGATATAGTCGAGCATGCCGGCTACCAAAAGAAAAATGAACTGCTTTAAAGTCAGAGGCCCAATCACCTTATCTTCCAAGTCTATATTTTGTGGGACTTTGTATTGCATAAATTATTCATTTAGATTTTCTTCGTATCTACTTAATTCGCTAATTTGCTCTCTAATTACCTCTTCTATGGTTGAGCTCTCAATTCTTCCTTCGCTTATCTCCCTAGAAAGAGCCCCTATTATTTCATCAATTCTCTCTTCGGGGATATCTCCTACAGCTTCATGTTCAAGGGTTCTTTTAATCTGTTCCTTTATCTCTTTTCTGGTTGCTAATTCCTGAGTGGTAATGCCTCTAGTTTCAGTGCTAAGCACTTGAGTTGGTCTTGGGGCGTCAGCAACAGTTCTGCTAATAGCAGTTGCTCTGGTGGAAATAGTATCATTTAAACCTATTTCTAGCGCTAATTGTTCGCTATTTGGAGCACTTCCAGTTCGACCTACATAACTTTTAAATGCTGGTGCAGATATTGAATAATTAGAAAGTGCTCCCAAGGCACTTTCTTTGGTGTGAACCATATCTTCAGGAAGGCCCGTTACACTTACCACACGATCTACTACACTGCTTTCTAGATCACCCTCACTTCTATTTTTTATTTCGGCTTGGAGTTCTTCGATGTTGGTAATTGTTACATCAATGTCTTCTTGGCTTCTAAGGTTATCAATTGTTGCTTCAGCTATTAAATCGTAATTGCCCCCTCCTATCTCCAGGCCTGCCATTTTTTGCAAATTTTTAATATCTTTATCACTAATTTTTTCAAATAATATACCCTTTTCATCATTTATCATTTGTTGCCCGGCAGTTGTGCTAGGATCATAAAATCCCTTGCCTTTACCTGAAGCTTCACCTATACCTTGCAGTAAGCTTTTTATAAGTGGTTTGTCGTCTTTGTAATCCGGATCATTAAACATCATACCGAGGGCTCTTATTGCTGCGGTTCTTGTGTCTGCGTTGCCAGCGTAGAGTGCTCCAAGTGCGCCCTCGATTCCTCCATTTTTGATGTTCTCAGCTGAAGACATCGCTTTATCATGATATTGGGTCCTTAGCATCTCTTGACCAAGCCTATGTTTTTCCCAGCTCTTCCTAACACTTTTGCCTGTCTCTTTTGACTCAACTTCCAAGGCATTTTCTAGTATATCATCAATATGCTTTCCCCCTTCTAGACCCTTGTTAATATTACTAAAAAATCTACCAGCACCTACTGCCTGATCATCATCTCCCAATTTTCGACTGCCTACTTTTGCTCCCCACTTTAAAAAACCCCCAGCCCTTCCTAGCGATTTAGATACAGTTTCTCCAGCTTTTCCTTTAAAAAAACCTAGAACAGCTCCAGAAATGCTATTCATACCAACTATTTGATAGGAAATTATTAATGCGGCTATGATTAAAACAATGCCACCGATAAATCCTCCCCAAGGAGTATCGCTGGCTTGCACTTGCAAGACATTTATCAACCAGACTGAAATAAATATTACCGGACCTACTAGTAAGAATTTTAAAAACCAATCAAACCATATCCCAGCAATGGATTTTCCTAGTGGAATGAAGTACAGAACTACGGCGACAGGAGATAGGACGAACAGTATAACTATTACGTAGTATCTAACATATAAGATGAAGGTGAGCATCACCCAGAGAATAAGAGGAATTAACAAGAGTAATGCCCCGACAATTATCAAGGGAAGGCCGAGTGCTCCAACATAGGGAAAAAACAAGGCGATTACCCCAGTTAAAGTAAAGATTCCGCCAACAGTGGTTTGGCCAGTCATGGAACTATAAAGTATCTCACCAATTCCATCCCCAGGACCAGCTAATTGAATAAAAAAATCAGTAACGGAGCTTACAATATCTACAACTTCAATAATTAGAAAATAGCTAAAATTTGCTAGAATTATTCCAACAATAAGTCCAGGTAGCGTTCGTTTGATGTCATAGGTTTCTAAATCAATTCTAAGTAGATAAGCTAAAGCAATAAATATTAATCCAACTACGGCAACAAAATTAACCAGCCCAAGCACAACACTCCAAGCCTCTTCCATCCCTGCTGATCTAAGCTCTCCGGCAATTCTTGGATAGCCATACGACAGGTTCGGAACAGTTAAAGCTGCCATTAAAAAGAAAAAAATAATTAACTTTTTTATTTTACACAGGAACATTGTTTAGTAGATTGTTTAATATATTAAAAATACTTTCAACTATTTCGTTTACCCACTTCTTTAATTTTTCCGTGATTGATTTTAAAAATTGATTACCCCCCTTTAAGCTTCCTCTATCAGTCTGGTCATCAACAGTTAGCATTAGTGAATTAAAGTTCTCTCTCTCTTTCTTTACTATTTCCAATAAATTTTCATCTTGAGAAGCTAAACACTCTCTATATTCGATATATTTGCTTAAATAGTTTGAGGCTAGATAAAGTTTTTCCCAATCTTTTTGTTGATTTTGGTTATAATTAAGTAGTCCAAGCAGGACATCTGGGGTTACCTCACTTAGTTCTGTTACACAAGTTGCCAAATCAACAAACTTATTATATTTAGATGTTTCGCTGTTAACTTGATTTGATATAGCGGTTTTTGTTAATCCAGATTTACTTTTTCCGGTACAATAAGGTATTCGATCGACAATTTCTTCATGATCAGCCCAGGCACTAGTTATTGTTTTTTCTGTTTCATGTATTATATTATTCATTTGTTGATAGGTGCCAGTGTTTATACTAGACAAGCCTGCATTGGCAAAGAAGCTAAGAAATAAATTTTTATCCTCTTGGAAGCTAAGAAGCAATAAGTCTGGGTCGTCGAATATCACATTGTTGTTTTCTGACCACCAATTATTAGCTTGCTTTTTTATTTGGCTAATAATCTCTTTCCCATTGTCTTGTGCTTGATAATTATTTTCCAAATTTTTGTTAGTGCAATAATCAATTGCATCTTGAGAGGCTTCTCTTTGATGTAAATTATCAGTTGTATTTAGCTTGGCCCCATTAGCATAAATGTCTTTGGATAATTTTGCTAAAGTAGGATTATCTTTTTCATCAATAATATCAAATTTATATGTTTGAAACGGTCCAGTGAACCATTGGAGCTTCCTAACTATTTCGTCTATAACATTAGTTGTGTCAGGTTGGTTGTATTGAAAAGAGTAATCAGATTCATCCCTGTCTGTGTGTTTTACCAGAGCCAAAACAGATTTGTTGGATACAAATAACACGCTTCTTTTATCACTTTCCAGTATGTACCAATTTGCATCTACCATTCTGTTCGCTGAAAGCGGATCATTCGGGTCAAACCTTTCTGTTGATCTAGGAGGCTGCCCTCTGTATAAAGATCCTAGACTAGAAGCTGGCCCCTTGAAATAATAGACTTTATCAGTATCATCAATTGTCAATTTTATTTTTTTAGTATCTGATTCCGGCTCTATAATTAGGTCAAACTGATAATCTCTAGAGTAGCTTAAACTGGGTAAGTCATCAATATTAATACCTTTTGTTTTTGTCGGATTTATTAAAATTATAGACGTAACAAAAACCAATAAAACAAAAATAGGAAAAAAAGCTAGCAACAAATTTTTTGTATTTTTTTTATTGTTCTTTCTGTTTTTTCCTTTCACTTATCCCTCCTCTTTTAGTGAGTTTGCTTTTAGCTGCATCTGCTTAGCAGTCTCTGTTTCGTTTTTTGATTGGTAGGCTTTGGAGAGCAGCTCATAGGTTAGGCTGTAGCTGGGGTCTAGCTCCTTAGCCTTATTTAAATTCTCTATTGCTTGATCAGTTTGGTTCTCTTGAATCTGGCCATAAGCTAGAAAGACATAGCCATCTCTTAGATCCGGATATTCTGATATTAACTCCTCTAGTTTAGCAGTGGCTAGACCGGACTCCCCTACCTGATTAAGCAGTTGGCCTAAAAGTAGCTTTCTAGTGGCTGGGCTATTGGTGGCTAGCATTCTTTTAAAAGCGGTCTCTATTTGCTGGCAGTCTTCCTTGGTTGCTGCTAGAACAGACTTCTCTAAATTGCTAAAGCTTACTTCTTGGTTTTTGGAGTATTTCTCGATTTGCTCATAGCCATTTTCAACATCTCTGTAGGCCAGTACTAATCCGAGGTAGAGATTATAGTCAGCTGAAGGGAAGATCTCTAAGGCAGCTTGGAAACTCTCTTCTGCCTGTTTGAGCTGATTCTGGTTCATCTGGGCCCTACCTAGCCAGTAATATATTTCACTGTTGGTCGGTTCATAGGCGAAGCAATTTTCAAAGTAGCTCTGAGCTTGGGCGTAATCTTTTTGATTGTAATAGGTTTTGGCTAGAGCGAAGGTGGGCGCCATCTCTTCTCTGGCAAACTGGATTGACTTTTTGTATGAGTCTATTGCCATCTCTGTCTGGCCTATCTTCTCAAGCACTCTGCCTTGGTGGTAGTAGGGGGCAAAACTTCTGGGGGTGGCCATCTGAGCTTTCTTGTACTGCAAATAGGCCTGTTTGTACTCTTGGCTCTGTTCTAATTCTTGACCTTTAGCTAGATAATCTTCGGCCAGACTAGCTCTTTTGCCATCCATTAGAAACCAAAAAGCACCAAACAGGATAAGAATTGATAAAAAAACAATTAAACCGATCTGTAATCCTCGATTTTTCATAAGCTTGAGTTTATTATAGCACAAATTTAGATTTTGATGTAAGATTTTTAATTAGGCCAGTCCGACACTATTAGATCCTTATACTCCTCTTCATCAAAGGCCTGGTTTAGTTCTTGCCAGAGAGTTTCGGTGATATGGGGGATAAAGGGATGGAGCAGTTTTAGGCTAATGGCAATTACTCCGCCTAAGAACTCGACTGCCTCTTGTTTTTTCTTTTCGTCTTTGCCAAAAATAGCGTCTTTGTTATCTTCTAGGCATTTATCGCAGAAAGAGTGCCAGAAGAAGTGATAGACTTCCTTTATCGCTAGATCATAACGGTACTTATCTAGGTATTTATTGGTCTTATCAATAGTTGTTTTTAGCTCCTCTTTGATCTCTTGGTTATGTTTTGACTTTGGTTCTAGCTCACTTAATTTGGTTGGTAGTTGGTAGCTTCTCTCTACGTTCATTAGTATAAAGCGAACTGCATTCCAGATTTTGTTATTAAACTTCTGTCCGGCCAGTACGTCTTCTTCGCTATACTTTATCTCTTGGTTATGGCCTGAGTTCCAAGCCAGGCTAAATCGAGTAGCATCGGCGCCGTATTTCTCTATTAGCTCCAGTGGGTCGATGCCTGTGCCTAGACTCTTGCTCATCCGCTGGCCTTTCTTGTTTTTAACTGTGGCATGAATATATACCTCGTTAAAGGGGATCTTTTCTGTTAGTTCTAAGGAAGAGAAGATCATCCGGGCTACCCATAGGTAAAGAATATCTCGAGCAGTAGTTAGCAGTTGGGTTGGGTAGAAATCTGCCATATCTTTGCTTTCTTTGGGCCAGCCTAGAGTGGCAAAGGGCCAGAGAGCTGAGGAGAACCAAGTATCAAGAACGTCTTTCTCGCCCTTAATTGGGATCTCGTGGCCCCACCAGATCTGTCGGCTAATACACCAATCGCGGACGTTCTCCATCCAATCAAGATAGATCTTTTTGTATCTTTCCGGATAGAATTTAATCTTACCTTCCTCTACTGCTTTAATGGCTGGACCTTTGATTTTGTCCATATCAACAAACCATTGTTTGCTGGGAAGAGGCTCAATCACCGTGTCGCATCTATAGCAGAGGGCGATTCGGTTATCTATCTCCTCGGTCTTCTCTATTAGTTTATCTTTTTCCAGGTCTTTAATGACTTCTTTTCTAGCCTTAAACCTATCTAGGTCTTGGTATTTATCAGGGACTTTCTTGGTCATCTTGCCCTCTTTGTTTATAATTCGGATGGTCTCTAAGTTGTGTCTCTTGGCCATCCGCTCATCTGCTAGGTCCGAAGAGGGGGTTACTTTAACGGCGCCAGTGCCAAATTTGGCATCGACCTCATGATCGGCAATAATCTTAATGGTCCGGTCGGTAATCGGAAGTCGGACTTCCGCACCAATCAGGTCTTTATATCTATCGTCGCTCTTGTTGACCGCTATTGCAGTATCACCGAGCATAGTCTCGGGCCTGGTAGTAGCAACGGTGATATATTTGTCTTTCTTATTCTTAAGGGGGTATTTGATATAGTAGAACTTTGACTTGCTCTCTTTATATTCCAACTCTAGATCCGACAAGCTGCTAGCACACCTTGGACACCAGTTTACAACCCGACTGCCTTGGTAGATATATCCTTTTTCTTTGTATTTAAGGAAGGCCTGTTTAACCGCTTCTTGGTAATCATTATCTAAAGTAAATCTCTGTCGGCTCCAGTCACAACTTGCTCCCAGCCTTTTGAGCTGGTCAAGGATCTTGCCCCCATACTCCTCTTTCCACTTCCAGACCTCTTCGATAAATTTCTCTTTACCCAAATCTTTTCTGGTTTTGCCCTCTTTGGCCAGTTTTTTCTCAACTACATTTTGAGTAGCTATGCCAGCATGATCTAGGCCGGGCATCCATAGGGTTTTTAGGCCCATCATTCTTTTTTGTCGAACTATAATATCTTGAACAGTAGCATTTAGGGCGTGGCCAATATGAAGAGAGCCGGTAACATTTGGCGGAGGTAGCATGGTAGTAAAGGTTTTAGCATCTTTCTTTAGTTCTAGATTGTCAGGATTAAAGTAGCCCTTCTTCTGCCAAGAACCATATATCTTCTCTTCTGATTTTTTATAGTTATATTTTTTATCAAGCATTGTTTTTTTAGTATATCCTTATTTAGGGTAGAATTTCAAGTTCTTGCCAAGGTGTGAATTGATTGTTTTCGGCTAAATAACTTCCTCTGGCAGCGATTATTGCCCCATTGTCCGTACTATATTTCATCTCCGGAAGCATAAGATTGGGCAAGTTCTTCTGTTCTAGTTTTTGCCTAATTCGCTTATTAGCACTAACCCCTCCACCAACAAGAACTGATTTAGTCGGTTGTTCTAGGGCTGCTCTCTCCACTTTCTCACTTATTACCTCTGCTACTGCTTCTTGAAACTCATAGGCCAGATAGGGGATATTCTTCTCACTAAAATCTAGCCTTGTAGTCTCCGTTAGAACAGCGGTTTTAAGCCCTGAGAAGGAAAAATCGTAGCTTTTATCATTGATAAGCGGCCGCGGCAAACTAAACTCATCTTCTTCCTTCTCTGGTTTCTTGGTTACTCTCTCTATCTCCGGTCCGCCTGGATAGTCTAGCCCAAGCAGAATTGCTACCTTATCAAAGCTCTCTCCTGCCGCATCGTCTCGACTCTGGCCTAACAGCCTCATCTCTTGATGATTTATTAAGTGATAGATCTGAGTGTGACCGCCTGAGATTACTAGGCCAATAGCGGGGAATTTAACTTGGTTTTTGTTTGAAATAATCGATCCATAAAGATGGGCAACTACGTGATCGACTTCTATTAAAGGAATATTTAGGACATAGGAGAGGGTTTTTGCTAGATTGACCCCGATTAGTAGAGAGCCGACTAGCCCCGGTCGGTTAGCAACGGCAATAGCATCGACTCTATCTAGTTTGAACTTTTTATTTAATTTATCCAACAAAGGGAAGATCTTTGCCACTTGTTCTCTGGCCGCTATCTCAGGTACCACGCCTTTAGTTAGCTTGTGGATCTCTTCCTGGCTATAGACTAGATTGTGTATAATTTTCGGTCTCTTTCCTTTTTCTTTTTTAGCTATAGCTAGGCCCGTTTCATCGCAGGTTGTCTCTATGCCTAAGATATATTGTATTTCTTTCTGTTTTCTACTCATACTTCTATCAGTTTTAACAAAAAATTCCCGCTTGTCAATTGGACGGCAGTTAGTTAATATTAACTTAGTAATAATTAAGAATTGATTTAGTTATGAAAGTAAATGTTGATCCTAAAGAGAGCTTTAAGCCGGTCTGGGATGGGTTTGTGAAAAATTCTCCTAATGGTTCTCTAACCCAGTCTTGGGTTTGGGGCGATTTTTTAGACTCAATGGGAGAGCAGACATTACGGTTGGCAGTGACCAGCTCTCAGCTTTCAAGTGAGAGCCAAGATTTCCTGGCAGCCAAAAGCCAAGTACTAGGGACTCTACTTCTAGTAAAAAGAGAGGCCAAGTCTTTTAATTATTGGTATGCTCCTTACGGCCCGGTTTTAGGCCAGATAAAGACAGAAAAAACTTTTTCTCAACTGATAAGTAAGACATATAGCTTGGCTAAAGAGAGGAATATAGATTTTTTAAGATTAGAGCCGAAACTTCCTCTTGATAACTATCTAACAATTCCTGCTGTCGATGATACTGCTCAGGCCCAGCACACTTTAATAGTTGATATTAGCAAAGAAGAGAAGGAGATAATGGCCGAGATGAAATCAAAATGGCGATATAATATCCGTCTGGCAAAGAAGAAGGGGGTTAGGATTAAACAGGCCGAGACGGTAGAAGAGATCGGTGAGTTCTGGAAGCTTTTAAAGCAAAATTCGATCGATAATAGTTTCTCAACTCATTCTAAAGAGTACTACTATCGCCAACTAGAAATTCTTTCAGGGCAAGATATGGAGGTTCTCTTGTTGGCGAAAAAAGGCAAGAAGACAGTCGCTGCTAATCTAATTGGTTTCTATGGTCCAACCGCCTACTATCTTCACGGTGCCATGGATCGGGAGTACTCTAACTTAATGGCACCTCATCTGCTACAATGGCAGGCGATTAAATTAGCTAAAAAAAGAGGTTGTACTCGTTATGATCTTTTTGGTATTGCTCCACCTAAGGCCAGTAAAGATCATCCTTGGCAAGGCTTTAGTCGATTTAAGAAGGGCTTTGCGCCAGAGACCAAGATTACTAGTTATCCGGGCGCCTACTTTATACCCATAAGTAGCTTAAAGTATCTTGCTTACAAGTCAGTTAAGAAGGTTAAAAATTATTTCGATCTATGATTAAAGATAAAATAAAAGAGATTATACCCGAAAGTCTTCTAGATTTCTACCATCAGGCAATGACCTGGCTTGCTTTAAATTACTATCGTCGACCGACAGAGAGAATGAAGGTTATTGGTGTAACTGGAACTAACGGCAAGACGACTACTTGTCATCTAATTAACCGTCTTCTAGAAGATGCCGGTTACAAGACAGGTATGATTACAACCACTGCAATCAAAATCGACAAGAAGGTAGAGGTGAACAAAATGAAGATGACTACCCCCGAGCCCTTTACCCTCTTTTCCCTAATCAGGCAGATGAAAGATAGGGGCTGTCAATATCTAATACTGGAAACCTCCTCTCATGCTATTGCTCAGCACCGAGTGGCTGGAGTTGATTTTGATATGGCGGTGATGACCAATTTGACTCGAGAGCATCTGGATTATCATAAGACATTTGAAGAGTACAAGCAGGCCAAGTTCTGGCTTTTTAATAATCTAACTAATTTTAAACGAAAACCAAACACACCAAAGGTAGCAATCTTAAATCGTGATGATCGGAGTTGGTCTGATTTTTCTCAGGCTCAGGCCGACCGGACTTTTGCCTATGGTATTTTAAAAGGAGATATTGTTGCTAAGTCTGTCAATTACCATGAAGATGGCAGTCAGTTTTTGGTAGAGACTCCTATTGGGCAGATAAGAATCGAGACTAATTTGCCGGGCAGGTTCAATGTCTATAACTCCCTAGCCGCCATATCGGCTGCAGTCGCTTTTGGTATCGATCTTAAGACAATCAAAAAGTCTCTTAAGTCTGCCAAGGGTGTGCCGGGGCGGATGGAGGTGATCGATCAAGGCCAAGATTTTAAAGTAATAGTCGATTATGCTCATACCCCCGATGGACTCAATCAGGTGCTCCAAACTCTAAAGCCAAGCCTAAAAGGCAAACTAATTATTGTTGTCGGAGCTGAGGGTAGGAGGTCCAAGACCAAGCGCCCCTTGCTTGGTGCTCTCTCGGCTAAGTATGGAGATTATGTTATTGTCAGTAATGTTGATCCTCGGGATGAAGACCCTAATCAAATAATTAGTGATGTTGCCGATGGGGCAATTAGGGCAGAGAAGGGCGAAAAACGAATTAAAGAAGGCAAGAACTTATTTAAGATTCCTGACCGTAAGAAGGCTATTAAGAAAGCTTTCTTTTTAGCCCGGCCCCAGGATACAGTTCTTCTGCTAGCTAAGGGTGCTGAGCAGGCAATGGAGTTAAAAGATAAGACTATTAGCTGGGATGACCGAAAAGTTGCCAGAGAACTTCTAAAATCAACCAAGAATGGCTGAAGATAAAAAGAAAGAAAAATTAGTCTTAATCGATGGCCATGCCCTAATTCATCGGGCCTTCCATGCTCTGCCCGAGCTAACGACTAAAGATGGCCAGTTGGTAAACGCTGCCTATGGCTTCTGTCTGATTATGCTTAATGCCCTAGAAGACTTAAGGCCGGAATATGGTGCGGTTAGTTTTGATTTGGCTAAGCCAACTTTTAGGCATAAAGAGTATGATCAGTATAAGGGGAAGAGAAAGAAGACTCCCAAAGAGCTCTCAAAACAGATTCCCTTAATAAAAGAGATTGTTCGTGCTTTTAACATTCCCATTTTTGAGCAGCAGGGTTATGAGGCTGATGATGTGGTTGGTTCTCTGGCCAAGCAATTAACAAACGTGCATCCAGGTCTTGAGGTAGTAATCGTTACTGGCGATCTGGATATCCTACAATTAGTAGACAGTAACATCTCTGTCTATACCATGAGAAAAGGCCTTACTAATATGATTAAGTATGATAGAGATAAAGTTAAGCAGAGATATGGCTTTAAACCGGAGAAACTAATAGATTATAAGGGGCTAAAGGGTGACCCCAGTGACAACTTGCCGGGCGTAGAAGGCGTTGGAGACAAAACAGCCAAGATCTTAATCGATAAGCATGGCAGCCTAGAGCAGATATATGAGGATTTAGATAATGGTCTAGTCGATCTCTCCGATCGATTGAAAGAAAGTCTAGAGAAAAATAGACAGATTGCCTTTCAGAGCAAAGACTTAGCCACTATTAGAACCGATGTTAAACTTGATGCTGGTCTAGATAAGATGAAACTATCTGATTATGACAGAGAGAAAGTAGTTGAGTTGTTTAAAGGGCTTGAGTTTAGGTCTCTAATCCAGAGATTACCGGAATCTGATGGTAAAAAAAATTCGGATAACTCCAATAAAAGTAAAAAAGAAGCTAAATGCAGCTATCTACTTATTAAGTCAAAAAATCAGCTTAAGAAGATAATTGAAGAGATTAAAAATAAGAAGGTGTCAGCGATCGACTTAGAGACCGACAATCTAGGTGGCAAGATTGTTGGAGTATCTCTAGCTTGTTCGGCCGATAAAGCCTACTATCTTCCAATTGGCAAAAAATTCAAAACAGCGGACCTAGAAGATTTAATTGAGGATAAATCTATTATTAAAATTGGCCACGGATTAAAATATGACTACCAAATGTTAGCAGAAAACGGGCTTAGTTTGGAAGGAGAGCTCTTCGACACGATGGTTGCGGCCTATCTAATCAATCCGGAAAGAAGGAGCTATAAGCTAGATAATTTAGTGATGGATGAGTTTGGCGAAGAGATTACTCCCTTAACCGATCTGATGGGCAAAGATTACGGTACCAATTTAAGCCAAGTAGAGGTGGAGAAAGTCAAAGACTATGCCTGTGAGGATGCCGAGATGGCCTATCGACTCTACAAGCTATATAGAGATCAACTTAAAGATCTCAAACTACAAAAACTATTTGGGCAGATTGAGATGCCTCTGATGCCAATTTTAGCGACTATGGAGAGTTTGGGGATCAGGGTGAGTAAGGCTAAGCTAGAGGAATTAAAAAGTAAGGTTAGTTCTAAGCTGGAAACGACCGAAAAAAAGATAAAAGATTTAGCCGGCAGTGACTTTAATCTTAACTCCCCTCTTCAGCTTAGAGAGGTGCTCTTTGATAAACTAGAGATTAGTAGCAAAGGAATTAGAAAGACTAAGACAGGGCTCTCCACTGCAGCTAGCGAATTGGAGAAGATAAAAGACCGCCATCCGATAGCCAAATTAATTTTAGAGTATCGCCAGGTTGAAAAGATTAGGAACACCTATATCGAGCCTCTCTTAGAGAGAGAAGTTCAAAGAATTAAGACCAACTTCAATCAAGTAGCGACAGCTACAGGCCGACTCTCTTCTTCTGACCCTAATCTACAGAACATCCCAACTAGAAGTGAGTTGGGTCAGGAGGTCAGAAAGGTTTTTATTCCAGAGGATGGCTTTAGGTTGGTGAGTTTAGACTACTCTCAAATCGAGCTGAGGGTAGCTGCTCATCTCTCTGGAGATAAGACAATGGAAGAAGCTTTTAATAGTAATCAGGATATTCATTCCAAGACTGCCTCCGAGCTCTTTGAAGTTAGCTTGGATAAAGTTAGTGAAAAACAGAGAGACCAAGCTAAAACGATTAACTTTGCCGTACTTTATGGCATGAGCCCCTACGGCCTCTCCCAGTCCTTGGATGAATCAAGAGAGTATGCCTCAAAGTTTATCAATAATTACTTCAAAACTTTTTCGGGAGTGAAAAAATATCTCGACAGTCTCGTTGATCAGGCCAAAGAAGAGGGCTATGTTGAAACAATGTTAGGTCGAAGAAGATACTTTGATCTAAAACAAGGTTCCAACCGAAGACAGCTTGAAAGAGCGGCTATTAATACCCCAATTCAGGGTAGCGCGGCCGATATCATGAAAAAAGCAATGATTGATGTCAGTAATAGTATCTCTTTGTCAAAGACTCTTAAATCAAAGAAACCCAGAATGATATTACAAGTACATGATGAACTTATTTTTGAGATTAGGGAGAATAATTGGCTCTTGGAGGCAGAGAAAATTAAAAAAATTATGGAGTCGGTTGTTGATTTGAAGGTGCCTCTTAAGGTTGATATTAAGTCAGGTAGCAGTTGGGGAGAGATGGAGAAAGAAGATGTCTAAGTATTTGCTATTTGGAGAAGATAAATTAAAAAAAGAGCAGGCTGTAAAAAAACTAAAAGAGAAGTTTGGTAAGAAATACTCGGTTCATAATATTGAGCAGTTTGATTTTAGTCGGGCCGATCTCTCCATCCAGGACTTACAGGCCAAGTTGCAGGCAGTACCTTTTCTGGCCAAGAAGAGGCTTTTAATAATTAGTAATGTTCTTTCTTCTTTTAATAAAAATCAGACCAAAAAAAGAGAGATTGTCAGTAGGCAGTTGACCGCTGCTCCGGAGACTACCATTTTAGTTATTATCGAGGAGAAGGTCCATCATGCCACTGCCAAGAAGCTTGGCCAGAGCGGATTTAAGGTTAAAGATTTTAAATCTAGCTATGGTTATCAGCTTGAAAGTTGGTTAAAAGATAAGGTCGATCAGATGGATCTAAGTATTGATTCCAAGAATACTAAATTAGTAATTGAGCGTCTTGGCTCAGACAGCGGAGCAATCTATCAGGAGCTGATCAAACTCAAACACTATCTTGGCTATGATGACAGAAGAAAAATAACCAGTGAGGATATTGAGCAAGTGGTTAGTATCAAAACTGATCTAGTTATCTTTGATCTAATCGACAAAGTGGCGACCAAACAACTTGATAAGGCAGTTGAGTACTTGTTTGACTTACTTGATCAAGGTGTCTCGGAGACCTATATTGTGGCGATGATCGACTCAACTTTAACTAAGATAATTCAAGCTTTGGACTGTGGGGAGCAAGAAGAGTCTCTTAGCCCCGATAAGCTTAAGAACAAATTTGGCTGGCATCCTTATGTTTCTAAGAAGATTTTCTCTCAGATGAAAAGCTTTAACAAAAAAGCTCTGATAGATAGTTATCAGAAGCTATATCAAACTGATTACAACCTTAAGCTTGCCAAAACGGAACCAAAGACCCAATTAGCTCTCTTTCTTAGCCAATTGTGATTTTAGCCGAGCTGCTTTATTGGGATGGATAATATTTTTCTTAGCCGCCTTATCTATAGCTTTATAGGCTCTGGCAATCGCCTCTTCGCGGGCTTTTTTTGATTTGGCCGATTCGAGCTCTTTTCTGGACTCTCGGATCTTTTCTAAGTAATCTAAATTCTTTTGGCGGTTGCGCCGATTGATTTGAATTCGTTTTTTAGATGATTTGATAATTGCCATATGAGAAGATGTTAACATAGGCTATCTGATAAGTCAATCATCGACCAAGAAAATTATGATATAATTAGATTAAGCTATATATGATAAAAACATTAGAAGGAAGGGGCAAGTATAGTTTGGAATTTGTTTTAGCAGTATCTTCTTTATTACTGCTGTTTTTTCTTGTTTTTCCCGCTAGGATCTCTGCCTATAGCTATAGCCCGGTTATTGAGCAGGTCGATGCTATGGTTGAGATTGGTAAAGATGGTTCAGTGACTGTTGATCAGGAGATGGTATTTAATTCTAATAGTAATTACCT
This sequence comes from uncultured Candidatus Saccharibacteria bacterium, assembly GCA_964485625.1. GTDB lineage: Bacteria > Patescibacteriota > UBA1384 > JAGGWG01 > CAZAJM01 > CAZAJM01. Next base: position 80,247 of record CAZAJM010000002.1, read on the forward strand.
GTTTTGGATAATTCCCTCCAAAAATGCTACTAATATCTCTATTAGTCAGGGGGGCCAGATGGTGATGCCCTCTAAGATAAAAAAAGAGGGTGACCGAACGATTGTCTTCTGGCTTAGCCAGGATAGTCAGGACTATTACACTCAGTCCAAATCTTCTTTGAGCTATCAGCTGCCTTCAGATATCTCTCTTCGCTCAGGCAAGGAACTTATTAATCATATCTATCTAAAAGAGCCGGGCCAGATGATTGAGGAGCTTAATTTAAGTGTTACTTATCCAGGAGAGATAGTTTCTTCAGAGCAAAGATATTACGGTGTCCATGGTGTAGGGGAGGTTGAATACAGCCAGGAAAATAACCGTTTCGACTATCAGGTTAGCCAGATCTCTGAATATGGCATCTTCTCTTTTGACCTAGTTGCGCCAAGAGGCTCTTTCGAGCAGACCTTCTGGGAGGAGTTAAAGCTATCAATTGGCTCCCTTAGCTTAGAGGTAGTCTTGCTTATTAGCCTGGTCTTGCCCCTGATAGCTCTCTTCTTTCTTTTCTCTATCTACCGCAATCATATCTATACTAAGGATATCTCCAACCTTAAAGGTTATCTCGACCAGCCCCCGTCTAAATTGAGCCCGATGGAGGTAGATATTTTACGCAGAGGAAGACTAAGCCAGAGTGGGATTGGAGCTCAGATTCTAAGTCTGCTTAACAGAGGTTATCTAACGGTAGTCGAGAAACCGGATAAGACAATCCTTGGCAAGATTAAAGAGCCAAATGAGGAGATTAGTGAGCAGGACCGGATGCTTATCAATATTCTATTTGAGAGGAAGAAACTAAAGGGTGGCTTAGGTGAAATTGAGAAGAAGAAGAGAGAGTCTCTTTTTGATAAGCTAACTGATGAGTTGTTTAAAAAAGTTAACAGAAAAGTTTTTGATATGAATCTTTTTGTTGCCGATCAAACCAAGATTAAAAACAGAGTTTTAAAACAAGCGATATTAATCTTTTTTGTTGCGCTACTGTTGGCTATCTTCTTGTTGCTATTTTTTCCTTCCTCGCCTTGGTTAGCAGTAGCACCTGTTAGCATGGTCTTTATCTCCCTATTAATTGTTCGTCTAAGACATTTCTTTACTGTTCGTAGTCCAAAAGGCCAGGACGAGTTGGTTAGTTGGCTTAAATTTAAAAATTACTTAAAAGAAGAGCATCCCGTTACTCGGGCCGATAAGGCTACTTTTTTAGAGTATCTGCCTTGGGCCTACCTTTTCTCAGTCAGCCAGAGCTGGACAAGAAAGTTTAATCGCTATCCCATCGCTTGCCCTTCTTGGTTTGCAAGTTGTACGCATGGAGAGCGAATAGAAGACCGAATTAAAAAGACGACCGATTTAATTGATAGGATATCCGAAGAGATTGTTGGCCTAAAATCGCCTCTATCTTAACTGTTGACTAACCAATTATTATATGATTAAATGGAGTTAAGACGACTCCTAATTAATTTTTATTTCTAAGATGAACTCAAGCGATCTGACTGAAAAACAAAAAGCAGTACAAGAGATTAAAGAGGCCAAGCATATCTTGCTGGCTATCTCTCAAAGACCGACCGGTGATCAGATAGGTTCACTTTTAGCATTAGCCGAAGGGTTAAGGTTGGGTAAGAAAAATATTTTCTTTGCCAGTGGCAGCCAACTTGATGACAGATATAGTTATTTGAGTGGATTTAAAAACATTAACTACAATCTTACAGGTTCAAAGGATTTTATTTTACAGATAGACCAGAAGGGTGCCAAGGCAGATCACCTGGGTTATAAGATGGAAGATGGCAAATTAAAAATTACTATTACTCCTGAGATGGGTAATTTTGAGCCTGATGATGTTAGTTACTCTTATGGTGACTATCAGTACGACCTAATAATCACTCTCGGAGTTAGTGAACTTAAAACTTTGGGCAAGCTCTACGAAGATGATCCGGAAATCTTCTATAAGACCAAAACTATTAATATTGACAATAACGCCAAAAACCAACAGTACGGAGAGATTAATTGGCTCGATAAAAAATCCTCTTCTCTTTCTGAAATGATGGTTTCAATTATGGAGGCTTTGGAGATTGATTTAAACGAAGAGATTGCCACTGCCCTATTAACCGGCCTTATTAGCTCGACTAATCGATTTCAAGATGAAAATACTACATCAAAAGCCTTAACTGTTGCAGCCCAACTAATGGCGGCTGGGGCTGATCGTTCTAAGATAATAAACAATCTTTATGACCAGACCCCCTACCTTTATTTAAAAGGCTGGGGCAGAATTATGGAGAACTTAAACCTAGATCCGGCACTTAATTTTGCTTTCTCTAACTTAAGCAAGAAAGACTTAACGGAACTGAAAATTGAAGGCCCAGCCATTAACCAGGCACTTGATAAGTTGCTTTCCAATATTAAGGAGGCTCGAATAGCTGCCCTAATTCAACAGACTGATGACGGAGTGAAAGTATCTCTGAGATCCGGAGGAGAGATAGATGTTTCTACGCTAGCTAAAAAGTATGATGGAGGTGGCCAGAAGACCAAGGCCGGCTTTGACTTAAAAGGAGACTATGAGGATTTAAAGAAGAAATCGGTTAGATTGATTAAAGACTATCTAAAAGAAAATCTCTAGATTTCTGATATAATAGAGCTAACGATATGAAATTCTTAAATCGTTTAGAGCGAGGTTTTGTTTGGTTTTTTGATATCGGTCGGGTAGTTATTCTAATAGCGATAACTGCTATAGTTTTCTACTACTCAACCGGACAGTTCTTTGTCGTTAGCGGAGTATCCATGAACCCTAGTTTAGTTGATGGAGAGTGGTTAGCTATTTCAAAAATTAACCACTATATCAGGGATATAAAAAGAGGCGAGGTGATCGTCTTTCATTTTCCCGGCACCAGAGAGGACAAATATATTAAAAGAGTTATCGGTCTGCCCGGCGAAGAAGTAAAAGTAAAGAATAGCAAGATTTTCATTGATAACCAACAGCTCTATGAGGGTTATTTAGACAAAAAAGAGATTACTGAAGGAGAGGTAAATATTAAATTAAACAAAGACGAGTACTTTGTTATGGGAGATAACCGTAATCAGTCCAACGACTCTAGGGCCTGGGGGCCTTTGCCTAAAGAAGAGATCATTGGTCAGGCAGTCTTTGTGCTCTATCCAAATAAAGATAGTCGCTCAATTATTGTGCCGGGTTATCACCTGAACTGAGAAGGCTTGCAATATTAAGGAAAGTTTGATACTATGTTCTCATAAAGATAGAAACTACTATGGCTAGAAAAACCAAAGAAGAAAAACTAAAGGATAAATACCAGGAGCACAAAGAGGATACTGGCTCTACTCCTGTTCAAGTAATTGATCTATCTGCTAAGATTAACGAGTTAGCCGACCACCTTAAAGAACACAAGAAAGATTTTGACTCTAAGGTTGGTCTTTTAAAGATGATTTCCAAAAGAAGGAAACTTCTGATATACTTAAGAAAAGAAGACGAAGATAGGTACACAAAATTAATTAAGGACTTAGATCTCTAAAAAGGTAGATAGTTCAAAGTTTAAGGGAGGAAGAGAATTGATTAAGGAGCTTAGAGCTTGATTAGTTCCTTTTCTCTCTCGTGTTTGAACTCATCACTTCTAACGGATCTATTATCTAAACTATGTCTAAAAATTTGATTAAGCGTAAGCAAGCAAAAGCTACCGGAAAAGTATCCGGTCGTGATTTTGCCCTAGAGACAGGAAAGCTGGCTCAGTATGCTGATGGCTCGGTTTTAGCCCGATTTGGCGATACAGTGGTTTTGGCAACAGCCGTTATTTCGGATGAACCAAAAGATGATGCTAGCTTCTTTCCATTACTAGTAGATTATGAGGAGAGGCTCTATGCAGCCGGCAAGATTTCAGGTTCTAGATTTTTTAAACGAGAAGGTCGACCAAGTGAAGAAGCAGTTCTGATGGCAAGAATGATTGACCGTCCGATTAGACCTCTTTTTCCTAAAGGCTACCGAAACGATGTTCAGTTAATTATTACCGCTCTATCATATGACCCAAACAGTGAGATTGAGGTACCGGCAATTGTTGCTGCCTCCTCCGCTCTTTTAATGGCCGGTGCTCCTTTCGAGGGGCCAATTGGTGCCGTTAAGATGGGTCTGGAGAACGATAAACTGATTGCCAATCCGACTACCGACCAATTAGAAGAGTCTGATCTAAATATTACTGTAGTCGGCACTAAAGAAAGAATGTTGATGGTGGACGGTGAGGCTAATGAAGTTTCTACTGATATATTACTCAAAGCATTTAAGCAGGCTCAAAAAGAACTTCAGGCAACTATTAAGGTCCAGGAAGAGTTAGTTAAGAAAGGTGATCCTCTCACAAGACCAGACCCAATTCTGCCTGACCCTCAGATTAAAAAACAGATTAAAGATGAGCTAGGCGCTAAGATAAAAAAAGCAATTAAGCTCGAAAAAGATGAGAGGGATGAAGAGATTAGTAACTTAGAAGATGAAGCAGTTGGTTTTTTAGAAGGCGAGTTTAAGAAGGCCGATATTAAAGATAGTTTCGAGCAGATCTACTACGATTTAATTAGGGCAATGATTTTTGAAGAAGGTGTTCGACCTGATAAAAGAAAACCCGATCAAATCAGAGATATTAGTGTTGAGCTGCCAGATCTACCAAGAAGCCATGGTGCTGGTCTCTTTCAGCGAGGTATGACTCAAGTGATGTCAGTTATTACCTTAGCCTCAACTAGTAAAGAGGGTCTTATCGATACAATGGAGACAGAGGCCTCTAGAAGGTTCTATCACCATTATAACTTCCCGCCATTTACAGTTGGTGAGATTAGGCCAATGAGAGGTCCTGGTCGAAGAGAGATAGGCCACTCCCGATTAGGCGAGAAAGCTCTCCGACCGGTTCTGCCTACCAGTGAAGAGTTTCCATATGTGATTAGAGCAGTCTCAGAGTGTCTGTCATCTAATGGCTCAACCAGTATGGGTGCGGTCTGTGCTAGTAGTGTTGCTTTAATGGCAGCGGGAGTACCGCTTAAAAACTCTGTTTCAGGTGTTGCTACTGGACTGGTAGCTAAAACTAAAGGTGATAAAATTGAAGACTACACTATTTTAGCCGATATTCAGGGTTTAGAAGACTTTTTGGGCCATATGGATCTGAAATTAGCCGGTACTAAGAATGGTATTACGGCCGTTCAGCTAGATGTTAAAGTAGCCGGAATTACTTTTGAGATTATTGAAGAGGCCCTAGAGGTCTCTCAAAAAGCTCGAAACAAAATTAGAGAGACAATGGACAAAGTTATTGCCAAGCCCGCTAAAACAATTTCTGACTATGCTCCTCAGATTGAAGTAGTTAAAATTGATAAAGAGAAGATTGGTGATGTGATTGGTCCGGGAGGTAAAACAATTAACAAGATCATCGAAGATACAGAGACTGAGATCGATATTGACGACGATGGCACAGTTGCCATTAGTGGTCAGAGCAAGGAAGGTTTAACCAAGGCAATTGAGATGGTCAAGGCTCTGGGTCAGAAACCAAAAACAGGCCAAATCTACCAGGGCGAGGTTACCAGAGTGGAAGATTATGGTGCTTTTGTTGAGTTCCTGCCCGGCCAAGAAGGCTTGGTCCATATTTCCGAGTTAGCTGAGGGCCACGTTAAAAAGACAACCGATGTTGTTAAGAAGGGTCAGAAGATTCCAGTTATGATTCTAGGGGTGGACGAGAAAGGCAGAGTTAATCTTTCATATAAGTCGGCTAAAAAGAAAGAGAAATAGTATAGGCAATTAACTAAACTTATGAGCGATAGTTTAGAGAAGATCGCCAAAGAGGCTGGAAAGTGCCAAGAGTGCCAGCTTTATCAAGGAACCAATAATGTGGTTCCTGGCGAGGGCAGTGGTAAGAGTGGCATCTTCTTTATCGGTGAGGCACCGGGACAGAAAGAGGATGAGACCGGTAGGCCATTCTGTGGTCGAGCGGGGAAGTTTTTAGATGAGATGCTGGAGATAATTGAGCTTAAAAGGGAAGATGTTTTTATTGGCAATGTTATCAAGCACCGCCCGCCTAATAACAGGGATCCGGAAGAAGAAGAGAAAGAAGCCTGTTTTAAGTTCTTGCTTCGTCAACTCAATGTCCTAAAACCTAAACTAATCGCTACTCTGGGTAGACATGCTCTAAACTCTTTCCTGCCCGATCTGGCCATCAGTCAAGTCCATGGTCAGCCCAAACGGATTAGTTGGCAGAAGAGTCCCCGAATTAGCAAGAAAGAGAAGATGTATAGTCAGAAGGTAGTTATTATGCCTCTCTATCATCCAGCAGCCGGTCTTTACCGGGCTAGTATGAAAGAGACACTAATAAGCGACTTTAAAAAGATACCAAAAGTATTAGAAAAGATAGATAGTTCTAATATCTAAGAAGATAATATAAATATTAATAATAAGAAATATATTAAATAGAAATTTTAATTTTAAAAGTTCTAAAGAATATTAACTAAAATTACATGAACAAGAAAACTAAGAGAAAAATTACGACAAGAAACAATTCAAACAAGAGCCAGGCAGGTGCCGAGGTAATGTTTGAGAAAGACAAACTAAAAATTATTCCTCTAGGAGGAGTAGATGAGATCGGGAAGAATATGACCATCTTCGAATATGATGAGAATATTCTGCTCGTTGATTGCGGGATGATGTTCCCGACCGGAGAGATGTTAGGCATAGATTTTGTCTTGCCAAACACTAAATACCTAGAAGAGAGAAAAGACCAGATTAAAGGCATAGTCATTACTCATGGACATGAGGATCATATTGGTGCTCTGCCTTACGTTCTGCCTAGATTGGGTCATCCTACCGTCTATGCGACTAAGCTTACCAAGGGCTTGATTGAAGCGAAATTAAGAGAATTTAATCTGCCAAGCCAGAAGATTGCCCTAATACAACCTAGAAAGAAGTTTAAGTTAGGTTGCTTTGACATTGAACCATTTAGAGTAACTCATTCCATCCCCGATGGTGTTGGCCTGGGTATTGATACTCCGGTGGGCAAAGTAGTTCACACAGGAGACTTTAAACTAGATTTTACCCCAGCCGATAAAGAAGTAACAGACCTTTCTGCCCTAGCTAGATTTGGGGATGAGGGGGTGCTCTGCTTGCTCTCCGATAGTACTAATGTGGAGGTACCAGGCTATACGGTTAGTGAGAAAGAGGTAGGCAAGACTTTCAACAGCATTATTGCTAAGGCTAAAGGCAGAGTTATTGTCTCTTCTTTTGCCTCTCTAATTAATAGAATCCAGCAGGTAATTGATGCTGCTCATAAATATAACCGGAAGGTAATGATCTCCGGTCGATCGATGGAAGAGAACGTGGTCACCGCTATTAACTTGGGCTTTCTCGATATTCCCCCAGGGGTATTAGTTGAGCCTAAGCAAGCTAGAAAACTTAACGATGATCAGCTGGTAGTAATGTGTACCGGCTCTCAAGGTGAGGCCTACTCCGCTCTAGTTAGAATGGGCTCAGGAGATCATCGAGATGTTACAATTAAAAAGGGTGATACAGTAGTAATCTCTGCCTCAGCAATTCCGGGCAACGAATCTTCAATTCATCGTACAATTAACGATCTGTTTAGACTTGGTGCCAAGGTAGTCTATGGTCGGGATGTTGATATTCATGTTTCGGGACACGCTTCCCAAGAAGAGCTGAAGATGATCATTGAACTAGTAAGACCAAACTACTTAATCCCTATTCATGGCGAGGACAGACATACTGTCCAGCATGCTGAGCTAGCTCAAGAGTTGGGTATGAAAGCAGATAATACTTTTGTTATTGATGATGGGCAAGTAGTAACTTTTGATGAGGACGGCAAGGGCAAGATAGCCAAGCAACGCATTCCATCAGGCTACGTCATGGTCGACGGACTGGGTGTAGGAGATGTTGGCAATATTGTACTGAGAGATAGACAGGCCATGGCTAAAGAGGGCGTCTTTATGATTGTGGTAACAGTAGATCATAAGACAGGCGAGTTGGTTACTAGCCCCGATCTAATCTCTAGAGGTTTTGTCTATATGAAAGCCAGAGAGAAGTTGGTTGAAGATACTCGTCAGAAAGTAAAAGACCTAATGAAAGACTATAACGATAAAAATAAGGCTAACTGGTCTCTAATCAAAGATAAGCTAAGAGATGAGATTGGCAAGTTCCTTTACCAAAAAACCCAAAGAAGACCAATGGTTCTCCCTGTGGTAATTGAGGTCTAGGAAATAGCAATTTAGATTGATTTTCGAACTAAGGGCTGGTAAGTTTATATCAGCCCTTTAACATTCCGTCAAAAAAGAAGAGAGGGGAGCCCATAGATGGTAGAGAATCAGAATCTTTTAGACTGGGATAAGTGTATGGGTATTTTGTGTGAAGATCTGTTATCGCCCGAATTTAGTGAAAGCTCAAGAAGTTTTTTCATTTCCATCTTAGCTTCGCTAGATAATAATCTTTTAGCTGATATTCATACTTTACGAGACCTTAGAAGAGCAGCACCTTTTTCCACTAATTAAGTTTTGAGTTTGTATAGTTTGTGTTTGTGCACAAAGCATTATTATTCTCAAGACTTATTTTATTGCAAAAAAGTAATTTTTAACCTAATATATTATTAAAGGCTGGGTAGTTAACCTGGAGAGGTGCCAGAGCGGACGAATGGGCCTGCTTGGAGTGCAGGTGTAGCCCTTTCGGGTTACCGTGGGTTCGAATCCCACCCTCTCCGCCAGTAATTTGTAAATAATTAATCATTATGAAAAAGACAGTAGAAAAACATGGTGCCTCTAGTGCGGTCTATGGTTTAGGCTTTGTTGGTGCGGTGATCTATTTCGTTTCTACAGCCACAGGTTTCTGGATGGGAGTTTTGGGTATTATTAAGGCAATTGTTTGGCCAGCCTTTCTGGTCTATGAGCTATTAGCCTATCTGGGTCTGTAGTTTTCTATGAATAATAAAACCAAAAAAGAACCACCTTCTAATGAAGTTAAGATAGCTAATGAGGCTAGTCTCGAGGCTAAGATAGAGAATATGGCTGAGGCAGGAGTCGATCGCCTGGCAGTTATGGCTGATTTTGATCGAACCTTAACGACTGCTTATGTTGATGGAGAGCGGCGACCTTCAATAATTTCAATTTTGCGTGATGGAGACTATATCTCCTTTGATTATGCTAAACGGGCCCACGAGCTTTATGACAAATATCATCCAATTGAAATTGATCCTGAGGTTGGCGAAGAGGAGAGAGTTGAGGCGATGAATAACTGGTGGCGAGAGCATTTCGATCTATTGATCGAATCCGGCCTTAAAATTGATCATATTCATCAGGCAGTAGAGGCAGGTAAGATAAAATTTCGCTTAGGAGCTAAAGATTTTTTCAAGGGTTTAGCAGACCAAGGTGTGCCTTTAGTCATAGTCTCCTCTAGTGGTCTGGGGGTTGAGTCTATCCAGTTTGTCTTAGAAGAAGAGGGGTTTTATAGTGGTAATATTAAAATTGTTTCCAATCAATTTGTTTGGGATAAAGATGGCAGGGCGGTCGGAGTAGAAGAGCCATTAGTGCATATAGCTAACAAAGATCAGGTTGTTGCTGGAGAAGCGGGTTTAGAAGGTAGAGATAATATCATTTTGCTAGGTGATAGTATAGATGATTTGAAGATGGTTGAGGGAGTTAGTTATAGTAATTTGGTTTCAGTTGGCTTTTTAAATGAAGAGGTTGAGAAGAATATAGGGAGATACTTGGATAGTTTTGATGTAGTAGTCAGGGATGATGGTTCGATGGCTTTAGTTAATAAGATAATATCTAGAATAAAGGGGTAGGATGTTAAGCATAATAATTAATTTGTTGATTGGGCTAGTGATTGGCTATGTTGCTACTATAATCTATGAATATATTTTTGACTTGATTTGGTATCTAACTGGGGAAGAACCGATTATTGTCTTGTTTGGTTGGCATCTTCACCACAGTCTCTATGGCATATTTGTTTTGATAATATTTTTAATTTTCTTTACCAACTATATTTTTCTTGGCATTGGATTAGGCGTAGTTGCCAGACATACCCAAGACGAGAAGCTAGTCTTTATTGATAAACAGAAATATTAATTAATAGATAAATTGATGAAAAAACGTTATTACATGTTAATTCTTTTGGTCTTTGTTCTCGCCTCTTTAGTTATTAGCTATATTTATTACCCTCATTTGCCTGAGCAGATTGCTAGCCATTGGAACGCTCAAGGGGAGGTCGATGGTTATACTAGTAAGTTTTGGGGTGTTTTAATCGGACCTTTAACTTTATTGGGGATGTTGGTTCTCTATTGGATAGTGCCAAAAATTGACCCTTTAAAAGAAAATATCGACAAATTTGCCGGTTATTTTAATATATTTATTATTATTCTTTCTCTTTTTCTGCTAACAATTCATATATTAATGATTTTGTGGAATGTTGGTACCCAAGTAGCAATAGATATGGTAGCGGCGGCTGGGATAGGGATCATCATGATTGTTGCTGGGGTTTTGATTAGTAACGCCAAACAGAACTACTCTATCGGTATACGCACACCTTGGACATTGGCTAACAAGCAGGTTTGGGAAGATACTCATAAGTTGTTTGGCCCTATTTTTTCTATTGTCGGCATTTTAATTGTTTTTGGTCTGGTATTGTTTAACAACTATCTCTTTATAGTTGCTATAGTTTCTATTATTGGGGTTGCTGTCGCCAGTTATATCTACTCTTACTTGGACTATCTTAGGGTTAATAAACAATGAAAAGAAGGATTATCTCAATTCCTCCGAACTACTTCTATTTAAGCATAATAATTTCAGCGTTATTGTTCTATCTTTTGCCTGGATATAATCTGATTGGCTATCCTTATCGTTGGCTAGGAGCTCTATTGTTATTGATTGGGATAGTCTTTGTTTCTTATTCCTTTCTGCAGTTTAACAAGGCACAGACTAGCGAAAAATTCCAAAAATCAGATAGTTTGGTCACCAACGGTCTTTACCGTTACTCTCGCAATCCGATGTATTTAGGAGCAGTTATTTTTTTGATTGGTTTTTCAGTTTTTTTAGGTAACATAATCTCTTTTTTAGTCCCAATCGCATTTTTTATGATAATTAATCAGATGTTTATCCCATATGAAGAAGAGAAAGCCGAAAAAGAGTTTGATCAGAAGTACTTAGATTACAAAAAACAAGTTAGAAGGTGGCTTTAGCACAAAATCGGAAGTCGGACTTCCGATTTTAAATAGTTCTTAATAATCTAATTCTATAGTCAGATCTCTTATTGAGTCAATTTCAATTTCCATCAACCAATCTTTTACTTCCCGCTTATATTCATCTGGATCTTGATAATTGTCAGATAAGAATTCTCTCTGAGTTAATGAAGGGAAATTTTTCTTTCCGATGTAGTCTAGATAACTACTCCAGCGGTAGCTCTCCAAAAAATTGACTGCTCTATTTATGTTGTTCAACTTTCCTTCTTTCCAATTTGGCTCGATCAGTTCTAACGGGTTCAAATGAATGTAATTAGGAAGATAGTTAAAGTGTTCATCCTCTTCAATTAGCACAGCTTTATACTTACCTTGGAATAGTGGCCCGACTCTATCGTTTTTTAGGTTGAAGTAATTTGTGTATCCGGTACCAATTTTTCTCATAAATTCGGTTATACCTTCGTCTTTAACTTGTTTTAATAACAAATGATAGTGATTTGGCATCAGGCAAAATACTAATATATTCACTAAAAAGTCTCTTGGTTTTTTATTGCTCTCTTGCTTATCTCTGAGTTTCTCAATATACGGAAGTCCGACTTCCGAATATTGATTAACATAATATTTATCCGATGGATTTGTGTCGTTGAATTCGTATAGATTGTGAATAAACCTAACGTAATCTTTCTCTTCAGGGTAAATAATCCGTTTCTCAACTCCTCTGTTATAGACATGATAGAATTTTCCAGTAATCGGTTTATCCCGATTAGTCATATTATTGATATTCTAGCCTAAAATTAGATATTTTTCAAAATCGGAAGTCCGACTTCCGATTTTGGGGTTGTTTTAATTTTGGTTAGGCTTTAGTATTGAAACTAGTATGGATCAGGTGGAAGAGATAAAGCAGAAGACCGATATTGTTGATTTGATCGGTTCATATATTAAATTAAAAAAAGCCGGTGCCAACTATAAGGCGGCCTGTCCTTTTCATAATGAAAAAGACCCTTCCTTTATGGTTAATCCTAATCGGCAGATATATAAATGTTTTGGTTGTGATCGGGGTGGGGATGTCTATGATTTTGTTCAAGAGATTGAAGGTGTTGATTTTCCCGGTGCTCTCAAAATTTTGGCCGATCGGGCCGGTGTGCGTCTGGAAAAAATTGATAAAAAACATTATGACCAGACCAAAGAGTACTATGAGATCAATGAACTGGCGGCTAAATTTTACCAGTATGTGTTGAAGAAAGAAGACTTAGGCAAGAAGGGGCTTAAATATTTAAAAAATGAAAGGTTGTTGGAAGAAAAGGTAATTGAGCAATTTAGGATAGGTTATGCGCCTAAGGCCTGGGATAATTTGGTTAAGTTTCTAACCAAAAAAGGTTTTGATGAGGAGAAGATTGTTAAAGCAGGTTTAGCAATTAAGAGTGATAAGAATAATTCAGTCTATGACAGGTTTAGGGGTAGGATTATGGTGCCAATTTTAAACCCGGCCGATGGAGTAGTTGGTTTTACCTCTAGAATCTTGCCCCAATTTGATGATGGCAAGATGGGTAAGTATATTAATTCGCCTGAGACCCCAATATTTAATAAGAGCCGGACTCTTTTTGGTAAGAATTTTGCTAATAAAAAAATAAGGGAAAGCAAAAGAGCAATTTTAGTGGAAGGGCAATTCGATGTAATTAGCTCTCATCAAAATGGTTTTACTAATACTATTGCTACTTCGGGTACTTCTTTAACTCCGGAGCAAGTCGAGCTGATTGGTCGGGTGGCTGAAGAGATAGTCTTTGCTTTTGATAGCGATAGTGCCGGTCAGAGGGCGACTAATAAGGGTATCGATTTGGCTTTAGTCAGTAATTTGGAGGTAAAAGTTGCAATAATACCAGGCAAATTTGGTGATGTTGATGACGTGCTTAGAGCCGATCCAGACTTATGGAAGGGCGCTTTGGCTGAGGCTAAGGAGGTAATTCGGTACTATTTTGACAAATTAATTCCTCAAGATACTTCTAGTCTTTCGGCAAATGATAAGAGAAAGATAGTTAAGGAGTTGATGGAGCAAGTTAAGAAAGCAGAGGACCCAATTATTGAGGGTGATTGGATAAATCAAATTAGTGAGGCTCTGGAGATTGATGAAGAGTTTGTTAATAAAGCTATGACTAAATATGATCAAGCCCAGCCAAGTTATTCAAACAGAACTGATGAGGACTCTTCGTCAGAGAGCACAAAAAGCAATTCAAGAGATAGCCAAAGAAGAATTATTGGCCTAATGATGACATTTGAGGATTTATCTGATAGTATAGAGGAAGAGTTTGATCTAGACCTAATAACCGATTCTAAGTTGAAAGATCTATTTCAAGCTTACAGAGAGAATAAACTATCTAGAGGCCAGGAAAAGTTGGTCGATAGTTTGGTTCTTGAAGTAGAGAGTGAATATGAGGATGAGGACGAAGAGACAGCCCGGGATGAGTTTAGGCAATTAATTAACAGGTTAAAGTCAAAGCAGAAAGATAAGATTAAAGAGAAATTTGCTCAAAAGATAAAGGCGGCAGAGAAGGAAGGGGATATTAAAAAGGTTAAGGATTTAATAGCAAAATTTCAAAAGATAATTAAATAATGGAAGAGAAAAAAGAATCAAACAAAGAAGTAAAAGAGCTAACAGAGAAACTGCCTAGCAAGTTTAAAAAGCTTATTGATAAAGGCGGTGAGCATGGCTTTATCTCTTATCAGGAAATTATTCAAACTGAACCAAACGTTGAGTCAAGACAGAAATGGCTCGATGATTTTTTCCATATTATCCACCGGGAAGGCATTGAGGTGGTAGATGGTAGAGCCAATACCAAAATATTACAAGATACCGATGATGAGGAAGAACTTCTAGAATCTATTAATACCTCTCAAATATCAGACTATATCGATGACTCTGTTCGGATGTATTTGCGTGAGATCGGCAAGGTACCTCTTTTGGATAAAGAGGGTGAGGTAAGATTGGCTAAAAGAATTGAGAAGGGTGATGAAGTGGCTAGGAGAAAACTGGCCGAAGCTAACTTACGTTTGGTAGTTTCAATTGCCAAAAAATATATCGGCCGAGGACTTAATTTGCTTGATCTTATTCAAGAAGGCAATGAGGGCTTACTTAAGGCAGTTAACAAGTTTGACTACACCAAAGGCTATAAGTTCTCAACCTATGCCACTTGGTGGATTCGCCAGGCTATTATGAGAGCGATTGCCGATCAGTCTCGAACTATCAGGGTGCCTGTTCATATGGTAGAGAAGATTAATAAGATGAACCGAATCCAAAGACAGTTGGTTCAAGATTTGGGCCGAGAGCCTTTACCGGAGGAAATTTCAGCAGAGATGGGTGTGGAAGTTGATGAGGTAGAGAAAATTATCAAAATTTCTCAGGAAACGGTCTCTCTTGAGGCACCAGTGGGCGAGGAGGAAGATTCCAAGCTGGGTGACTTTATTGAAGATGAAGAGATGGAATCACCGCGTGATGCTGCAACTTATGACCTGCTAAAAGAAGATGTTGATAAGATACTAAACAAACTTGAGCCTAGAGAGAAGCGTATTTTAGAGATGAGATTTGGTCTAGAAGATGGTACTACCCATACTCTAGAAGAGGTAGGACAGGAGTTTGGCGTTACTAGAGAAAGAATTAGGCAGATTGAAGCTAAGGCTTTAGAGAAACTAAAAGAACAAGAACAAGATACAAAATTAAGTGAGTACTTGAGATAGATGGTTAAGCTAGAATTTAACAACCAAAGGCTGGTAATTGATAAGCTGGGTGCTGGAATCGCCCAGTATTTTATTAAAGAGAATGGCCGTCAGCAAAATATCGTTTATG
This sequence comes from uncultured Candidatus Saccharibacteria bacterium, assembly GCA_964485625.1. Lineage (GTDB taxonomy): Bacteria > Patescibacteriota > UBA1384 > JAGGWG01 > CAZAJM01 > CAZAJM01. The sequence goes on from CAZAJM010000002.1 coordinate 95,293, forward strand.
GCTATAGTTCTAGAGAGAAGAAGGATGGTTCTATGGGAGATATCCTCTCTCCTTTTCCCGGTAGAGTTGAAGATGCCCGATATTGTTATAATGGAAAATCGCATCGTCTTCGGAAGGTAAAAATCAAAGGGGGCCAGGCTATTCATGGTTTTGTAAAAGAAAGAAGCTGGGACTTAAAAAAGGTTGGGGATAGTCAAATCATAGCCTCCTATTTGCTTGATGGCACCAAAGATCAGATTGGTTATCCGTTCAAGCTAGATTATCAAATAGACTATACTCTCTCTAATAAGGGTCTTACTGTGGATTCTAGAGTTAAGAATGTTGGCAGTAACAAAGCACCTTTCGGCCTGGGTTTTCACCCCTATTTTGATCTCGGCTGCCAAGTTGATGAAATGGAGATTAGCTTCCAAGCTAAGAAGATGGTTGAATTTGATCGAGATCTAAAGCCAACTGGGAAATTAATTGATATTGAGGAGACCGATTATGATTTTATAGAACCAAAAAAGATAAACGATCTTGTGATCGATAATTGTTTCACAGAACTAGTTAGAAATAGTAATGGTATTCATGAAATGGTTCTGGATAACAAGCAAAATAAAAGAAAGATAACTATCTGGCAAGATAGAGCCTATGATTACTTACAGCTCTATTCGGCAGATACTAAAAAAGAACCTCTGAAAAGAAGGGCTTTAGCTGTTGAGCCCCAGACCTGTTCTGGTTTTGCTTTTAATCTACCGGAACTGGGTTTGATAGATTTAAGGCCAAATGAAACATTCAAGGCCTCTTGGGGTGTGACTATCTGATTTACTCTTCTTGGTTCTTTGTTGTTTGGTTTGATTTGTGAGCGAAGTAACCCAAGGCTATCCCTAATAAGGCCATAGCAGCGACAATGTAGATAAGGATGTAGGCTTGATCTTGGGCAAAGATCAAAACAATTGCAGCCATTGCTACCATCAACCCACCAATTGAGCCGGCAATTTTTACGAACTTGTTTCCGTCATCCATAATCAATTATTATTAAATATTTCTATTATCTTTTCAGAAAGCTTTTTGTGGTCGTGATAGAGAGGTTTTTTGCTATTAATCAGATCTGCTTTAATTACTTTACAGCCATCTATTGAATCTTTTTTAGTAGTAATATTGAAAATACTGCCAATTGTTTCTTGATCTCTATTTTCCTCAATTATCTTATCATTTACTAGACATATTTCAAACAGATCTGATTTGGCGTGATCTCTAATTGCTCTGAGATGCTTCTTAACACCAAGGCCTTCAGTCTCTCCTCTCTCAGTGGAGCAGTTAGCAACATATATTTTACAAGCATTACTATTACTATCAATTGCTTTTGGGATATCCGGTAAAATTAAATTGGGTATAATACTGGTAAATAGGCTGCCTGGACCGATAATTATCAAATCAGCACTTTCTATTGCAGCTACTGTTTTTGGGTAGGCTCTAACTTTTTGACTGTAGCTAATTTTGTTAATCTTCTTCCCTGGGCGAGGAATCTCTGACTCTCCCTTAACCCTAGTCTTATCTTTATAGGTCGCCACTAACTCAGCTTTTTCCAAGGTAGCCGGCAGTATCTGGCCGCTGGTAAAAAAGATTTGGCTAGTTAACTCAACTGCTTTTTCAAACGAACCAAACTGTTGTGATAGTGCTGTCAACCAGATGTTACCCAGCGTATGGCCACTTAAGGAGTTAGATTTTTTATCAAAACGATGATTAAAGATTTTTGAGATTAACTCTTCATCATAAGCCAGGGCGGCGATACACTTTCTAATATCACCTGGTGGGGGAATATCAAAATCATTTCTAAGCCTGCCCGTAGAGCCGCCACTATCGGCCATGGCGACAATGGCCGAGATGTCATCACAATAATCTTTCAAACCTCTAAGTAATGTAGAGAGGCCGGTGCCTCCACCAATAGCAACAATTTTTAAGGCTTTGCCTGTGTGCCGGCGCTTGTCGTCTCTTTCATAGATAAGCTCTCGCCAGTATTTTTTAAACAGCTTATTTAAAGATCTTGGGGAATTATTCATCGTCTTTCAATAGCTTAAGTGCTGCTGAGTTAATACAGAACCTTTTGCCCGTGGACTGATTTTTCTCATCAAAGACATGTCCTAGATGAGCATGACACTTGCCACAGAGAACCTCTGTTCTTTCCATGCCGTGAGACTTGTCTTTTTTGGTCTCTATAGCACCATCAATAGCTTTGTTAAAACTAGGCCAACCGGTACCCGAATCGAATTTAGCATTAGAAGAGAACAGCTTATGACCACAACAGATACAGAGATAGTCCCCTTTTTTGTTGGTCTTTAGATATTTGCCACTAAAAGGTGGCTCTGTGGCGCCCTCTTGGGTAACCTTGTATGATATGTCGTCTAGTTCTTCCTTATGTTTGACCATAATCAACAATTTTAACTATTCGTATTTTAATGCTTCTACCGGGTCAAGCCGAGCTGCTTTTTTGGCTGGGATTATGCCTGCAATCAAACCTATTGTCATTGTAAATAGAATGACCGCAATGGGGAGCCAGAAGGGTGTGGAGAAGATATCTTTTGCTCCTCCAGCTAAGACCGGATCGTTGGCTACATCTATTGTGGTTAGAACGTAGGTATTTAACACATAGCTAATAATTATTTGAGCGATCCAGGCTAGGGCGACACCGACCGCTCCACCAATCAGCCCCATTAATCCTGCCTCCCAAGTAAAAATCCGGCTAATGTTCTTTCTGGAGGCTCCGGTTGCTCTCATTACCCCGATCTCTCGAGTTCTTTCGTAGGTAGACATGATCATGGTGTTGATGATCCCAATTGATGCTACAATTAAGGCAATTAGGCTGAAGACTCCAAGCACAGAAGCAACGACTGTAAAGACTGTAAAAATCTCCTTAAACATGCTCTTGAAAGATTCTGTGCCCAGATCTAATTTATTAATTTCTTCTCTAACCCAATCGACATTATCAATATTATCGGTTGTTACTAGAATTGAGTGATAGCCATATTTTTCTGTCCAGTCTTTCTCATTTCTTTGAAAAGCAAATATATCACTTGCCCAAGCTAAGGTGATATTGATATCACTAGACTCAAAGGTACTGGCAGTTACTCCAACAATTTCTGCTTCAAAAACCTGGCTTTGATTGGCTAGAAGATCTCTTTCTACCTCCTGCCAAAGCTCATCGTGAGTTTCTTTTGGTATTCTCTCCCAGTAATTATCTCCATATCGGTTTAATAGTTCTTGCTCTACAACTTCACCCTCGATCCAGTCTTTCTGGATATTTATATTAATATTTTTGCCAAGCAAATTATTGGCTTCTGCTTCACTATAGCCAAAAGCACTTAAATATGTTCTTCCAATAACTATTGCTCTCTCCTCGCCCTGGTATAGGTTTCTGCCTACTAACATCTCTTTTTCAGTTCCCAAGCTAGATTTTATAGCGGTAATATTAGCGGCATAAGATTTGTTTTGGTCTGCCAACTGGATTGATTTTGGATCGATATTTATGCTAGGAGCTACGTCGATAACATGATCAATTGTTTCTATCTGGTCTACTTTCTCAGCCGGAATCTCATAAGATCTCACTTGTCCTTCCTCGACTTCTGCTGGCCCATCTTCTCCCCCCTCAATAGCTGGCCTGACAATTATTTGAGTTATCTTACCTGTCTTTTCAAGCTCTCCTAAGACGATATCTTCCATCCCAAACCCCAAAGAAGAAATTATCATGATTAAGAATGCCCCAATACTTATTGCCAGGACTGTTAAAACAGTTCTGGATTTTCTTCTAAATAGGTTTTTGATTCCCAGACTAATTACATCAAAAAATGACATAGATAATTAGTTTAACTTTCCATCTTTTATTTCAATAACCCTTTGGCCCGTTTTGGCAATTTTTGGGTCGTGAGTTATTACAACCAAAGTAGCTCCGTAGGATTTGTTGATCTCTTGTAGCAACTCCATAATGTTATTGCCTGTCTTGCTATCTAGATTGCCCGTTGGTTCATCGGCCAGGATGATCTTTGGATTATTTATAATTGCCCTAGCAATAGAGACTCTCTGTCTTTGCCCGGAGGATAGTTGGGTAGGTCGGAAACCCATCCTGTTCTTGAGGCCAACTTTAGTTAGAGCTTCTTCTGCTCTTTCTGTACGTTCTTTTGAGCTAACCCCAGCCCAGAGCAGAGGCAGGAGGGTATTTTCTAAAGCGGTATAGAAGGGCATTAGATTAAATGTTTGAAAAACAAAACCTATAGTTTTATTGGTAAACTCAGATTTTTCTTTGTCATCGAAGCTATTGATGTCATTATCATCAACTATTATCTGGCCTTCTGTTGGGCTATCTAAACCGCCAATAACATTCAATAGTGTGGTTTTGCCCGATCCTGATGGCCCGACCACACAGACAAATTCACCCTTATTAATTTCAAGATCAATATTTTTTAAAGCAAATATCTTCTCTGAGCCCATCTGATAAATACGAGAGACATTATTTAGTTCAATCATATTATTATATTTTCTTTACTTAATTATACCAGAAACTATCAATCATATATATTATTTACAATTACCTCTTTATATGATAAAGTTCTATTGCTTGTCTAAGAATAAAATAATATAGAATATGAGCACAAAAGAATTAATTAGCAAATTTTCCGGCTACTTCGTTAGGTACTTTCGAGTAACTATTATTCTCTTTCTATCTTTTCTGGTTTTAGGCTACTATTCATATACCACTTTTTTGGATAGAGAAGGATTCCCTCCTACAGAGGTTCCTGTCGGTGTCATTCAAGCTACCTACTTTGTTGATGACGCTAATAAGGTTAACAATCAGGTTACCAAACCAGTAGAAGAGGCAATATCTGAGATCGAAGAGGTGAGCAAGTTTCAGTCTCAAACTCTAGAAAATATTTCAATAATTTCAGCTGAATTTAGCGGAGAAATTACTTCTGAGGAAGGGGTTGCTCTAATAAAGGATCAAATAGAGAAAGAGACTACTTTGCCTGAAGAGGCTAATCTTGAGTATCAGACTTTTAATGCCGGAGCAATTGATGGCCAGAACGATATGCTGATCTCTCTAGCATCGGAATCCAAATCTCTTTCTAACCTACAAAATAGAGCAGCAGACTTAGCTGAAGCTTTATCCGATTTAGATGAAGTTAAGAGCTCTGAGTCAGTAGATATTATCTCCCAAGAGACCAACCCAATTACGGGTGAGGAGATAGATTATCAGTCTGGTATTAACAGAGTTGGCCTAAGAAGCAACGGGGATTTTAACTTTGTTAAGGCAGTTGATATTGGAGTGGTCAAGGCCGAAGGAGCAGATATTCTGGATCTCTCTAAGGCAGTAAAAGACAAAGTATCGGAGCTGGAAAACGAGGGAGAATTAGAAAATATTGAAGTAAGCTATACTGATTTTGGGGAAGATCTAAAAGAACAAATCTCTAGTCTTGAGTCCAATGCCTTAGGCGGGCTCTTGGCAGTAGTAGTAATCTTGCTGCTGTTTATAGGTTGGCGCAGTGCTCTAGTCGCCTCTTTCTTTATTCCCACAGTGATGGGAGCAACTTTTATTTCCTTGTACTTAATTGGCTACTCTCTAAACGTATTGACTCTCTTCTCTCTGATTTTGGTTCTAGGCCTATTTGTTGATGATGCGATTGTGGTGATCGAATCTATCGATCGGTACAAAAAAGAAGGCTTAAACGGTATGGAGGCAGTTAAGGCAGGTGTGGCTGATATTGGTCCAGCCGATGTGGCCGGCACCATTACTACTATTCTAGTTTTTCTGCCAATGGCCTTTTTAACCGGAATCTTGGGTGATTTTATTCGCCTTGTGCCAGTAACCGTTATTACTGCCCTGATAGCTTCGATCTTAATTGCCCTAAGCATTATCCCCTTCTTCTCTAATTTTATTGTAGCCCGGGGCTCAAAAAAGAAAGAGCATGAAGTAAGAAGATTGGCATATTTCTGTGCCGACTGTGTGGACAGGCTCTCTGGCTACTCTGGTAGATTTGTTAAGTGGTATCTAAGTAAGCCGATAGTAGCGATAGTAATATTTTTAGCCAGTTTAGGCTTAATTGGTATGGGGGGCTACTATGCTGGTCAGCTAGAGTTTAGTGTCTTCCCAACACCCGATGACACGGATGAGGTTATTGTTCAGGGCACTTTTGATGAGGGAGTCTCAATAGATCAAGCTGAGAAGAAGCTAGACAGAATTGAGAGTGAATTAATAGAAAAAGCTGGTGATAACTTGAAATCAGTCAACTATATTCAAACTAATAACCAGCAGTTCTTTCTCTATATCGACTTAATTAGTATGAATGAGCGAGAGACAACCGCAACTCAAATTGTAGACAGTCTAGACTTTAGTAATATCTCAAAAATAAGTGTCAGGGCAGAGAAACTATCAGCAGGACCACCAACTGCCGACTACCAGTTTTTAGTTCAGGTATATAGCGAGAAGAAAACTGAATTAAAAAAAGCGACCAAAGAGGTTAAAAATTTCTTAGAAGACAGAGAGATTTTAGAAGAAGGCAGAGTTACAGAAGTAAAAATCGATAATGTTAATAGCCTAACCAAGATTGATGGTAGACAGTATGCTGAGGTTAAGGTTAAGTTAAATCAACCTGAAAATACTGCCCTAGTAGTTGAGCTAGAGAACCAACTAAAGGAAGAGTTTGATAAAGATAAGCTAGAAGGGTTAGGCTTAGAGGAAGATCAAATTGGTTATGATCAAGGCTTCCAGGGACAAACCTTAGAATCGTTTAACTCAGCTATCTTTGTGCTAGTTTTAGCTATCGTTCTTCTCTATATCTTGCTTGTCCTTCAATTTAATTCATTTAGCTTGCCTCTACTGATATTAATAGCAGTACCTTTCTCTTTTCCTTTGCTCTTCCCCGCCTTATTTGTGACCGGTAACGCCCTTAGCTTCTTTGTACTTATTGGCATAATTTCGTTATCTGGAATTGTGGTTAACAACACTATTATGCTGACCGATTTTGTTAAAAGAGCTAGAAACGAAGGCAAGTCGATCACCGACTCGGTGGCTGACTCTATAGCTATTAGGTTTAGACCAATTCTAATTACCACTGTAACAACCATTGTTGCTTTAGTACCACTCTTACTAACAGACCCTTTCTGGGAGTCGATGCTTCTAACAATAATCTTTGGTTTAACCTCTAGTATGCTGCTAGTCTTAATAGCTTACCCGGTCTGGTATGCAATTATTGAAAAAATTAGAACTGTAACTAAAGGGTATATTAAGTCTGTTTTTTAGATAGCCTAGTACTAAACAATTCGACTAACAGTCCATTAATAATTGAGAAGATTACTATCATTAGATTCAATAGTACTACCAACGGAAGCCCAAAGTAATAGATCATTACGGGCAGGAGGGGTAGCTTGATTGAGCGGCTATAGATAAAAGATGCTATGAAGCCATCTTTCATGCCTTTCTCTCTTAGCTCTTTTAGGGTGGGGTACCAGGCATAGATTGGCCCCATTGATAGTATTCCAGAAATAATTGAAATGAGCCAGCCTTTTATCCCGGCCTGCTTTCCAAGATATCTGAGTACTTTTTTTGGTTTTAGATAGAGAGCAATAAGGTAGTTGACAACAAGAACAACTAATATTATTGGCAAGATCTCGATAATAATTGAAATAGATTTATTAAAAGCTGCTCTAGTCAGTTCGGGTTTAACTACAAGCAAGAATAGATAGATACAGACCATCAGAGCTAAAAATATCCAATTGCCATATTTTTTCATAGGTAGGTGATTAATATGCTAATAATAATGGCAATGACCACGGCTGATAGAAAACTAATGATGTTTCTTAGCAAGCTAAATTTGGGTCCCAGCTGATCTATTTCAGCAGGTAATTGAACAATTCCCACAGTCACCCAAGTTAAGATAAAAGCAACGATTGCTATTAAGCTAATTCCTTCTCCTAGAAGCTCTCCGCCGATAACGTAGCTTACTACCGGGCTGCCGGCTGCTATGCTGCCAAAAATTGCCCCAATTATTGAATCAAATATGTCATTACCTGTAAAAATTTTTGCATAAGTATTTTTGTCGAATAACTCTAGAAAAAGGCCAATGATTAGAATAGTAGAGAGAATGATTGGCAGAAAGCTGCCAAAACTCTTAGTGGTTTTATTTAAAGCGGATCTATACTTACTCATTATTATCCCATCTATACCAACTGGCTTCCTCGAATTTTTTAGGTCTATCAAAGCCGGAGACGTAAGGCTTGATATCTAGAACAGGTGAGCCGTCGATGGCATCCATTCCTTTAACAAAGATTGTATTACTCTTAATTTTATCTAGTTTGGTTAGCCGCATAGCGATTGGATTTGGCCGATACTGAGCCCTAGTGGCAAATAGCCCAACTTCAGGCAGACCTTTGATTTGAGGCGGGCCCGGGTAGGTTTTTAATTTTAGATCATCTACTTTTGATAGGTGGTAGAGGACAAACATATGAGAAAAATTATCTAGCCCTTCTAAGGCAGTTAAATACTTTTTATCAATGATAATTTTAGCTGGATTATCAGCTTCAATTCCATCACGACAAATACTGTGGGCCTCTCGCGGGTCTTTAAAGCCTGTATAGATCTTACCAATAGATTTGAAAGTTATTTTGGCCATTTGCTCATAATTATATCTTAGATAAATCAAATTACAACCCCAGCAACTAAATATTCAAACTCTTTGGGCCCGTTAAGATCTAATATATTTAAATCTCTTTATTTTTTTGCCATCTACCTTCACATCTTCAACAAACATATCTTTAGGTCTTGCCCATAGAGAGTTGTCATAAAGCGCCCTATAGACTACTAATTCTTCTTCTGTTTCACTGTGCTTAGCTATTCCAATAACTTGATAGTCTTTTCCTTTGTAGTGCCTGTATTTACCTAATTTCATATCAAGCAATTACCTTAATCTTTTACTACATTTTGCCATAACCACTAATCAAAAAACAGTTCTGCCGTGGCGGGAAGCTGTATATATTAACGTCTGGTTAATGTTAATCTCGACAAGCTGGACACCTGCCCGCCATTGCCTGCGGCTTCAGCCGTTGGCAGGCGGGGTTTTCGAACCAGTTTAGCACTTACCCCACCCTCTGGCTCGATATAGTTTTAGATTCTAGGTTGGAACTGGTGTTAGGATAACACTTTGCTTTTAATGATAAATATTATTAACTCTCGCTAAATTCTTTTTCTTTCTTTTTAGCTTTTTTCATTGCCTCGTTTCTGACCTTATCGCTGCTATGCCATTTCGATGAAATTTCAACTCCATCAGTAATACTACTATACTTACCTGGAAATTCTCTAAATTCTAAATTGTTATCTCCAACTTTTTCGTAATATCCACGAGAAGCATTTTGTTCTAAGTAAGTCCCGGTTCTGGGGGAAATTTTTAATGATTCTAATAATGATTCGCCCTGGAGCAAAGATTCGAAAAAATCAATTTCCTCATCTAGCATTATTCTGCAACCCTCATAATATTCTTCTGCTCTGACGTCTTCAACTTTTTTAGAGCTATTTTCTCTTATTATGCTGGTAGCCTCTCGATAGTATAATCTGCCTAGTATAACTCTTAGAAATCTTGGATCTTTTGCTTTTGCAATTTCTTTTGGCTTAAGCTTCTCTCTTATTTTTTTGGCTTCTTCATCCGTAACTTCTACTCGCCCCCTTTTAGCAACTTCCCTTTCATAAAATACAAAATCAGTTCCAGAATTAGGAAACCATTCTTCGCCATTGATACCAATTATAGCGTGAGCGGATGAAGGTTCATCTTTACTTGATTTTGCCATTTGTCGAGCAGCTTTTTTACAAAGAGTGTTGTCGGGGTAGAGCATAAGAGCACCTAATAATTTATCTGTCTTTGTATCTTGTGGGATATTGCCAAAGAGGTCCCATTCTTTCTTTTGAAAAGCAGATTTATCCCAAATTAACATTACTTGAAATGCCCTACGGTCTCCTAAGGGAATGCCTTTCTTAGGGTTTCGGTTATATCGCATTAGCACTCTTATGTCATCCTTTGATAGCTCTGATGGGTCGGTATTTAATATTCTTACCAATGCCTCTCTGTCAATCTCAGCAATGTTTTGGTTTGGTTTCTGTAGTTTCTCCATTAATTCTGATTCGTCCACTTCATCATTGGAGCTTGACCAGTGTTTGTTTTCCACTAGATCATATATATGTTCTTTTGCTCCTTCCAATAATTCTCTCCCAAATCTTTCTCTTGATTCATCGCGACTACCCCCAGTATTTTTTACTTCCTCTATAATTTCTTGGTATCTATGTAATAACGCTTGATAATTTCTAATCTGTATGGAACTGGCAGTCCAGTTAGTATATTCATCAGCAATTGCTGACCAAGTTTCTGAATAATCACCTGGCTTTGTACCCCCTCCTATTTTGTCTTGAAATAAGCTTTTATCTGCCCAAAGCCCCCCAAACATTCTTTGTGATGCTTCGTCTCTAATATTCCTCAAAGTTACAAAATTAGTTTTGTTTGCTTCTAAGCCTCTTTTTTCAGTTATCTCTCCTTCTTCTAATAAATGAAAGTATTCTGGCAATGATACAAACCTAATGACAATTTCATCACCCATAAGAAGAGTTTCTCTTTTTTGATCTATTGACTCTCTTTGTTCTTGGGTTAATTCTGGTTTTTCTATCAGCTCAGTTTTCTCTCTAAGCTCTTGTGGTGTTGGCTCACCTTCTGGCCCTTTTGTCATAATATATTTCTTAATTAATCTTTAAATACATTTTATCAAAATCCCTAATTAAAAAACAGCCCTCATCACCGAGCTGTATATATTAACGTCTGGTTAATGCTAAACTCGACAAGCTGGACAGATTTCGAACTAAATTAGTACTTACCCCACCCCTTGGCTCTATTTAGTTTATGACCTCATCGGCCACATAGCGCACACTTTTTTGTCTGTAATGATATGACCAGG
>CAZAJM010000003.1:0-70555 GCA_964485625.1 uncultured Candidatus Saccharibacteria bacterium
AATTTTGTACTACTATAATTATTGGACTCGTTCTATCACAACCAGGGGAGGAAAAAAATATGACAACTGTCTATGGCGAATCTTTAACAGTTGCCAGAGTATATTTTAATGGTGTTATTGTTACTAGGAGTACGCGAGAGGAACTTGAAGCTCGAATTTCAGATATACTTGGTTTTGATGCAGAAGTTTTGGGTAGTGAGGTGATTGGAAAAAAAATGCCTACAACAGGTAGTAGTAGGCATGGACAAGTATATATGTTTAACTCCAATGTTTATTTGTGGATGATTACACGTAATGGGTTGGACTCAGTCCATGGTAGTATGCCAATTAGTGAGCTAGAAGCAAGTGAACGTTTCAGGGGGATTGTTTTAGTAGGTAGTCAGATAACCTCAGCTAATATCAGTAGGGTATTGATGTCTCGTGTTCATGTTAGCGAAGATAGTGTTATCCCTTTGGAAGGAGATAAGGTAACATTTGAGAAGTTAGGACTGGACAGGTTTAAATGTGATGGTAATTTGTATTGCGTGGCGGAACAACGTATTCAGGTATGGAGAAATTCGAGATCTTATATCGGGGGAAGTGTTGGTCATGAGCCAGCGGATAGACTTCCCGATGAGATATGTATTAAAGATAGAAAGTTTACAAGAATAGAAAAAGAGGTTGATAAATATATTGATCATGAGACCAGAGAAATTTTCATAATAATTCCCCCGTGTTCAGGCAATAATGATTGGGTGCCGGAGATTGGCAGGTTGATTGGTTATGGTGTAAGGAATGTAGGCGGCAAGTTTATACCGGTGGCAACCATGCCTCGGGTAGCGTCAGATTTTCTTGATCAACATATTACTGAGATGGAAATTGAAGGTCGATTGATCCAATTGTTTGTTCTTTCTATGGGGGAATATAAAGAATATATAATTAAGCTTGAAGAATTGAATAGGTGTGCTACTGATTTAATATGACATGATTTTATGACAGTATTGAAATGCTAATTGCTATTAGCTTTAATCTTTACTGTCTTTTTTTATTTCTCCTAATATTTTTGATATATTAATAGTATAGATAAAATTTAATTAACTATTATTATGAAGTTTAGTTCAAGCGCATTTGGAAACGGTGAGAGAATTCCAGAAAAATATACCTGTGTTGGAGAAGGCATCTCACCGCCCTTGGAGTGGTCTAATCTACCAGCTAGTACCGAAAGCTTAGCGCTTTCTATGGTTGATCCTGATGCTCCGGGTGGAGATTTTGTTCATTGGCTGGTATATAATATTAAGCCGGAGCAAGGCAGGATTGCCCAGGGAGACATTCCAACAGGGGTTGAGCTAGAGAGTGATGGCGGCTCCAAAGGTTATTACCCGCCTTGCCCGCCTGCCACGACTGAGTCGGGCGATGTCGGGCACGGTCCACCTAGTGGAGAGCATCGATATGTCTTTAAGCTTTACGCTCTGGGCAAAGAGATTGAAGATGTTAATAAAGAGAACTTTTTTGATAAAGTCAAGCAGGCTAAGATCGATGAAGAGGAGATAGTTGGGCTGTTTTCTAAGTAGATTTCTGGACAAGTCTCTAAAATTTGATATATTTATACTGATAATAATAAATTAATTTTTTGATATGAATAAAAAACTACAACATCTTGTGCCAACTGTGGTAGAGAAGGCACAAGGAGGCGAGAGAGCTTTTGATATCTACTCCCGATTGCTTAAGGAGAGAATTGTCTTTATCGGTGGCCGAATAGATGATACCTTAGCTAATCTAATTATGGCCCAGCTTCTTTTTCTAGAAAGCGAGAATAAAGATGCAGATATCAACCTATATATTAATTCACCCGGTGGCAGTGTTAGTTCGGGTATGGCAATCTATGACACTATGGAATATATTGCCCCCGATGTATCTACTACCTGTATGGGGATGGCCGCTTCTATGGGCGCTTTTCTTCTGGCCGGAGGAGAGAAGGGTAAACGATTTATTCTGCCTAATGCCAAAGTAATGCTTCACCAAGTGATGGGAGGAGCTAGAGGTCAGGCAGCTGATATAGAGATTCAGGCTGAGGAAATTTTAAAGGTTAAGAAGAGAATCAATGAGATACTATCCGAAAATACAGGGCAGAATATTAAAAAAGTTGAGAAAGATACGGATAGAGATTTCTATATGACATCTCTTGAGGCGAAAAAGTACGGTGTGGTTGATGAAATAATTAGCAAAAGAAGCTAGCTAAATAAGGCCTGTTAAAGACAAATTGAGGCAGTCCCGTCTGAGCGGGTCTTTTTCCTTGACTTATTGATTGAGTTGTATATACTTGTTTCTGTTCGTAAGAAAGGGGATAGGTGGGGCAGTATATTAGTAATCACAACTTGTGAAACTTTTTGAAGAAGATTTTGATCCATTTCCGAGACTTCTAAAAGAAAAATTAAAACTTAAATCTCTAGCGCCTAACCTGTTAGAGAAGCTACTGATAACAATTAGAAACTTTGAAACCAGCCGAATCATCGATTCGGTTGTTTGGCTTAAGAAGAAGATTAAAACTATCAATTTCAGGTCTTTTAATCTAAGGCCATATCTGCCTTACCTGGTTCTTACCCTTCCTTTATTTACTCTTCTAGCTGGATCATTTGTCTATGCTAAGAGTATCCAGAGTGATGTCGTTCTTAAGAATAGTGAATTAAAAACAAGCGAAGTTATTTCTATCTCAAAATCAATTGATAAATATACGCCGATGATCAATGAGGCTAATATCTCTTTTAAGGCCAGAGGTGATAATGGCCCGTTGATTACCCCAAGAGGATATATCTCTCAACCAGAAGCAGTCTTGGCCGGTTTTGAAAAAGAATCAGCTATTGATCTAGATGGCCCTAAATCAAGAGATCAGTTAATTGTTAAATATGATGTTAAAAAAGGTGATTCACTAAGCAAAATATCAGATGATTATGATATTAGTATTTCAACTATTCGTTGGGCTAATGGTATGAGCAATAGCGAGTATATTAAGTCTGGTCAGAAATTAATAGTTCCTAGAAAAGATGGAGTGTGGTACACAGCCCAAGAAGAAGAAAGTATTAATAAGTTGGTAGATAGATTCTCTGCCAATTTAGAATCTACTCTAAAATTTAATGGTTTAGACAAGAAAGATAGATTAGATAAAGGCGATAAAGTATTGATTGTAGATGGCGAGAAGTCGGTTCCAAGCGTTGCTAGTAATAGTGGAGGTAGTCAAGTTGCCAGTGCTAGTAGCTATGGCTCTTCCCAACCAAACAAGTCAAAGTACTACTCAGGTGGTTCTAGCTACAATACCTTTCCTTACGGCTGGTGCACTTGGTATGTGGCTAGTAGAAAGAACATTCCCTGGATCGGTAATGCTCGAGATTGGCTACCGAACTCTAGAGCTATGGGTTACTCAACAGGCAGCAAGCCAGTAGTTGGCTCCATAATTGTCTTAAATGAGAGCTGGTGGGGCCACGTGGCTATCGTAGAGTCTGTTAGCGGTGGTAGTGTTACATTCTCAGAGATGAATGGTGTTGCCGGCTGGGGCAGAGTAAATAGCCGTACTGTCTCAGCAAATGCCAGTACAATAATGGGCTATATCTATAAATAACAAAATCGGAAGGCCTGCCCGCCATCAGCAAAGCTTCAGTCTTTGGCAGGCGGGTTACCTTCCGAATAAATATGAGTCGATGAAATAGGTCGGCTTTTTTGATACAATAAATATGGAGCGTGGGAAAAATGCAGCTTAACAAGGAGGCAGATGAAGTGGGGTATAGCAAAAAAAGACAAAGGAGAAACAATAATCAACCAAACGCCGCCAGGAGAGTTAGAAAGAATAAAAAAACCGACAGAAGAACTAGGTGGAGAAAAAATTAATAATATCGGATTGACCAATAAATTCTTTCAAGATTTTAATAACCACAACAAAAGCAGTCCTAATCATTAATATATGTTAGTATATATATTTTGTGAGTTTGACTGTTTCTTTTTTTAAGATTTTATGTAATAGTGAGGGTGTATGATATATGATAAAGCAAAATTTGAAGTTATGGCGGGTAAGGGAGGTGATGGTATAGTCTCTTTCTTGCGTGCTAAATACCAGCCAAAGGGAGGCCCTGATGGTGGTAACGGGGGCAGGGGTGGTGATGTTATTATCAAAGCCTCTAAGTCTAAGGCCGATTTGGTCGATTATGCTTCTAAGAAAGAGTATCAGGCTCAAAATGGCAGGCCAGGCGAGAAGAATGAACGGACGGGAGCTTCCGGAAATGATCTTGTTCTACCCGTGCCACTTGGAGTTGAGGTCTACGAAGTAGTTGGTGGTAAGAAGAAGTTGTTGGCAGACCTGAAAGAAGAGGGTGACTCAATTTTAGTTGCCAAGGGTGGTAATCCGGGCAAGGGAAATTCTGAGTTTAAATCTTCTACTAACCAAGTGCCCCGTGAGCAGACAGATGGAGAGCCGGGTGAGAGCAGAGAGATCTTCCTTAAGCTTAAATTACTTACAGATATTGGATTTATTGGCAAACCAAATGCCGGCAAGTCTACCTTGCTATCAGTTGTTAGTAGAGCCAGGCCGAAGATTGCTGACTATCCATTTACCACCACCTCTCCAAATCTAGGGGTGGTTGAGCATAAAGGAGTGAGGTTGGTAGCCGCCGATATTCCTGGTTTAATCAAAGATGCTTACAAGGGCAAAGGATTGGGTGATAAATTTTTAGCTCATATTGAGAGATGTAATCTATTAATCCACTTACTAGATGGCTCTAGTGATGATCTAGTGGCTGATTACTTGATGATAAGAAATGAGCTCAAGCAGTATCAGGCAGATCTTGAAGATAAGGAAGAGATAGTAGTAGTTAACAAGATTGACTTGGTGGATAAAGGTGATCTTAAGGAGAAGTTGAATGAGTTGAGAGAAGAGGTGAAGAGTAATATATTCCTTATTTCCGCCCTAGAGAAGACCGGAACTAGTAAGTTGCTTGATATGATTATTGAGCTTCACAGTCAAAATAGCCCTTAAGCCCTTGACAAGTATATAGGGGTATATTAAACTAGTATTAGAAATTAACAAATAGGAAGACGAGGTGAGACACAGGGGTGAAAAAAACTGGTAACGGAGAATAAGGCTACTTAAATCAGCTAGAGTATTGCTGTGTTTTAATTTGATGTCCTAAAAAGATATATAATTAATAATCAAAGGAATATATTTTCATGCCAACCAAAGACATCTCAAGTTTCAAGGATAAGTATTTTTACAAGAAACCAACTGGAGAGCCTTATCCTAGTTTAATTGACCTCCAAATCGATTCATATAATGAATTTATTGAGGAGGGGCTTAAAGACCTGTTCGAGGAAATTTCTCCAATTAAGGATTTTACTGGCGAGCTTTATGAGTTAAAGTTCAAGAAGTTTGAGTTTGAAAAACCCGAAGCTAATGTTCACGAGTGTGTCACACACAATCTCACCTATCAGTCAGCTCTCAATGTAGAAGCTGAGCTTATTAACAAAGAGACCGGCGAGGTCAAGCAACAGAAAGTATTTATGGGTGATTTCCCGATGATGACTAACAAGGGAACATTTATCATCAATGGCGTGGAAAGAGTGATAGTTAATCAAATAATTAGATCCTTCGGCGTCATTTTTGTTAGAGATAAGCGTAAAAGTAGAAAACTATTTGGTGCCAAGGTCATACCTAACCGTGGTGCTTGGCTAGAGTTTGAGACTAATAATCGTAATGTGGTCTCCGTTAGAATAGACCGAAGAAGAAAGATTTCTGCAACTGCCTTGCTTAGAGTTTTAGGCTATTCGACCGATGAAGATATTAAGGAGCTTTTTAAAGATATTGAGTTCGACGAAGATCATAACTACCTAGAAGCTAGTTTAGAGAAAGACCCTTCTTCTAATAGTGAAGAGGCCTACAAAGAGGTCTATAAGAAAATTAGGCCCGGTGATATGACTAGTGCCGAAAATGCCAAGGAGTTTCTAGAGAAAACATTCTTTGATCTTAAGCGTTACGACCTATCGGATGCCGGAAGATACAAGATCAATCAGCGACTAGGTCTTGATAAGGATATTGATATTGAGAACAGAGTTTTAGATAAGGAAGATATTGTAGAAACAATACGAGAGATATTCAGGCTAAATAATGATCCAGATGCCGAAGAAGATGATATTGATCATCTTTCTAATAGACGAGTTAGAACTGTTGGTGAATTAGTTCGGGATAAGGTTCGAGTTGGATTCCTGAGAATGGAAAGAATTGTCCAAGACAGAATGTCTGTTGCTGACCAAAGAAATATTACTCCAGCAACTCTAGTTAATGCTCGTCCGATTATTGCTATTTTACAAGAGTTCTATGCCTCTTCAGCACTCTCTCAGTTTATGAATCAGACCAATCCCTTAGCAGAATTAGAGCACAAAAGAACTTTATCTGCGACCGGCCCAGGAGGACTATCTAGAGAAAGAGCCGGCTTTGAGGTTCGTGACGTTCACTCATCTCATTATGGTCGTATCTGTCCAGTGGAAACTCCTGAAGGCCAAAATATCGGTCTAGTAAATTATCTAGCTGGCTTTAGTAAAATAAATAAATACGGTTTTGTTGAGACACCTTACAAGAAGGTAGTTAAGAAGGGCAAGGGTATGACAATAACAGATGAGATTGAATATCTTGACGCGGCCGAGGAAGAGAAACATGTCGTCGTCTCAGCTACTCACGTTACAATTAAAGAAGGTAAATTAACTGAAGACAGATATATTGCTAGAAAAGAAGGTGAGGTTCAGGTCGTTGATCGAGACGAGATAGACTATATCGAAGTCTCTCCTCGTCAGATCTTATCTGTATCGGCTTCCTTAATACCATTTTTGGAAAATACTGACGGTGCCCGTGCCTTGATGGCAGCCAATATGCAACGTCAAGCCACTCCACTTATTAAACCACAAAGACCTTTAGTTGCTACTGGGCTAGAAGATAAGGCAGCGGCAGATTCCGGTCAGATTATTACTGCCACGCAGCCGGGAGAGGTGGTTGAGGTCAGTAATGAAGAGGTAAAGATAAAAAACAACAAAGACGAATTTAAGACCTATAAATTATTTAACTTTGTCAGATCAAATCAGTCTACCTGTATTCACCACCGCCCTAAAGTTGAGGTGGGGGAGAAGGTTAAGACCGGTCAGGTGATAGCCGATAATTTCTCTACTGATAATGGAGAGTTGGCTCTTGGCCAGAACCTAACAGTAGCATTTATGAGTTGGGATGGCGCAAACTATGAAGATGCGATTGTAGTTTGTGAGGACGTAGTTAAAGATGATCGATACAGTTCAATCCATATTGAAGAGTATGAGATTGATGTTAGAGAGACTAGACTTGGAAAAGAGAAAATTACTAATGATATTCCAAATGTTTCCGAGGATGCCCTGGGTAATTTAGATGAGAATGGAATAATTAGAATTGGTGCCGAGCTTAGTTCGGGTGATATCTTAGTCGGTAAGATCTCTCCAAAAGGAGAGGTTGAACTATCGGCCGAAGAGAAACTTCTTCGAGCGATTTTTGGAGAGAAGGCTAAGGATGTTAAAGACAGTTCTTTAAGGTTGCCACATGGCGAGAAGGGTAAAGTTGTTGGAGCAAAAATATTTTCCAAATCAGCCGGCGATGAGCTTGACGCGGGAGTCTACCAGAAAGTTAAAGTGTGGGTAGCTCAACTTAGAAGATTAAAGGTAGGTGACAAGTTAGCCGGACGACATGGCAATAAAGGTGTAATTTCAAAGATTTTACCAAGAGAGGATATGCCGATGACGGAAAACGGCGAGCCAGTTGATATTGTTCTTAATCCATTAGGAATTATCTCGCGTATGAACCTAGGTCAGGTTTTTGAAGTTCATCTGGGTTTAGCCGCCAAAGAGCTTGGCTATCGACCGATAGCACCTGCTTTTGAGGGTCCAACATGGCCAATGGTGCAGAAAGAGCTTGAGAAGGCCGGTTTTGAAAACAATGGTAAAGTCCAACTTTATGACGGACGCACGGGCGACCCTTTTGATAAGAAG
The DNA here is from genome assembly GCA_964485625.1 of uncultured Candidatus Saccharibacteria bacterium. GTDB lineage: Bacteria > Patescibacteriota > UBA1384 > JAGGWG01 > CAZAJM01 > CAZAJM01. The sequence continues at coordinate 8,020 of CAZAJM010000003.1, forward strand.
ACAGTTATAGGTAATATCTATATTTTAAAACTATTACATTTAGTTGAAGATAAGATGCATGCTAGATCCATTGGACCCTACTCAATTGTTACTCAGCAGCCACTGGGCGGTAAGGCTCAATTTGGTGGACAACGATTTGGTGAGATGGAAGTATGGGCTTTAGAGGCTCATGGCGCAGCTCATTTCCTTCAAGAGCTTCTGACTATCAAGTCTGATGATATTGTTGGACGAGCACAAACATATAAGGCGATTATTAAAGATGAGAAGATCGAAGGGCCGAAGGCTCCTGAGTCATTTAATGTTCTGATAAAAGAGCTTCAGGCACTGGGCTTGAAAGTAGAACTTCTTAAATAAAAAAATAATTTAAATAAATAATGGCAAAATCAATAGAAATTGGCGATCAAGTAATCTCACCCGACGATTTTAGTGGTATCAAATTGAGTCTAGCCAGCCCGGAGGATATTGAAAAATGGTCATATGGTGAGGTGGAGAACTCTGAAACTATTAACTATCGAACTCAAAAGCCTGAGAAATATGGTCTTTTTGATGAGAAAATATTTGGTCCAACTACTGATTATGAGTGTTATTGTGGTAAGTATAAAGGGATCAGGTATAAGGGGGTTACTTGTGATAAATGTGGAGTTGAAATAACAGTTAGCAAGGTTAGGAGAAGACGGATGGGCCATATTAAACTCTCTGTGCCTTGTTCTCATTCTTGGTTTGTACGCGGAGTCTCTTCTTTAATGGCCAATGTTCTCGGTATCACCTCAAGTGATCTGGATAAGGTTCTCTATTTTGGCGCCTTTATTATCACCGATGTTGACGAAAAGCTTCTGGAACAGACAAAAGAGAAGCTAGAGAAAGAATTACAGCAATATAAATCAAAATTATCTGGCAGTCCAAGTAAAAAAGAAAAGAAAGAGAAGGGCCTATCTAAAGAGAAGAAAGAGAAGAAGCTTGATAATATTATGGAGGCCTACAATAAGGCTAAAACAGAGCTTAAAAGCCTAGAACGATTAAATGTTATTTCAGAGGCACAATATCACGAAATATCTAGAAAATATGGCCAGATTATTGAAGTAGGCATAGGAGCAGAGGCGATTAAGAAGTTACTATCAGAAATTGATATGAAAGAAGAGATTGAACAGTTGGAGCAGGCTAGAAAAGATTATTCAGGCAGTAGTGAGCCCAAAAAACTTCTACGAAGATTAAATCTATTAAAAAGCTTAGAGAAAAATAATATCCAACCCAAGTGGATGATTTTAGAGAATATTCCGGTCTTACCTCCTGATTTAAGGCCAATGGTCCAGCTTGATGGTGGAAGATTTGCTGCTTCTGATCTTAATGATCTTTATCGAAGAGTTATTAATCGAAACAACCGACTTAAAAGATTAATTGAGAAAGGAGCGCCGGAAGTAATCCAAAGAAATGAGAAACGGATGCTTCAAGAAGCTGTTGATTCCCTGATTGATAACAAGGGAGGTCAGAGCCAGATTGGCAGAAGACCTCTTCGATCTCTATCAGACCTAATCAAAGGTAAGAAAGGAAGATTTAGAAGAAACTTACTTGGTAAACGTGTAGATTACTCCGGCAGAAGTGTGATTGTTGTTGGCCCAGAGCTTAAGTTTAACCAGTGCGGTATACCTAAGATGATGGCCTTGGAGCTATTCAAGCCTTTTGTCATCCAAAGACTTATCAAGCAAGAGTATGCTCAAAATATTAAGAACGCGACCCGAATGATCAATAACGAGGAAGAACAAGTTTGGGATATATTAGAGGAAGTTGTTGAAGACTATCCTGTAGCCTTAAATCGTGCGCCAACCTTACACAGGCTTGGTATTCAGACGTTTAAACCAGTTTTAGTTGAAGGTAAGGCAGTTAAAATACACCCTCTTGTCTGTGAAGCCTATAACGCTGACTTTGACGGTGATCAGATGGCGGTCTACGTTCCTTTAACTAAGAAAGCCAAACAGGAAGCGGAAGATATATTAATGTCAACCAATAATTTAATTAAGCCGGCCACAGGAAGATCTATTGTTAACCCAAGACAAGATATGGTCTTTGGTCTCTACTACCTAACCATGATTGAAGAGAAAGGTCTGGGCGCCGGGAAAACATTTGCTGATCCGAATGAGGCCCTTAGAATGCACAGGAACAAGAAGCTTGGTGTTGCTTCTAAGATTAAGGTCAGAATTGATGATAAGTTAGTTGAGACCAGCGTTGGTCGGATCATGTTTAACTCGATTTTGCCAGAGGAATTTGAGTACATAAATAAGATAATCGGCAGAGGTGAGATTGGGCAAATTGTCGACAGAATGATTACTAAATATTCTAAAGAGGAAGCTGTAGAGGTTATTGATAAGCTTAAAGGGCTAGGTTTCCATTACGCCACTCATTCCGGACTCAGTTTCTCAATTGGAGATGTAAATGTGCCAACAGCAAAGAAAAAATTAATCAATGAGGCTCAGAGTGATGTAGATGACATAAATGAACAGTATCAAGATGGGTTAATTACTGAAGAGGAGCGATACTCAATGATTGTTAATCGTTGGACTCAGGCTAAAGATGATTTAGATGAGAAGATGAGCAAAGGATTTAGTCAAGGAAACCCTATTCATACTATGGTAGATTCCGGATCTCGTGGTTCATCGGCTCAGTTAAGTCAGTTGGCTGCCATGAAAGGTATGGTCGTTAACCCAGCCGGTCAGGTAATAGAGCTGCCAATTAAGGCTAACTATCGGGAAGGTTTTACTTCCAATGAGTACTTTGTCTCTTCTCATGGTACTAGAAAAGGTAGAACCGACACCGCTCTAAGAACAGCTCAAGCAGGCTATCTAACAAGAAGACTGATTGATGTCTCACAGGATTTGATTATAAATAAGGAAGATTGTGGTGGCAGCGAAGCATTAAAAATTAATATAGAAAAAGAAGAGGGGGTAAGCCGAGAGCTTCACCAGAAAATCAGTGGTAGAATTTTAGCGGCAGATATTAAAGATGGCAAGAAAGTTCTTGCCAAGAAAGGCGATCTAATTGCCAAGGAACTATTAAATAAACTTGAAGATTCATCAGTTAAGGAGGTTGAAGTATACTCACCTCTTACCTGTCAAATGCCCGATGGTATCTGTCAGAAATGTTATGGCCAGGACCTTTCGACTCATAAGATGGTTGAGCCGGGTACGGCCGTAGGTATTATCGCCGCTCAGTCTATTGGAGAGCCTGGCACCCAGTTGACTATGAGAACTTTTCATGTCGGTGGTGTGGCCGGTGAAGATATTACCCAAGGCCTACCTAGGGTAGAAGAAGTATTGGAGGCCCGTTCCCCAAAATCTCCAGCAATTTTAGCTGATATCGACGGTAAGGTTGAAGTGAAAGAAGATGAAGATAATGAGAAGAAGATAATCTCCGTTGTTTCAGATGATAAAAAGACTGTTGACTATCGGATCAAGAAAGGCTATCAGCCTAAAGTTAAGGATGGGGAAGAAGTCAAAGGTGGTCAGGTTATTATAGAAAGATCTCGAGGTAGCGATATTAAGGCCGATTTTAGAGCTAAGATAAAGAAGACCAAGAATAAAATTACTCTAGTTAGTTTCCATAATGTTAGAAAGAACTATACCGTCTCTCCGTTCACCAACTTAGCTGTTAAAGAGGGCTCTAAGGTTAAGGAAGGTGATCAAATTACTGAAGGTCATGTTGATCTTGAGCAGAAGTTCAGGGTTTCTGGTAAGAAGGCGGTACAGCAATATATTTTAGGTCAGGTCCAAAATATCTACGTTTCTCAGGGCCAGGTTATTCATGATAAGCACTTCGAGGTGATTATTAGACAGATGTTCTCAAAGGTTAGAATCTCCAAATCTAATGATTCAGATTTTGTAATCGGTTCAATTGAAGAGAGAAGAAAGGTCGATGATGTTAACAGTAAATTAAAAGAGAAAAAGAAGAAGCCTGCTGAATATGAAGAGTTGTTACTTGGTATTTCCAATGTTTCTCTAAATACGGATAGCTTCTTGTCTGCGGCTTCATTTCAAGAGACGACCAGGGTATTAATAGAAGCAGCAATTAATGGAGACATTGATAATCTAAATGGCTTGAAGGAAAATGTGATGGTCGGTAGGTTAATACCGGCTGGTACAGGTTATAACAAGAATAAATAACCTGTTGACTTTGGTTAAAATAATTGTTAGAATAAAGAACACTTATAAATAAATTGAGAAAATTTCATATGCCAACTATCAACCAATTAGTAAGAAAAGGACGGAAGGCTCAAAAAAATAAGTCGAAATCTCCTGCTCTTCAGCGAGGTTTTAATTCTATTAAAAGAGAGCCTTTCGAGTATAGAAAGGGTTCACCGTTTAAAAGAGGAATCTGTACCAAAGTTTCAACTATTACTCCTAAGAAACCTAACTCCGCTTTAAGAAAAGTTGCTAGGGTTAGATTAACTAATGGCATGGAAGTAACCGCCTATATCCCGGGAGAAGGTCACAACCTACAAGAGCACTCTGTAGTATTAATTAGGGGCGGTCGAGTTAAGGATTTACCTGGTATAAGATACCATGTTGTTAGAGGGCATCTTGATACTAGTGGTGTAGATTCTAAGCAACAGTCTCGAAGTAAATATGGTGCTAAAAAACCAGACTATAAGATTGAAAAATAATTATGGGCAAAAAAGCAGACTATAAAACAATTAATCCAGATCCTAAATATGGTTCATTAACTTTAGCTCGGTTTATCAACTATGTTATGAGAAAGGGCAAGAAGCAATTAGCAAGAAAGATTGTCTATAGGGCTCTAGATATTGTTAAAAAGAAGACTAAAAAAGACCCTATTGAAGTTTTTGAAGAAGCTTTGGAGAACGCAAGCCCCCTACTTGAGGTAAGAAGTAAAAGAATTGGAGGTGCTAACTATCAGATCCCCCAAGAAGTAAGTAAGAGAAGAAGAATGATCTTGGCCATGCGTTGGATGGTAGCCGGGGCCAAAGAGAAGAGTGGAGTTTCTATGGACCGCAGATTGGCTAATGAAATAATTGCCGCAGGTAAAAATGAAGGTTTTGCCGTTGGCAAGAAAGACGAATCCCACAGAATGGCTGAGGCTAACAAGGCTTTTGCCCACTACGCTAAATTCTAATTTATTTTGAACTAATATATTTAACAAGATGGCTAAAAAAGTTTCATTAGATAAAACTAGAAATATCGGAATTATCGCTCATATTGATGCAGGTAAGACGACTGTAACGGAGCGTGTTCTTTACTATACAGGCAAGAAACATAAGATTGGCGAGGTTCACGAAGGTGAAGCAGAGATGGATTGGATGGAGCAAGAACAGGAACGTGGTATCACTATTACCTCTGCGGCTACCACCGCATTTTGGTCTGCACCAGAATGGCTCTATGGCGAAAAACCAGGCAAATTAAAAATAAATATTATTGATACTCCCGGTCACGTTGACTTTACTGTGGAAGTAGAGAGATCCTTAAGAGTATTAGATGGTGCGGTTGTTGTTTTTGACGGAGTAGCTGGTGTTGAAGCTCAATCAGAAACCGTTTGGAGACAGGCCGATCGATATGAGGTGCCGAGGCTCTGTTTTATTAACAAGATGGATAAAACAGGAGCAAACTATGAAAGATCGATTGAATCAATCGAAGAAAGATTGAACGCCGATATCGTGCCTATTCAGGTTGCTGTCGGTAGTGGCGATGAGTTTGAAGGCGTGATCGACTTGTTTAAGATGGAGAAGGTTACAACTACCGGTAAGATGGGTGAAGAAGTTAAAAGAGAGCCAGTTCCGGAAGAGCTTCAGGATGAGGCTAAAAAATGGCGTGAACGGATGATCGAGGCGATTGTTGAGACTGACGAGGAACTGATGAATGAATATTTAGAAGGAAATCAAATAGAGGAGAAGAAGTTAAAAGAAGCATTGCGAAAAGCGATAATTAATAATGAAGTAACTGCCGTTCTAACTGGTAGTGCCTTGAAAAATATCGGTGTCCAGCTCCTACTTGACGCGGTCAGTGAGTACCTGCCAAGTCCTTTAGAGGTGCCTAAAGTTGAAGCTCAGAAAGCTGGTGGCGATGAAAAGATTGAGATTGAGGCTGACCCTAATGGGCCATTGGCTGTCTTTGCTTTTAAGGTTGCAACCGATCCGTTTGTCGGTAGACTTACTTATGCTAGGGTCTATTCTGGTACATTAAAGAACGGCTCCTATGTCTATAACCCATCTAATAACTCCAAAGAGAGAATTGGCCGAATCGTTAGAATGCATGCCAATAGTCGAACCGAAGTCGAGGAAGTTAAAGCTGGTGATATTGCTGCGATAGTTGGCCTAAAAGATACCACTACTGGAGATACCTTAACTAATAAGGATAATCCAATTCTTCTAGAGAAAATTGAATTTCCTGATCCTGTTATCTCTGTAGCTATTGAGCCTAAAACCAAGGCCGATCAAGAGAAGCTTGGTGTTTCACTGAACAGATTATCTGATGAAGATCCAACCTTTAATATTGAGACCAACGAAGATACTGGCCAGACCATAATTTCGGGTATGGGCGAGCTTCATTTAGAAATTATTGTAGATAGATTGAAGAGAGAGTTTAAAGTAGAGGCCGATGTTGGCAAACCTCAGGTAGCCTACAGAGAAACTATTAGAAAAGGGATTGAGGAAGAAGGTAAGTATGTTCGTCAGTCCGGTGGTAGGGGGCAGTATGGCCATGTCTGGCTAAGAGTTAAACCTCTTGAAAGAGGCAAGGGCTTTAAGTTTGAAGATCAGATTAAAGGCGGTGTAATCCCGAATGAATTTATTCCAGCAGTTGAAAAAGGTGTTAAAGAGTCCCTAACTAAGGGGCCGGTTGCCGGCTATCCTTTAGTTGATCTACAAGTTGAACTGTTTGATGGCAGTTATCATGAGGTAGACTCATCAGAGGCAGCCTTCAAGATTGTTGCTAGTAAAACCCTAACCTCTGCTGCCAATAAGGCTAATCCTGTTATCTTGGAACCTATTATGAAACTAGAGGTAGTAGTGCCGGCTGAGTATATGGGAGACGTTAGTGGGGATATTTCTTCTAAAAGAGGGCAAATTGAGCAGATTGAAGATAGAGAAAATCTAAAAGTACTTAACTGTAAGGTTCCTTTGGCAGAGATGTTTGGCTACTCCACCAGACTAAGATCTCTTACCTCAGGTAGAGGTAGCTTTATGATGGAATATGATCATCACGCCGAGGTACCGACCAATATCCAAGAAGAAATTGTAGAAGGCAGGAAATAGACTTAATGAAGGACTATTAATCGGAAGCCGGATCCGTCTGCCAAAGACTGAAGCTAGTGACCTGCCCGCTAGTGCCTGAGCACAGCAATGGCAGGCGGGTGGCGGACAGGCTTCCGATTTTTGTTTAAGAAAAAAATCGCAAAAAGAATTCTTCTTAACTTAATGCGATAAGTGGTATAGTGCCAATTGTTAACGAGCCGCCAATAAAGAAGCATATAGTAGGTGCTAAAACAGAAAATATATAACAGTCAAGTCTAACATCCAGTTCTCTTATGCTCTTAGTTATGATAAGCAATGAAATACCTATTAATAATAACCAAAGTATGCTTCCTGGAAACTCACTTCCTTCTTTTGATAGGGCAATAAGTACACCTGTCCCGGCAAAACTTCCAGCGAAAATAGAACCAATTGAAATAAACATAAAATCAACTAGGAGTCGAGCTTCTTTGCACATCTTATGTCCTCCTGTTTGTATGGGGTTCAAAGGCAATTTAAAACTAATATAAATCTGGTCACTAGTCAACTACCTCGCCCAAATCTCTCTATTTAGATCTAAATTATCATTATCCTGACAGAGATAGACTAAACTATTTGAGATTTTTGAGTTTTTTAACCTACCAGGACCGAAAATGATTGAGTTATCTATTTGGGAGTTAGTAGTTTTGACTTGTACTGAGCTCTCGCCTTCTTCTTTTTGATAATATTTTTTCCCTAAATAGTCTTTAGCAATTATCACCCCCTCTACTTCCATGTGGTCACCGATCTGGATCCAAGGTTCTTGATTCCTGTTGATTATAGGGTTGAGCTTCTTTTTGCATTTTTCAATTACGGGCAGCATCTTCACCTCTTCAGCTCTATCAAATTCCGGTCTGGTCTTTTCAATAAATTTAAAAATATCTGGGGTTAGACGCCAGAAGCCCAAATCTGCCCAGTTGCCATTATTGGAGAAGGTGATTAAGTTGCCCTCTCTGTCATGCTCAATTATTTTGTGATTCTGCGGGTCTCCTATCTTAGTGGCAGAGAGAACCGTGCCTTTGTTATTAATAAGTTGTTTTAGATGATCATTTGAGAGATAGACATCTCCTAGAATCACAATAAAATCATCTTTTATACTATCCTTAGCGTAACTAATAGCATCGGCTGTGCCACCGGTGGAGCTATTTTGAACCAGATACTCAATCGGGGTGCCGTTATATTCCGAGCCAAAGTGATCAACTATCAACTCCTTTTTGTAATTTACAACTAGATAAATCTTATCTATTTCATCAGTCTCGCTCAAGTTCCTAATAGTATACTCGATAAATGGCATTCCCCAGAAATCTATCATCGGTTTAGGTAGGTAGTTGGTTACTGGTTGAAGGCGACTGCCCTTACCTGCAGTTAAAATTATGGCATCCATATATTTTTATTTAATGATAATAAGCACCTGTTAATTTTATCTATAAGTATGCCTGCTGTCAAAGTTGGCAAAATGTCATGATAGTTGATATAATATTTCTGTTATGAATAATAATCATGAAGTTGAGACAACTGAGACTGGATCGCCTGAACTAACCCCAGAGATGCTTACTCCAGAACAGAGAGATGTTTTAGCATATGAGATTTCAGATCCGGATAATTTCATCCAATATCTCTATCCTTCTACTTGGGTAGAGGTTGAGCAGGACCAGCAGAATTCAGTTAATGGACTAAGACAACTAATTGTCCAAATAACTAGACAAGCAATTGAAGAATTAGATCAAGAGTATAACGAAGATGAGATTGAGAAGTTTATAATTTGGGAAACAATAGGCGTTGCTGATAAGACTGAAGAGGAAATAGATTCAAATCTAGATATTTTAGCAGTGGCTGCTCAAAGAGAAGTTGAGAGTGAGTTTGCTAAAAATTTTGTTAATACCAGAGAGGCCTATCGGCACTGGAAAAAATTAGATGAAGAAGGTAAAGAGAGAGCTCGACAAGAAATTAGAGATTTTGTAGATTATCGAAAACAGGTTAGAGATAGAGTATATAGAAAACTAATCGGCGAAGAGCCGCCTGAGATCAATGAAGGGGAGGATTGGTAGGTTAATTAGGTCTAACTATTTAGTTGGAATCTATCTAGTTCTAATTGTTTTAACTTTGCTCTACATTTTCTCATACGGTCAATCAGCTGGTAACTCGGCTGTCTTTTCTAATCAAAAAGCTCATGTGGTAGAGGTAGTCGATGGGGATACCATTAGATTGCTTTCAGGTGAGACGGTCCGCTTGCTCTCAATTAATGCCCCCGAAAGAGGAGACCCATATAGTGTGGAGGCCAGAGAGAAACTGGAGAGCTTAGTAGAGGGTGAAGATGTACTGCTGAAGTTTGACCAAGAGAAACTAGATCATTATGGCCGGCTTCTAGCCTATATCTACACCGGAGAGACGATGGTCAATATGATAATGGTCGAGGAAGGCTTAGCCTACAGCTATATCGTCCCGCCTAATGATAGTTACAAGTATGAGATTGAGCTTAGTGAATCTGAGGCTAAACAGGCTCGGATAGGTATTTGGAATAATCTTAAATAGCTATATATCATTAATATCTAATATATGTTCAAACTCTTTAAAAGACTTGCCCTTATCTACATCTTGGTATTTTTACTATTAATTGTCCTAGTTGCCCACTCATTCCGTCCGGAACTGGTTAATGTCGATCGCTATACAATAATTCTCTTTGCTTTTCTCTTTATTGTTGCCATTCTGCCCTCACTTCAGTCAGGAAAGATATCATATTTCTTTGAGTTTAAACGTGATCTAGATAAGGCTAGAGAGTCCGTCAAAGATTTAAAGCAAGCAGCTGAAGTAGGCAAGGAGGCGATTGATAAGGTAAAGCAAGAGGCTGATGAAAATATTAATGCCAGTAACGCTTGCCAGGCCTGTGGCTGGCTAAGGCAGAAGATATATAACTCGCTTAAAGAAATAAATAAACGGAAAAATAGCTCTAAATCTAAGGCCAGAAAACCGCTAACCTTATTAGAAGATCTAAATGAGGCTAACCTGCTTGATAAGAAAATGTATCAGGCTGCCAAAGATGTGCTAGTTCTCTGTGATCCGGATAAACCTTATGATCAGATGGACGAGGAGGATTCAGATAAAATTACAGAGGTGGCCCTACCTTTAATTGAGTACTTAGAAAATTACGTAAAATAAAGAAAGGCCTTTTATTTATATTTAATTGCTCGACTACTTAGTAGTTTTAGGTAGTGCCTTTTTGTTTGCGAGCAATAAGTTTTTTCAAACTTTCTCTAGTGCCTCTTGGATCTGCTCAATCACATAGTTCATGATCTCATATGATTCTTCGTGAGGGATGCCTATAGCTGGAATTCTCCACTCTGTGTCACTGATTATCTCAGCGACAAAGCTCCTTATCTGACTATCATTAACGCCATTAACGCAACTAGAATATGGTTTATCACGATGACTAGCTCGGGCTACAAGTATAAACGATTCTCCGTCTGGCTCTTTAAAAACGTATAGTTTATCTAATACTTGAGAGGCTAGTTTGTGATTAATTTGTACATCATAAAGATCACTTTGATGTATCATTCCTGTCATTTGTCTTCTCCTCCTTGTTAAGCTACTTGTTCTGGTTGGCTCTGGTTGAACCCTTGAAATGTTCCCAAGAGCTCAATTAAACTAGCCAGAATCAAAAAATCCGCCTCATAGGGCGGAATATTTATACTTATTTTATCTTTAGCTGTTATTTATATAAAATTACTCCGCCCGTTAGGGGTATGGTTAGTAGTTCGAGCAGAAGGAGTAAGTTTTGGGTGATTTTTCTCATTTCCATTGACTATAGCTTATGATATCTTAATTTAGCTGTCAAGACTTGCAATATATTAAGCCTTGGTATATAATATCAAAAGAAATTAACAGGTTAACTTAACTATTTGCAAAGTTTGGTTTTATCTGTTAATATATGAATGTGATTAAATTAAAAACTAATATCGTCTAATTATTTACAGGAGGTCCCGAGAAGCCGGGATTTATTAAAAAAATGGCTGAAAAATTTGAGAGAGAGAAACCACACGTTAATGTCGGTACTATTGGACATGTAGATCATGGCAAGACTACCTTGACTGCGGCTATGCTAAAGACTGCTGCTGCCCAGGGTTGGTTGGCCGATGATAAAGATGTAGAAGGTATTGATGCTGCGCCGGAGGAGAGAGACAGAGGCATCACTATTGCTACTTGTCATGTTGAGTATGAGACACCTGAGCGTCACTACGCTCACGTCGATTGTCCAGGTCACAGAGATTATGTTAAAAACATGATTACAGGTGCTGCTCAGATGGATGGCGCAGTCCTAGTTATTTCAGCTGCTGACGGTCCTATGCCTCAGACTAGAGAACATCTACTTCTAGCAAATCAGGTAGGTGTGCCTAAGCTAGTGGTCTTTCTAAACAAGACAGACCAGGTTGATGATGATGAACTAATCGACCTAGTCGAAGAAGAAGTCAAAGATTTACTTAAAAAATATGAATATGACGCAGATAAGACCCCAATTATTAGAGGCTCTGCTCTAAAAGCCCTGGAGGCTGATGGTAAAGGTGATGATGCTAAACCAATTGTTGATCTACTTAAAGCTTTGGATGAAGCTATCCCTGAACCAGAGAGAGCAGTTGATAAGCCACTCCTTATGGCCGTTGAAGATGTCTTTACCATAGAAGGCAGAGGTACTGTGCCAACTGGAAGAATCGAACGTGGCAAGGTTAAGGTTGGTGATGAGGTAGAGATCGTTGGTCTAAGAGAGACCGAAAAATCAGTTGTTACTGGAATAGAGATGTTTAGAAAAGAGTTAGATGAGGGTCAGGCCGGTGATAATGTGGGCGTACTACTAAGAGGAATTGAGAAAGATGATATTGAAAGAGGTCAGGTAATTGCTGAGCCAGGCTCGATTACCCCTCATACCGAGTTTGACGCCGAGGTCTACATTCTAACCAAAGATGAAGGTGGTAGACATACCCCAGTTATGACCGGTTACAAACCTCAATTCTATATCAGAACTACCGATGTTACAGGTGAACTGTCACTTCCAAAAGATGTTGAGATGGCAATGCCGGGCGATACTATCAAAGCTTCAATTAAACTTAGTAAGCCTATCGCCATGGAAGATGAGATGAAGTTTGCTATCAGAGAAGGTGGAAGAACTGTTGGAGCCGGTGTGGTAACTAAGATTAAAAAGTAATTTGTAAGATGTCTATATATGGCCCTAGTTAAACTTAGGGCCATAGACATTTTAAGAGAGTTAGTAATATTAAGATTTGTTCATTGTTGAAAATTAAATATATTCACCTAAAATGGCCAAAGCAACCCAGAAGTTAAGGATCAAATTAAAGTCGGCAGACACCAGAATCTTAGATAAATCAGCGGAGAAGATTATCGATACTGCCAGGGGAAGTGGAGCAATCGTTTCCGGACCGATCCCTTTGCCGACAAAGAGAAGCCTTACTTCGGTTAAAAGAAGTTCCTTCGTACATGAGGATTCTCATGAGCAGTATGAGATGAGAGTTCACAGCCGATTGGTAGACATTAAGAAGCCAAGTCCCCAGACAGTTGACAAGTTGATGGATTTGGATCTACCAAGTGGTGTCGATGTCGAAGTAAAGATGTAAGATTAAATTAAAGTTTTTATTAATGATCACGGCTAGCCAATAATCATTGTCTAGTTCTGTATAGTTTTAATGATAAGTCAGAGAATTACTCGTCTCTGGGTTTTTTATCAAGTGGCGAGTATTTTTAATCAAAATTATGAAAGTAGGAATAGTCAAAAAAATTGAAATGAGCCAACTCTTTAGTGAGAAAGGAAAGCAGATTCCTGTTACTTTGGTTAAATTAATTCCAACTAAGGTAAGTCGGGTTAGAACTAACAGTAAAGATGGTTACCAGGCCGTGCAATTAAAGGCTGAGGGAGAGAATAGGATCTGTAAAGAGTTTAGACTAATTGGCGATAGTCAAGATCTTGATTTTAAAGAAGGCCAAGAATTTAATATTAACAATCTAAAGGATATAGAAAAAGTAAACGCTACTGGATTCTCAAAAGGAAAAGGTTTTCAGGGCGCAATCAAGAGACATGGATTTTCTCGAGGGCCGATGAGCCATGGTAGTCACCACAAACGCAAGACAGGTGCTATCGGCCAATGTGTTATGCCCTCAAGAGTTTTTAAAGGTAAGAAGATGCCTGGACGGATGGCAGGTGGTAAGGTGACCGTCAAAAATTTAGAGGTAGTTAAAATTGAAGATAATAATATTTTTCTCAAAGGAAGTCTGCCTGGCCCAAATGGCTCCTACCTAACATTAAGAGGAGTTTAATATTATGAAAATAGATGTATTATCAAAATCGGGTAAAAAAAGTTCAAAGATAGAAGTTAAGGCTGAGATTTTTACAGATAAACTTAACAAAGATCTTATCTCACAAGTTTTTCGAGTTGAGAAACTATCACGAAAGAAACCAGTTCACACTAAAGATAGAAGTGAGAGATCAGGTGGAGGAAGGAAGCCTTGGCGTCAGAAAGGTACCGGCCGAGCTAGGCATGGCTCAATTCGCTCACCTCTTTGGAGGAAGGGTGGCGTCACTTTTGGGCCCAGGAAAGAGAATAATTTTAAGAAGAAAGTTAATAAGGGGATGAAACGCAAATCTGTTGCTTCCTTGATTGCCGATCAAGAGAAAAATGGTAGGCTGTTTGTTATCACCGGATTTCCTAAAGTTGAAAAGACTAAAGAACTTGAAAAATTTATTCTCAAACTACCTCTTAAAGAGGCTGGCTCAATTTTAACGATTATCGATGAGGGTAGTAAGGATATAATTAGGTATTCGAGAAATATTCCATATATCAATGTTTATGATAAGAGTGGCTTAAACACCTACAATCTGCTTAATAGTGATTATCTGATCATTACCAAGAAAGCCTTAGAGGAATTTATTAGTTTAGTTGATAAGAATAAGGATTAATTATGAAGATTAAAGGATTTGTAATTACAGAGAAAACAACTGAGATGGTCGAGGAAGGAAAGTATAGTTTTTGGGTTGACTTAGAGGCATCGAAGAATCAAATTGTTGACGCAGTCGAGAAGCGTTTTAGTGTTGAGATAGTTGATATCAAAACAATTGTAGTTAAGGGTAAGAAAAAATCATGGCGACAGAGATCTGGAAAGAAGAAAGATCGAAAGAAAGCGATCGTTAAACTAAAAAAGGGACAGAAAATTTCGGAGTTTGAAGTTGCCGAGTAAGTTATAAATATTATGAGCAAGAAAGATACAAAAGTAAAAACTAATTCTAAAAGAAACAAGCGTCTAGTTTATGGCCGAAAAAGAGCTGTGGGTAGAAACAATATGGGGCGAGTTACTTCGGCTCATCGTGGTGGTGGGGCCAAAAGGCTATATCGTTTGGTTGATTTTAAACGCAATAAGCCGGGTAAATTTGAGATTATCTCAATTCAGCGAGATCCAAATCGTTCTGCACGAGTAGCACTAATTAAGAATAGTAAGGGTAAGCAATCTTACATATTAGCCAATCAAACAATGAAGAAAGGCCAGACTATAGAGGTTGGCGATAAGGTTTCTGCTAAGCCGGGCAATAGAATGAAATTAAAGAATATTCCGACCGGAAGCGAGATCTATAATATTGAACTTAAATCAGGTGAAGGGGGTAGAATAGCTCGAAGTGCGGGCAATAGTGCTACCCTAAAAGCAATTGAGGGCAAAAGGGCTCTAATCACTCTTCCATCAGGGGAAATACGATTGACATCGGTCCATTGCTATGCTACCCTGGGAGCATTGAGCAACCCTAGCCACAGCCTTAAAAAGCTAACTAAGGCCGGTCAAAGTCGCTACTTAGGACGGAGACCAAAAGTTAGAGGTGTGGCCAAGCATCCAGGTGCTCATCCTCATGGTGGTGGTGAAGGAAAATCACCTATCGGTATGAAATATCCAAAAAGTCCGACCGGTAAGCACTCAAAAGGCAAATTAACTCGAAAGAGGAAGAAATATTCTGATAAATTAATAGTTAGTAAAAGAAAGAAAAAGAGGAAGAAGAAATAATATGTCAAGATCATTAAAAAAAGGCCCCTTTGTTAAAGATAGTCTAGCTAAAAAGATAGAGACTGCCAAAGACAAAGATAAGGTCATCAAAACATGGTCCAGAGAGAGTGTGATCACCCCAGAAATGGTAGGTTTTACTATTGGGGTTCATAATGGCAGAGAGCATGTTCCGGTTAGGGTAGCTGAAGATATGGTTGGTCATAAATTAGGAGAGTTTTCATATACACGTAAATTTATCAGGCATGGTGGTCGAATGGCTAAAGAGGAAGATGAGGATAAAGGCAGTGGTTTTGCGCCAGGGCAAGAGATTTAATCATATATATAATTATGGCAGGAAAAGAAGCGCAGGTGACAATTAAAAATCTAAGAATAGCTCCTAAAAAAGTTATCCCTTGGCTACGTAAATTTAAGGGCAAAACAATTGATGAGGCTGAGACAATCTGCTATCAAATGAACAACAAGGCAGCCAAATTGATTAGGAAGACCTTAGTTGCCGGTCAATCAGCTGCTGGAGATAAAGAGATGGACGAAGATAAGCTCTATGTTAAAGAGTTTGTCTGCCAGACCGGGCCGACCATGAAGAGACAACTGATTAGATCACGTGGTAGAGCCGATGTTATTAGAAAACGTTCATCTAATCTTAAATTGATTATAGGTGAGAAAAGAAGCGGCAAGAAATCAGATAAAGATAGTAAGAAAATATAATGGCAAGAAAAGTAAATCCAATTAGTTATCGCATACCCACCAATAAGAACTGGCAATCTAAATGGTTTAGCCAGAAAAACTTCGGTGATAAATTACAAGAGGATATTAAGATTAGAGATCATATCAATAAAGAGTTTATCCATGCTGGGATTGGCAAGATTGAAATTGAAAGAAGCCGAGGTGTAGTTGAAGTTGCTATCTATACTTCTAGACCCGGAATATTAATTGGTCATAAAGGCTCAGGAATTGAAAAATTAAAGAAAAGCCTAGATAAACTAACTAAAGAGAAGGTAAAGGTTGATGTCAAGGAGATTAAAAAGCCTGAATTATGGGCTCGCTGTATGGCAGAACAAGTAGCTTATCAGATTGAGAGAAGGATTGCTTATCGCAGAGCAATGAAACAAGTTATGGAAGAGATTATGAGAAACCCCCAAGTTCAGGGAGCAAAGATTCAGGTTGCTGGTCGACTAAATGGTGCAGAAATTGCTCGAACTGAACACATCTCAAAAGGCGCCCTGCCTCTTCAGACTCTAAGAGCAGATATTGATTTTAGTAGAGTTCTGGCTCGGACCAAGTTTGGCAGTATCGGTATAAAGGTTTGGGTAAATAGAGGAGAGGTTAAAAAATAGTATTATGGCTATCCCAAAGAAGGTAAAATACAGAAAACACCATCGTGGTCGATCTAAGGGAATGTCTAAGAGAGGTAGTCGACTAGAATTTGGAGATTATGGTATTAAGGCGGCCTCAGCCGGCAAATTGACTGAGAGAGAGTTGGAGGCAGCCCGACGAGCAATGGCTCGTTATATGAAAAGAGGAGGTGAGGTATGGCTCAGAGTATTTCCTGACTATCCTGTAACCGCTAAGCCACTTGAATCAAGAATGGGCAAGGGTAAAGGTGAGGTTGATCATTTTGCCGCTAGGGTTAAGCCAGGCCGGATAGTATTTGAAATTGCCGGAGTTAGCCCAAGAGTTGCTCGAGAAGCACTAAGACTAGCATCTCATAAATTGTCGGTAAAGACCAAAATAATAGAAAAGAGAGTGAAATAATGAGCAAGTATAACAAACAGAAACTTAGTAAGTTAATTGAAGAGTCCGATAAGCTTGAGGAGAAGCTGGCCGATATTAAATTAAAACATTCTCAGAGTAAGCTAAGAGATACTGCTAGTATTAAAAAAACCAAAAAAGATTTGGCCAGGGTCAATACAGCAATTGCTAATAAAGCTAATCAAATTGAAGATGAAAAAGAAAGATAGCGATATTCGAAAAAAAAGACTGACCGGCAGAGTAGTCAGTGACAAGATGGATAGAACCGTTGTTGTTAGAATTGAGAAATTAAAGATGCATC
This sequence comes from uncultured Candidatus Saccharibacteria bacterium, assembly GCA_964485625.1. Lineage (GTDB taxonomy): Bacteria > Patescibacteriota > UBA1384 > JAGGWG01 > CAZAJM01 > CAZAJM01. The sequence continues at coordinate 25,386 of CAZAJM010000003.1, forward strand.
CGACATATAAAAAGAGATATTATCTTGATAAAAATATTTTAGCCGACAATCCCAACGATAAATTTAAGGAAGGTGATCGGGTTGTTATCGAGGAGAGTAGGCCAATTTCGAAGAAGAAAAGATTTACTGCTATAAAGAAGTTAAAAGACAAAAATAGTTAAAACAATAGATATATGATCCAAGCCGGAACAAAATTAAAGATAATAGATAATAGCGGCGCTCAAATAATTGAGTGTATTGACGTCTTGAGATTATCAGAGAAACGTACGGCTGAAGTTGGTCAGTATATCATTGCTTCAGTTAAGAAGGCCAAAGTAGGTGGTAGTGTCAAGAAGAAAGATGTGATTAGAGCCTTGATTGTGAGACAGAGAAAACCTTATAAAAGAGAGAATGGAGTAGTAGTTAGATTTGATGACAATGCTGCTATTATCGTCGATGAAGGCCTAAAAGAGCTAATTGGAAATCGTGTAGTAGGTCCAATTGCTTATGAGGCTAGGGTTAGTATGCCTAGTGTCGCTTCCATAGCCGATGAAATTGTTTAAAATAATCTTATGAAAATAAAAAAATCAGATAAAGTATTAATCATATCAGGAAAAGATCGAGGCAAGACGGGCACTGTTGAGAAGGTGGTGCCAAAAAATAATAAGATTGTGGTTTCAGGTATTAATATGATAAAGAAGCATCTTAAGCCAACCCAGAAACAACCTAAGGGTGGTATTGTTGATCAGGCCGGCCCAATAGATGTTAGTAATGTTAAGCTTATCTGTAAAAAATGTCAGAAGCCGACCCGAGTAGGCTATAGTAATGGCAAGAGAGATAAAAAGAGAATCTGTAAAAAGTGCGGAGAGATTACCTAAGAGATTATTAAAATAGTGATGAATAGATTAAAAAAATATCTACAACCCAAAAAGTTTAATAAACTCAAGAAAGAGCTTTCTTGTGATAACGATTTTGCTATACCAAAACCGGAAAAGATTGTAGTTAATATGGGCATAGGTGAGAAGGGTAAAGATAAAGAGGCCTTAAAAGAATTGAAGAGTCAGCTATCTAAAATTACGGGACAGCTACCAGTTGAAACTCGATCAAAGTCCAGTGTTTCAGCTTTCAGCGTAATAGAAAATCAGATAGTAGGACTTAGAGTAACCTTAAGAGATAAGAGAATGTATGATTTCTTAACTAAAATTGTTAGAATTGTTCTTCCTTCCTGGAAGAATTTTAAAGGGATAACTATTAGCTCTCTGACTCCACAAGGCGATCTGACTGTTGGTCTGCCGGCCGAAGTATTCTTTCCGGAAATAGATTATGATAAGGTTAAACAGACTAATGGGCTATCATTCACTATCGTTACTACAGCTAATAATAAAGAAGAAGCAACTAAATTATTCAAGGCCCTAGGTTTTGTTTTTGAAAGTGAAGAGGCTAGAAAAGCTAGAGAAGAGATTGAGGCGAAGCGTAGAGAGGAGAAGAAACGATTGGCAGAAAGAAAGAAGACATATCTTGAGATGGCTAAGACGCCTGGAGAAGAAGATGATTCTGAGCAGACAGAAGAGGAAGAATAGATATATTAACACTAGATATATAATGGCTAAAAAATCAAAAATAATAAAATCAGAGAAAGAGCATAAACATTCAACCAAAGATTTTAATGCTTGTAAAAACTGCGGCAGAACTAGAGGCTATATTAGAAAGTTCAAACTTTGCCGTATCTGTTTTAGAGAGTTTGCAAATAAAGGACAGATTCCTGGCGTACAGAAATCTAGTTGGTAAATAACACATATTATGGATCAAATAAATAACATGTTGACGACAATCAGAAATGGACAGATGACTGAGAAGAGAACAGTCTCTACCGATTACTCCAATTTTAAAGAGTCTATCTTAAAGATTCTTAAAAATGAAGGTTATATCAGCGGGTTTAAAAAGAAGGATAAACAATTATCAGTTAAGTTAAAATATGATCCGTCGGGTAGGCCGGGAATAGATGAAATTATTTCAGTCAGTAAGCCTGGTAGAAGAATATATATTAAAAGTAGCCAAATCAAACCCTATAAACCCCTGGCAGGCTATGGCAAGGGCTTTGGCACGATTGTCTTATCTACCTCACAAGGAGTGATGACAGGTGAACAGGCCAGAGATAAGAAAATTGGCGGGCAGGTATTATTTAAACTTTCCTAAGATAATTATAAATCATGAGCAGATTAGCTAAAAAACCAATTCTGATACCCGATAAAGTCGAAGTCAAAGTCGATGGTAATTTAATTTTAATTAAAGGGCCGCTTGGCCAAGGCGAAGTTGACCTTACACGTTTTGTCGATGGTGAAATTAAAAAGGATAATAATAGTGGCTCAGAAGCAATTTTTCTAAATAAGAGTAACAACAGCAGCAGAGCCAAAGCAATGGTCGGTACTGTCTACTCACTAACCTCTAATCTAGTAACCGGAGTAAGCAAGGGCCATAGCAAAACTCTAGTTTTTAATGGTGTTGGTTATCAGGCTCAGGCTAACAATAACAAGCTTACCCTCAAAGTCGGTTTCTCTCATGATGTTGAGATCGAGGCTCCCAATGAAGTGAAATTCGAAGTAAATAAAAATGAGATAACAGTAACTAGTCAAGATAAACAACTTGTAGGACAGTACGCTGCTAAGATAAGGGAAGTTAGGCCGGTTGACCCCTATGTTTTAAAGGGTATTAAATATAAAGGTGAACAGATTACCCAGAAGGAAGGTAAAACTGTTGAGAAGATGGGCGAGGAAGCATAGATTAAATAATAATTATGACATACAGAATTAGAAGAAAACTCAAATCAATCAATAAGGGCAGAAGGCCAATTTTAATGGTCAATAAAACCAACAAACATTTCTATGTGCAGCTGGTTGGAGTAGATGGCAAAGTAATTGTTGCTGCTTCCGATCATAAGGTTAATGCTAAGAAGGATTTAATCAGTAAAATGGCAAAGAAGATAGCTAAAGAGGCAAAAGAGGCCAAGATTAAAGAGATTGTTTTTGATCGATCGCCTTACCCCTACAAAGGCAGGGTAAAGAAGCTCGCAGAGGCCTTAAGAAAGGAAGGATTAGATTTTTAATTAATCTTTATTTTCCAAATTATGAATAATCAAAGAGGACAAAGAAGAAGAGAGAGTAAGTATGACGAAGAGATTATTTCAATAGATAGAATCTCTAGGATGACTGCTGGTGGTAGGCGGATGAGGTTTAGATGCGCTATCTGTATTGGAGATCGAAAGGGTAAAGTTGGCATCGGTAGCGCAAAATCAGATGATATATCCAAAGCAATTAATAAGGCAAAAAAACAAGCTGAGAAAAATATGCTCAAGGTAAACATTGTAGAAGGTACAGTCCCTCATCAAATAGAAACTAAATTTTCAGGTGCTCATATCTTGTTAAAGCCTGCCGCTACTGGCACAGGTGTTATTGCTGGTGGTGTGGTTAGAAAAGTGCTAGAGTTAGCCGGAATTGAGAATATACTGAGTAAGTCTTTTGGCTCTCAAAATAAAATCAATAACCTAAAAGCTACTTACCAAGCCCTGGAGAAGTTAAGCCAGGTTAAAATAGTAGAAAAAAGCGATAAATAAAAAGATGAAAACAGACCAATTAAAGAAATTAATAAAAAATAGACGCCGGTCGGGCAGAGGTATATCGTCTGGTAAAGGCAAGACTGCTGGTAGAGGCACAAAAGGACAAAAATCAAGGTCTGGATACAATATCCCGACCGGTTTTGAGGGTGGTCAAAATCCAATCAAGAAAAGAATTCCGAAATTAGGTGGTTTTAACAGAGAGTCAAGACCTGCCCAAGTCGTTAATTTAGGTGAGATCTATAAACATTTCAAAACAGGTGCCACTGTCTCTCCTAGCACTCTTGAAAAGAAAGGTCTTATTAGAGATAAGGAGCAACCAGTTAAGGTTCTAGCAATGGGGTCTGATAAGAGCAAAAAGCTCAAATTTTCCAGTGATCTGTCTTTCTCTAAGTCTGCTAAAGAAGCCAGCAAGTAATATATTTATATATAGAAAAAATGATTGAGAAAATTAAGAAAATTTTCTTAATACCTGAACTTAGGAATAAGATTGTTGTTACCGCTATTTTGCTTGTTCTCGTTAGAGTTTTAGCCCACATTCCTCTTCCCGGCGTAGATCTTCAGACATTAGAAGAGTTTTTTAACCAAAATCAATTTTTCGGTCTACTAAATATGTTTAGTGGTGGCACTATGGAGAACTTCTCTATTATTTTAATGGGTGTTGGGCCATATATTACTGCCTCAATTATTTTCCAACTACTAGGTATGGTCTGGCCGGCAATAGAGAAACTCCAGAAAGAGGGGCAGGAGGGACAGAAAAAAATTAATCAATATACAAGATTACTGACAGTTCCTTTGGCGGCTATCCAGGCTTGGGCGATGATTCAAGTATTAAGTGGGGCTGGTCAATCGGTTGCTACTACTCAGTTTAGTATCGATCTATCAGGGTTTGAACTTATTATGGCGGTTATCACTGTCACTGCCGGAACAGTTCTTTTAATGTGGTTAGGTGAAATTATTTCAGAAAAAGGTATTGGCAACGGAATCTCATTGATTATAACATTAGGTATCCTGGCCGGCATACCACAGATGATCCAAAATACTTGGTTGCTTGTACAAGGAGGCGACACTTCCAAGCTAATTGGTTTAGCTGCTCTGGTTATTCTTTCTGTTGCCATAGTCGTCTTTATTGTCTATATCAACGAAGCAAAAAGGAAGATCCCAGTTTCCTATGCTAAACAGGTCAGGGGGAGGAAGATGTATGGTGGGGTTGAGAGTTTTATACCATTAAAAATAAATCAAGGTGGAGTTATTCCGATTATATTCGCTATGAGCATGCTTCTATTTCCTCAGTCTCTGGCTAAGTTTTTAGTTAATGTCAGCAATTCTACTATCAGTAATTTAGCCTCTAGTGTCGATCAGTTCTACTCTAACAATCTCGCTTACGGTATTGCCTACTTTATTTTAGTAGTTGCTTTTACTTACTTCTACACAGCAATTGTTTTCAACCCGGACCAAGTCTCTGAAAATCTACAGAAACAAGGTGGATTTATCCCTGGAATTAGACCTGGAGAGAAGACTAAGCATTATCTAAACACAGTATTAAACAGAGTTACGTTCAGTGGTTCAATCTTCCTTGGGCTGATCGCAGTTATGCCATTTATTCTTCAAGCTGTGACGGGTATCACTACTTTCATTGTCGGTGGTACTGGTCTATTGATTGTTATCTCTGTTGTTCTTGAGACCAAGCGCCAGCTAGACGGCATGGTTACGATGAGAAGCTACGACGAATATTAGACAGCTATAATTATATCTATGAAGATTAAAGCCAATCCCGGCCAAAAACTAGAGATTAATATTGACGGGGTGAGCTATTTACGTATTCCAGTAAAAACAAAGATAATCACGCCTGAGGACAGTATTGAAGATGTGGCTGAGAAGAGCCTTAAAGAGATCGTTGAGACAGGCGATGTTGTTGGAATTAGTGAGAAAGCGACGGCCATATCTCAGGGACGGTCCTATCACAAAGATGAGATTGAGCCAGGATGGTTGGCTCGTTTTTTGGTTAAATTTGTGACTAAAAGTAGTAGAGGAGTCGGTATATCTAGTCCAGAAACTTTCCAGTTAGCGATCGACGAGTGTGGATATTCACGAATCATCTTAGGCTCAATCATTGGAGGAATAGGCAAACTTCTTGGAATTAAAGGGCTTTTTTACTATATCGCCGGGAATAAGGCTAGGCTGATCGATGGCGCAGCAGAGTATGTTATTCCGCCATATAACAAGCATGTCTCCAAAGGCCCGGCAAGACCGAACCAGGTCTCTGATAAGATCTCAGAGAAACTTGGAGTAGGAGTAGCAATCATTGATATTAACGACTACGGTGGCCAGGTTGTTGGAGCAAGTAGAAAGATTGGCAAGAAGACCAAGAAAAAAATAATAGCAATTCTGAAAGATAATCCTCTCGGTCAGTCAGATGAGTGTACACCAATAGTAATTATTAGAAAGAAAAAATAACTCATGGAAAAGATTACCCCCATCTTAATTTTTGGTCCCCCGGGATCGGGCAAGAGTATACAAGCTGAGAATGTCGCTGATAAGTTTGGATTACCATATATATCAACTGGCGAATTAATAAAAGAATATACCAATTCATCAAAAAATGATTCTACTGTAAAAGAAGCAAAAAAACGATATCAAGAAGGCCAGCCTCAACCAAACGATCTAGTTTTTAAGCTAATAAGAGAGAGGCTCAATCAGCTAGAACTATCCAAAGCTAGAGCAATCATTTTGGATAACTTCCCGTTCAATAAGGATCAATTCAAATGGTGGCAAGACTTCTCAGTAAAGAACAATTTCGCACCACTTAGAGGAATCTATTTAGATGTTAGTGAAGATACGATATATAAACGCTTGAAGAGCAGGAAGAGAAGTGATGACAATAAAGAGGTTGTTGCTAATAGAATAGCCAAATATCGTCAACCGATAGATTTTTTAAGAAATACCTTAGACCGAAAGGGAAATTTAGTTATTGTCGATGGGGAACCGTCAATTAATAAGGTTAGTAAAAAAGTAACCAATACAGTGGATGAAATTATTAACTAAGAAAGAGCAGGAAGTCTTAACACGAAATGGGGAGATTTTGGCTGAAATTCTTAATAAGTTGGCCAACCTAGTAGAACCAGGCAAAAGCGAGAAACAGATTGAAGATCAGGCAGTAACCATGATAAAAGAGAAATCCGGAGAAGCTGCTTTTCTTGGCTACCCTGGTGGGTCTAAGCCCTACCCGAGTGCAACCTGTATCTCTGTTAATGAAGAAGTAGTTCACTCGCCACCAACAAGCTATAAATTTAAACCCGGGGATCTAGTCTCGGTTGATCTAGGTTTCAAAAAAGACGGTCTATATACTGATGCCTGCTTCTCTGTTTTACTGGAAGGAAGTGATAAAAAACAATTAGAAGAAGACGAGAGACTTCTTCTAACCACCAAAGAGGCTCTAAGGAGAGCTATCGAGATTTCTAAACCAGGTGCCTACACGGGCGATATAGGTAATATTATCAATAAGATAGCCTCTGAGGCGGGCCTAAAGACAGTTAAGTGCCTAACCGGCCATGGTATTGGCAGGAAACTTCATCAAGAGCCGGCAATATATAACTATGGGAAGAAAGGTACTGGAATTAAGTTGAAGCCAGGTATGGCTATTGCTATTGAACCGATCATTTCTAACGGAAGTGAAGAGGTTATATCAAGAGTAGATGACCAGTTCAGTCTATATACAAAAGATGGCTCTAAAACGGCTCATTTTGAAGATACAATCCTAATAACAGAAACAGGCAACAAGGTGTTGACTAAGCAAATTTTTTGTGATAATGTAATTAAAGATATCAAATGACAAGCCAAAAAGACAAACAAAAAATTGAGATGGAGGGAAAGGTAACAAAAACCTTGCCTTCTACCCAATTTATGGTCGAACTTGAGGGGGGTAAAGAAATTAGAGCCTATCTATCAGGTAAGATGATGATGAATCGAATCAATGTTATGGTAGGAGATGAGGTTCTAGTGGAGATGAGTCCCTACGACCTAAGCAAAGGTCGAATCGTAAGAAGAAAATAGCAAATTTTGTTATTAATGTAGTTATGAAAGTTAGAGCCAGTGTAACAAAAATCTGCTCAGATTGCCGGATCATAAGAAGAAGTAGCAAGGGCAACAGTAAGCAAAATAAGAAGAAGCGAGTTTTTGTTATATGCAAAAATCCCAAACATAAGCAGAGACAAGGTTAATCAATAATATATGCCAGTAAGAATAGCCGGGGTTGATATCCCCGAAAAAAAACAAGTAAAGTTTGCCCTGACTGAGATAAAGGGTATTGGGCAATCCTTATCTAGCAGTATTTTAAGTCAGGCAAATATCGATCAAAAAACACTGGTCAGTAAGCTTACAGATAGTGACATAAGAAGGATTAGGGAGGTCATTGAAAGCCAGATAAAGGTAGAAGGAGATTTGAAGCTCGAGGTTAATCAGAATATCAGAAGATTAAAAGATATAGATAGCTATCGAGGTGATCGTCATAAGAAAAATTTGCCCGTCCATGGTCAGCGAACAAAAACAAATGCACGAACCAAGAGAGGCAGAAGAGTAACAGTCGGTTCTGGCAGAAAACCAGCTGCAGAGAAAACATAGAAATTATAATTTTTACATACTATGGGACAGATGAGAGTACAAACTAAGGATGGTGGTCAAGTTAAATCAAATAAGCAGGCAGTAGCCACTAAGATCAAAAAAGCCGATATTAAAAAGGCTAGAGCTGTTATTAAATCTACTTTTAACAATACCAGTATTTTTCTATATAATTCTCAAAATGGCAATCTGCTAGTTTGGTCGTCATCGGGAAGATCAGGTTTTAAAGGAACCAGAAAGGGCACGCCTTATGCTGCCGGAGTAACTGCTAACAATGTTGGCCAACAGGCACTTGATATGGGTATAGAAGAAGTCGATATTGTTGTTAAGGGCATTGGTCAAGGTAGAGACAGAGCAATTAGAGGACTGGCCTCAAGTGGGCTGGAGGTGGCTAGCTTAACTGATGCAACGCCAATTGCTCATAATGGCACAAGAGCAAAGAAGCCAAGAAAACCATAATAATTAAAACATAAATTTTAAATATGGCCGAAGAAGAGACAAATACAACAGAAGAAGTCGAGGAAGCTAGTGGTCCGACTGAAACCGAAGAGGCTGGTAGGGGTTTACGCTACAAAAAATCAAAATCTGTCTGTCGTAGATGTCGCAGACTTAATCAAAAACTATATCTAAAAGGCGAGAAGTGCTTCACCCAAAAATGCCCCTTTGTCAGAAGAAAGTATGCTCCAGGTCAGCATGGGCAGAAACCGACCCGTCAATCTGATTATGGTTTCCAGCTACAAGCTAAACAGAAAGCCTGTGAGATATATAAGATCACGGATCGCCAGTTAAGAAACATCGTTGATACTGCCAGTAAGACTCCGACCTCTACTCAAGAGAAGATTGCTCAACTACTCGAAACAAGGTTAGATAGCGTTCTCTACCAGGGCGGACTCGCTCTTTCCAGAAGGCATGGTCGTCAATTGGTAACTCACGGCAAAGTAAAAGTCAACGGCAAAAAAGTCTCGACCCCCTCATATAAGATAGAAGAGGGAGACAAAATAGAAGTAGATAAGAAGATTATTGGTGGTAATATGGCAGATAATTTTAAACGTCTTCAGGCAGAAAAACAGAAACCTAAATGGATTAAACTTACTAGTGATAACAAGCTTGAGATTGATAAGATAGATGTTCAAGAATTAGCTCAGCTAGTTGAGTTTCAAGTTCAACCAATTATTGAATTCTATAGTCGATAATAATTAAAATTTTACTAACTAAGAAATATTTGTGGAGTAAATTATGAAAATCATTCTACCAAAGATCAAACAATTAAAACTGGAAGATAACTATGGGCATTTTGAGATCTCTCCGCTTCAGTCTGGTTACGGCGTCACGCTCGGTAACTCCCTAAGAAGAATATTGCTATCATCTCTTGCCGGTGCAGCTGTTAAGAATGTCCAAATAGAAGGAGTTGATCATGAATTCTCAACAATAAATGGCATTAAAGAGGATGTGATCGAGATTATTCTAGCCTTTAAAAAACTCAACGTTCGTTATGAATCTGATGAGGATGTCGAACTTACTATTAAAGCAAAAGGCCCGGGGAAAATTACTGCTAAAGACATTGAGGCGCCTAGTAATGTTGAGATAGTTAATCCTGATCTTCATATTGCTACCCTTCAAAAATCGGGAGAACTCTACTCTACAATTACTGTTGGCAAAGGTATTGGGTATATGCCAGCCGAAGAAAGAGAGGAAGAAGAAAGATCAATTGGTCAGATTGCAATAGATGCTAATTACGCACCGATTGAACATGTTAAGTATCAAACATCTCAGACGCGTGTTGGTGGCACTACTGATTATGACAAACTGGAACTCCACATTACTACAGATGGAACAGTCGATCCTAACTCAGCCCTAGTGCAGGCCTCTCAGATCTTAGTTAAGCACTTTAACTTGATTGCCGATCCAGACTCTACAGAAGAGGAAGAGATCGATGCAGAGGTAAAGGAGTCAGAGGCAAAGAAAGAATCAACTAAGTCAGCTAAGAAGAAAACTAAATCTAAACAAGTAACAAGAGAGACCCCAATAGAAGAGACTGGTCTGCCCGCTAGAACAGTCAATATTCTTGAATCAAATAATGTCAGGACTGTTGGTGGATTAGCAAGATATAACAAAGACACTCTTGCTGAAATGGAAGGATTAGGGCCAAAATCTATCGAAGAGATTGAGAAAAAATTAAGCAAGTGGGGTATAGAGTAAGGAATCATAATGAGACACAGAAAAAGAGGAAAAAAACTAAGCCGAAAAAAGGCTCACCGTGATAAGTTGGTCCGTAATTTAGTTACTCAGATATTTGAGCATGGTAGAATCAAAACTACCTTAGCCAAAGCAAAATTAGCAAGACCGGCAGTTGACAAGGCAATAACAACTGCTAAAAAGAATACTCCTGCCGATAAGGAGAGGTTGGCTAAATATCTCTTTACCGATCAAGCCTTGGATAATATCTATAATAAGTATTTTGAAGATTTTAAGAAAAGAGAGAGCGGCTACTCCAGGTTGATTAGACTGAGCAGAAGAGGTGGTGATAATTCCAAGATGGCCTATCTTGACTTGCTTGTTGATGATGAATTGAAACAAACTAAGACCAGCAAATCAGATAGTAAAGACAGTAAGAAAGAGAAAAAAGAAGAGAAACAGAAAGATAAGAAATCATTCTGGGATCGATTTAGCAGCCAGGAAGGGAAAAAGCAGGATAAAAATATTAAAGAGTCTAAAGCTAAGGCAAATTTAAGAGAGAAGGAATCGACTCAAAGAACAACTAGTAAATAACCGATGGAAACATATCTACCAAAAAAAGACGATATAAAAAGAGGAGAGTATCTAATAGATGCCAGTAAATTTGTTTTGGGAAGATTAGCAACAGCTTCATCCCAAATTCTTAGAGGAAAAAAGAAACCCGACTACACCCCCCATCTAGATACAGGAGATTATTTAACTGTTATCAATGCTGATAAAGTTCAGATAACTGGAAATAAAGAAGAGAATAAATACTATTACAAAGCGACAGGATATACTGGCAACCTAAAAGAGATTAGCCTAAAAGACCTTCTCAAAACTAAGCCTGAGGAGGTAATTAAAAAAGCTATTGCCGGCATGATAAAAAGTAATCGATTAAAAAAAGAGATACTTAAACGACTAACTGTTTATCCAAGTAGCCAAGAGCTAGATAAGAAAAAGATAGATAAATTAACCGAAATTAAACCTAAAGAATAATGGCAAAATACTACGAAGGCATCGGCAGGAGAAAGACTTCAACTTGTCGAGTAAGAATCACAAAAGGCAAAGGCGAGATCAAAGTAAATCAAAAAAGTTTTAATAACTATTTTGGCGATTTTGAAGATAGGGATTTTATCATCCAAACTCCCCTAGAGAAGGTTGACCAAAAAGATAAGTTTGATATCTCTGTCTTGGTCAAAGGCGGGGGCAAGAGAGGACAACTAGAAGCGGTTCAATTAGGATTGGCCAGAGCACTTGTTAAATTCGATGAAGAGTATAAAGCAACTCTTAAAGCAGAAGGCTACTTAACCAGAGACCCAAGAATGAAGGAGAGAAAGAAGCCTGGCAAGAAAGGGGCTAGAAGAGGCGCCCAATGGGGCAAGAGATAAAAAGCAATTTTATGTCGGAAGGACAAACCTTCCGATTTTTGTTTATTTAAGATATAATTAAACTATTATGACTAGAAGACAACCAAGTGTAGAGGAACTGATTCAGCAAGAGACAGCTAAGCTAGTTCAGGAAACATTACCTAAGGAGATAGTGGCAACAGTTACGGACGCTAAAGTCAGCAAAGATATGAGACATGCCGATATCTGGGTAGCTGTTTATCAGGAAAATAAAGAAGAGCAGGCTCTAGCTATCTTGGAGGAAGGTAAGTATAAAATTCAGGATTTACTAAATAAGAAAGTTGAGATCAAATATGTCCCCAAGATCAGTTTTAAGTTAGATAAGACTGGGGAGAGGGCCGAGAAGATAGACCGCCTACTAAATAAAATTAATAGTAAGTAGATAGATGCCTCTGGTATTATTGAATTTAATCGTTTGGATTTTTGGCATTGCTTCAGCCATTATTTTTAGCTTATTATTGTTCTTAGTTAATCCTTTCCAGGCTGAACTGGGCTACCTAATCGCTTTCTTTGTCTCTCTTTTCTTCTTACTAACAGCTCTTCTCTCTTTAATCGGCTACTATATTAGAGAAGCTATCAATAGCAAGTCCGGAACTGGATTGATGGTCTCCTCGATCAGACAATCAAGCTTGATATCTCTCTACCTATTAAGTATCATCATTATGCAGGCTACCAATACCTTTGCCCTGTGGCAGGCAATATTGCTATTAGTGGTAGTTGTCTTGCTTGAACTATACTTTCGCTAAAAAGCTAGATATGAAATTACATCCTCTAACTTGGTTTAACCGTAGCGCCATTAACTATTTTGACCAGTACGGTTTTAAGGTATTCACAGGTTCCGAAGTGATCGATGAATGGACAAACTTCGATGGACTTAATGTTCCGGCAGATCATCCTTCTAGAGATGTTCAAGATACTTTTTGGTTAAAAAATAACCTACTTCTACGAACCCATACTACTTCTATGGACTTATTGGCCATGAAGAATGATAAGCCACCTGCTAGATATATTGTTCCGGGCAGATGCTATCGTAATGAGACTACGGACGCCTCTCATGAGACAACATTTTATCAGCTGGATGGTTTTGTTATTGAAGAACAAATTGAGATGGGCCACCTTATAAAAACCTTAAAAGATTTCTTTAAGAACATATTTGGAGAAAGTACTAATATTAGAACCAGGCCCCATCATTATGCTTTCGTTGAGCCCGGCATGGATATAGATGTAGAACTTGATGATCAGTGGCGAGAGATGATAGGCTCAGGTATGCTTCATCCGGTAGTCTTAAAAAATATGGGAGTTGACCCGAAGGAATACCAGGGCTTTGCTTTCGGTATGGGCATCGACCGGTTGATGATGGAAAAATATGGAGTAGAAGATATTAGGTCCTCATACTCTAGTGACTTCAGAGTCTTAAAGCAATTTGATAAATAACTAAGAAATAATATGCTAGTTCCCTTAAGTTGGCTAAACAAATACATAGAAGAAAGTGATGTTAATAAAATAGAGACAATTTTACTCCAAGCGGGTCTTGAGGTAGAAGAAGTTTTGCTACACGAGTCAGGCGATGAGATTTTAAAAGTTGAGGTAACTCCTAACCGCGGTGATTGGGCCAGTATTATTGGTGTGGCCAGAGAGCTCTCTGCTATAGGAGGATACGATTTAAAGAAACGAGTAGTAGAACCTAATCTAGATTCTAATCTAAACACCGAAGATCATATTAAACTAAATTTAAAAGAACCTAAGCTATGCCGTAAATATCAAGCAACATTAATAGAAGGACTTTCGGTAGAAAATTCAAACGAAATTATTGCCAGTAGCTTAGAGAAGATGCGTGAGAAAACAATCAACAATGTCGTCGACGCAACCAACTTTGCCATGTTTGAGTTGGGTCAACCACTTCATGCCTTTGATGGCGATAAAATAGAGGGAGAGATAATCATCAGGACTGCTAAAGAGGGAGAAGAGATTGAACTGATTAATGGCAAGCTTGTTAAATTAGATATAAAAGATTTAATAATTGCCGATAGCAAAAGACCGATCGCCCTAGCCGGTGTGATGGGAGGTAGAGAGACCGAAGTAACTAAAAAAACGAAGAGAATTATTCTTGAATCGGCTTGGTTTGAGCCTAAAACGATTAGAGCAACTAGCAAAAGGCATAGCATATCAACAGAGGCCAGCTACCGCTTTGAGCGGATGGTCGATCCTAATATTACCAGCAAAGCCTCCAAGCTAGTTATAGAGATCCTAAAAGAAGGTCAACCAACAATTAAAGTGGCTAAACCTGTCATGGAAAAAGGCTCTAGTTTTAGAAAAAACAAGGTTAGACTAGAGACCAATAAGATCAATCAAATACTGGGGTTGGATCTAAAAGAACAAGATATTTTAACTATGCTAGATAATTTAGGTTTTAAGATTGAGAGAAATAAAGTTACCACTCCTTCTTGGAGGAGTGATATCAGAATAGTTGAGGATCTAGTAGAAGAAGTTGCCAGAAGCTATGGCTATGATAAATTGCCTGAAAAAAGTCTAAAGAAGAAAGAATCCAATCTATCTGACTCAAATTGGTATCAAGTAGAGCAATTAAAAGACTATCTTGCCAAGAAAGACTTCCTGGAAGTATATAACTACTCTTTTATCTCCCCAGAAGACGCCCAGGTCTTTAATCTACCCGTTAAAAACCTACTCGAGGTAGTTAATCCGGTAGATCCTGATAATAAGTATATGAGAGCCTCTCTCTTCCCGGGCCTAGTTAAAACAATTGCCAAGAACCAACAAGAGTCTCAAATTAAGGCCTTTGAAATAGGCCAAGTATTTAACAAAAAGAGTGTTACCAGAAAAGAAGCAAATCTTAAGTTAGGTTTAGTCGCCTTCGGTGTTGAGGAAGCGGAACTAACTCAAATTACCAAGGAGTTAGAGAAAAATCTTAAAATTAAGGCCGAAAACCGCTACCTTCATAGAGACGATAAAAAAGATCAACAAGTATTTAAGAAATATAAGATTAGGAAGCCAAGTATTCACATTGTTGAATTTGATCTAAATAGAGCTAACTTTGATTGGCTAGATAAAAAAATAGAACTACCACCCAAAAAAGGATTCAGTTTTCAAGAGGTCTCTAAATACCCTGAGGTCAATCGTGACTTAGCCTTTATTGTCTCGAGAGATATTAAGAGCGATGAGGTGAAAAAATTGATTCTTTCAGCCGATGAACTAATTGTAAGAGTAGAGCTTTTCGATGAGTTTGAACATGACCGGTTCGGCAAAAACAAAAAAAACTTAGCCTATCATATTTTCTTCCAAGCTCCCGATCGAACTCTTAAGGATAAAGAAGTCGATAAGTTAGTAGAAAGAACCATTAGCCTTGTAGAGAAAAAGTTTGAGGCTAAACTTAGGGAATAGATACAGTAACAATACCAATAAAAGTAACTACTTGCATTTCTTTTTGATTTTTTATTAAAAAACAGGTAAGATATTAGTAATATTAACACTTGAAATTATTCTATTATGCTTAAAGACCATAGTGCTAGAGAACTTACTAAAAAAATTGCTGGCAAGACCGTTAGATTAGCGGGCTTTGTCCATTCAATTCGCTCACATGGCAAAATTATCTTTATCGACCTTCGAGACTTTACAGGTCTGGTTCAAATAGTCTTTGATCCGGAGAATAAAGAGGCTCATAGAGCTGCTAAGAAACTTTCAGGAGAGTATGTCGTTACTATTGAGGGAGTAGTCAAGGAGAGGCCTTCCGGCATGGTCAATGATGATATCGTTTCAGGAGAGGTGGAGATTGAGGCCAAGAAACTAGAGATTCTCTCTAAGGCTAAAACACCTCCTTTTGAAGTAGACAAAGATACCAGAAACGTCTCTGAAGAGAAACGTCTAAAACATCGATATATAGATCTTCGAAGCCAGAGGATGATTGAGAACCTAAGAGTTAGAACCAAAGTTATTAGGTTTTTAACAGATTTTCTGATTGGCCAATCGTTTCTGGAGATAGAGACCCCATATATTACTAAAGGTACTCCCGAAGGAGCCAGAGAATATGTGGTGCCTTCAAGGCTTCACAAGGGTAATTTCTATGTCTTACCTCAATCTCCCCAACAATTTAAACAGCTTTTAATGGTTTCTGGAGTAGAGAGATACTTTCAAATTGCTAAAGCCTTCCGTGATGAGGACCCTCGAGCCGATAGGCAGCAAGAGTTTACTCAACTTGATATCGAGATGAGCTATATCACTCAAGAGGATATTTTAACTATTGTTGAGCAGATGATGAGTGAGATGATAGAAGAACTTTTCCCAAATAAAAAGATAACTCAACTTCCTTTCCCCAGATTAACCTATCAGCAGGCAATGAAAGAGTACTCCTCAGATAGCCCCAACATGAAAAAAAGCCTTGAGGACCCAGATGAACTGGCCTTCTGTTGGGTAACTGACTTTCCTTTAATGGAGTACTCGGAGAGCGAAGGTAAGCTGGTCTCAACTCATCACCCTTTTACTGCACCAAATGTGGAAGATATCAGCAAACTCGAGAGCCAGCCGGAGAAGGTTAGGGCCCAAGCCTACGATTTAGTTCTAAACGGTTATGAGGTAGCAGGGGGAAGCATTAGAATATCAGATCAAAAATTACAAGAGAAGGTCTTTCAAATTCTTGGTCTGTCTGATAGTGAGATCAAGGACAAGTTTGGTCATATGCTAGAAGCTTTTGAGTATGGAGTTCCTCCTCATGGTGGCATTGCCGGTGGGCTAGACCGCTTGGTAGCAGAGATCGCTAATGAAGATAATATCAGAGAAGTAATTGCCTTTCCTAAAACAGGCGACGGCAGAGACTTAATGATGAATGCACCAAGCAAGATAAGTAAAAAACAACTTAAAGAGCTTGGTATAGAAATTGCTAAAGATGATTAATGAGTAGTATTCTAGTATTTTTAATAGTCTTAACAGAGATTATAGGGTTTAACCTATCAAATTTAGATTCAACTAATTTATACACCTTCAATAAATCATCACTGAATAGTAGCTCGGTTAAATTACCCGAGATAGATTTAGAGCAGATAAATTCTTACCCAGTCAAATCTGACTCCTTTTACAAACCATTTATTACAGGTAGAAGCTACTTGGTCTATGATTACGGTTCCAATAGGACTCTAGCCAAACAGAAGGCACATAAAGAGCGTCCAATCGCTTCAATTACCAAGCTAATGACTGCAATAGTGGCAATTGAGAATATGGATCTCGATCAATACGTCAAAATTTCTAAAAAAGTGAATAAAGTTGGTGGTTCGAAACTCTGGATCGATCCAGGCCTGAATTTTAAAGTTAATGACCTTCTGGAAGCAATGCTTGTTAAGTCTGCCAATGATTGCGCATACTCTATCGCTCACGCCTACGATAAAGAACATGGGGATGGTCAATTTAGTAAACAGATGAACCAGAAGGCGGATGAACTTCTCATGTACTCAACCAATTTTGATGAATCGACAGGGCTTAGTGAAAAAAATACTTCTTCTGCTATCGATTTAAAAAAGTTAGCCAACTACGCTCTAACCAAGCCGGAAATTAGAGAAGCGATTAACAAAACCAGCAGAACAATTGTCTCAAAAGAAGGCTACAATTACACAGCTAGGGCCTCAAACCAGATGCTCTCCACTGATAATGATATCTTTGGCATTAAGACGGGCTATCTAGAAGAGGCGGGCCATTGTTTTATGGCAGGCTCGGATAATGGTAGTGGTAAGATAATATCTATTATTTTGGATGCCGGTTCTACCACCTTAAGATTTAGCGACTCTAGAAAGCTTATTGATTGGGCAAGGGAAGTATATAGTTGGTAGGTATTTACATACCAAATAAAAAAGCCAACTTCAATATGTTGGTTCTTTTTTGTAGATCAGTTATAGATAGACTAATTTTATGAAGCTGAGGCTGCCCACCAGATAAGAATGATAATGACAAGGGCAATCACCAGCCACCAATACCAATCCATAGATTATCAATTAATGATTTGGCCTATTATAGCAGATAAACTAAATGGTTACCAGCAAAAGCCAGAATCCTAAGCCAAAAATTAGAATCCCGGTTATTAGATGAAGGAGCTTGATATTTTTCTGACGCCACTCCTCGGTCTTCTCAACTTTAATAACAGAGTAATGAACAGCAAATATTATTAAGATAAGTGGTAGAACAAAGATTAGATTATAGTAAATTAGATAGAGTATAGTCGAGAACTCTTGACTCTCCAAGATACTAAGAGCAAAAAGATAGGGCCCTCCGGTACAAGGAAGCTCAAAAAATGAAATCAAAAAACCTACAAAAAAAGCAATTAATGGACTAGTTGCTCTAGTAATTAGATTGCCCATCTTTGGTCGCCAGTCCATTGGAATCTCCATCCTAAAAAACTTACCATAGAAAAAATAGTCTTTTATATTGAAAATCCCCACTAATATTGCTATTAGAGCGATGATAATATGGAAAAAATCAAGATTATCAAACAGGCCTATGCCTTTAATTAGCCCCAGCCCAATTAGCAAGTAAGATATAAAGATACCGGCAATAAAGGCCAAACCGGTCTGAATTATTTTTTTTCTAATCAATACCAAACCTTCAAGTAAGATCATCAGCACTGCTAGAGCACATGGATTGATAGAATCCGTTAAAGCTGCCAAAGTTATTAGAGTAAAACTACTCATACTATCTAGAGAGCCGCCGACCTGACAAGAGTAGCAAGGATCAATTAAATAGTAGATTAGATAGGTAAGTGCGCCAACTCCGACAATAATGGAGATAAGTAAAATAAGTTTTGCTATAGACCTACTCTTTACCATACTCCGCCTCTCCATTAATCTTAGAATTTAATTTAATAGCTGAGTGGATACCTACAGGGATCATTAGCCAAAATGAGATTAGCCGATAACCAATAACTGAAAAAATCGTTATATCAAGAGGCAGACCAACATTAACTAACATCAACCCGAGAGCTCCCTCAACCACACCAAGACCGCCAGGTATAAAGGAAATTGCACCTAAGCTAGTTGCCACGCCATAGGCAATAATTAGCTTGGCCGGGTGAATATAGGCTCCAAGTGAGAGAATAACAAAAAATAGCACTAGAATATCACCAACCCAATAGATAAGAGCGATAGCAGTTTGACGGGAAAAGATAGGGAGAGAGTCCATGGGAGAGAAGCCACTATGAATATCTCTGATAACGGCCTCTTTCTGGCTCATATTAAGTTTGGCTCTCTTTAGGATCACCATCTTGAAGTGATCTAAAAAACTTACAATTTTTTTAAAAAAATATCTAAAACGGTTAAAGTTTAGATAGAGATTTCTAGCTAGAATAATCCCGCCGACTAATATCAATAGCACTAATACTGATGCAACCTTGCCAGTAAATGAGACATCGGGGAGCGTGGGCATAAAAAGAAGACTTATTCCAAGAATTATAAAGAAGGCTGAGTAAGAGAAGATTAAACGGGTAATAATCATAGCCATAATATTACCTGTTGGGACCCCTCTTTTACGTAAGTAATAGTAGCTGTAGGCTGCCTCTCCAAAACCGGCTACTGGCACCAAATGAATCGCCATAATAGAGACCGTGCCCAATCTAAAAGCCTCTTTGTAATCTAATATATCTACCTCTAGATGTTTTAATATAGATAAAATCAGATAGCCTGTCCCAAAATAGGCGAACAACTCAAATAGTAGGGCAACTAAAATCAGCAGAATATTTGCTTCACTCAGAAGGTCAAAAATCTTATCAAAGCCAAGCCAGCTTGTAGCTAGGACATATATAGCTATGCCTACTATCAGAAGAACTACTATCTTCCTATAAGATAAAGATTGATTAATCGACTGTTTCTTCACTTTCTAGTTTTAATTTATCAAGAGCATTTTTAGCGGCACTTGCCTCAGCTTTCTGTTTGCTACTTCCTTCTCCTAGACCAACCTTCTTCTCATCCAAGAAAACTGCTATCTTAAAAACCTTATTATGGTCCGGGCCGGCCTCCGATACAACCTCATAGGCTGGAGTAATGCCATATTTATCTTGAGCTAATTCTTGAAAATAGGTCTTAGGATCGATATGCTTGCCTTCTTTGATAATAGATTCTAAGTAAGTAATAATTTCCGTTTGGATAAATTTCTCCGCCTTCATATAACCTTGGTCTAAATAGATCGCTCCTATCAAGGCCTCAAAAGTACCGGCAAGAATCACTTCCTTCTCTCGGCCACCACTCTTTTCTTCTCCTTTGCTAAGCCTAAGATAGTTGCCTAAATCTAGCTTATTAGCCGCCTGAGCCAAATTAGAGCCTCTAACTAAGGCCGCTCGCCAGTTGGTGAGTACCCCCTCTCCTTTCTTTGGATAATTATCGTAGATATAGTCGGTCACTGCCAACTCCAAGACTGCATCACCAAGAAATTCCAACCTCTCATTATGCTCTATCTTCTTCTCTCGGTTCTCATTAACATATGATCGATGAACAAAAGCCCGCTTAAAAATATCCCTATCTTTAACCTCAATAGAGAAATTATCTTCTAAATAATCTAGTAAAGTCTTAAGCTTCTTCATCTTTCTTTCTCGGCTTATTAATCTTCTCTGACTCCTCACCTTTATGTCTATCTGAGGCCCTAAAAACTGTGCCTAGAACACCGTTGATAAAAGGAGCAGTATTCTCACCCCCAAACTCCTTGCCAAGCTCCACCGCCTCATCTATAGCTACCTTAGGAGGGATATCCTCTCTAAATAATAGCTCATAGACTCCAACAGTAAGAATAGCCAAATCGATATTATCGATCTTCTCTAAGGGCCAATCGGGAGCAGCGATCTCAATAGTCTTATCGATTTGATCGATATTCTCCTTAATCTCCTTAACACACCGACTAACATAATCATCTTCTAGATTATCTGATGGATGAGTCTCTAAATTCTCTTTGGCTATCTCAAAGATATCTTCTTCTTTCTCCTCAAACCGCCATTGATAGACGGTCTGCATTACTACCACTCTTGATTGATGTCTAGACATAATTAATTAGTTAGATTCTTTGACAATCTCCTCATCTTTGTAATGTCCACAGTTAGGACAGACCTGATGGGGCATCTTCTTCTCTCCACATTCCTGACACTTAGCTAACTGAGCCATCTTTTTCTTAGAAAAATTGGCCTTCCTTCTTACCTTTCCCTTAGCTTTGGTCGTCTGTTTTTTTGGTTCTGGCATGATATTACTTATTATTTATTAATTTTTTTAATTTTTGTAACTCAGGATGACCCTTATCTTCTTCCCTACAGTCACAGATCGACTCGTTTAAATTTTGGCCACAGATTTGACAGAGGCCCTTACAATCCGACTGGCAGAGCTTCTTAGGAGGAAGCTGGCTGATAAGTTGATCGACTAGAGGCTTTTGGAGATCGACCTGGCCATCTTCATCGATCTCTAGCTCATCTTCTTCCGGCTGACTGGCAAATACTTGCTCTAGATTGATTTGATAATCACTTATAAACGACTCCAGGCAGCGATCACAAGTCAAACTCGGTTTAAGATTAGTCTTAGCTGATATTAGATAGCTACTCTCATCCAACTTGCTAATTTTAATCTCAATCTCGATATCTTGATTAATCTCAATCAAATCATCCTTATAATCTAGCCTCCCTTTCTTAATAACTGATCTCTGCCCATTATCGACAAGCTTTTGAGGATTGATCTTAATCATCTGATTTTTCCAACTATTATTAACCTACTCAATCAGTTTAACAGATAAAGAGGTCTCTTTTCAAGACTTGATAGCCTCACCCCGTAATTATATTAACTAATTTAGGCGGCAGACCCGGCTTATTCTCTCTCTCAACTACAATCATATCTCTAACTTCACTGCCGTCAATATGCTTAGCTACATTACCTAAGCTAGCAATACTTTCCTTGATAGTAGTAATATCCTCTTGTGGGCTTGCTTGATAGAGAGCCCTTTTCTTACCATTAACCTGAACTACAACCGGGTAATTATCTTGCCTTAAACTAACTTTTGATGGTTTTGGCCAAGAACTATTAAAAATAGTTGATTCATTACCAATCTCCTGCCACAGCTCTTCGCAGATATGAGGAAAGACGATTGAATTTATAATTATATATTTCTCAACTACCAACTTGCTTAATTTACTATCTTTCTCAATCGAATTTAGAAATTTCATCAAGGAAGAGACGATAGTATTTAACTGAAAATTCTCCAGGTCCTCCTCAACTGACTTGATTAGCCTATTAATTCTAGCTTCCTGACCCTCTATAGCTTCATCTACTATCTCTTTGCTACTTAGGGTGCTATGAAGACGATCTAGATACTTCCTGACCCCCTCAATTCCACCATCATTCCACTCCTTGCTCTGCTCAGGCGGGCCGATAAAGAGCTCGTAACCTCTTAAAGAGTCTCTTCCATACTTTTCTACCAACTTATCAGGCGAGACAACGTTACCGACCGACTTACTCATCTTCTTACCATCTCGGTAGATCATGCCCTGATTAAACAGAGATTTAAAGGGCTCGTTAAATTCAATATGGCCTAACTTGTAGAGTGCCTTGGTGATAAAACGAGCATAGAGCAAGTGAAGCACGGCATGCTCAACCCCACCAACATATTTATCAACCGGTAACCACTTTTTCATTCTATCTTTATCAAATGGCTTGTTATTCAGGTTAGGATTAGGGTAGCGCAGATAGTACCAACTTGAGTCAACAAAGGTGTCCATAGTATCTGTCTCTCTTTCCGCCTGTCCACCGCATTTAGGGCACGAACAGTTAACAAACTCCTTATTCTTAGCCAGGGGAGAGCGACCGGACTTAGATGGCTTAAAGTCATCCATCTCAGGTAGCTTAATTGGTAGGTTCTCTTCTTTTTCGGCTACCACCCCACACTTAGGGCAATAGACGATTGGGATTGGCGTTCCCCAATATCTTTGGCGACTAATGAGCCAGTCGTTAAGTTTGTAATTAACTCTAAACTCGGCCATATTATCTTTAGCTAAATCCTTAGCAATGGTCTCGCGAGCATTCTTGCTCGCCTCACCGTCATAATCAGAGCTATTTACCAAAACTCCTTCACCCTCGTAGGCAGAATTAAGGTTTTCTAGCTTACCATTAGAGCTAATTACTTGGATAATATTTAGGTTGTATTTTTTGGCAAACTCAAAATCTCGTTGATCATGGGCCGGTACTGCCATAATAGCGCCTGTACCATACTCTTCTAGCACATAATCAGAGATCCAAATAGGAATCCTCTTGCCATTGACCGGATTAATAGCATAACTACCGGTAAAGACACCGGTCTTTTTCTTGCTTAGCTTGCGCTCTTTGATCGATTTAGACTTGGCCTTTTCCAAATAATCTTTAACTTCACTAACTTGCTTAGAAGTAGTCAATTTATCTACCAGATCAGACTCTGGAGCTAATGCTAGGAAGGTAGCGCCAAAGAGAGTATCGGCCCTAGTGGTAAACACTTCAATTAGCTCATCTTTATCTTCAACCTTAAACTTAAGCAGTACACCCTGGCTCCTACCAATCCAGTTTTTCTGCATCTTCTTTACTTTCTCCGGCCAATCTAGCCCATCTATATCACTATTTAACTGATCGGCAAAGTTAGTTATCTTAAAAAACCACTGATTTAGTTTCTTGGTAGTAACCTCACTATCACAGCGCTCACAGAGACCTCCAACAACCTGCTCGTTTGCCAAGACCGTCTTACAACTAGGACAAAAATTTACAGGCGCCTCTTTACGATAGGCTAAACTCGCCTTAAATAGCTCCAAGAAAAGCCATTGAGTCCACTGATAGTAGTCTGGGGAAGAGGAGTTTATCTCTAGGCTCCAATCATACATCCCTCCAATCTCTGTTAATTGGCGAGTGAAATTAGCAATAGCTTTGGTGGTATATTCCTTAGGATGAGTATTGTTCTTGATAGCAGCATTCTCTGCCGGCAGACCAAAAGCATCCCAACCCATGGGATGAAGCACCTCATAGCCACGAAGCTTCATATACCGGCTCCAAACGTCACTATAGACATAGCCCGACCAGTGACCGACATGCAAGCCTTCTCCGGAAGGATAGGGGAACATATCCAGACAATAATATGGCTTACTAGTAGACAAATCTACTTTATGGCAACTGTTATCAGACCAGTAGTTCTGCCACTTCTCTTCAATTTTTTTATGATCATATTTATTCATTACAGACCTAATTTATCACAAACCAAGCTATTTTTCAATCAAAAAATCCACCTTCTTCTATCTTTGGTGGAATATTATGAGTGAGTGTGTTGGGCCGAGGGGAGGAGGAGTGTAAATAGTATCATTGACGAGGGTTTCCCCAAGTCACATTCAAATTCACACTCCTCTCCCGCTCAGCTCCTAGATTTCCGGACTTTTTTTTAGTTTACCCCTTGACCACATAACTGCTGCCAGTAGTTGATGTCCGGTATCAACTTAGGCATATGCGCTCAAGAAGCTTGACAGCTCAGATTTACACCCAATCGGGCTGCCCGCAATTGCAGGCTCTGGCTGTCAATTCCTTAGGATGATTGCCGGGAAGGGGAGAAGCGAGATTAGGTCACTACCCCGTTGTATCTTCGATCGGGGCGCACCCTTTGTGATCTCACTTCCCCTTCCCTAGGCCCTGCTTCGTCGTCCTCCTTTTATTCCCGGGTAAGCAGGGTAAGCCCAGGAGGAGGAAATTCGGAAGGATGATTGCCCGAGACGGGTCATGGCGTGGTGAATCGCTCGCCGCCTCGGAAGACAGTTTTGTCCCCCACCTGGTACCCTCAATGGGGTTTTCTCCAGGTGAGGCTACGCTCTGCCTTTCCAGAAGCCCATGGGCCCTCCCCACGGCTGTAGTCCCCACTCCTCTTCGCCCGAGGAGTGGGGGGGGGTCGACGACTCATACGTCATCCCCTCGTGCGCTACCTACTTCATACGCATCATCCTTTCTCGCCCTCCTTCTGGTGCGTCATGCCCCAGGAGGGCCTATCTAATAACTTTATGCCTCCCTTAACTGAGTCAGGGTAGGCTATTGTTGGTGCGATTTATCTTGAAACTACTATACACTATTATTAGTTGTATGTCAATAGTTTCAGCCTTATCTCTTAATTTGTCTTATATAAGGGAAATAAAAGCAGGCCTAATAACAGGCCCGCTTTTTTACTGATAGCTCGGTTAGCTCATTTCAGTTGACTCGCCGCCACCTGAGAATAGTTTTACTAATACCCAAAGTGCAGAAAGACCAACAAGAGCGTAGATTACTCGAGATAGAGTAGACATGTCGCCAAAAATGGCAGCAACTAGATCCCAGCTGAAGAAACCAACTAGACCCCAGTTAAGACCACCTACAACTACCAAGATGTAAGCTATCCAGTCAAGAGTAGTTTTTTGCATAATTACTCCCTTTCTATGGATTAATTTCTATAATAACGATCAATTACATTATACTATATCTATTTAACAAATGACAATATTGTGATATATTAGTCCTAGAAATAGAAAAATAATATATTAAACCATGCTATCAAAACTACCAATTGATTTAGACAAAGTTTCTGATGAGAACATCGACAAAGAAATTGCCAGAGCAGGTATAATTGCAGAGTATGATGCTATTAGTTTCTATGAACAGATGGCAGCTAAAGCTAAAGATTCTAAGCTCAAAAAAGTCCTTATGGCAGTTGCTAAGGAAGAGAAGGAGCATGTAGGTGAGTTTCAGGCCATGCTTCTAAAATGGGACAAAGAGCAGATTAGTGAAATGAAAGAAGGTGAGAAAGAAGTAGAGGAGATGTAGAACAAACTAAAAAGACCGGTTGTGTAAAAATCGGTCTTTTTTATTCCATTAATTAATACTAATATTATGGGTTCTTCACCCCATTATTTTTATATAATTAAAAAATGGAGCTAATGGCCCGCCCGGCAATCGCCTGACGGCTCAAGCCGGATGGCGGACGGGGATTTGAAGCTGTTGGCCCTACTTGAAGTTTAAACTTAATCTCAACCGATATACTCAAAAACAGAACAAATTCTATCACCTCAGGTATGGGTTCTTCACCCCATTATTTTTATATAATTAAAAAATGGAGCTAATGGGATTTGAACCCATGGCCTCGTGAATGCCATTCACGCGCTCTACCAACTGAGCTATAGCCCCATATTATCTATGAGGTTATTTTAGCTTAAATTTGCTATTCTGTCAAAGGTTTCAATATCTTGCCAGTTGATACTGATCTCTAATAATTTCTGCCAAGGTTGTCTCACCACCATACCTTATTCTTTTGAGTTTCTTAGGTTTAACATCGATGACTTTTCTCTGTGATTTAGGCAGTTGTCTTCTAATCTTTCTTAGTTGTTCTCTGGTCTTAATATAGTGACGATACTGTTTCTCAATCACCCAGATTGTTCCGCTATTAGTGGCACTGATCAGGCTACCATTTTTATGTACTAATATTCTTCTGTTTGGAATATCTCTAAAAAGGTCAGGATCGACCTCTTTTATGTCTCTCCAACGGTATCCTCTCATTCTGAAAACTTTTGGTGAAAGTACTGGGTAATTTCTACAACCGAACTTATTTGAACGATAGACCGCTACAGTCCCACCACCTTTAGGTCTAATCTTATCGTTGTAATTTAATAATTTATCAGCTTTCTGACAAGTAAGTTCTTCTGGAGTTAACTCATTTTGTGGTGGATCATCATCTTCTGGCTCTTCCTCAGGCACGTCTGTTACTGTAATAATAATTGTTTCATCATCAGTATCATCACCATCACTTACTATGAAATTAATACTATAATCTCCAGATTGCTCATTGGTTGGCGTCCAAGAAAACAATCCTGTCTCGCTATTCAAATTAGCTCCATCGGGTAATCCAGATGATGAAAAAGTTAGTAAGTCTTCGATATCATCATCACTGGCGTTTAAGCTAAATTCTAATAGAGCCTCTTCTTCTATTGATTTATCACCTACAGCAGTTAAAACTGGTGCTGAGTTTAATATCGTGGTATCAACTTGATCGCTTGGACCATTTAATATTCCATCGGTTGGAGTTGCTTCGCAACGCCAAAGGTCGTCCTTAGAAGTATTGTCTTTATTTAGGACAGGACCGGCAAGCTCAGGCTGCAAAACATCATTCTTGTACCAATTGTATAGATAAGTAACTAAGCCGCCATCAGGATCATTGGAGCCAGAAGCTTCGCAGTATAAATCATCAGTAGTATTAGGCAATTCTGGTGTTATTACTACACTGGTAGGCTGAGTAGGTGGGCTATTTTCACCTCCATCTCCAATATCAATCGAGGTGTACATGGTGCTACCATCTTCAGGTATATTTACTGGAGTATCATTATCAGTAAAAATATTATCTTGATAATTAATTTCAAAACCATCTAAGGTGCCCGAGTTTCCGTCACTAATTAAATCCTCTGAATAAAAATACCAGTTATTATCAGTATCATTGGGAGGCATGTAGTCTAATTGATCTGTTAAATCATGTGACGCTGATATGTTAGCATTGTCAGCACCAGCCATGTTATATTTTAGGGACTGCCATGTTGGGTCAGAGGAATTACCAACACCTAGGCCGTATCTAATCTGATTTTTAACGGGGTGAGTTATGTCAATATTTGCCCAGACCTGAGGGACATAACCAATTTTATCCGTATCGACCCATGCTTCAATCATATAGTTTTCAACAAAATCATAGGATAGCCACGAATAACCATCACCGCTCCAACTGCTGCCCCATGAGTTAACAAATTTAAAAGCTCCTGTCTGAGGGTTTCCTTCAGAGTCAGTATAACTGCGATCATCATCATAACCAACAATTGTAACTGCATGGCCACCCCTAAGACTACCTTCGGGATAAGCATGTACATCATTGCCACCAGTCGCTGATAGTTGATCATCATATGATGGTACTCCGGCAACTAATACTCCACCTGCATCAAGACGTTGTTTAAGGTTGTTAATATCAGTCATAAACGCTTCATGATAAATAATATCATTACTTTCACTACGATAGTACATTGCATTCTGCCATTGTGCTTGGTTTGGCCAGGTACGATAATCAACATTACCCATTAATTCATAGGTTGGGGTGCCGGTTTCCTTAAGCATATTAAAGGATCCGCCTATAGACATGCCTTGGCTTGAATCACCTCCGTTAGCTTGATTCCAGATGAATGTAGGGCTGAACTGATGGTCAGTAGTATCTACCGACCAGCCGTGTTCCTGTTTTTCAACAAAAGTTTTGTAATAATAGCCGGTTGCCCACCCAACACAAGAGCCGTAACTACCCTGACTTCTTACAGGTGGCATATCAGCGGAGAGATCAACTGAGGCAGCATTAACATTACCGGCAATAAAGGTCAGAAAAACCGTAATAGTAATTACTAGTGTATATTTCAAAATATTCTTATTCATCTTCGATCTCCAGTCCAAGTGGATACTCTATCCTCACTCCCTGAGAAGCTAAGTAAAAATCCTCTAACCAAGTATTATTTTTATTATCTTTTACTGCTACCTCTATTGAAGGCGGAGTATCAGTTGATACTTTTTCGGATATGTCCAAATAATAGCTTATAGTTTTAGTTTTTTGACCCTGGTGGTCAATAGAAGAAATAGTTCTCTTATTTCCATCTACAAAAAATACTAAGTCATAGCGATCCGAAGCCTCGATTACTAAATCCCTTGCTTTTGCGTTGCCAATATTTTTTAGTTTCAAGTCTAACCTGATTCTTTCGCCAGGATTTGCGATTTGATCTTGGTTACCTAAAGTGCCGCTTTGACTGCCGTCAACAACTCTAATATTTTGTAGTTTAATGATTGGAGCACCAACGACATTTAACTGCATATCAACTACAAGAGGTTCTTCTAATTGTTGAGAATTTAAATAAAGATAGGTTTGATGTTTACCTACCGGAAGTTTTTTAGCATTAATAACTAATTCGATCTTACTGCTATCTCCTGGACTTATAGTTCTTTGACTGGGCAAAATATTCAACCAATTAACCACAGCTTCTTTATTATCTGCAGTCTTTTTGATATTAAATTTGAAATCGAGCTCAGATTGATTTAAGATTGACAGGTAAGTAGAACTATGGCTACCTTGGTTTGCTTTAACTTTGATCTCATTATTATAGGAGATTTCTTCTGGATTTATGACCTCTTGAGCAGAAATATCCAATTTAATATTGGTGCCATCTAAGAGAATAGTAATAATGACCAACACAATAAAGCTAACAATTACTAAATACCAAACCTTTTTGCGCATAAATAATTTATAACTTAATATTATTATAAAACATTATACCACAAAATGCACATTTCTGTCTTAGACAAGGAAATTATTGAATATTTTGAGCTGGATAAAAACAGAACAATAGTTGACGCAACAGTTGGCTTGGGTGGTCATACTAGAATAATATTAGAATATTGTGATAACTTTAAAGTTATTGGCATAGATCAAGACAAAGATGCATTAAATTACGCCAGTAGGAACTTAATTAACTACAGAGATAGAGTAATATTAAAACATGGTAATTTTTCAAATTTAGCCAGTTTAGTTAAAAAACCAGTTGACGGAGTACTCTTTGATCTTGGGGTCTCATCGATGCAACTAGATAATAAAGAGAGAGGCTTCTCATTTAATAAAGAAGCTAAGCTTGATATGAGAATGAATAGAGAGCAAGAACTAACTGCCAAGAAAGTAATTAACAGTTACCCAGCTAGCAAACTAGTTGAGATTATCAAAGAGTATGGTGAAGAGAGATGGGCAAATAAAATCGCAGAAAGAATTGTACAAACTAGAAAATTAGATAGCATAGAGACTACCAAAGAACTAGCTGATATAGTAAGATCGACAATTCCTAAAAAGTTCTGGCCAAAAAATATTGAGCCAGCCACCAAAACTTTCCAGGCCATTAGAATAGAGGTAAACCAAGAACTAGATAATCTAAAAGAGGGCCTAGATCAAGCGCTTAAAATACTTAAGCCCAGGGGTAGAGTAGTGGTAATCTCATTTCATTCTCTTGAAGACAGGATTGTCAAGAATAAATTTAAATATTGGGCGAAGGATTGTATCTGCCCACCCGACTACCCAATCTGTAAATGTGACAAAGAGAAGGAGGTTAAGATCTTAACCAAAAAGCCAATTAGAGCTAATCAAGAAGAGATCGAAAACAATCCTCGGGCTAGAAGTGCCAAACTTAGAGCTTGTGAGAAGATTTAAGTTAGGATATCAGCAAAATCTATGATTTTTGGGTTATCTAGATCCCCAAAATTTGTTGACCAGAAGCCATAGGACGAATGATCTCCAAATTGGCCCTGTGCTTTCATGCCATGATCTGAGAGTACTAATAACTTATCGACTTTTTTGTTAGCAACCTTGCCAATTTCATCTAGGTCTTGATAGATCATCTTCATCAGGCTGTTATTACCAAAACTAAGATGCCCTACTAGATCGGCTAAGCCAAAGTATCCTAATAGAAAATCGTAATCCTTATCCAGACTCTCTAAAAACTCCTCTTTTATCTCTTTATGGTGATCAAAGGCCAGCTTATTGTACTTTGACCTTATCTCTTCTTTTTTACTACTATCTTCTGTCTCAAAGAAGCTTTTTAGAAGCTCTCTTTGTTTGTGATGCTGATCTGTATCATAGTTAAATCCCGGCAAATCAATAATATGAGGTTTTTCAAACTTAGAGAAAAATGTTTCTTTCAAAGGCCACTTGGTATTCCACATCTCTTTATCGCCTTTAGCTAGAATCTCTTCTTCTCTATTCTTCCCTGTCATAAAGCTAGACCAGAGCACCATTGTTCTTGGCTCACTAAACTCAGAAATATCAGTCTTACCGTAATCAACTTGTTTTAAATTTTCGCTACCGTATTCTTCGACTTTCTTTATCTCTAGCGCGTCAATAGCAAATACTACTAACATAACTTAATTACTTAATTATATTTTAGTGATGATCCCACCGGCCACTGTGTCGCTTCTTTCTAAAACAAATCTACCAAGCTCAGGAACCTCATTGAAGTCATCTACCACTATCTCATCGGCTGTCTCAATCTCTACACTGGCAACTTGGCGGTTCTCAATAATCTCCCCACCTTCATTAACAACTTCTAGAGTAGAGGAGTCAATTATTCTGTCAAACTTAGTAACCTCGGCCATCACAGATTGACTGGCAAGCTTAAATAGAAGACGCTCACCTTTTTTCATCGGCTCTTTATCCATCCAGAAAAGGTTGGCTTGGATTGTATTGGTAGATTTTGGCCTATCTTTACTATCGCTGATCACGTTACCTCTATCAACAAAAACCTTATCTTTACTAACTATGCCGATACTATCACCCGCGATAGCTCCATCTATCTCTTCTTTGTACTTAAGCACCTCATTGACTTCTGTCTCTTCTCCGCTAGGCAAGATTACCATCTTATCACCTTTCTTTATTACTCCAGAAGAGATTCTACCGGCAATGATGCGCTTATCCCACTTATATACATCTTGAACAGGCAACCTCAAAGGCTTATTTAACATCGGTTCTTCTATCTCAAACTGGTCTAAAGCTTCCAATACCGTTGGGCCAGAGTACCAGTCGGTTTTTTTAGATTTAACAGCAACGTTCTCTCCCTCTTTAGCACTAATTGGCACTACTTGTTTTGGCTCTATCTCAATTTTATCTAAAAATTTAGCCAGCTCTTTTTTAACGGCTTTAAATCTACTCTCCTTGTAATCTACTAGATCCATCTTATTGACTACTACAATTACTTGGTCTAAGCCAAGCATAGAGAGGATATAGGCATGCCGCCTGGTCTGTTCTTGCAAGCCTTCCTCGGCGTCAACTATTAAGATAGCCGCTTCAGCTTGAGATGCACCCGTAATCATGTTTTTTACAAACTCAACATGACCAGGAGCATCGATAATAGTATACTCGCGCTTCTTAGTTCTAAAGAAGGTCTGAGCAGTATCGATAGTAATTCCTTGATCCCTCTCTTCTTGTAAGTGGTCCATGACGTAGCCAAACTCCATCTCTTTACCTAAGGCATCACAGATCGACTTAATCTCTTCATACTTCCCTTCAGGAAGAGAATCGGTATCATAGAATAGTCGGCCAATTAAGGTGGACTTACCATGATCGACATGACCAGAAAGAACCAGTTTTAGATTTTCATCAACTTTATTTGCTTCCTCAGTTTTAATTTTCTCTTTATTCATAGATATATTTTTTAATTTTTAACTACATATACCCAAGAGCTCGAAGGTTCTGCATCGCATTGGCCTCTTCTTTGTCTTGAGCTCGACCAGCTCTTTCAGCAGTATGTGAGGTCTCTACCTCTTCAATTATCTCATCGATATTCTTGGCCTTAGATTCAACCGGGGTAGTACATGGCTCACAGCCCAAAGACCGGAAACGCTTACCCTTACTATCGGCAAAGTAGAGGGGATTTACCGGCAGGTCTTCTCGTTTAGTATATTTCCAAATATCAACCTCCGTCCAATGAAGTATTGGGTGAACTCTTAAGTGCTGCTCGGTCTCTTTTTGAGATTTATACTGATCCCAAAGCTCCGGAGCTTGGTTTTTATAGTCCCATCGAAAATCCTTGTTTCTGGGAGAATTATGGACAGCAATTCCTTCAGCAAGGTATGAATGATGGTCATCTACCTTAAGGTCATAGACCATGCCTTCATAATTTATCTCATGAATATCTCTGATTGGAACCCAAAAACCACCTGTTCTGGCTTTACCAATATTGGCATAATCATTCCCAGAATTAATTTCATCAATTTCCTGAATTAGTTTTTTGAATCGATTTGTGTAATTAACATTACTAGTAATCCCAAATAAATTGTAAAAACGTTCTTTACTATTTCCAACAACTCTAACCTGGTAACGTCCATCTTTTTGCTTGGAAACTGAGGTCATTATACCAAGCCTTAGTAGTGCTAAGTTAATTTGCTTAGATAGCTGACTGGAAAATGTTGTGTATGTTTCTTTATGTCCATCTCCAAGCCAACACCCCTTAATCAATTGAATTAAATTAACATTTGACAATTTAGTGTAAAAATATGGGAGCTTTTTATTACGTGCCCCTTTCCCACATAACTTAGAGAAGAGGAGCATTAACGTCTTATTACTAAAAAGAACGTTATAACAATTGCCTCTATCTCTAATTTTCGCTTTGATGCCAAAGTGCTTACTAACAATATCATTAACATCATTAGCAAAGGATTTTTCATTTTTACCAAAAGCGAACTCAAATTGATTACTAGAATAATTACTACTTCCTTCGGCAATATATAGCCCTAGGAGCCTCATGATTTCCTTGTTGACAGGCAAGGATCTTCTAATATCTGGAGAATTACTATGGGAAGATTTCCAACTAATTTTCTTTTTATTAACAAGCAAGCCTTTATGCTTACCAATGACATCACATATATCAATAAACTTGGGACTATTGTGGCCATCTTGAGGTTTCTTTGCTAATTTTGGAATGAATAAAAAATCTCCCTTTTCTAAAGTTGACGCAGAAGTCCATACCATTCTTCTTCTACCGGCAATTGGCAAATCAATATCACGAGTTACACCATCAAATCCCTTAGAAGTTACAGTTACAACTTTCTTAACAGGAGCTTTCACTTTTGCCAAAACCGCATGATTAGGAGTCATAGATAGCTCCTTGCCATAAGGAGTTTTGACTTTCAATAACTTCCCTTTATGTTTTCTTGATGATATATCTTGAACTTCTTTCAAAGAACCTAAATGCGTATAAACCTTATCGCCTCTCCTAATTTTTTCTATAGGCTTAGTTTTTTCTCCATAAATTGTAGTCCCCCTTGGAAAACAAAAGGTTCTCTCCTTCGCGCGAACTCCATGCTCATCTCGCCTAATTCCAAGGAGTAGAGCATCAAACTTATGCTCATCGATTGTCTGCTTTAGAGCCTCTGTCTTTCTCATACCACAGCACTTAAGCTTGTCTTTAGGCCCGATTCCTTGCTTATCAGCCTCGTCGTTTTTTGAGACTATTAGATCCAGATCCCATTTCTTAACGCATTCATCTCGAAAGTCATACATTTCTTGAAAATGCTTACCCGTATCGATATAGATGACGGGAAAAGGCACCTTACCAAAGAAAGCTTTCTTTACCAACCAGAGCATAGTGGTCGAGTCTTTGCCTATCGACCAGAGCATGCCCATCTTCTTGTAATTAGCAAATGCCTCTCTGATAATGTAGATCGATTTGCTCTCTAATTTGTCCAAGTGAGTTAACTTCTTCTTCATTATTAAATATATTAATTATTTACAAATAGCCAAGTTCCTTTAGTCTTTTCTTAACGCTCTCAATCTCACCTTTAGTCAGTTTAATATCCTGATCAATTGGGCCACTACCGGCAATATCTCGTAAGACAAAGACGATAAACTCCGTAACAGAAGAGAAACCGGTCTCTTCGATCTGATCCTTAAGAGAATTATATAACTGCTTGGGAATCTTAATTGTCGCTTTATCACTCATTTTTATCCACAGATTAATATACTATTAAGACTACAATTAGTATACTGTATCTAAAATAAAAAAGAAAGCAATAAGCCTAAAATTAATTAAGCTAACAGCCTTCTAGACGGTTATAGTTTGTTGATTTAAGATAGATTCTATCATGGCTTCACAGACTTTAGTAATATCATTAATTTGATATCTAGATGCATTTCTCTTGATAGTTCTAATTTGATCCAAGTCAACAGGATCTCTCTCAGTGAGTTCAATAAGTTTCTCAAAAACACTTCTGGCTTGTTGATCATTCAACCGATCTGTATTACTTACTAAAATCAGATAATCTTCAAACTCGTCTGCTAACATCCACATTATTTCAAAGATAACTCCCGAAAGATTGTCTTGGTATCCAAAATCTGTTTCAAAAAACTTAGCCGTTTCAAAGTCACGACAATACTTAGCAATTCTTTGAGTAATGTCTAATTGATCAGGACAAAGAGCAATCATCCGCTGTAATTCTATATAATAACAAGCTAACATTTTCATTGTTTCCTCATCTCTACCAGCCTCTCTGAGAGTCCAATTCAAATTCCTTACCCAATACCAAAGATTAGTCCGGTTTCTCATTATTCCATAAACCTCTTCTCTTAATTCTTCTGTCATCTCTTCCATACTATTACAGAAAACTACCATCTCTCTTAAAACATCAAAAGGAATTCTTCTTCTTATTTTATTAGGCAACTTATACCAAGAGCTAACTGCGGCTTGAGCCATATTATCATTATGGTGAGGAATTACACTTTGGAAAAAATCTTTAATGACAAAATCTTCCCAATTCGCCTTACCAAATTTTAACCTCCACCATCTTTTAACATCATCTATAAAATCCGACCATCCCCCAAAGAGAAGTTTGCTCTTCATGATCATATTTTACACTCCGTGGATCATGATAGGTGCAATACTGCTAATAAGATTATCAAATAGTTATTAGTTATTCAATTCTAGATCAATCTCTTTAGCAATCTGTAGCTCCTCATTAGTCTTAAGGTGTGTTATCTTAGTGCCTTTTAAAATGTGTTTTAGATCTCTGGTAATCTTCTCTCTAATCACACTCGAACCACTACCAATTGAACCACTAAATACTAGTCCATCTAACTTGGTAAGTGCCGCTGTATATGCCCCAATATATTTCTTTACCCTGTAAACAAACATCTTTAGAGCCAATTTAGCTAGCTTAATATCCTCCTCTTGGCAATCATCAAAGCCTTTCGGCTGGTAGTTATCATCTTCTACTTTCTCTCCTGCCAAGAAAAGTATATCTCTCATGTCGCCTCTACCGGCAACTGCCTTTAGTCCCGAGTCGTTATTAAGTAGATTGTCAATCTGTTCGGTAGTCATCTCTTCTTCTTTCTCTAAATATGTTATTATCCCTGGGTCGATATCACCCGGTCTGGTCTGCATCATCAACCCCTCTAATGGAGTAAAGCCCATCGAAGTGTCGATAGGTGAACCGTTTTTATGAGCAGAAATTGAACTTCCTGCCCCCAGATGAGCGGTAATAATATTAGAGCTAGTTAGGTTTAGATTTAATTTTTCTGCCCCCTTGCTTGCTAAGTACTTGTGAGAAATTCCATGAAAGCCATAACGTCTGAT
The DNA here is from genome assembly GCA_964485625.1 of uncultured Candidatus Saccharibacteria bacterium. Lineage (GTDB taxonomy): Bacteria > Patescibacteriota > UBA1384 > JAGGWG01 > CAZAJM01 > CAZAJM01. The sequence goes on from CAZAJM010000003.1 coordinate 61,366, forward strand.
TTTATTTTGCTGATAATATTTTAGAGGAATTGGGTAGAGCTTGGTTAGCTCAGGTAGATCACTAAAGTAGGCCGTATCAAAAACAGCCCATTGAGAGATAGAACTGTCTAATGCGTTAATTGCCTTAACTAGTTCTAGCTGATGAGGATTATGAAGAGGAGCCAGCTTACTATACTCCTCAATTTTTTCTAGGCTCTCCTTGTTAAGCTCTGTGGGCAGAACGAACTCCTCTCCACCATGGACTATTCGATGACCAATAATATCAACTTTGGCTAATTCCAAACTATTATCTTCAATCAATTTTTCTAGAGCTTCGCGGTGATTTTTTATCTGACTACCTATTCGATCGACTTGCCCACTTCTTAACTCTTTGAAATTGCCTCTATCATTACTAAACAGCTTAAACTTAATTGAGGACGAACCAGCGTTGAAAACAAGGTACTGTTTTGCCATAAATTACTTAGTTAATTAATATTTCTCCCTCTCCCTCTTTCTCTATCCCGGCAGCATTGGCCTCATCTGTATCTATATGCATACTCTTATCATACTCCTCATTAATCCTTACTAGAACGTTCTTAAAAACTAGACCTCGTTTGCCTTTCACCTCCACCTCAACCTTACTCTGGTTTTCAATACCAATCTCTTCAGCTTGCTCAGGGTTTATATGAATATGGCGATGAGGAATAATAGCGGCCCTTACTTCAACCTTACCTTCCGAACCAACTATTGTGATCTTACCCGGTCTGACATTTTCGTCGTTTACAGATTTCTCAATTGGTGCCTCAATTCCTAGCTTGATGGCATCGGTCTTCGAGATCTCTACTTGAGTCTTTTCCCGAGTTGGACCAACAACTGCTACATTCTCAATAACTGAGCTAGGACCTTTAATAGTCAATCTTTCCTCACAAACATACTGGCCCGGTTGATCGATCATTCTTTTTTTAGTTAGACTCTGATTTTTACCCAAAACCTTTTCTAGATCAACTTTTGAGAGATGGATGTGTCTGGCAGATGTTTTAATGCTAATTTTATCCATGATGATTATTATTATTTATATAGAAGTGTTCATCTTTTATTTCACTAGGCATATCCAAGCCAAGCTCATTGATAATGATATTAGCCACTCCGGCAATACTGCCTCCTGACTTAAGGGCTTTTTCAGAATGATTAACTAAAATAAAAGGAACTTGATTGTTAGTATGTTCGGTATGGGGCTGACCAGTCTTTCTATCTATCATCTCCTCGGCATTGCCATGATCGGCAGTAACTAATATTGTTTCATTCTCGCCAATATTTTCCAATATCCGACCAAGTTGTTTATCGACAAATTCAACTGCCTTAATAACGGCATCTATCTTACCGGTATGTCCAACCATATCCGGATTGGCAAAGTTAGCTAAGGTAAAACGATATTTGCCAGATTTTTCTGCCTTAAGTAGCTCATCACAGACCTTTTTGGCATTCATCTCCGGTTTTTGGTCGTAGGTCTCTACTTTGGGGGAGGGTATTAAAACTCTATCCTCATTCTTATAGGGCTCCTCAATCATACCATTAAAAAAGTAAGTTACGTGAGCATATTTTTCAGTCTCTGCTATGTGAAACTGTCTCATCCCAGCCTGGTCAATTAGTTTAGCCAATGGATTTCCAATTTTTTTAGTTGGGAAAGCCGAGCGGTATGGTAGATGCTGATCGTAAGTTTTGTAAGGGACCATAGAGACAAAGAAGAGCTCCTTTAAAAACTTCTCTCGATCGTATTTCAAATCAGGATCGATAAAGAAACTTGTTAGTTGTCTGGCTCTATCTGAACGGAAGTTAAGAAAGACTACACTATCACCATCTTCAACCACTCCCTGCTGATTGATTACTGTTGGCCTAATATACTGATCTGTCTTACCGCCCCGATAACTTTTGCCAATTGCTTTTAAAGCGCTATTACTTTTGTTTCCTCTGCCAGAGACCATCGCCTGGTAAGCCAAGTTGGTCCGCTCTAGGTTATTGTCCCTATCCATGGCATAGTATCTACCAGAAACTGAGGCGACTTTGACATTTTCTTTCATGCCCAAATCCTCAATTTTTTCGATTAATTTAGAGACGAAGGTCTGAGCCGAACTGGGGGGCGAGTCTCTGCCATCAGTTATTAAGTGTAAATAAACATTACTAACATCCTCTTTTTTGAGCATCTCCAGTAGGGCATAGAAATGATTAATATGAGAGTGAATCCCACCATCGGAAAGCAAGCCAATAATCTGAAACTTGGATTTCTCTTCTTCTTGATGCTTAATAGCATTTAAAATCTGCTCATTACTAAAAAAACTTCTATCCTCAACTGCACCATTGATCCGAGAAACATCTTGGGGAATAATCCTGCCGGCCCCCAATGTCATATGACCAACTTCAGAGTTACCCATCTCATCTCCAGGCAGACCAACAAACTGGCCACTTGCCTCAAGGGTGGTGTGGGGATATTTTCTCCAAGCCCAATCAAAGTTAGGTGTTCTAGCCTCACTAATAGCGTTACCACCCCAGGCCGGAGAGTAGCCCCAACCATCTAGAATTACTAATTTTACACAGCGTTCACTTTTATTCATAGTTTAACTAAACCGTTTTTTAAATCTTCACCGGCCATATTTGGGTCTGAGTCAATCTCAAGATTAACTAATATTGTACTACTAACATCGGCTAAAATACCACTAGGCGAGAGCTGGCTAATAGATTGCCACAGACTATCACTATCGAGATTCTTCTGTGGTTGCTGAAAGCCATCCACCCAAAAGAAAGGAACCGGATTAACAGTATGCTCCTTATCTGGCTTGTTACTTGCTAAATTAATCATCTGCTCACAGTTGCCATGATCGGCCGTAACGAAGGAGAGGTAATCTGCCTTGCCGGCAACTAAAAGTAATTTACCTAAATAGTAATCAACAGCCTCTACTGCCTCTTTGGTTGCCTCGAAGCTACCTGTATGGCCGACCATATCGGGATTAGCTATATTCAAGAGAATGAATTCCGGGCTCTGCTTAATGCCATCGACTACCGCTTGAAAAAGAATCTCCAAACTCATCTCAGGTTTTTGGTCGTATGATTCAACATCAGGAGAGGAGATAATACTGTCAACTTCTTTGGCATATTTTTTATCTAAGCCACCGCCAAAAAAGTAGGTGACATGGGCCCTCTTCTCACTCTCTGCTAGATGAATTTGGGAAAGCCCCCTCTTATCAATAACTGACGGCAGATTATCTTCTACTTTTGGCGGATCAAAAACCGTTCTAATATCAATATCCCAATCTTCCTCATAAGGCGTCATGGTAGCAATATCAACTTTAGGGAACTTGGCCCTAACAAACTCTTTTAAACTTGGATCGGCTAGAGCTCTGGTCATCTGTCTGGCTCGATCAGCTCTGAAATTAAAGATTATTACCCCATCACCTTCTTTAACAAACTGATCATTATCACTTAGATCGACAATTGAAGGAGAGAGGTTCTCGTCGTTTTTGCCTTGACCATATCTTGCCTCAAACAGATCTTCTGGGCTAGAAAAGTAATCCTCTTTATTACTATTACCACCGATAACAGTCTCATAAAATCTCTTGGTTCTTTCCCAGTTATTATTCCTGTCCATGGCAATCTTTCTACCGGTAATTGTAGAGACCTTGCCTACTCCAATCTCAGCTATCTTCTTATTAAGCTTAGCAAGAAAATCAACCCCCGATTTAGGAGGCGTATCCCTGCCATCACTTATCATATGGATATATACTCGATCAATATTTTTGCTCTTAGCTAGCTTAAGCAAAGCATAAAGATGATTAATGTGAGAGTGAATCCCGCCATTTGAGACCAAACCGATTAGATGCAGAGCTTTACTGCTACTAACAACACCATCGATTAGTTCATTTAATATCTTGTTCTTGTAGAAACTGCCATCTCTAATAGACTGATCTATCTTGGGCAAGTTCTGCCAAAGGACCTGACCTGTTCCTAAATTAAAATGGCCCACCTCCGAGTTACCAACCTCGCCCCAACTTAGACCGACCTCTTCACCAGAAGCCGATAGGGTAGTAAAAGGATGGTTGGCAATTAAGCTATCTAGATTAGGCGTATTGGCCGAAAGAACAGGATTTTGCTCCCGGTTATAGTTCAAGCCAAATCCGTCTAGTATGACTAAAAAAGTCTTATCCATATATCTTATCTTCTATTCTTAATAGCTGATTGTACTTTGAGAGTCGATCGCTTCGAGACAGAGAGCCAGACTTGATCTTGCTCCCCCCAACGCCGACTACAAAGTCAGCGATAAACGAGTCTGAGGTTTCACCGGATCGATGAGAGACCATAAAATCATAGTTTGCTTGCTGAGCCTGCTTAATTGTCTCTACAGTTTCACTAACAGTACCAATCTGGTTGAGCTTAATAAGTATGCTATTACCGGCCTTCAATTTGATTCCTTTGCTAAGCAGATCTTTATTGGTGACAAAGAGATCATCACCAACAACTGCTAAACTATCCGGAGCCTTTGAAGTAAAATACTGCCAACCCTGCCAATCTTCCTGATCGAGAGGATCTTCAATTGAGATTATGGGATAGTTACTGGCAAGCTCTAATAGATAGTTACTCATACCCTTACTATCAAGACTATCAAAGCCCTCCATAAGATAGTTAAAATTACCTGAATCATTACTAGAAAACTCACTAGCAGCCACATCTAGAGCAATGGCAAAGTCCTCAACCTGCTTGTAACCTGCTTTTTCTCCGGCCTCAATAATTAGCTCTAACACCTGCCCCGGATCATCAATGTTGGGAGCAAAGCCACCCTCATCGCCGACAGTTGTCGGTTGACCTTTGCTCTCAATTATCTCTTTAAGTTGATGATAGACCTCAGCTCCCAATCGAAGCTTATCTTCAAAATTACCATCAATCACCGGCACCAACATAAACTCCTGGATAGAAAGCTTGTTGCTAGCATGCTCTCCGCCATTAACAATATTAAAGTAGGGAGTAGGTAATTGATAATTAGAATTAAAACCAAAAGTCTGGCTAATCTGCTCGTAAAGAGGCTTGCCTTCAACTAAAGCAGCAGCCCTAACAGTCGCCATAGAGACAGCTAAGATTGCATTGGCTCCCAACCTCCCCTTATTATCACTACCATCAAGCTCTTTAAGTAGCCAATCTATCTTTTTCTGATTCCCGACATCTCTACCAACAAGCTCATCATTAATATCTTCGTTGATATTAGCGACTGCCTTTAAGACCCCTTTGCCTACATATCGATCCTCATCTCCGTCTCTAAGCTCAACTGCCTCATACTTGCCCGTTGAGGCTCCTGAAGGAACGGCGGCTTTAGTCATCAAGCCAGTATCCAAATAGACCTCTGCCTCTACAGTTGGATTGCCTCTTGAGTCTAAAATCTCTCTGCCAATAATTTTTTTAATCTTACTCATTGTCAAATAACTTAGCTATTGATAGATCGTATTTATCAGGATTATTTAAAAAATCCAAACGTTTAATATCAGTTTTAGTTATCTCATAGGCCGGCCTTCCACTTATTAGACCAAAATCCGGTAGATCGACAGGCTTTATTCTCTCTAAAGATGGAACCTCGTTATAACTCTCGTTTCTAACCTCCTGATCATCTTCAAGGAGGTAGTAACTTGCCCCACTGTGCTTTAAGTAGTCTTCATACTCACTCTCAAAAGCCCGGCTAACCCAATTACTCATCACTAAAGGCTGCTTGAGACTAGGGTTAATCGTGACATGGCCAAAACCTGGAGGAACAACAATCTTCTCGCCCTGACTAACTTTAACTAAATAGTTTTCTTCTATAACCGAGCTATCATCCTCAGCCGGCCTTTGGATTAGATACCAAGCCTGACCATAGATCACCTCGTAGACTTCCGGATAGGTAACTTCTTTGCCCACTAGTTTAGGATGGTAATGCCCCTTAGTCTTATTTAGCTCTCTACCAAGAAGTAGGGGAGACATAATGGTAATATCGTAGCGCAGTTTATATTTTTTCAGATTAGCTCGATCATTCTCATAAGCGATATCTCTGTACATATAGTAGAGGTTAGTACCGGCCATATCGGGATGGTACTGATAGATTACTTCTTTCATATCTCCGGCCTTACGGATCGCTGGCTCCACCTTTAGCCCTGGATCATCAAAAACCAACAGCTCATTACTAGAGAGCTCTATTGGCAGACCTGATTGTTCTTTTAAATCTGCCATACTATTTACTTACCCAGCCTCCATCTATTACTAAAACCTCTCCGTTAACAAAGTCCGCCTCGCCACTAGCTAAATAGAGGGCGCCGCTAGCAATATCTTCCGGCTCTCCCAATCTAGAGTAGGGGGTAGCTGCCTCCATACCATCTTTAGTCTCTTTATCAGCTAGAATATCTTTAGTCATATTTGTTTTAATCACCCCAGGAGCAATAGCGTTAACGTTAATATCTTTGGAAGCAACTTCAACTGCCAATGACTTAGTCAATGCAATTATTCCACCCTTAGAGGCGCAGTAGGCGGCCGAACTCTCAAAACCAACCAACCCAGCGATAGAAGCGACATTGATTATCTTACCCTTACCTTTCTCCAACATCTGAGCTAGAACCGCTTTAGAGAGCAGAAAACAGCCCTTAAGATTAACAGCGATTGTTTTATCGAAACTATCTTCACTAAACTCGCTAGTCGGGCCTTGCTCCACAATTCCCGCGTTATTAACTAGAATATCAATACCACCAAACTCATCGACAGTAGCCTTAACCAAATTACCGACCTGAGCAGACTTACTAACATCACACTTAAAGAAACTTCCCTGACCACCATCCTCAACAATCTGCTCCAAGGTACCGGCCCCGCCTGCCTCATCTATATCACTAACTACCACTTTCGCCCCAGCACTGGCAAACTTAAGAGCGATAGCCCTACCAATACCTGAGCCTGCCCCAGTGACAATGGCAACTCTATCTTTTAGATCCATTAAATATCCTTCCTATATTATTTCTATACACAACCTCATTTTACCAGAAAGAGAAAGAAAAGAAAAAACACCACAAATTTGTGATGTTAATTGTTCATCAAGCAAATGAATTTCGGAAGTATTTTATGAGTAGTACTATTATTTTTTAATAATTTTCACAAACCTTCTCTTGCCAACTTTTATAACAGGTTCTTCCTTTGTGCTAATTTCTTTCTCCCAATTGCTAATTACTTGTTCTTCGTCTCTTATTATTTTAACCGCCTTGCTTTCTATTAATCTCTTAGCCTCACTGTTTGAACCTACCATCTTAGAATCACTTAACACTTCAATTATTGAATATTTATCTTTTTTTGTTTTTAAAGTTGGTATATCGGAAGGTATTTTGTCTTTTCTAAATATTCTATTAAACTCTTTTTCTGCTTCTTTAGCTTGCTTCTCATCGTGATATATTTCAATGATTGTTCTTGCCAGTTTTGCTTTTAAATTTCTAGGATTTTCTTGATTCTTTTCTATTTTCTTTTTAATAGTATCAATTTCAGATTTTTCAACCTCAGTGCAGAGTTCAAAACAGGGAATAATTGCCTCGTCAGGTAAGCTCATTATTTTACCAAACATTTCTTTTGGACTATCTTGCAAAGATACATAACTACCTTCGCTTTTAGACATCATTTTTTTGCCAGTTTCAGGATTGACTAAAAGCTTTGTTGAAATTACGAATTTATCTCGATCTTGGTATTGCTTTACCAAGCTTCGTCCCATCATCATATTAAATGTTTGATCGTTGCCACCAACTTCTAAGTCGGCTTCTAATACTACTGAGTCTAAACCTTGTAGTAATGGGTAAATTAATTCGTGAAAATGTATTTCTTTATTTGCTTTAATCCTTTCTTGAAACATATCTCTTTTAATAAGCTGGCCGTGCGTTGTTTTTGCCATAAGCTTAATAACATCTTTAAGTTTCATGTTTTCATACCAATCGCTATTGTATTTCATTTCAATAGGGGTGTCTTTATTGTCAAAATCTAATATGTTGATAGCTTGGCTTTTATAATCTTTACAGTTCTTTTCAATTTCTTTTTTAGTTAGTGCTTTTCTTTTTGATGATTTTCCTGTTGGGTCTCCTATTCGAGCAGTAAAATCACCAACCAAAAAAATCAATTTATGACCTAATTCGTGTAGCTTTTTAAGAAACAGAAAATTTGTTGAGTGTCCTAAGTGCAAATCAGGCCCGGTAGGGTCAATACCGATATAGCAAGTGATTTGATCTTGTTTTCCCAAAAGCTCCTTGAAAGATTTTTTTGATGGATAGATCTTCTCTATATATCTTGAGTTTGCAATTTCATTAATTTTTCCTTTTTTGCTCATTTGCAACCCACTTTTTTAATTTGTTTGTTTTTTTATCCTAACAAAAAACTCCCCTTCCGTCCAGCTGGCGGATTCCAGAGGAGAGTTTCGAACAGGGCAAAAGGGGGTATAAAATCTAACCTATTATTTTGGCGAAGTAAAATAGGTTAATACGTTAATAATTGCTTAATTAAAAAAGGATAAAACACATACCTGTCTAGTATTGAATTATCCCGCAACTAGTTACTTATTTCATGAATGGCCAAACACTGCCCAATGTTCTCTGGTACCAACTATTGGGATCACTGATGGCAATACCCTAGCAAACGGTTCAATAATCTCCACTAAAGCAGTCTTTTCTTGCCAGGCGCCAATAAGAGTATACTTAAGAGCCATTATAACAATCTTTCTACAAGCATTTTTAAATGTCAGACTTGGAAATGATTCTCCGATTGATTCTCCGAGGCACCCTATCAAATCTGAGATCCAATCATTTAACTCTCTAGGGAAATAATTGAACTGTACTTCACAGCCCCTACACATCATTTCCAATCTTTGAGAGGCTAACTGGCAATGTTCCCAAGTCGGGGCATCATCAGGCAAATCAGTCTCTGCCGGATTAACAAATGTGACTTCACTAATACTTGGCAAATTAAAGGTCTTGGCAATAGCAAACTTAACCACATCACCTTCAGTCCTTATAAATGGCCACGGTGATACAGGATCGCTTTCAGCTAAGTGAATAAAAGGGAAAAATGTCGCAGTCAATCTAGGATGTAGCCGCTTTGGTACAAATTTATTTTGCAAGTAACCAAAACGATGATAAAGATTTGCATTAGGATCTGACATGCCTCATCTCCTTCGTCCTTGGTTGGT
>CAZAJM010000004.1:0-68725 GCA_964485625.1 uncultured Candidatus Saccharibacteria bacterium
CCTGGTCATATCATTACAGACAAAAAAGTGTGCGCTATGTGGCCGATGAGGTCAAGTGCTGCTTACCTTTAATATAGCACAAATATACTGTTTTTGCTTTGTTCTGTTGACTTCTAAATATTTCTTGCTAAAATATGTATATAAGCTAAAAAGAGCCATTTAAGGCGCTATTTTTTATTATTATGCCAGACAAAATTCTGTTAACTAAGTCAGGAATAGAGAAGCTTGAGAAAGAGCTAAAGATTTTAATTAACAAAAAAAGACCTGAGATTGCCAAACGTATTGCTCAGGCTAAGGATTATGGTGATCTAAGTGAGAATGTTGAGTACGATGAGGCTAAGAACGAGCAAATGATGGTTGAGCGAAGAATTACGGAAATCAAGCAACTTATTAAAAGAGCTAATGTAACTGACGGTAATGGTGGCAGTGATAAAGTTGGGGTGGGCTCCAGTGTGGTTCTTGATATGGGAGGTAGGGAAGTTGAATATATGTTAGTTGGTAGTTTTGAGGCAAATCCAAAAGAGAGAAAGATTTCTCATTCTTCGCCGATTGGCAAAGCTTTAATGGGCGCTAAGTCGGGTGATGAGATTGAGATAGAGACTCCTGCCGGGGAGAAGAAGTGTAAAATATTAGAGATTAAATAGTTCTTAAAGTAAAAAACGCGATTAATTAGAGATTAATATGTTTTGATTGATATTAACTCAATATTATTCGCATTTAATCCACCAACCGATTTCCTCGAAGTCATCACTTTCAACTAATTGTACTATGCCATAATCGTTCCAGTCTGTATAACCACTAGGTGGGAAGTTATTGGTTGAGGCACTTTCAGTTTTTCTGCCACTACTATCAATTCGGCTATTTTCTCGCCAAATATTATCATCGGCTCTAACTACTTTAAGGTTGATGTAGTTGCCGTTGACTTCCCAAACTACAACGATTTCATTTTTGAAGACTGTAGTTGAAGGCACTGTATTTACGCCGTAGATTCTCCAGGGGGTAGAAGTCAGTATTTGCTTGGAGATAACTTCGGTGGGCTTAGCCATAGTATCAATTGCTTGTTGACGACTGTTAAAGTATATTGTTCTATCGAAGTCCATAAGAAATTTGGTGCAGTGCTTGTTTCTCAGCCAAACATGAACATGGTAATGGCCTTTAACGTTGTCATATAGCCAATCTTTAGTTGTTGCCATCGCCGGGACCCCAAGATTATCCTCAATAACCCGAAAATGCTCTCCAACAAACAGTGGCCAAGAATCGAGCTCAGGTTCGTTAACTTCTTCAACTGGTTCAGGCTCTGGTGGCCGGGGGTCTATTTGGGCAACCGATATTTCAGTCTGAGCAACTTGGTTATGATTGTCCTCAATATCGGGAGGAGGAGGGTTAAATTCTTTTACTTCAGATTCCTGACATCCTGCTACCAATAGTACTATGGTTAACAGTAACAGTGAGTACATTTTTAGGTTCGTCATTTCTTTGTTCGCTCCCTATACTCCAGGATAGGCGTTGATAATATATTGCCAGATTGGAGTATTTTAGTCAATTGATTTAAGAAATTTCTTCTGATAAGATTAATTAAATTATGTGGGCAGATCAAATCTCAAAAAAAGTTTTAGAGAGTAAGTCTAAATCAGGTAATCTATTTGCTACGGGAGTAACTCCTTCCGGGCCTATTCATGTTGGTCATGGCAGAGAGGTGATGACAGCTGAGCTTGTCTATCGTTTAGTTAAGAAAAGTGATAAGAAAGCCAGATTAATATATATCGCTGATGATTTTGATAATTTACGCAAGGTCTATCCTTTTTTGCCCAAAAGTTTCAAGGAGCATGTCGGTAAGCCGTTAAGCTCCATTCCTGATCCTGAGGGTTGCCATAGTACCTATGCCGATCATTTCTTAGATCCTTTCTTTGAGTCACTAGAGGAGTTGGGGGTAGAGATTGAGAGGCTGTCGGCTACTGAAATGTATCAGCAAGGTAAGTTTAAGGAACAAATAACTACTGCCTTAAAAAACAGAGACAAGATTGCCAAGATAATCTCGGAAGGCACGGGTAGAGATATCCCTGATGATTGGCAGCCCTTTGATCCCCTCTGTAGTGGTTGTGGCCGGATTGATAGTGCTAAAATTACTGATATTGATTATGAGAATACCAAAGTGAAATATATCTGTGGGGCTTGTAAGCATGAAGGAGAGGCCGATTGGTCCAAAGGCGAAGGCAAGCTGCCTTGGCGAGTAGATTGGCCGGCTCGTTGGCAGATGTTGGGAGTAACGGTAGAGCCATTTGGTAAAGACCATGCTGCCGCCGGTGGAAGCTATGAGGTTGGAGAGGTTATCTCTAAAGAAGTTTTTAATTACCAGGCTCCCTATCCAATTCCCTATGAGTTTATTTACTTAAAAGGAGAGAAGGGTAAGATGGCCTCCTCAACAGGTAATGTTGTCTCATTAGATGACTTGCTTAAGATGACCCCACCTCAGATTATTCGATATATGTTTGCTACTAAGAGGCCTAACCGACATATTGAGTTTGATCCAGGCGAAGGGCTAATTAAGATGGTCAATCAATATTCTAACTTAGAAGAGCAGGCCAAGGCAGGTGATTTGACCGGTGCTGACAGAATTGTCTATGAGATCTCTCAGGTAGAGGGCCAGTCCAATCTTCCGGTAGCTTCTTTCAGGCATTTAGTGGAGGCCTACCAGGCAGCTCAAGGAAATATTGAAGAGATAAAAAGGATTTTGAAAAATACCGGGCATAAAGAAGATTTAGAAGATGAGAGAGCCTTGAAAGAGCAGATAAGTAGAGTTGAGTTTTGGCTAGAAAACTATGCTCCCGATAAGTACAAGTTTGAGGTTAGAAAAGAGGTGCCTGATGTTGATCTTAGTAGTAAGCAGAAAGAGCTGTTAGTTAAAATTGCTGAAGAGATGGTCAGTAAGGACTTAGAGGCAGAGGAGATCCATAACTTAATTTATGAGACAGGTAAAAGTTTGGGTCTTAAGCCTAGAGAGAGTTTTGAGCCGATCTATTTAAGCCTTATTGGTCAGAACTCAGGGCCGAAGGCCGGCTGGTTTATTGCTATGCTTGAGAAGAATTTTGTAATAGAAAGATTTAAGCAAATTGGAGAGGGATAGAAAGTATTTAATCCAATAATTTTGATATAGTACTTGTCATTTTTTTGGCTTGTTGGTATGTTTCTTCAGCCTCTTTTTTTGTTACACTTTCCATTCTTTCATAATCGGCAGATGATCTTTTTTCTTTTATATTTGAAAGCCAAGCACTATACTTCTTTGGTAGTTTGCCAGTTTTTATGAATAATTTACTGAAGTTACTAACCAACCCGGAATGGGTCTTAACTACTAATCCTTCTTTATTAAGTAGAGCAGAGATTAGCTCATATACAGCATAATACGAACGACTAACAGAATCTTTATGGAGGGATTCATCTAAAAGTAACTTTGCGGCCTTGAGATGGTCGCTTGATAATTTTCTTGCCGCAGAAATCTCTTTTTTGTCTAATTTGGTTTCCTTAGACATTTATCAAATCCTTTTTAATTGTCTGAAAAAAGAAAGTAGGCTCGCTCTTCATCTGTTTTATTTTTTTCTTACTGTAGATCATTGCTGAAAAATATATCTCATATTTCAATAGAGTATCAGCTATGGAATTGTAGATTATATCTTCAGTACTTTTTTCTTTCTTTTCAACAACTATGATCAGATCAATATCCGACTCTTCATGATAGTCGCCTCTAGCTTTTGAGCCATATAGTTTAAGACCAATAAAACTACTTCCCAGCTTCTTTTCTAACTGTTCTTTAAGGTATTCTAAGGCCTTTTTTTCGATTTTATTTAAGTGTTTCATAACAACTATATTATACTGTAATTATCGTTTTATGGCAAACTATTCTGTCATTTTAATAGGTGTTTGTATTCCTCTGACCGCTCTGATAAGATAGAACAGATAGTTGAATTAATAGAGATCTATTATGCTTGATATTAAGTATCTAATTGAGAACAAAGAAGAAGTAGAGAAAGCTTTATCTAAAAAACACACCAGCTTCGATATCGATGGATTAATTAAGTCCTATGAGATTTATAGTGACTTAAAAAAGGAAGTCGATGATTTAAGAGCTGAAGCTAATAGGCTTAGTGATGAGATTGGGAAGGCAGAAGAGAGCAAAAGAGAGGAGAAGATTGCTAAGGCCAAGATTCTAAAAGAGAAACTCAAAGGCTTAGAAGATGATTTGGAAGATGCCAAGAAAGATTATTTTGAGCGGATGAGTCAGATCCATAACATTCCTCACGAGTCTACTCCTGCTGGGCCGGATGAGTCAGGCAATGAGGTGGTTAAGAAGTGGGGTAAGCCGACTGTCTTTGATTTTGAGCCTAAGTCACATATGGAGTTAGGCAAGAAGCTAGATATTATTGATAAGAAAAGAGCGGTTAAGATTTCTGGTTCTAGGTTTACTTTTTTAAAAAATGAGGCCTTTAGTCTGCAGTTTGGTTTAGTTAGATATCTGGAAGATAAACTTACTAAGATGGGTTACTCGCCGATGATTCCCCCGGTGATGGTAGAAGAGAAGGCAATGTATGGTAGTGGTTTCTTCCCGGCAGAGAAAGGGGAGTATTACAAGACCCAGGAGGATGATCTCTACTTAGTCGGCACAGCTGAAGTACCACTGGCTTCTTATCATAGTGGAGAGATGTTGAAGCTAGATGATCTACCACTTAAATATATGGGCTATTCTAGTTGTTTTAGACGAGAGGCTGGTAGTTATGGCAAAGATACCAAAGGAATTTTGCGAGTCCATCAGTTTGATAAGATAGAGATGTTTATCTATGCCAGCCAAGAAGATTCTTGGCAAATCTACGAGGAAGAGTTAGCGGCAATAAGTGAGGAGATATTACAGGAGCTAAAGCTTCCTTACCAAAAGGTATTGATGTGTGGTGGAGATATCGGTATGCCCAATGCCAAAAAATATGATTACGAGGTCTGGATGCCATATCAGCAGAAGTATAGGGAGACGATGAGTTGCTCTCATGATACTGAGTTTCAGGCTAGAAGGTTAGGCATTAAATACAAAGATAAGCAGGGCAAGAAGAAATATGCTCACACTATGAACAATACTGCTCTAGCAATTGGCCGAACATTGATTGCTATTCTAGAGAACTATCAGAACGAAGATGGCAGCGTTACTATCCCGGAGGTTTTACGAGACTATGTTAACTTCTCTACTATAGAAATAAAAAATAAATAGAGAACAATGAAATTGATAATCAATGACAAAAATGTAGAGATTACTGATCAGGAAAGATCATTTATTAACAAAAAGATGGAGTCGATGGCAAAATTTCTAAGTAGCAATGCTAAACTAGAGATCTATCTAAATGATATTAGAGAAGGGGATAAAGAAGGCATGGATAAGCAGGTTGAGGCGGTGGTGAAGAGTTTTGGCAAGGTGATTAGAGTTTCAGAGAAAGGTGCCGATACCAGACAGACTATTGAGAGATTGAAAGATAAACTGGAGAGAGCCTTACGGAAAAGAAAAGAGAAGCGGGTGGATAGACTAAGAAAGACCAAAGCTTTTTTAAAAAGAATGATTCCGACCAATTGGTTTAGAAATGAAGAGTAGAGCTATTTGACAATTATAACAGAATTTGTTATAATATAGATAATAAAACTTTAATTAGTTTTTTGGGAGTCCCTCGGGGCTTCTTTTTTTCTATTGAAATTATATCCCATCTATTGTACTCTTTAATAAGCAATGGGATTATATAATCTAATTTTTGGTGATCCAAATAAGAAAGAGCTGAATAAGCTTGAGCCAATTGTTGAAAAAGTAAATAGTTTTAAAGATAGATACTCTGATTTAAGTGACGAGGAGTTAGCTGGCCATACCAATGATTTTAAACGCCGATTAAGTGAGGGGGAGAGTTTGGACGATATCTTGCCCGAGGCTTTTGCTTTGGTTAAAGAGGCGGCTAAACGTACGGTCGGCATGGTCCATTATGATGAGCAGGTTTTAGCCGGTATTGCTATGCATCAAGGCAAGATAGTTGAACAGAAGACCGGTGAGGGTAAGACCTTGGCGGCGACCTTACCGTTGTATCTAAACGCATTGGAAGATTCGGTTCATTTAGTCACGGTTAATGATTATCTAGCCAGAATAGGTGCTTCTTGGATGGGGCCAATTTACAAGATTTTGGGTCTCTCTGTCGGAATTATCCAAAACGAACAGAAAAGTTTCCTATATAAGCCGGAGGGTGAACAAAGCTACCAGTCAGATCAAGAAGAGGTTCAAGTTGATGTTGGGGGAATAGTTCCTTGTTCGCGGAAAGAAGTATATAAGTGTGATGTTATCTACGGTACTAACAATGAGTTTGGCTTTGATTACTTGCGGGATAATATGGCTAAATCAACTGAAGAGATTGTTCAATCAAAACCCGATCAGCCATCGAAAAAATCTCTTAACTTTGCCATTATTGATGAGGTCGATTCGATTTTAATTGATGAGGCTCGAACTCCCTTGATTATCTCTGCTCCGGATGAAAAATCCGGTTCGATGTACCAGCGTTTTGCCAGTATTGTTAAGAGATTAGATGAGGAGACAGACTACAATATAGATGAGAAGGATAGGGTGGTAAATATTACTGATAAGGGTATAGAGAAGATTGAAAAGATTCTAGATATCGATAATATTTACGATCCCAACCAGACCAAAGAGCTTGGTGGAATAGCCCTAGTTCATCATTTAGAGGAATCCCTCAAGGCCCAAGCCCTATTTAAGCGCGATCGAGATTATGTAGTTAAAGAGGGCGAGGTGGTGATAGTTGATGAGTTCACGGGCAGAATGATGCCGGGCAGACGTTACTCAGAGGGTTTACATCAAGCGATTGAGGCTAAAGAGGGAGTTGAGGTCCAAAGAGAGAGCTTAACTTTAGCCACCATCTCTTTTCAGAACCTATTCAGGCTCTACGACAAGCTATCGGGCATGACTGGTACTGCTAAAACAGAAGAGGAAGAGTTCTTCAAAATCTATGGTTTGGAAGTCTTGGTAATACCATCTCATGAGCCACTAATTAGAAAAGATCAGTCCGATTTAGTCTACCAAAATAGGGCCGGTAAACTGAAAGCTATCGCTGCAGAGATAAAGGATAGAAATGAGAAAGGCCAGCCAATTTTGGTTGGAACTCTTTCTATTGAGAAGTCTGAAGAACTTTCGGCTCTGCTTAAAAAGAAAGGTGTCAAGCACGATATTCTAAATGCTAAACATCACGAGAAAGAGGCTAAGATCATCGCCAATGCCGGTAAGAAGGGTGCCGTAACTATTGCTACCAATATGGCCGGTAGGGGTGTTGATATTATCTTGGGAGAGGGAGTTAAAGAGCTTGGAGGACTCTATGTTATTGGCACGGAAAGACATGATGCTAGGCGGATCGATAATCAGCTTAGAGGGCGGGCCGGTCGACAAGGAGATCCAGGCGAGTCTCGGTTTTTCTTATCTTTAGAAGATGATTTGATGAGAATATTTGGTGGCGATCGGATACAGGGTTTGATGAGCACTCTCAATCTGCCCGAAGATCAGCCGATAGAGAACAGGATGGTCAACAATGCGATTAAGAATGCTCAAAACAAAGTTGAGGGGATTAACTTTGATATTAGAAAGCACTTGCTTGAGTATGACGATGTTCTAAATAAGCAGCGTGAAGTAATCTATCGGCTAAGAAGAGAACTGCTTACCGCTAGTGAAAAGAAGAAAATTGATAAAACGGTTAAATTAGTTAAGGATTATCTTGAATTTATTGTTGATATTAACTCCAAAGAGGGCAGAGATGTAGAAGTAGAGGATATTATCAGTGAGGCCAATACGGTTTTGGCTGAGAAGAAGATAGATAAGAAAGATTTGGAGGGAAAGAGTAGGGATGAGGTTAAGAAAGTTATTAACATCAGGATCGATGAGCTCAGGCAAGCTCGAGTAGAGAGTTTTGGTGAATCTGTCTTTGGAGGCTTGTGCAAAGAGGTGAATCTAAGAACTATTGATCAGCTCTGGATAAATCATTTGACCATGATGAGCGACTTGCGTCAAGGGATTGGTTTGAGGGGCTATGGCCAACAAGATCCTCTGGTCGAGTACAAGAAAGAGGGTAAGCATATGTTTAATCAGCTTGTTAATGAGATCGATCAGAAGGTGGCTGGACTAGTCTTTAATCTTCAAGTACAATTAGAAAGCCAGGGTGAGCAGAAAGTTGAGACAAAGGGAGCGCCGGAGGCCTTGGCGGCAGGTAATTTTAGCAATTTGAAAGAGCAGGCTCAAACAAACAGTGGTGAGAATACTATTGAGACTGTTGAGAATACCGGAGAGTATAAGGATGTTGGTAGAAACGACCCCTGTCCTTGTGGCAGTGGTAAAAAGTTTAAAAAGTGTTGTCTAAATAAGTAAAGATTGATGTCCATTATAGAAGTAGAAGATCTAGCTAAAAGTTACAATCACATAGATGTACTAAAGGGGGTTAGTTTTGCTTTGGAAGAAGATGAATTTGTTAGCTTGATCGGTTCTTCAGGTGCCGGTAAATCTACTCTAGTTAGATTGATGATCTCTGAGGAGAGACCAACTAGAGGGCATATCTATGTTGCTGATAAAGATATTACCCAGCTTAAACCTAGTGAGGTGCCCTACTATCGTCGAAGAATTGGGGTTGTTTTTCAAGATTTTAAACTTCTGCCCAGAAAGAACGTCTATGAGAATGTTGCTTTTGCCCTAGAGGTTTGTGGTGCGCCGGGCAGAGAGATTGAAGAGAAGGTTCCATCGATTTTAGAGCTGGTTGGTTTAGAGGACCGTTGTAACAACTTTCCTGATGAGCTATCTGGCGGAGAGAGGCAGAGGGTAGCAATTGCTCGGGCAGTGGTTAATGGCCCCAAGCTATTGATTGCCGATGAACCAACTGGAAATCTAGATCCCAAGACTGCCTGGGGGATTGTTGAGTTGCTTACTGAGATTAACAAGAGAGGTACCATTGTTCTGCTAGCCACTCATGATAACGAGATTGTTGATAAACTTGGCAAGCGAGTGATTAGGCTCGATGATGGTAAGGTAGCTTCAGACAAGAAGAAAGGTAAGTATGAAGGAGGCAAGAAAGAGTAATGATAACAAATATATTTAGAGTACTAAAATTAGGCTTTAATAACTTCTATCGCAATGGCCTTCTATCAATGGCTGCGACTTTGATTTTAACAATCACCCTCTTTACTATCAGTATCTTTATCACTTTAGTTTTGGTTGGTAACTCAGCTATTCAAAATGTTAGCTCACGGATCGATGTGGTAGCTTACTTAAAAGACGATGTTAGCGAGGCACAGATAACAGAGATTAGAAAGGAGTTATCTCTCTTAGACGGAGTTCGTAGCGTGGAATATATTGATAAGAATATGGCCTATGAGAAATGGCAGGGTCAAGATCAGGATCAGCGACTCAAAGATGTTGTTACCAAAGAGGACAACCCCTTGCCTAGAAGTTTGGAAGTAAAGATGGCCGATCCGGAGAAGACCGAAGCCGTGGCCCAGTATCTGGATAATGAGGAGATAAAACCATTAATGCACCGAGTGAGGTACAATAAGGAATTAATTGAGAAGCTTAATAAATATATCTCAATTATTAAAAGAGTTGGAATTGGCTTAGTTAGTATCTTTGTAGCCATATCTGTCTTAGTAGTCTTTAACACTATCAGGCTAGCCATATTTTCTCGAAAAGACGAAATTGAAATTATGAAGCTGGTCGGGGCCACCCCCGGCTTTATCAGAACCCCATTTCTAGTTGAAGGAACTCTGTTTGGCATTCTAGCAGCGGTCTTTGCCAGTTTGATAATTCTATTGGGAGTAGAGTACTTACAAATTAGTGGAATATTAAATGCTCAAACAACCCAAGAGATAGTGAAGTTTCTCGGTCCGGAAGCGACCAACTACTTTAGTCAACATAAATTTCTAATATTTATCTACCAAGTGCTGGCCGGTATATTAATTAGCGTCGCTTGTTCTTGGGCAGCGGTCTACAAGCATCTGGATTTTAGGAGGAAGTAGTTAGCAAAAATAACTTTTTTAATTTTTAATTACCCTTGACTTTAGGGTAATTTTTTGATATAATATTATCAGTTATGAATAAAGGAATTGGGGCTGTAGTCTTAAAATATACTCTGGTGATTATGCTCATAGCCAGCTTTGGCGGCTATCCTCTTTTGGCTAATTCTGCCAGTCTAAATAAGCAGCTGGAAGAGACTAGGGAGCAGAAAAGTGAGCTATCTAAGAAAGAAGATAAGGCAGAGAATGAAGCCCAGACTCTAGCTGCTAGAGTGGCTGAGATGGACGAGCAAATAAAACAAGTTAGTAAAGAGATTAAAAGAACCCAAAAAGAGATAGAAAGAATAAAAGAAGAGTCTGTTAGGACTAATAAACAGATTGAGTTAAATAGAGACGAACTTATCAACCAAGAAGAACTCTTGGATCAGGCTTTACTCTACCTATATGAAGAGCAGGACCAACCCTTGCTCTACCAGCTTTTTAGTTTCGATACTTTTAGCCGTATTTTAGATAGACAGGAATATATCGGTGCAGCTGAAGAGAAAGTGAGTGATACTATCACGGAAATCAACCGAATTAAAGAGGAGCTAAATCAGAAGCAAGAATCTTTAGTTCAAGATAAGAAAGACCTAAAAGAGCTAACTATTCAACTGAAGGTCTCAAAGAAGTCTATTAAAAAAGAGCAGCAAAAGAAAGAGAAACTTCTTAAAAAGACCAAAGGCAGAGAAGATAAGTACGAGATGCTCTTAGCTGCTAAGCAGGCTGAAGAGGCGAATATTATCAAACGTATCCAGGATCTATCTAGAAGCAAAGAGGGCAAGCATTACAATGGTAGAAAGAACAAGGACAACAAAGATAGTCAGAAGGAAGACAAAAAACAAGAGACCAACTTTGTCTGGCCAATTAAAATAGTAGGAAATTATCAAGCTCAGGTTGGGCAGTACTATGGCATGACCGACTATGCTAAATCTGGCGCCTATAACGGAGCTCCTCACAATGGAATTGATCTTTCCTCAATCCCAAACAAGAATGGTTTTCTAGACCTAAGAGTCAGATCGGTTAGTAAGGGAGAAGTGATTATGGTAACCCATGAATCTATCTCAGGGGGCTGGGGTAATGCGGTGGTTGTTGCTCACCCCAATGGGCTATTTAGCCTCTATGGTCATCTAAGTAGAGTAGTAGTAAAAGAAGGTCAGAAAGTAGAACAGGGCCAGATGCTTGGTATTGAGGGCAATACTGGTGCTTCTACCGGCAGACACTTGCACTTTAGCATCTATATGAAAATAACTATCTACAAGACTCCTTGGTACTACGGCCCCGGCTATGACTATCACTGGACTCTAAACCCCCTAAACTTCATGCCTAAGTAAAGTATTAAGTACCGGAAGCCTGCCCACCACCCACCTGCCATTGCTGTGCTCAGGCACTAGCGGGCAGGTCACCAGCTTCAGTCTTTGGCAGGCGGGTCCGACTTCGAAACACAAATATTGCAAATAATAATATTTAACTGGTTAAGCTTAAAATCGGAAGTCCGACTTCCGATTTTGTGTTTTTAATAATAGTTTAATTACTATAAATAGGCCAAAAAGTAGTCTTAACTATTGACAAATTTAGACTATTAGTATATAATCAGGACAGTTTTGTACACCATAGTCGTGCTTTGGAGGGAACATAGATGAAGAAGGTAATCGTTGTTCTGTTGTTTGTCGTTGTCGTGGTCATCGCTGGTTGTGCCGGCGATGACAACTACTACAATCTCGAGCCTGAGAATGGCACCATCGTCATCAGGCTTGCCTTCCAGTCGGACATCGACTGGCAGGACCTCGACCCCGGTCTCCGCTTCGTGGATGTTACTCGCGAATGCGGAAATTGCGTTCCCGTTCCAGTGGAGATCCGCTGGGACGAGGACTTCTACGGCGTAGTTGGCCAGATTGAGCGCCCCGCAGGCGGTCATCTGGTCAGCTGGTACTTTGAGACCAGCGACTACGAGTACTACGCCATGGGTGAAACGTTCGTGGAAGTCCGGCCTGGGGAAGAAACAGCGGTTGAACAGACCGTTGGTTTCAACCTCTGGGACGACGAAGCTTGGGCCTATACGGCTCAGGCTCGGGAGAGAGCAGAGAGCTACGGCTCATCTCCCTGATCTTTTTCACGACATTTTGGTGCGGCTTTGGACTGTTTGGTCCGTTTGACATCAGCCCTGAGCCGCACCTTTTCTATAATCAAAAAGTTATCCATTTTTATCCACACTTTTGGCTAGTTGACATCTGTGTGGGTGTGCTATACTAGTTAGTGCCAGTAGGGAAAGCTGGTTAGTATGAAACAAAAGGATAAACAAACCCTCTATATAAAAGGAGGGGCAAGACAATTAAAAGAGATAGCAAAGAAAGCACTTTTTGGAGTGTTGTTTTTATTTATGATCTTACTACCCGTGGTTGACGCCTCGGCTTCTCTGTTAGATGAAAAGCGGGCTGAACTAGACTCAATTAGAGAAGATCTAGATGTCTATGAAGCAGAGGAGCAGCGATATGCCAGCGAGGCTAATACTCTAGAGAATAAGATTGCTGCTTTGAATACTGAGATTAATAAGATTGAGTCAAAGATTGATTTAACGGAAGGTAAGATTGATGAGGCTCGGTTGAAGATAAATGAATTAAACGATCAGATTAAAGAGAAACAGAAAGAGCTTCTAGAGCAGAAAGAGATTTTAGGTCAGGCGATTAAATATATGTATGAGGAAGGAGAGACACCATTTGTGGAGACCCTATTCTCTTCAGATACTTTCTCCCAAATTTTAGATCGTACGGAATATTTAAATACTGCCCAGATGAAAGTAGAGAAGGCGATGGGAGAGATCGATGCTATTAAGCAACAGCTTAAAGATAAAAGAAAAGAACAGAGAGAGAAGAAGAGAGAGCAACAGAAGTTGCGGAAAGAACTTCAAGGTGAGAGAAATAACTTAAGTAACGCTATTAGCTCAAAGCAATACATTTTAAATCAAACCAAGGAGAAGGAATCTAAATATCAGGCCCTAGTAGCTAAGATGCAGAGAGCAGAAGAGGCAGCTCAAGCCGAAGTTAACAGAATTTTATCGAGCGTTGGTAGCGGCAGTTACGTCAGCCATGGCCATGTAAACAGGGGAGATATTGTTGGCTATATGGGTAGTACTGGTAATTCTACCGGTGTTCACCTCCATTTTGAGGTTAGATTAAATACTTCATTTTTCTCTCATACTAATCCTCAACCATATATTAATAATGGCACTTTCATGAGACCGGTGCCCGGGCCGATTACCCAGCCTTACGGCTATACTAGTTTTGCCCGTCAGGGTTGGTATGGTGGAGGGCCTCATATGGGCATAGATTATGGCGCATATAATTGGGGAGCTAACAACCCAATCCATGCTGCCGGTAGTGGAGAGATAATATTTAGAGGTTGGCTAGGCGGTTATGGCAATGCAGTGATGATTCTTCATCCGAGTGGTTTAGTTACTCTTTATGGGCATATGCAGTAAGTGTTTATCCTCTTCAGATAAGTCTGTTGGAGAGTTCATTTCCCAGAAAGACTTCGCTTGCTAAGAGCGGAGTTTTTCTTTAAGCTTTTAGTTATATGAGTAGACGAAAAGTATTTCTAATAGGAATTGATGGTGGAGACTGGCAAGTTTTAGATCCTTTAATTAAGGCAGGTTATCTTAAAAACATTGCTAGGTTTAGGGACAAATATACCAGCGGAGTGCTTAACTCAACCATCCCTCCGGTGACTGCTCCTGCTTGGAGTAGTGTTTTAACCGGAGTTGATCCCGGCAAGCATGGGATCTTTTTCTGGCAGAGTCGTTGGAGAGAGAATAGTTCTAGAAGAATATTGACCAATAGAGATATTAAGGTGCCTCAGATCCCGGATGTTTTAAGTGGTAGGGGAGTTAGTATCGGTATGATGAATGTTCCTTTCAGTTTCCCGGTTAGGAAGGTTAAGGGGTTTATGGTTTCGGGTATGCTTAATAAGGAGATTGATTCTCGGAGCTGTTATCCGACTGAGAATATTGATTACCTTAAATCAATTGATTACCAGGTAGATTTGTCAACAGAGACCAGTGAGTTTAACTATAGTCGATACTATAGGTACTATGACAAATGGCAGGAGATAGTTAGAAAGAGAGGAGAGGCTTTTATACACCTATATCACAAACATAATCAGCCTCAGTTTAATTTCATGGTTTTTGTCGCCCTAGACAGGATCTTGCATGGCCTTATGGGGCTACTAGTTAAAGGCTCTAGTGATTATGACAGATTGAGTAGTAATGAGCAGAAGCTATTTGATTTGATTATTGATATTTTAGAAGAACTTGATAAACAGGTTGGCAAAATTATTGAACTTGCAAGTAAGGAAGATTTAGTAATGATAATTTCTGATCATGGTTTTGCCCAGACTAAAGCGGTGGTAAATATTAACAAACATCTTTTTCAAGAGGGTTTTATTAAGCCCAAAAGCAAAGCCTATTTAACAAGCCTTCTTTGGAAACTATCTAAAGGATTTTCTCTAAATGAGTTAACCAAAAGAAAATTAAAACAATCTCTAGGTCTAACTCGGGGCTCTGTGGTTAAGTCTCATCAGACGTTTGTAGATTTTTCCGATCTGGTTGATACCATGCAGAGTGCTGCTTTGGCTGCTCAGGGAGGTGAGTTTGGTATCTACCTTCTTGATAAGAGTAAAAGAGAACAGGTTGTTGAGAGTTTGGCTAAGTTAAGAAACAATGAAGGTAAAAATATTTTTAAGAAGGTTGGTAGTAGAGAAGATTTCTTGAAAGGAGATCAGTTAGAAAAATTTCCTGAAATTATGTTCTTGCCCAATGAGGGTTTTGAGGTGGCCGGCTTAGCTTCGTATATTAGCGAGTTATTTAGAGAGCCAAAAAATGACTATCGAGGTTGGCATAGAAGAGAAGGGGTCTACATCATTAATCAACCATTAGACGGTAATTTGGTTGACTTGGTTGATATTGCTCCTAGTATCTATAGTTTTTTAGGAATAGATAATAGGCATTTGGGAGGATAATTATTTTTGTGAAGAGTATTTTAATTGGTTGGAAATAAGTAAGTTTTCTTGATAGAATTAGCTTATGAGTAGAAATTATCACATTTGGCGTAAAATTGTTTCCTTTTTACTAATACTCTTTTTAGTAGAGGGATCAATACTATTAGTTGATTATTTTAGAAGCCCAAAGTACAGTTCTCAAGCAAAATATATTGTAGTAATCGATCAGGACAAGAGAAATGATAGTGTAGCTAGTATTAATGATACTTCTCAGGCAGCGAGCCATTTTGCTGAACTTACTGCTCAGATTATTAATACCTCTTCATTTGTTAAGGATACCTATCGTCGCTCAGGGATGATCTACACTCAAGAAGAAATCTATGAGAATAGAGATAGTGTTAAGGCAGAGGTTATCAAAGACACTGAGATAGTTGAATTAGAAGTAATAGATGAGACGCCGAGAAAGTCCAAGCTTCTAGCTCAAGCTGTTTTTGATCAGTTAGAAGAAGAAATTTCGGGTGATAAATGGAAGGATAGGTCCTTTAGTATTGAGTTGATAGACTCGCCTTCTGAGCCGATAGAACCTGTTAGCCCTCAAGTCGGCAGAGACTTGATAATCGGTCTGGTCTCGGTTCTAATACTAACTAGTTTCTATTATCTTGTTTGGTCTGATAGAAATTGATTGATCGGCATGAGAAACAAACAAACTTTAATACTAGTGCTAATTTTGACATTTTCTGCTTTTATTTTCTTTTGGTCACTTGCTTTTGTTCCAAAAATTTTAAGTTTTACAAATTCAGATTTTGATTATCTCTCAGTTTTTTTTAACTATCAACCTTCTTTTGAAGCCTCAATATATTATCTTCTTGGTTTGGCAGTTATCTTAGCGTCTATGGTTATTGGGTATCTTTCAGTTACTAGAATTAAAATGGCTAGAGAAAAGCTTTTTGGTTCTGTAAAAGTGAAAGAAAGCTGGTTATGGATTGGATATTTTATTACCTTGTTGTTTGGTTTAGCTGCTTATCTACAAGTTGGTGGTTTACCACTATTTGAAATGCCTTTGAGATGGGAGACTGATCCGAAGTTTATGTTCGTTACATTTTGGCAGTTCTTTTTTCTTTCCGCCTTATTGATCTTTCGTTTTAGAAACAAGAAACCAATCATGCCAATATTTATTGTTTTCTTTTTTTCGTTAATTTTTATTGCAATTATGGGTGGAGCCAGACATTATCTCGTAAGAGCGACTTTGTTGATTTCAATATCAGCATTGTTTGTTTCAAAGAGTTTATTTAGAAAAACGTTTATAGTTTTTATAACTGTAATTATATTGACATATGCGTTTGTTGGGGTTATTTCCAAGTCAGTTATTAGTAATCAAGAGACCGATAATTATAATGACACTGCCGTCAAGCTATTAACTAATGACTCTTCTGCTTCTTTTTGGTATCTGGATCAGATAATTGATCAAAGTAAAAAAAATGGTTTCATGGGTGGGCGGATATTCACTGAAAGTTTACTTAGTGTTATCCCGGGTACAGAATCTGTTTATGGCAACACTTATGTTTACGATTATTTATTTAATCAAGAGAAGACTGAGAAGAGAATTATTGACGGTCAGGAGATAGAGGCCCCGGTATCTATCGCTTGTACATATTTTTCTATTCCATTTATGGATTTTGGTAGCTGGTCTTTTCTGTTTTTTGGTTTGGTCGGCTTGGTAGCTGGGGCAATGATCTATATGGCTTTTTTCCGTTGGTGGTTTATACCTTTTGTTAGTTTGTATTCAACTGAATTAATATATGGTATCTACGGAGGTTTTTACGGACCAAATTTTATTATTATATATATTATCAATTTGCTTATTTTGGTTTTAGCTTTAATTTATATTATTAATTATAATCAGCGAACAAAAGTTGGTTTAGCTTAGTACTTCTTTTAGCTTATGAATAAAATATTTTTTATAACAAATTATTTAGGTAGATCTGATAAATCAAAAACCTATTCTTCTAGAATTAGGATTATTAATAACTCTAAGTATAAATTTTTAATTCTCTCAAATAGAAAAATCAATAACCCGTTCATCAAATTTATTAATTATCTATCACTATGTTTAATAATATTACTAGGCGTTTTCAAAGATTTTAATTTAATAGAGTTACACTATATTAACCCTCTAGGACCTTTGGCAGTTATTGTCAAAAAAATATCCGGAAAACCTCTTTTGCTTTTTATTCAAGGTAGTGATTTAGAGCTTCTTCCAGAAAAGTATTGGTTCTTTAGAAAGTTGACTCAATATACCCTTAAAAATGCCGATAGAATAATTGTTCTTTCAAAACAACACAGGAACAAGTTGGTTGATAGTTATAAAGTTGATAAAGATAAAATTGTTTTATGTAAATTTGGACCGCTAGTTGAGGACTTAGTAAGAGTGGAAGGATTAAAACAAGAAAGTAATAAAAAGAAATTGATTTTTGTTGGCAGCAATTACATAAAAGGAGGAAAGGTCTTTATTGAATCATTTAGATACTTGCCAGGCAACTATTCTGGAGTAATGGTTATTGCTGATAGAAAGTATCGGCAAAATATGGAGAAGATAATCAATGGTTTTGGTTTAAAAGGGAGAATAAAGATGTTTTCTGAGATGGAACATCGTCAACTAGTCGAAGAGATTAGCAAGTCTGATATTACCGTTATCCCTTCAAAGTGGGAGACCCTTTGTTTGGTTGGTCTGGAGTCCTTGACGATTGGTCGGCCGATAGTTGGGACAAAAGTAGGAAGGATAGCTGAGTATCTAAAGCCAGGTAGGAATGGGGAGTTTATCAAGCGGGAACCAAGAGATATTGCAAACAAAGTAGGGAAGATTGTTAGTGATTATTCAATTTATCAAGACTATCTTCAAAAAAACTCAAAGAGGTTGTTAGAAGAGTATAACTTTGATAGTTTTAGTAATAGGTTAGATGAGATAAGAGGTGAATTAATGCATAAGTAGTCTATGATCAAGATTATTATTAGAATTTATCGAATAATTTTACTGCCATTTTGCTGGTTTGCTCCAGCTAGCTTTCTAAGAGTGTTTTTTCATCGCTTAAGGGGAGTAAATATTGGCAAAGGAGTCGAGATTGGGTATTTTGTTATTATCGATAATCTAATGCCCGAGAAGGTATTTATTGGTGATGGCAGTGTAGTGGCTCCCAGAGTAACAATCTTAGCGCATGATGACACCTATGGTAGGAGCGGCAGAGTTAAGAGTGGTGTTAGTATTGGTAGAGATGTATTTATTGGCACAAACAGCGTTATTCTGCCGGGAGTTGAGATTGGGCAAGGTGCTAAGATTGGTGCCTGTAGTTTGGTTAACAAGTCAGTCGGTGTAGGTGAGGTTGTTGGAGGAGTGCCCGCAAGAAAGCTAAAGTAATTTAGGTTGTTGATGAAAAAGAAAATACTTTTATATGTAAAAAATGACCCCTTTAAGGATAGCCGGGTTAATAAGATTACTAGGACTTTACTAAATAATAACTATCAAGTAGACCTTATTGGCGTTAATCGTAGTCAAGATAAACCACCAAGTAAGTTTTTAGGTAGGGCAAACTATTATCCGGTGTATGTAAGTAAGGCAGGATCTTTGTTGGGAAAAATATTTGAGATTTGTTTCTTTGTTTTTGCTACAAGCATAAGGTCGATAATATTGACAATATTTAACAAATATAGCATAGTCTATATTAACAGCCCACCTGAATTTTTAATAATCCCGGCACTATTAGTTAAGATTCTATCTTTTAATCGGGTTAAAATTGTTTCTGATCTCCATGACTTAGGCCCTGAATTTTATCAGTCAAGATTTTCTAATCGAGGATTAATTTACCGGATGATCTGTTGGTCTGAGTATTTATTGGTTCGTTTTTCTGATTCGATTATTGTAACCAATCAAAGCTATAGAGAGACTATTTTGGAAAGATATGGTTTTGTTGAAAAAGATAATGTGTATATTGTAAAAAACTATCCTAATATATCTGACTACAATATTTTTAGGAAAGCTAAATCTAAAGTAAAAAAACAAGATAAAAATGTTCTTCTTTATTTGGGCTCCATTAATCCTCAGGACGGAATAATTGGTGCCATAGATAGTGTTAAGAGCATTGTTAATGACAGGGAAAGAAAAGATGTTGAGTGCTGGATCGTTGGTGAAGGGGAGGATTTAGAGAGGGCTAAAGATATGGTCGAAAGCCTGGGGCTGGCAGATAATTTTAGATTCTGGGGTGGGATCTGGGATCGTAACCGATTAGCAGAAATTGTAAAATCGGCCGATATTTGTTTAGAGCCTGCCCCAAGTAATCCACTTAACTCAAAGTCAACTTTTATTAAAATATTTGAGTACATGCTAGCTGGTAAACCGATAGTGTCTTATGATCTAAAAGAGACTAGAGTTAGCGCTAAGGATGCCTCAATATATGTTGATCCAAAAGAGGAAGGCGATTTCTCAAAGGCGATTCTCAAACTTCTTAACAGCAACAACTTAGCTAAGCGTTTGGAGAAAAATTCTACTAAATTAAGCTCCGGATATATCTGGGAGTATGGCCCTGAAAAGAGACTATTAGAATCTTTAGAATCAATTGGAGGTTATAGAAGTAGTGTTTTGGGAAGAGATATCCTAATCCGTATTCTTGATATATTGATATCTTCCGTTCTTCTAACTGTTCTTCTACCTTTATTGTTATTAATAGCCTTAATTATTAAAATTAGCTCAAAAGGGCCGGCTATCTTTAAGCAAAGAAGAGTTGGTTTTAAAGAGAGAGATTTTTATATATATAAGTTTAGGACGATGGTAGATGGAGCTAGTGAGGAAGATGTTGAGATAGATCCTAAAAACCCTAATATCCAGATTGAAGATGACCCTAGAGTGACTAAGGTTGGTAGATTTTTGAGAAAGTATAGCCTAGATGAGCTGCCTCAGTTGATAAATGTAATAAAAGGAGAGATGAGCTTAGTTGGCCCTAGGCCCCTTGTTAGAAAAGAGGTAGACTACTTTTCTGATAGGTGGAAAGCTAGATTTCGGGTTAAGCCGGGCTTGACTGGATTAGCTCAGATTTCAGGTAGAAACAATCTAGATGTTAAAAAAGCGATTAGGTTAGACTTGAAAATGATCAATAATTTTAGTTTTAGCAAATATATAAGTATTCTAATAAGAACAGTTATGGAGGTTTTTTATGGTCGTGGTACTTAATACCGAAGAATAAGCTCAGAGACATATTAGACACTAATAGTTGATTTTTCTTATCTCTTTCAGGTATAGTATATGTAATAAACCATGAAAAAGACGGATATATTTTTTTCGATAATTTTGGTCCCTTTAGACGCCGTAGTTTTAGTAGGAGCCTTTTTAATTGGTTGGTTTCTACGTTTTAAATATGATCCGACCGCTTTGCCAGTTGGCCAAGAGATGGAGATAGCGGAGTTTGTTCGGATTATGATCTATCTTATCCCTGTTTGGGTGGCCATATTTGCTTTCAGCGGACTCTATCAAATATCTTTGGTCGGCAAACGGATTAGTAGTGAGGCCGTTAAAATATTTATTGCCTCTTCTGCTAGTGTTTTGGTGGCAATAATTGTCTTATTTGGTATCAGAGAGGCGACCTTTTCTAGATTGCTTCTTATCTACATGTGGCTCTTTTCATTTCTACTTGTTTTTATCGAGCGTTCTTTTATGATCTACCTGCAGAGATTGCTCTATAGGCAGAAAATTGGTTTGAAAAACGTTCTGCTTCTTAGAAATGGTGGGGCAATTGAAGATAGGCTCAGAAAGAGACTTAGTCGGCCTAATAATCTCGGTTATAATTTAGTAGGAGAGGAGAAGGCTAAGGCTTTGGACAAAAGAAAGCTTTCTGAGATTATTACTCAAAAAAAACCTGATATTGTTCTGCTAGTTGATACTAAACTAGATGAAGTTAAGACCAGTTCATTTATGGAGGCCTGTTTGGATCAGGGGGTTAAGTTTACTTTTGTTCCTAACTTGCTTGATATCATTCAGACTAAGACCGAGTTAGCCGATTTCTTCTCTACGCCAATATTTATTGTCCATAGTTCTCCACTAGAGGGTTGGGGCAGGGTAGTCAAAAGAATTTTTGATATTATTGGTTCTTTTTTGGCTATTATTATTCTATCTCCACTGTTTATTATTATTTCAGCTCTAGTCAAGTTAACTAGCCTTGGCCCTGTTCTATATATCCAGCAAAGAGTCGGTAGGGATGGTAGGGAGTTTCCTCTCTACAAGTTTCGTTCTATGAGTAAGGGGGCAGATAAGCAGGCCGATTGGACTACTAAGAATGATCCTCGTATTACTCCATTGGGCGAGTTTTTAAGAAAGACCAACCTTGATGAGATACCTCAATTTTTTAATGTCTTGTTTGGCCATATGAGCTTGGTTGGTCCTAGACCAGAACAACCAAAATATGTCAAGGAGTTTAGCAACTCTATTCCTAAGTATTTTTCTCGTCACCGGGTAAAATCAGGTATTACTGGCTGGGCACAGATCAATGGCCAGAGGGGAGATAAGCCGATTGAAGACCGAGTGCCTTATGATATGTACTATGTAAATAACTGGACGCTTGGTTTAGATTTAAAAATCATATTCATTACCATCTGGCAGATAATATCTTTTTCAAATAAGGGAGAAGTTTAAACTATGAATGATTTAAGTACGCTAAATACAGCTTATGTTCATGAATGGCTGGTGAACTATACTGGTTCGGAGAGAGTATTAAAATCTCTTTCTCAGTCAATTGACAAATCAGCCCCAATCTATACTACAGTCTATAATCGTGAGAAGGTGCCCCAGTTTGCTAATCGAATAGTTAGAACCAGTTTTATTCAAAGAGTGCCTCTAGGCCTTAGGTTCTATCAGTATTTCTATCCATTTATGCCTTATGTTTTTGAATCTTTTGATTTCTCAGAGTACGATTTAGTGATCTCAGACTCCCATTCTTGTGCTAAAGGTATATTGACCGATCCCAGTACTTGTCATATCTGCTATCTTCATACCCCAACCAGATACCTTTGGCAGCCTTGGCTTGATGATCGAGCGGAGGGTGGCTTAGTTAAAAAAAGTATTTTAAGTTATATGAGAGTCTGGGATTATCAGGCGGCCAGTCGACCGGACTATTATATTGCTAACTCAAAGAATGTTGCCAGAAGAATTAGAAAATACTATCAGCGTCCTGCTAGAGTAATTTATCCTCCGGTTGATACTAACTATTTTGAACCAACCGAAAATCCTAGTAAAGATTACTACCTCATAGTCTCCCGCTTAGCCGGTCAGAAAAAAATTGAGTTAGCAGTCAAGGCTTTTGTTAAGATGAAGAAAAGATTGGTTGTGATCGGTGATGGGCCAATGAGAAAGCATTTAGAAAAACTAGCCCAGGGAAGTAAAGTTGAAATATTAGGCTTTAAGCCTGATAATGTAACTAGAAGGCACTATCAAAACTGCAAAGCGTTTATCTTTCCTCAGGAAGAGGATTTCGGTATCACTCCTTTAGAGGCAATGGCTTGTGGCCGACCGGTAATTGCCTATGGCAAGGGTGGAGTTTTGGAGACAGTTGTCGAAGGTAGAACCGGTATATTTTTCAAAGAGCAGACAGTAGAGTCTTTAATCGAAGCAGTGAAGAGTTTTGACGAGAGTAGGTTTGATCAGCCAGATATCCGTAAGCGAGCAGAGGAGTTTAGCGAGGAGCGTTTTAAGAACGAAATCGATCAAACTATTAGTGAGTTATACTTAAAATATCAAGAGGGGCTAAATGGCAAAGAAGAGAGAAGAGAAGAAAAAGAAGGACCTAGTTAACAGAACTATTTTTCTGGATGGTCTTTCAGGTGGTCAAAAAAACAACTCCTCTTCAATTAGCTATAGCAAAGAGAATACAGTTGAGTCTGCAGGGGAAAATACTAGTGCTGATAAGAGCGTTAAAAACTCGGTAGAAAAAGAAAACAATAGTAGTTTTCTTTTCTCAGCCGGAGATGAAGGCTTTTTTGATGTTGAAGTAGAAAGAAATAAAAAGGGAACTAGATTTAGTGAAGTATTTACTAATTTTATCAATAGGGTCTCATTTACTAAAATTGCTACAGTCTGCTTCCTTCTGTTTTTCTCTCTTGGTGGCTGGTCTCTATATAGTCAGGCAAGTGATTTAGGAGGAGAAGTTAAAGGTGCTGCTTATCAGGGTAAACAACATCTAACCCAGGCAAGAGAGGCGGTTGATAATTATGATCTGTTGCTAGCCTCAGAAGAGTTTAAATTAGCTTCAGACCAAATCGGCAAAGCAAGTGAAGAGTTAATCAGAAAAGGCCAATATATGCCCTATTGGGACCAACTCTCTTATCAGAATGAACAGAGTTCAATGGTTGCTTCTGTGATATTGATAGATCGGACAATATCTAATCTCAACATGCTTTATAGTAGTTTCTTGGGCCTAACAGAAAGAGGTGATTTTAGTCAGCAGAGTCAAATTAGAGTATCGAGAAATTTGGATCAATTAAGTAGAAATCTCTCTATATTGGGGGAGAAGATTGATAGTCTGGGCAGTAGCCAGTACTTTTTTCCAAGCGAAATTGAGGCTTACAATAAAGATATCGAGCTATTAGAAAACCAAATTATATTGATTAAAAGATTTGTTGATCAAAGCCCAAAGCTTCTGGGTTATAATGGTGAGAAGAAGTATCTTCTATTGTTCCAAAATAATGCTGAGCCTAGGCCGACAGGCGGGTTTATCGGTACTTTTGGCTACCTAACTGTTGATAATGGTAGGATAGCTGATCTTAAAGTTGATGAGATCTATGGTCCCAGAGATAGGCTAAGGGCAACTAAGCTTGATGGTATAAAAGCCAGTGAGCTTGGTTATCCGGAGGGTTTTCCTGAAGAGCTAATACCAAATGATCAAATTAAGCAGGAGTATCTTCATTCTTTCTATGTGCAAAATACAAATGTAACTCCTGATTTTGGTGAAAGTGCTAGAAGAGCCTTGTGGTCTTTTGAGAATGTTTTAGAGCAACCTGAGGCTGAGGAAGTGATTGCAATTAATCCTAATGTTATTGAAAGCATCTTAGAGATTGTTGGCCCAATTGAGGTG
The DNA here is from genome assembly GCA_964485625.1 of uncultured Candidatus Saccharibacteria bacterium. Taxonomy (GTDB): domain Bacteria; phylum Patescibacteriota; class UBA1384; order JAGGWG01; family CAZAJM01; genus CAZAJM01. The sequence goes on from CAZAJM010000004.1 coordinate 24,198, forward strand.
GGGGAGCATGGAGTAGAGTTAGATAGTAGTAATTTTAGAGATGTTGTCCAGTATAAAGTAGAGATAGATAATCCTTTTAAAAAAGAAGACCAAGAAGATTATAACCCAAAGCAAATTCTAGTTGATTTCACTCCTAAGTTTCTAGAAAAAATCACTAGCTTAGATATTGAAGATAAGGCAGAGGTATTTGCCTCAATTTTAGATCAAGCGAAAAACAAACATATCTTGGCCTATTCCCAAGATCAAGCCCTAGAGCAACTAATCACCAGTTATGGGATGGATGGGAGGGTAGACCAATCAAATAGTGACTATCTGCAAATTAATCTAGATGCCTTAAATGCTACTAAGTCAGGTCTCTTTTTAGAGAAGGACTACCAACTAAATTCCGCCCTTGACAAAGAAGGTAATATTAGACATAATCTAGAAATTACTCTGGAAAATTTGGCTGATGGTAGTAGAAAATATTACTCCGAGATAGATCTTCTTGTTAGAGTAATGGTGCCTTACGGCAGTGATCTTGAAAGAGTTTTGATCGAATCCAAAGATCAAATAGGTGATATTGATAAAATCGCTGAGTCAGGCAAAACAGTCTACTTGATTCCAGTTAGTCTCGATCGGGGAGAGAGAAAAATAATAAATCTTAGTTACCAAAGCCAGTATTTGCTAGAGGGCGGGGAGAGGTATAGTTTTATCTATCAGACTCAGCCCGGTTCAATTAAGACGGACTTTAGCTGGCGTTTTAGCTCTCCGGAACGTAGCCGAATTACTAACTACTATCCAAAGATAATAAATTTTATCGATCAATCGACTCTTGGTTATAGTCAGAAGGCTATAAATAAAGACTTCAGAGTAGATTTAGGTCTCTTGCCTTAGCAATCGCTGGTTGATTAGAGTTTTTTTAGTTTGACAAACGGCTTTATTTGTGATAAAATATAGTTAGTTTTGGACGTTAATAATCAATATCATGGAGAATAGGCAGCTTAAACAAGAGCAAGGAAACCAAATTCCTTTCTGGCAGGAGAAGGGTGAACGTGAATTTATTCTTATCTTAGGACTATCTTTAATTGTTATCGGTTTGGTCTTGTGGTTCTCCTTTACTAATCTAGGCCGTCATGTAGGCAACCGAGCCTTGAACTATATTGGTCAGAAAACGACCGCCTCCTATGATTATCTAAGAGACTACTTCTCTGATTCTAATAATTTTCAAATTAAGGCCGATGAGAGCATCGATCAGTCTTCTGACAATTTAATTGAGTCTGATCCAACTTTTTTCTATGATCCAAAGATTAACCAAATAAAGCCAAAAATAGCTAAGGCTCAAACTTTCTCTTTGGACAAGATAAAAAATAGTGTATATAATGAGAGGGAGGAGAGTATAGAAACGGCCGTTGCTAGCGGAAAGCCGGTCTATAGCAAAGGAAGGTATATCGATGTTGATCTCTCTTCTCAAAAGATGACCCTTTATAAAAACGGGGTGAATAAAGGCAACTACATAGTCTCAACTGGTAGCGCCTATCATCCAACACCGACAGGAGAGTACTCGATTAATTCTAAAGCTCTTAATGCTTATTCTGCTCCTTATGGCCTATATATGCCCTATTGGATGGCCTTTATTGGGTCAAGTTATGGTATTCATGAGCTGCCCGAAACAGCCAGTGGTGTAAAAGAGGGAGAGAGTTCTCTGGGTGTGCCCGTTAGTCATGGTTGTATCCGCTTAGGCGTTGGGGCTGCTGCTAGAGTTTATCAATTTGCGCCGGTTGGGACCAAAGTTTTTATCCATCAGTAAAGTTATCTAAAAAAGAATTAAATTATGCGGGGATTAATAATCTTCTCTTCAATCTTTATCTTCATTGCTGGAGCTTTCCTTTTTTATTTTGGAGGATTTAATTTGCTTGTTCTGGCCCAAGACGATGGTCAGGTAGAGGAAGAGTATCTAATTGGCAACGGCAGCTCTGATAAATATGAGCTGTTTGAATTAACTGAGGAGGACTCGGAAAAAGTAAATAAAAAGAAAAAGAACAAGATACTTGTCTTTCCTCAAGCCGATGGTTTTGCTCCTGAGTCTGATGTAGAAAGTTGGGAAGGGATTGCTCCTCTTAAGAAAGGTAAAGTCATTGAGATAATTCTCTCTACTCAAAGACTTCTAGCTTGGGAGGATGGTAGATTGCTTGGTAACTATCTGGCTTCAACTGGTAAGCCCTCAACACCGACCAAGCAAGGTGAGTTTGAAGTTCTGACCAAACTACCTATGGCCTACGGTGCCGGCGATGGACAGACTTGGGCCATGCCGTTTTGGCTAGGCATCTATACAGCTGGGGGCAGTGAGAATGGTATCCATGGCTTGCCTTATATAGATGGTTATAAAGAAAGTTCGGCCTCTTTAGGCACACCTGTTAGCCACGGTTGTATTCGGATAGCCGATACAAATCAAGAGTGGCTCTATTCTTGGGCAGAGCTTGGTACGCCAGTACATGTTAGTTGGTCTCCAACCTATGATCAGGAGTAATTTACATATCTTATTAATTAGATATAATTGAGTAAATGAGTTTAAAACCAAAGCCTTACCGGCCAGAGAGAGAGGATGGTGAGGAAAAACCGAATAAACCAGCTGCTTCTAATGAGAGAGAAAAAATCTCAACTAGGGGTATGCCCTTAAGGAATAAATTGTTGGTTTTTCTTATTACAATAATTGGTTTAGTAATTGTTGTTTTAGCTCTGGTTTATTTAAATGGTGGTGATATCAATATCCTTGCTGATCGAGCAGGTTATGTCTCAAACGATCCCGGAAAGGCCGCAAGCAACTTATTTGAGCATGGCAATGTCAAGGGTGAATCCGGCAGAATTTGTGGGATTGTCAGAAATCAATATAATAGTATCATTAGTGGGGCTAAGGTACAGATAAGTGGAGGCGAGATAGATTGGTCGACTCAAACCGATCAATCTGGCCAGTTCTGTATTCCGCCTCTAGATAGTCAGGCCCAATCTATTCTAGGAGAGGTCTTGGTTGGAGATTATAAGCTCAAGGCAAGTGCTTCTGGCTATAATAGTGAGACACAGTCAGTGACAATTGATTCAGGAGAGAAGAAAGAGGTAAGTTTTCATTTGAGTTATTCTAAAGATAAGATGTTGCCTGGAATTTGATAGCAACCAATGATTTAAGCTAGGTTGCAAATGAGCTAATATTGGCTCATTTTTTGCTTGCATCAAATATTATTTATGTTAAAATAAGATTGTAGTTAATAAAGTTTAACAGGTAAAAAGGGGCATCTAAATTTTAAATATGGCAAAAAAAGAAGCAAATTATGACGCAAGTGCGATAGAAGTACTAAAAGGCCTAGATCCAGTTAGAAAGAGACCGGGAATGTATATTGGAGGAACTGGTAAACAAGGGCTTCATCACTTAATCTGGGAGGTTATCGATAATTCCATAGATGAAGCTATGGCTGGTTACTGTGATAAGATCGTCTTGATTTTAAATAACGATGGTAGTGTTAAAATTACTGATAATGGCAGAGGTATACCTGTGGAGAAGCATAAAGATAGCGGCAAGTCTGCTCTGGAAACTGTGCTGACTACACTTCATGCAGGTGGTAAGTTTGGCTCTAAAACCTATCAAGTTTCTGGTGGTTTACATGGTGTTGGTGTCTCGGTAGTTAATGCTCTTTCTAGCAAGCTAGAAGCCAAGGTTTATCGGGATGGTAAAGTCTATCAACAAGAATATTCTAGAGGTAAATCTAAAGGCAAGATGAAAAGCTCATCTAAAAAAGATAGTGATTTTTTTGGTGATAGTGGTACAGCGATCAGTTTCACTCCTGATGAGAAGATATTTGATGAAGTGGAGTTTGATTTTGAGACAATTCTTAATCGGCTTCGCCAACAGGCCTATCTAACCAAAGGAGTCAAGATGAAAATTATTGATCGCAGAGCTAAAGAGGAGAGCGAGTATAATTTCTATTTCCAAGGCGGGGTTAGGTCCTATGTACGATATTTAACTAAATCTAAGGAAAAGATATCTGAGCCAATATATATTGAAGGTGAGATGGATAAAATTGGTATTGAGATTTCACTAAGATATACTGACGATTTTAATGAGCAGGTAATCACTTTTGCTAATAATATCTATACTGAAAATGGTGGTACTCATCTTACCGGATTTAGGTCGGCCCTAACTAGGGTGATCAATGACTATATTAAGAAAAACGAGATGGGGGAGAAGGGTTTAAATAAAGTCTCCGGCCAAGATACTAGAGAGGGTTTAACAGCTGTGATCAATGTTAAGCTAGGTGAGGCCCAGTTTGAAGGTCAGACCAAAGGAAAGCTTGGTAATCCTGAAGTCCGTTCGGCGGTGGAGTCTCTAACAAATGATGTCCTTTCGACATACTTTGAAGAGAACCCCCAAGAGGCCAATAATATTAGTGAAAGATCCTTTTTGGCGGCTAGGGCTAGGACAGCAGCCAAGAAGGCAAGAGAGACAGTTATTAGAAAAGGTGCTCTAAGTGGTTTGGCTTTGCCGGGCAAATTAGCTGATTGTTCTTCAAGAAAGCCGGAGGATTCTGAAATATTTATTGTCGAGGGTGATTCAGCCGGTGGTTCCAGTAAGCAGGGTAGGGATAGAGGCCATCAAGCGATATTACCTCTTAGGGGTAAGGTTTTGAATGTTGAGAGGAAACGACTTGATCGCATTCTGGAAAACAATGAATTAAAATCATTGATTTTAGCTCTAGGTATGGGTGTAGGAGAGGAGAAAGATATCGAATCTCTAAGATATGATCGAGTGATAATTATGACCGATGCTGATATTGATGGTGCCCATATTGACACTTTGCTGTTAACGTTTTTCTATCGATACTTTAAAGAATTAATAACTGAAGGCCACCTCTACTTAGCTAAAGCCCCGCTTTACAAGGTAGAGAAAGGGAAAGAGTCAATCTATGCCTATAGTGAAGAAGAGCGGGAGAAGGCACTAGATAAATTAGGCGAAAATGCAAAGGTCCAGAGATACAAAGGTCTAGGTGAGATGAACCCAGGGCAACTATGGGAGACTACTATGGATCCTGAGACTAGAATTCTTAGAAGAGTCAATGTTGAGGATGCTCAGCAGGCAGATCAAGTCTTTTCTACCCTCATGGGTTCTGAGGTTGAGCCAAGAAAGAGATTTATCCAAACCCATGCCAAGTCTGTAGAAAATCTAGATGTATAGACAAAATGAAAGTAAATATATTATTAAAAAACGTATATAAAAGTAGCTTGTCCGCCATTGTCTGAGACTTCAGGCGATGACAGGCGGGCCAAGTCTGTAGAAAATCTAGATGTATAAGTAGATTAAAAATAATTAAATATGGCAAAAAAATCAAATAAAGAAAAAGAGATCAAGAAGAAGGTAGATGAGATTGCAAATAAGCTTGAGGAAGTACAGATTGCTGAAGAGATGGAGACGAGCTATTTAGATTACTCTATGAGCGTGATTGTCTCCCGTGCCTTGCCGGATGTAAGAGATGGTCTAAAACCTGTTCATAGAAGAATTCTCTATGCAATGAACCAGATTAAGCTAGGTCACTCAGGTAGATTTAGAAAGTCTGCTACTGTGGTAGGTGAGGTTCTTGGTAAGTATCATCCACATGGTGATACAGCTGTCTATGATAGTCTTGTTCGTATGGCTCAGGATTTTTCTATGAGATATATGTTGGTTAATGGTCATGGTAATTTTGGCTCAATTGATGGCGATGCAGCAGCGGCTATGAGATATTGCATTACCGGAGATAGCCTTATAGCTACCGATTCCGGCTTGATACCAATATGTACTATTTCTGACAAGGAAGAAGAAGATATTAATATTGAAGTGCAATCAAGAAATATTAAGACAAACAAAGCAACTAAATTTTTTAATTCCGGTGAACACCCAGTGATAAGTGTTGAGACAGAATTGGGATATCAAATTAGTGGTTCTTATAATCATCCTTTGCTGTGCTGGGTAAACAAGGGAGGAACTCCCAAACTTGAGTGGAGATTGTTGGAAAACTTAACCGAAGGTGATCATGTTGTTTTGAATAGAGAGTCAAATTTGTTTTCTAGCAACATTCCAAATTTAACCGAGTATTATTACAGCTCAAGTAAGACGGAGAAAATTGGTATGCCTAAAGAGATGAATTCAGATTTAGCATTTTTACTAGGAGCTTTAGTTGCAGAAGGGTCTTTCCATCAAGATAAGATTATTTTTAATAATTCTGATAAAGATTTCTATAAGAAAGTTAAACAAATTATTACTAGTCAATTTAAAGGTATTAAGTTGTATGAAAGAGATATCAAAGGGAACTGTTTAGAGTTAGAAATTTACCATCAAGAAGTTGTTAATTTTCTTATTAACATTGGTTTAAATAATGTAAAATCCCATAAAAAAGAGATACCGTTTATTGTTCTTTCATCTCCCAAAGCAATAATTACTTCTTTTTTGAATGGTTTGTTTGAGGGTGATGGTTCAGTTTTAGCTAAAACTGACAAAAGGCACCAGGGCAAATCTATTGAATTAACTTATAATTCAAAAAGTAAAAAGCTAATTAAGCAATTAAAGATAATATTGCTCCATTTGGGGATATTAACTACCAATCCTTATCGAGATAAACGTAGTGATTGTTTTAAGTTAATTATTTCCGGTGTTGAATCGATTAAAAGATATAAAGAGGAAATAGGATTTTTTTCAGAAAAGAAGAAACAAAGACTTGCCGAAGTTGATAATATAAATTCAGAAAGGATGAGTAAGAATGATTATATTCCCTATTTAAATGAATATTTAAGAGGGAAGTATGATTTTGTGGAAGTAAAAAAGTACAATTTTGACAGATATAATAGATTAGAAAAAAATCTTTCCAAAATTATCGATAAAATTGATGATAGTGACAAAAGATTACTTGAATCAGTAATAAAAAAACACTACGTTTTTAACAAGATAGCTCAAATTAAAAAGGAGCAACCGGAAAATGTCTATTCTGTTAAGGTTGATAGTAAGTGCCATTCTTTTGTAGCTAATGGCTTTGTTAACCACAACACTGAGTGCAAGATGGAGAAGATCTCTTCATATATTCTCAAAGACATAACTATGGATACGGTCGATTTTGTTGATAACTACGATGGATCTATTCAAGAGCCTTCGGTTCTGCCAACTAGGGTTCCTAGCCTACTTCTAAATGGTTCGCTTGGTATAGCTGTTGGTATGGCGACCAATATCCCTCCCCATAATTTAAACGAACTTATCGATGCCTCTATAGCTCTACTAAACGACGACGACTTAGGAGTTGAAGATTTAATGGAATATGTCAAGGGGCCTGATTTTCCTACGGGAGCTCAGATTTATGGTATTGATGGTATTAAGCAAGCTTATTCAACGGGTAAGGGCAAGGTTGTTGTGAGGGCAAAAGCCAACATTGAAGAGGGCAAGAAGGGCAAGCACCAGATAGTAATTACGGAGATTCCATATCAGGTTAATAAGGCGGAGCTAATTAAAAAGATTGCCGATCTGGTTAAAGAAGATCGGGTTAAAGGAATCTCAGACCTCAGAGATGAGTCAGATAAAGATGGATTAAGAGTCGTGATTGAGCTTAAGAAAAATTCTTTCCCAAAGAAAGTTCTCAATAACCTATACAAGTTTACCCGTCTACAGGACGCCTTTCATATTAACATGCTAGCCCTTATTGATGGCATCCAGCCCAGAGTACTAACACTAAAAGAGGCCTTAAAGCAATTTCTAGAGCATAGGCGAGTAGTTGTTACTAGAAGGTCAGAGTATGAATTAAAGAAAATTGAGGCTAGATTACATATTTTAGAGGGTCTCAAGATTGCCTTAGACAATATTGATAAGATTATCCAGACCATTAAAAAATCTAGTAACAGAAAAGACGCTAGTAAGAAGTTGGTTAAAAATTTTGATCTTAGTAAAAAACAGGCCGAGGCAATTTTGGATATGAGACTGTCCCAGCTCTCGGCTCTGGAAAGACAAGAGATAGAAGATGAGTATAAGGCAAAAAAAGAGCGGAAAGAGGAATTGGAAGCGCTTCTAGCTTCTGATAAGAAGATGAGAGAGAAAATCCAGGAAGAGTTGGAAGAGGTGAAAGAAGAGTTTGGCGATGAGCGAAGAACTAAGATCTACAAGACTGAAGTGGGTGAGATTGGCAAGGAAGAACTAATTGCTAAGAAGCCAGCTATAATCACTCTGACCAAAGACAACTATATTAAAAGAATGCCTATCAATACATATAAGTCTCAGGCAAGAGGCGGTAAAGGTGTGGTCGGTATGACTACTAAAGAAGAAGATGTTGTTGACAGGATGTTGGTGACCAATACTCATTCATCCCTGTTGTTCTTTACCGATCAAGGCAAGGTATATCAGTCTCCAGTTCATGAGATACCGGAGGCTAGCCGTAGAGCTAAAGGGAACGCTATTGTTAACTTGCTTCAAATCAAGCCTAGCGAGAAAGTAACCGGGGTTTTGGATATTGGTGATATTGAGAAGTCCGATGCTAAGTATCTGCTTATGGCTACTCAGGGTGGCAGAGTAAAAAAGACCAAAATAGAAGACTATCAGGGTATTAGGCAATCCGGTTTAATTGCCATTCGGTTAAAAGATGAAGATAAGCTTAAGTGGGTTAAGCCAACTAGTGGCAAAGATAATGTTATTTTAGTTTCAGCCAAGGGTAAGTCGATTAGATTTAGTGAAGAAGATGTTCGTCCGATGGCTAGGAATACCCAGGGCGTAAAAGGAATTGACTTAAACAAAGATGACCAGTTAGTCGGCATGGATATTATTGCTTCCAAGCAGCAGAAGGCTGATAAGCAGATAAAAGACAAAAAGAAAGAGCTAGAGAAAGAGAAGGGCATGGACGAAGAAGATGCCAGAGCTCTAGCCGAAGAGACAGGCGAGGCCAAGAAAGGTCTTTCAGATGATCTGCTGGTAGTTATGAGTAAGGGTTACGGCAAGAGATCTAAGCTAAAGGACTATCCTTTGCAGAACAGAGGTGGCAAAGGAGTTAAATCGGCCAACGTTAAAGATAAAACAGGAGATATAGTTCAGATGATGATAGTACCGCCTAGAGGCAAGGGCGATCTAGCCATGGTCTCGGCCAAAGGCAAAGTAATTAGAATACCATTAACTTCTGCGAAAAAAATGGGCCGCAATACTCAAGGAGTAAGACTGATGAAGTTAAACCAGGGAGATAAAGTAGCTTCAGTCACCTATATGGCTAAGGGCAAGTAAAATACCACTTTAAGGACTAATATAGAGAAGCCCTGTCAATTGACGGGGCTTTTTCTTGCCAAAACAAGTTTTATGTGATATAGATAGACCAGACTTGTACCAAACGATGCAGCAGGAGTGATCACCATGGCAGCAATAAAACAATATTATAGTCGACGGACTCCATTGGGAGAGATGCTTAAAGAGGCTAGAGATGAGGCTGAGTTGACTCAAATTGATGTTGCTGATAGATTGGCTGAGGATTATGGTAAGTCAATTGGAGTACAGGTGATTAGAGATTTGGAATATCTTGGGCCGAGAAATGAAGATCATCTTCAGTTGATAAAGCTTATAGACCAAGTCTATGGTTCAAATGTTGCTGAAGAGATTGAGAAGTATGGTTTAGGTTACCGATTGCCATGTGGGGATGATTTTGTAAATGCAATTGAATACTCGGGTCTAAGCGGCAACAAATTATCCCAAGAGATCGCTTCACAGCTTAACTATTCTGTATCATCTATGCCAACATACATTCGAATCTGGAGGGTTGTCGGTCTGCCAAATATCCGCGTGGCTGAGGAGATCGATGATATTCTTGGTACGGATTTTGCAGATAATTTTGAGGAGAGCGAGAGAAAGTCTGCAAGGATATTAGAAAGAGCAAGGGCTAAGAGAAAGTCGGATGATTCAGGTTCTAAAACAAGCCAAGATCCTGAAGTGGTTGAAGTGAATACTGATGAGGAGCGAGTTGAGTTCGACGCAGATGAGCTTTTTGCCGATATGGAATTTGATTTAGAGATGTTAGTCAGATCTTGGAGGGTTGAAGGTTTCGAGCCTCATATTGAACTAGTGGCGGAAGAGATTGGGGTTTTGGTTAATATGAAGGATGAGTTGTTGGATAAGCTGATTGAGGTGATTGGTATGAGAGAAGAGATGATTGGCTTAAGAGATGAGATTAGGGCAAAACTTGAAGAGAGAATAAGCAATTAAAGCGACAGTTAATATATATCTTAATAGCAACACGCATTGTTATTGACTCATATTTTCTGTCGTTTTTTCTTTTTGATTAACTTTTGACTTTTAACCAGAAATAAGGTAGAGTTTAAATTACAAAACAATTTTTTTGATTAATGTTTTTTAAATATGGCTATAAAGCTAACTGATCTGGCCCTGCCCGCCATTGGCTGAGCCGCAGGCGATGGCAGGCGAGTTAATCATAATTATCCACTATAACCAATAAAAGCATTTAAGCAATATAAAATGGCTATTAAGCTAACTGATCTGGCAGATAAGCTAAAATTAACTAAACTTCAACTTAAGCGAGAGCTTAAGAATCTTGATATTGAAGGTCTTGATCCAAAGAAGACCTTTTTTGAACGTCAGATTGCAGATCAGATAATTGAAGAGCTTAGAGAGGATAAGGGAGAAAAAGAAGAAGTAAAGAAAGCTCCAGAAAAACCCAAAGTTAGGGAAGATGAAAAATCCATTGAAATAGGTGAGACAATTACAGTTAAGAATTTTGCCTCTAAACTTAATTTGCCGGTGACTGATGTGATTAAGGAATTAATGCGTAATGGTGTAGCAGCAACAATTAATGAGAAGATTGATTTTGATACAGCAAGTATTATTGCTTCAGACTTTGGTTACTCTGCTGCTCAAGAGCAAGAGGCCAAAGGTATTTTAGAAGAAGACTGGCAGGGCAAGAAACTAGAAGAGAGGCCTCCTGTTGTTACTATCTTAGGTCATGTCGATCATGGCAAGACCACCTTATTAGATAGAATCAGAGAGAAGAATGTCGCAGGTGGCGAGTCCGGTGGTATTACTCAGCATATTGGTGCTTACCAGGCAGAGGTTAAAGTAGAGGGAGATAAACGCAAAATTACCTTCATCGATACTCCCGGCCATAAGGCCTTTACGGCTATGAGGGCTCAGGGAGCCAAGGTAACCGATATTGCTGTTCTTATTATTGCTGCCGATGATTCGGTTCAGCCTCAAACCAAAGAGGCAATAGATCATATTAAGCAAGCCGGTGTGCCGATAGTGGTAGCGATTAACAAGATTGATTTGCCCGGTGCTGATGTCAATAAAGTTAAGCAAGATTTAATTGAACTTGGTTTGAATCCAGAAGATCTTGGCGGTACTACCCCAACTGTCGAAGTTTCAGCCGAGAAAGGGACTAATATTGATAGTCTTTTGGAGATGATTATTCTAACTGCTGACTTACAAGACCTAAAGGCCCCTCTTGATATCCAGCCTAAGGGAGTAGTGATTGAGAGCCATAAGCACAAAGGGGCCGGGGTATTAGCTACTGTCTTGATTAAGCAGGGAATTTTAGAGCAAGGTAAGCCAGTCTTGGCAGGAACCATTGTTGGTACCGCTAGAATTCTAGAAGATGAGAATATGGATCGTATCGATAAAGCATACCCCAGTCAGCCAGTAAGAGTGGTTGGTTTCGATGAGGTGCCGGGAGTTGGCACGATTGTAGAGCAGCTTGGTGATATTAAAGAGGCTCGAAAAGTTGCTCAAAAAAGGATTGAGGAGGCAAGAAAAGAGGGCAAAACTACAGGTACAGGTTTGGCAGAAGCATCAAAGTCTATTAAGAAAGGTGAGAGTAAGCAGTTGAAGATAATCCTTAAGGCCGATGTGGCCGGTTCTCTAGAAGCCCTAAGACAGTCAATTAATGCCCTAGGAGATAAAGAGACGAGTGTGGAAATTATTAGAGCCGGGGTGGGTCCGGTAAATGAGTCTGACATTGAAATGGCAACTGCTTCAGACGCGGTAATAATTTCATTTAGAATGCCAGTTGATAAAGCCGCAGGTAGTTTGGCTAAGCAGAACAATATTGAGATTAGTGAGTATGATGTTATCTACAAACTTATCGATGACCTACAAGCCGCTCTAGAAGGTATGCTCGAGCCAACTATTACCAAAGAGAAGCAGGGTGAGGCAAAAGTATTAAAGGTCTTCTTCTCCAGCAAGAATAGGACGATTGTTGGTGGCAGAATGCTCGAGGGTGAGGCAAATAAGGCTTTGGATGTTGAGATCCAACGAGGTGAAGATATTATCGCTAAAGGCAAGATTAATACTTTGCAGAGAGAACAGAAAGAAGTAGATAGTGTTAAAAAAGGTCAGGAGTTTGGTATTGGTTTAGAAACTGACGGCAAGATTAAGCCAGATGATAGATTGCTCTTTTATAGTTTGAAAAAAGAAGTAAGGAAGCTTCCCAAGTAGCTTGAATAATATTTAAGTATAGTTTAGTTTAGAAAGTAATGAATAGATTACTTTCTTTTTTATTCAACCAAAGAAACCAGACCACCTTCTTAACTGAGCTTGTTAGAGCAGCCAGAGTTTTGTCTAAGAAGAATATCTCTGGCATATTAGTTGTTGATATGGCATCAGTTAAAAACGATCAGCCATCTTTGATTAATTCAATCGAGCTAGTTAGCAATTTTGTTAGGAAAAAAAGAGAGTCTTTGGTTATCGAAGGCCAGCAGATAGTTGATAGTAATATCACGCCTCCTTTCCCAGAAAATATCTACTACCATAGCCTAACTGATCGTCAATTGGCTTGTTTGGGTATTAGCCAAACTAGAGAAGATTTTGCTATTTTGGTTGAAAAGGATGGCAAAATTAGCTTAGCTTATCAAAGCTCAATTAAGACCGATCTTAATTCTGCTCAATTAGAGAGTATTATTAGGACTATTACTAACTCTAGTTATGAGCAGAAGAAAGTTCTGGCTGTTAGTAGTAGCAGCCAAATATGATATAATAGCAGTAAGTAGTAAACTGTTAATATATCATGGCTGATTTTTCAGATAATTTAGAAGACTTAGGCCTGACACCGGAAGAGAAATCTCTTGAGCCACAGAAAGAAGCAAGCAAGTTAGATTCTCTTAGCAGGGATAATGCTTTAGAGTCCCTTAAGAAAAGGATCTTGGGATCAAAGAAGAAAAACGAGAGGCTCTCTACTGCTTGGGAGCTGGGAAAAACCGGAGAGAGAAGGGCAGCCAAGATTTTACTTGAGGCAGCTAAAAGCGAGTCCGATTTAGATGTTAAGGATGAGATAATCTCTGCTTTGGGTTGGCTGGGAGACCAAATCGCCGGAGATTTTTTAGTAGAAATACTAATTAAAGATAAAGAGCCACACTTAAGAAGGAAAGCTGCCTGGGCTATCTCTCATATTGGAGAGACCAAGACGGTTGTAGATAGTCTGGTAAAAGTGTTAACAAGTGATCAGGATCAGAAGGTGAGGGAAGAGGCGGCTTGGGCTCTAGGAGAGATGAATTGTCAGGAAGGAATGAGTATACTGGCCGATGTTGTTCTGACTGACGAGTCGGCTAAAGTTAGGAAGATGGCTGTCTGGGCGATTGGACAGATAAAGGGAGAGAAAACTTTAGAGTTGCTTTTAGAAGCTCTTGAGGCTGATATGAGTGAGGAAGTAAGACGGGAATCTGCTTGGGTAATAGGCCGAGAGAAAATTGAGGAAGCTAGAGATAGATTAGCAAAGATGCTTAGAAGAGAGGAGCACCCGGAGACTCTGAAACTTATCATTTGGTCTTTGGCGCAAATTGGTACTAAAGAAGAAGTAAATTATTTCGACCATATTTTCGAAGAGAATTATCCAGAGTCAGTTAAAGAAGAGGCTGCTTGGAGCTTGGCTCAGATTGGAGAAGGCAAAGGCTCCCGAATTATTGAAAAACATTTAGAAGACCAAGGTAGTAGCGAAGTAGTTAGAGTAATGGTCTGGGCCCTGGGTCAAATAGGGGATAGTAAGTCAATTAAAAAAATTGAACAATTAAAAAGAACCACTAAGGATGAAGAGGTGGTTGATGAGATAATTTGGGTAGTTAATCAGATTAAAGAGAGAGAAGATAAGTAGTTTGGTGAATGTTTAGGATATAAAAAAGCCATCAATAGATGGTCTTTTTTTAATCTCTTAAGATCTAAGATTCGGACAAGAATGTTCCTCGGCTTCACAAATGTGAAGACGGGATCAACCTTGCGCCACCGATAAGTATATCGGCGACATTCCTATTAGAAAGGAGGTATTCCATCCGCAGATTCCCCTACGGAAACCTTGTTACGACTTTGTCCCAGTCACTGGCTTCACCTTTATTCCACACAAGGTGGAATGTCCAGTGCCTCCAGCTTCTTTGACATGACGGGCGGATTCTGATAGTTGAAGCAAACTTCAGGTTCCCACTAAGCATGCAGATTTCCCGCACTTAGCGAGTCCTTAATGCATTTTGTTTTTTAGATTAATAATTTTATCTAGTCCTTTCTCCGTGTAATGCTCCTTGTTTTCAATTAATTCCATAATTCTGGAAAATAATTCAAAATCATTTCTTTTGGAGTTACTTCTTAAAGGATTTTCTCTAAAAAACTTGATGATTTTTTTGACGTCTTCAAGTCTTGAGGCTTGATATCGGTAGCACGTAGAATGATTTTTTCTACGATCTCTTTGAATGTATACAATGCCAAACCCTAAATATTCTTTTATCTGATAGAGCACCTGTTTGTCAAATGCTTTTAGCTTGATAACAAACATAGGCACAACTCTATTTCTGGTGCCATCGTCTTTTTTCTTTTTTACATAGACGTGAAAACACCCTTCTCCATCAGTTAAACCGACTAAATAATCATCAGTAAGCATTAGGTTTTGTCCTTCCCTCGGCAAGTTTTGCCGGGTACTATGACTCAGCTGACTTCTTATGTTATTCATTTGCTTCTAGTATAACATAAGATCTCCCTGGATTAAATAAATTACTATTCCACACATCCCACGAATTTCTATAATATATTTTTACTTCCCTAACACACACCGGTTAGGTCGTAAAAAATGGTTTTAATGAAGTAATGATGGGCTATGTTTTGCCGTTGAGTCCTACAGTCAGTATCTCACGATAATTGACCTACTCTTGGCTATATAAAAGGATTTTAACCTTTTAGCAAAATATCCTGCCAGGCGTCTTTATTAATTTTTGTGTACAAGACTCGAGAACATATTCACCGTAATGTGGCTGACTTACGGTTACTAGCGATTCCATCTTCATGGAGTCGAATTTCAGACTCCAATCCGTACTGGGGTACATTTTAAGGGATTAGCTCCGTCTCGCGACTTGGCGAAACCCATTGTATGTACCATTGTAGCGCGTGTGTCGCCCAAGACATAAGGGTCATGCTGATTTGGCGTCATCTCCACCTTCCTCCGTGTTGACCACGGCAGTCCTCTATGACAGATTTAACATAGAGCAGAGGTTGCGCTCGTTCAGGGACTTAACCCGACGTTTCACAACACGAGCTGACGACCATGTTATTCCATTATTGCTAATGGCATGGACTATACCATCTTCCTTCATGAGGAAGTCAATGATTAATAGCAGTTACAGCCTGCTATTAGGACTACTAGACCTTTAGTAATAGTCACAAGTCTCTAAGGGCAATTTTATCTGATATTTTAATTGAGTATTTTTTCATTTCACTTATAGCTTTTTTTGCTGTATCTATTGTGAAATATAGACAATACGTTCCAGCAGATTTGTAATAATAGACTCTTGTATCAAGATTTAGCTTTTTTAACAAACCCTGATCAGTTTTAGTCTCTTGCTCATTTCCATAAACAATCCTCATGTCATTTACCAGATTGTTACTTATTGAGCCGTCACCATCAAATCTTCCGCTGACATAAGAATATATGTCAGTCTTATTGTCTAGATTACGTATCAGTTTCTTAGATTTTTTGAAATTATATAACAGTTTTCTGTCATTTACATAAATTTGATAAGCAACCAATTTTCCGTTTTTATTTGGATAAATTTTATAGTTACGTATTTTTTCAGCTAACAGATTGTCAATATTTCTGTTTAAAGGCCGATATATTCTTAATTTTATTCTTTCGTTAGAATAATTAGCCTTTTTGAAAAAATTATAAAACTTCCAAATGAGTTTAACGTTACAGTTGGTTAAGCCTACACTACTGGTTCTGTGGTATCCATCTGCACACCAAAGCCCAATAATATATTTATGTTTCAGTAAATCATAATTGCCCACGGAATTACCTTATTAATACTATTACTATTGTAACATGAATCGTATTAATTTGCTATAAGGTTTCTCCGTTTTGAATTGATTTTTCCACTAGAAATTACTTTCTAGGGGGTCATTATTAAATAACCATGCAACACCTGTCATCTGGCTCCCAAAGGGCACCTCCGATTTTCATCAGAGTTCCAGAGATGTCAAGTCTTGGTAAGGTTCTTCGCTTATTATCGAATTAAACCACACGCTCCACCGCTTGTGCGAGTCCCCGTCAATTCCTTTGAGTTTCAATCTTGCGATCGTACTTCCCAGGCGGATCACTTAACGCGTTAGCTTCGAGACCAAACGGGGTCGATGCCGCCTAATCTCTAGTGATCATCGTTTACAGCTTTGACTACAGGGGTCTAAATATTTGCTCACATTGCTGTGAGGATTGGACTATATCATTTTCTAAAAATTTTCCATTTATTTTTTCTACTGCTAACAATTTTTTCAATTGTTGAATGAGAAAAATTTGTTAAATGGCTTATTCTAGAAATCCAGTTTTGTTGGCGTTTATGATCTTGATAAAGCAGTAAAATTTTATACAACATACTTATTTGTTGTATGTTCGGCGCAATTATTGTAAAAAACCTTTTAAGGGCTTTTTCTGAATACAGGTTTAACCTGATTCTTTTATTTACAATTCCAATTTTAGTTTCAATATTCCATTTTACTTGTAAATACTCTTTCAATAACTGAACTTCATTTTTTGAAAAACTATCTGTGCAAAAAACTCCTTTTCTAGCGTTGCCTATTATTGAACCGTCGTCTAGCCACCATACAGCTAAAGATAATTTGTCTAGATTATCTAGCCATTCTTTACTTATGGTTTTTACGTTGTTTGGATTCGTTATTTTCCAAATCTTAGTTAATTCAGGCAAAGCTCTACTTTGAAATCTTAGTTTTTTGTATCCGTAACTGCTATTGTCATTGCTTTCATCTTGTTCCCATACTGCATTGTTTGATGAAATAACCGACAATTTGGCAGCTTTCCAAAAAAAGTATTCTTGTTGTTTCTTTGAATGTCTATATGAGAATCTGGCATTTTTATACCCATTATGTATTTTTAAACTGCCATCTCCTAATAAAGATCCAAATATTATTGCTTTAGCTTGATCTGAATTAAATAATTTATCCATACTTGTTAGTATTATATCATAACAAACTATTTAATTCTCAGACACCATAGTCTCTACAGGGCCCGATATCATTTGCATAATATCAGACTCCCTCGGAATTGCCTTAAAACACATGCTGTAGTAATCATGTTTTAAATTAAGGTTTCTCCGATAAAACTGAATGCACACTTTAGCATTGCTGCTAAAGGGGACACCTTTTGTTACTATTTATTGAATAACGTCTATGAGACGTCAACGCGGTAACGGGATTTATCTAATCCCTTTCGCTACCAAAGCTTTCGTGCCTCAGCGTCAGAACAGACCTAGCAAATTGCCTTCGCTTTCGGTGTTCCCTGTGATATCAACGGATTTCACCCCTACACCACAGGTTCCATTTGCCTCTGTCTGCCTCAATTTTGATAGTTTCCTTGGCGCTTTTCCTGTTAGGCAGGAAAATTTAACCAAAGACTTATCAAAACGCCTACGCACCCTTCACGCCCAATGATTCCGGATAACGCTCGCCCTCTATGTATTACCGCGACTGCTGGCACATAGTTAGTCAGGGCTGATAGCATGGTAAGTTCAAGATTTATTCCCATGCATTAGAACTTTACAATCCGAAGACCGTCTTCGTTCATGCGGTGTCGCTGCATCACCCGTTAGGGCATTGTGCAAGATTCCCCATTGCTGCCTCCCGTAGGAGTATGGACCGTGTCTCAGTTCCATTGTGGGGGGTCACGCTCTCACGTCCCCTAGCCGTCATAGCCTTGGTAAGCTTTTACCTTACCAACAAGCTGATAGCGAGCAGGTTCCTCTCAAAGCGCCGGAGCATTTACTGCTAAGAAAATTAATTCATAGCAGACTATCAGGAATTGTTCCCAGTTTCCCGGGGTTATTCCTGTCTTTGAGGTAGATACCTACCTGTTACTCACCCGTCCGCCGAGCAACCGAAGTTGCTCTCGACTTGCATATGTTAGGCACACCGCCAGCGTTAATCCTGAGCCGGGATCAAACTCTCCATAAAAATTGTCTTCTTTTTATCTTTATTTTTAACTCGTCTTAAAAAAGAAAGGGAAGACGAGTATTCTTGTCCGAGTCTCAGATCTTAACACTATTTGTTAAAGTACTATTTAAAAAGCCTCTAACGAGAGGCGGTTAAAGCTACCAATATTTGTAATATTTTCTACAAATGCCTCCCAATACTTATTACTTTCTAAATTATAGTCTTAGTCTAAACAATCTAATTGCTGTTGTCAAGGGTATTGATATGAGTAGTTAATAGAACAAAAAAAGCTCGAATATGTAACAATTTATATTATATGTTAATATTACGAGCTAGTCCTCTTCTTCGGGTGGTAGATATTTGTCCAGCCAGGGTTTCATAGTATGGTTCCAGCGATATTTACTGATACCAAGAGAAAAACCATAGTCTCTTCCGTCGTTAATTGATATCATAACGGAGCACAGAGGGAATAAGTCAGTATCTCTTTCTGGTATTTCTCGTATCGATAACCCACTTAAATATCTGTCTTGAGGGTAAAAAGTTTTGTCGAGGAATAGGCAGCCATGACGTTCTTCCCTTAGAAGTAAGCCGTCCAAATATGGATCATCTCGAAGTAACGTCCTGCAGTAGACAATTCCTGGAACCACTCCATATAAGATTGCCGGAACTCTTTCAACTAACCGTTTTGAGTTAGAAGCCTGTTGCCCCAAAAGAGCTACTTCTTCAGTTCTTGCTCTTTCCGAGCCAAATCTCCCTGTCAGCCAGACATGAAACATTAAGCTGTGGTTGAAAAAAGCCTCTTTAATCTCCTCAAATAATTCATCAGTAACCTCAACAACTTCCTCTTTACTCATGATTGTCTCCTTTCTGGCTTTGGTGGTGCGTTTGTAATTTGAACTTAATCAAAAAACAGGTATTTGTCAATACCTGTTAGCGATTGCTCTTAAGATGGTGCGCCTACCTGGATTTGAACCAGGGACCTCGTCATTATCAGTGACGCGCTCTAACCCCTGAGCTATAGGCGCAAATATATCCAGATTATTACACAATCTCAATTGATTTTCAAGCCTAGTTTTAATATCATTACTTAATGGACAAGCTTATTAATCAATTCAAGAAGACTTTCAAAGCCGATCCTAGTTATCTACTAACTGCTCCTAGTCGGGCTAATCTTTCCGGGGCCCATGTCGACTACTTTGAGGGAGTAACAGTCTCAATTGCCTCCTCAAACTTAGTAATGAAGGCCTTGGTTAGGCCTCGAGATGATGGCAAGGTCAGGCTTTGCTCTATTGATCTAGACAATAAAACTCATATTTTAGATGAAGGTAGAAAAAGAGCTGGTTTTCAGTCTCTAGAGTACTTGCAGGGTGATAGAGAGGCATATAAGAAAAGGAGGGGTAATAATATGATAAAAGGTTTTAATATTCTAATCTCTTCTTCTATACCAATTGGCGGAGGCATGTCCTCTTCTTCAGCTCTTTCAGTAATTGGAGCCACTGCCTTCTCTTTAGCTAATGACTTTATTCTTAACAAGAGAGTCGAAGAGACTAAAGACGATATTATTACTTGGATTGGCGAGCAGGATAAAAAAGCCGACCAGTATCTTGAAGAGATTGCCCATATTGCCGGTGAGGCAGAGTGGTGGTATGGGACCAAAGGAGGCAAAATGGATCAGTTTACTATTAGCCTAGCCAAAGATGGTCAGGCCTTTATTTTAGATAATAGGAATTTCACCTATAGCTATGCTAGTTGGCCAGAAGATTCTGCTATTGCAGTCTGTAATACCAATGTGCCTCATGACCAAAAAAAATCCGGTTTTGCCAATCGTAGGGAGCAGGCCGAGAAGGCTTTTAGTAAAATTAAAAAATATTTTAAGGATAAGAAGATCGAGACCTTTAGAGATGTTAGTTTGGATATGCTTGAAGAAGTCAAAGGTAGCCTGAGTAGTTTGGAGTACAAACGGGCTTTGCACCCGGTTAGTGAGATGGAGGAGAGAGCACCTAAGTTTATTAAGGCGCTAAATAATAGAGATTCAGTTCTAATTGGCAAGATACTATCTCAGACCTACTATAGCCTTAGAGATAATTATGGCACATCCTGCACGGAGTTAGATACAATGTACTCTTTGGCAGAAAAATTAGATGGTTTTTTGGGAGCTAGAATCACGGGTGGAGGTTTTGGTGGTTGCTTGGTCGCCTTAGTTGAGAGAGATAAGCTGGATTGCTTTTTGGATAATATCGGGAGAGAGTACAATAATCATAAGGAGATAAAAGAGAGGGATATTAAAGGTAAGTTTGTTGGTTTGGTCTCCGGCAGAGGTCTAAATATCAAGACTCTTTAATGATTGGAGTTAATCTGTGGTATAATAGCTTTAAAATATATAAGTATTAAAGGAGAGGCGATATGCTTTCTGCTTTTGTTGGTTGGTACTATCTAGATATCCCCAAAAGGCTTTTAGATTACTTTAAAGTCTGGCTATTTCACCTATATGATCTTTTTTCTGTAAAAATAATTCTTAAAACCTACCTTGCTCCCTGGAAGAGAGACTTGCTCTCTACTAGAAACCTGTCTCTTAACGAGCGGGTTAGGGTTTGGTGGATGAATGTAATTTCAAGGATGATCGGTGCTTTTATCAAGACTGCCACTTTAATTGGTTTTCTAATTAGCACCATTGGTTGGCTGGTGTTTTCACTAATCTATTTTTTTGGATGGTTACTTTTTCCATTAATATTTATTCTTCTAATAATTGGCTACTCAAATATCCTATGAACCAGTTTGATATTAAAAAATCAGTTAACTACTCAGCTTACCGTCTTAGGAAGTTCTGCGGTTCTTGGTTTGGTAAGGTCCTAATAATATTATTTAATCTTATCGGTCTAGTTGGTTTGGGCCTGCTAATCTATCTAGTTTTTAACTACCAGCCCCTAGTTCTTGATTGGGCTCTAAGGGCAGGAGCAGCCTACTTGGCCTTTAAGATATTTCATATTTTTTATCTAGACTATCTATTGGGGCCAAAACTTAAAGTTGATCAGGCTTTGAAATTTGTTAACAGTGGCAAAGAGTTCAACTTGGCCGATGGGCTAGATCCCTGTCTGTTAGGAGTCTTTGAGCAAGAAAAATATCTAGCTAAAGATATTGCTTTGGGTTTAATAGAGCTCGATGAACTCAACTTTGTCCTAAACCGAGCCGGAATTAGCCGTGATGAGATCAGGAGAAGAATCGAGGAGAACATTAACGGCGAACAGGTTGGTAGTAGAGAAGAGGTGGTTATTAAGGCCTTTCAAGTAGCCAAAGCTGAGGGGCATGGTGATGTTGGCCCCGGAGACTTGTTTATTGCTCTAACTATGATCGAACCGGCCTTAAAAAGATTGGTCGATGAACTGGGCTTGAGGTTAGAAGATCTACTTAATATTGTTTACTGGTATAACCTAGTTAAGAGGAAGAATTTTAATTTTTTAGATACTAGTGATTTTATCTTCAATGGCGGGGTAGGCAAGGACTGGATCTTTGGCTATACCAGATACCTAAATCGGTACAGTCAGGATATTACTGACTTAATTAGACAGAATAGGAATAATCTAAAATACATTGGTCATCAGTCAGTTATTGACAAAATAGAGAAATCATTACTTAGTAGTCAAGGCAAGAATATGGTTCTGGTCGGTTCGGAGGGTTCCGGTAAGCGTACTTCCGTCTATGGCTTAGCTAGAAGAATAGCTCTGGGCCAGGCCTATGGTGCTATTAATTTAAAGCGGGTTTTAGAGTTAGATCTGGAAGCTCTACTCTCAGGAGCGACTAGTAGAGGCGAGATTGTAGGAAGGTTGAACCGAGTTTTTGGAGAGGCAGCCAGAGTTGGTAATCTAGTTCTTCTTATTGACAATTTTGATAATATATTGTCTACTAAAGCACTTGGGCAGGTTGATGCCAGCCAGATATTAATACCATACTTAAGCTCACCTGAATTTAATGTGATTGGTACCAGTCAACCGGGTCCATATCATCGGTATGTTGAGAATAACCCGGCTCTAGATCAACGAATTGAGAAAATTGAGATAGAGGAGCCTGGGGAGCAGGAGATGATTAGAATTTTAGAGGACTCTGTACCGTTGCTTGAAGCTAGAACGGGATGTTTTTTCCGTTATCTTGCTATTAAAGAAGTTCTGTTTTTGGCCAATAAGTATGTCTTCAATCAACCTAACCCCCAAAAATCTTTAAAACTTCTAGATAAAGTGGCTAGTGAGAGTCGGGGTCAGATTGTGACTAGAGAGAGAGTAAGAGAGATTGCCTCTAGCGCCTACAAAGTGCCAGTTGGTGAAGCGGGTCAAAGGGAGAAAAGAAGACTTCTTAATTTAGAGGAGATACTTCATAGGAGAGTGATTAACCAAAATCAGGCAATTGAAGAGATAGCCCAGGCGATGAGAAGAGCCAGAGCCGAGATTGGCCAGAAAGGTAAAAAACCGATTGGTAGCTTCTTATTTATTGGACCTACTGGAGTTGGCAAGACAGAAACAGCTAAAGCTTTGGCATCAAGTTACTTTAGTGGAGAAGAGAATATGGCTCGGTTTGATATGGGTGAGTACCAGAACAAACAAGATCTCTATCGACTAATTGGGGATAGTCAAGAGGGAGGCAGGCCCGGAGAACTTTCCCGAAAGTTAAATGAAAGCCCCCACAGCCTGCTCCTGTTTGATGAGGTAGAGAAAGCCCATCCGGATATTTTGAATCTGTTTTTACAAATTTTAGACGAGGGTGTAGCTACTACCAGCCAGGGTAAGAAATTAGTATTTTCCAACACTATAATTATTGCCACTTCAAATGCTGGTGCCGAGTATATTAGAAAGAAGATTGAAGAAGGAGTCAACCCAGCTGAGATAAGTGATGAGATCCAAGACTACTTGATGGATAAGGGTATCTTTAAACCAGAGTTTTTAAATAGGTTTAGTAGCGTGGTCTCTTTCTCCCCATTAACTAGAGCTCAGATTGAAAAGATAGCTAAGATAAAATTAGATAAGCTAAAAAGACAGATAAAATCAGAGAAAGATATTCAGATAAACTTCGGAGAGAACGTAGCTTCGGAGATAGCCAGCCGGGGTTATAACCCGGAGATGGGTGCCAGACCGATGGAGCGAACCATAGAGAGACTAATCGAGAACTTAATTGCTAAAAAAATACTTGCCAACGATCTAAAACGAGGCGAGAGTCTAACTATTAAAGTAGAGGATTTTGAGAATTAAAACTATTTAATAGATAAATTCTTGTTTTGAGCTAAAATCGGAAGTCGGACTTCCGATTTTGTTGGCTTTGGTATGGCTTGACAAGATGTAAAGTATGCTTTACATTATATATAGCAACTAATTTAAATTATGGCTGAAGATAAGTTTTCTAACAGATTAAAGGAGCTAAGAAGTGAGATGGAGCTAACCCAGAAAGAGCTGGCTAAATCTCTTGACATAAGTAGGCAATCGTTGTCTAACTTAGAGAAGGGACAGTTTTTTCCTTCTTTTGGTCTGATTATGGATCTAGAAGACTTTTTTGAGATGCCAATTAGAGAGATATATAAATCTAATAAGAAGCCTCAATCCCGTAATTACGGGAAGAGGCAAGGAGGTAAAATGGATAAAAATCACTCACCTTTTGACGAACTAAATCGAATGCGGGAAGAGTTTGACAAGATGTTTTCCGATTCTTTTGGCTCTGTTTCTACATCTTTTCCTAAGATAAATCTTTATCAAGACGATTCCGATTTAGTAATTGAGGCTGAAGTTCCGGGAATGAGCAAAGATGATCTGGAGATCAATTTAACTTCTGGCTCGGTAAGTATTAGTGGCGAGCGTAAAGATTCTCAAGAAGTAAAGGAAGATAGCTATGTCAGAAAAGAGAGCTCTTTTGGCAAATTCCATCGCCAGGTGGATCTGCCAGTTGAGGTTGATGATTCCAAGGCCAAGGCAACTATTAAGGATGGCAGAGTGAAGATTGTTGCTCCGGTCAAAAATTCTAAGTCTAGCGAGAAAGGTTTAGAAATACAGGAGGAGTAAGATTATCCCTCCTATTTTGGGAGGAATTGAGTTTATACAAAAAAATTAATTAAAATATTTATGAAATGTGATCGATGTCAGAAAAATTCAGCTCAAATTCAAGTTACTAGAATTAAAGACGGCAAAAGAGTAACCGAGAAGATCTGCCAAGAGTGTGCTCAGAAAGACTCTTCCATTAGCGGCTTTGGTTCTGCCAGTGGTTCGCCTTTTTCTAGTGGGGGAGACGATATTGGCTCTCTTTTTGATGCTTTCTTTGGTGGAGGCGGTCAATCACCTTTCTCTGCTGCCAGACAACCCCGAAGTGAGTCGATAAATATTGCTGATAATTTTAGCTCCGAACTCCAATCGGTAGTTGAAACAGCTAGTGATGTAGCTAGTAAGAAAAATAATCAACAAATAGATACTGAGCATCTATTGATTGCTCTAACCGGAGATGATTTAGCTAAGAAGATATTTAAGCGTTTGAAGATTAAACCGACCGAGCTGAGAAAGAAAGTTAACCAGCAGATTAAAAAAGATAGTTACAGTCAGGAGCCTGATTTTTCTCCTAGAGCCAAGCGAGTCTTTAATATTGCCTACCAAGAGAGTTATAAGCTAGGTCATAGTTATGTCGGCCCGGAACACTTACTAATGGCTTTGGCCAAAGAAGGTGAAGGCTTAGCTGCTCAAATATTGAAAGAAGTCGGTGCTGACTATAAATCAATTAAGAACGCTGTTGTTAAAGTTGTCGGTAAGGGAGAAGAGTATGGCAAAGGTGATCGAACGATGACGCCAACTTTGGATGAGTTTAGTCGAGATCTGACCGGCCAAGCTAGAGAGGGCAAGCTTGATCCTGTAATTGGTAGAGTAGATGAGATGAACGCTACTATGGAGATACTATCTAGAAGGACCAAGAACAATCCAGTTCTAATTGGTGAGGCCGGAGTAGGCAAGACCGCAATTGTAGAGGGCTTGGCTACCAAAATTATTAAAGATGAGGTACCGGCTCCTTTGAAGAACAAAAGACTTTTGGAGCTTGACTTAACGGGAGTAGTGGCCGGAACGAAGTATAGGGGGCAGTTTGAAGAGAGATTAAAGAAAATACTAAAAGAGATTGAAGAGAATCAAGAAGATTTGATTGTTTTTGTCGATGAGATGCATTTAGTAGTTGGTGCCGGAGGATCTGGTGAGAGCGGAGGAATGGATGCCAGTAATATTTTAAAACCTGCTTTGGCTAGAGGTGATCTACATATGATAGGTGCTACTACTTTAGATGAGTATCAGAAATATATTGAAAAAGATGCTGCTTTAGAGAGAAGATTTCAGCCGGTAATGGTCGATGAGCCAAATGTGGAGCAGACCATCAGTATTTTAAGAGGCCTAAAGGATGCCTACGAGGCTCACCATCGGGTTAAGTTAACTGACCAATCTTTGGTAGCTGCTGCTGAGCTATCAGACCAATATATCTCCGATAGATATTTGCCTGATAAAGCGATTGATCTAGTAGATCAAGCGGCTGCTAAAGTAAGATTGGCCCAAGTTTCAGATCCGGAGAAGTTAAAAGAAGTTAACAAAAAAATTAAGGAGGCGACCAAGGAGAAAGATCAGGCAGTCGCTGCCCAGAACTTTAAGAAGGCCAATAAATTAAAAAGTGAGATAGAGGATCTTAAGAAAGAGAAAGAGAAAATTGATGTTGGTGTCAAAAAAGACCAAGCAACCGGACAACCAAAAGTGACTACTCAAGAAGTAGCGGAGATAGTTTCAAGAAGAACCGGGGTGCCTGTCTCTAAATTAGCTGAAGAAGAGAAAGCTAAGCTACTTGATTTAGAAAAAAGAATCCACAAGCGAGTGATTGGTCAGGAAGAGGCAGTTGAGTCAATTAGCGAGGCAGTAAGAAGAGGCAGAGCGGGTCTTAAAAGCAAGAATAGACCGGTCGGTTCGTTTATCTTTCTAGGTCCCACCGGTGTAGGTAAGACGGAGCTAGCCAAGACCTTGGCCTATCAACTCTTTGGAGACGAGGAGGCTCTAATCAGAGTAGATATGAGTGAGTATATGGAGAAACACGCTGTCTCTAGATTAATTGGTGCTCCTCCTGGATATGTTGGTTATGAAGAGGCCGGCCAACTGACAGAAGCTGTTCGTAGAAAACCATATAGCGTAATACTTCTAGATGAAATTGAGAAAGCTCATCCGGATGTCTTTAATATTTTACTCCAAGTTTTGGAGGATGGCCGATTAACAGACGGCAAGGGTAGGGTGGTGGATTTTAAAAACACCATTATTATTGCTACTTCCAATATTGGCTCTAGTTTAATTAGAGAGAGAAGCGAAAAAGAGGCAAAAGCTAAAACAAAGAAGAAAAAAGAAGAGATCTATGAAGAGACCAAAGAGGATTTAATGGAGCGGCTCAAAGAAGAGCTTAGGCCTGAGTTTCTAAACAGACTCGATGAGGTGATTGTCTTCCATAGTCTAGGTAAGGAGCAGATTAGAGAGATTGTAGAGCTAGAACTTGATAAGACACGAAGATTATTGCGTGGCCAGGGCATTGAGTTGGAAGTAAGTAAGAAAGCCAAAGACAAAATTGCTAGTGAAGGCTATGACCCGTCTTTTGGTGCCAGACCACTAAGAAGGGTGGTTCAGACCAAGATAGAGAACCCAATCTCTAGTCTAATTTTAAAAGAAGAGGTTGATAAAGGCGATACAATCAAAGTTGATCTAGATAAAAAGAAAGACTTTAGTTTTAAGAGTAAATAAAAAGACCTAGAAGTAATTTGGTAAGTAGTTAAACAACTAGGCTTTGGTTGGATTTGATTTACTACCAAGCTTCTTTATGGTATAGATCGGGACGATTATTAAGATATATGCTGCTAGATGGCCGGTTATTAAATATATCCAACTCTCTAGTGCTAAATTTGAACCGAGATTTATCCAAGTAGAGAGATATATTGCCAATACAATTCCGTTATCAATGATAAACAGAATGTCTTGCTGGTTGGTGGTGACTACATTGTCGCATAAAATAAAAAGTACCATACCAATAGCAAAACCGGTAACAGTCAATGTTGTTAGCATATTTTCTTCTGTAATTGCCTCAGGATTTCCCAGCAAAACTATCGCCAGCAAGGCTATTCCAAGTGTAGCCAGTAATATTATGGAATTACTCTTGTATCTTATAGCAAAGTATTGGATCCCAATAATTATTCCAAAAACAAGTAGGGCAAGAATAGTGGTGATGATACTCATTTTGTTCCTCCCATGGGTCAAGGTGCTGATACTGTAATCTAGATTAGGTTAGCATAGCTTGCTTGTCAACAAAAAAGGGCTCGAATAATAGTCAAAAAAATGTTTTCAACTAAACGAGCCGTTTAGGTAGAAGGCGGCAACTACATTAGCGTAGATTAATGTCGTTATCAGCAAAGAAGGTATCAAGATGCTGCTTTTCTTTGTAATGTTGTTTTTTTCAATTGAGATATCTGCACCTTGTCCATTGTAGCATTCTTCAATCATTAGATCATTCATCTCAGATCCCAAAATAAAGCTATAACAGAAATAGAATATGAGAATTGCTAGGCTTGTGATAATAGTAGCTATAATGATGTTTGTTAACTGAACAAAAACCATAAAGAGAAGTGAAATTACAACTCCTGCAGTAATTGATATCAATAGGAAGTTTTTTGTAATCTGTGAAGTGAATTCAGCGGCGCTTGATCTAATTAATAGCAGTGCTATTAAAAGAATAACTAAGCTTGAGATTATCATGTAAGTACTACTGTTATCATCAATAGCAAAATTTTGAAAAAACATTAGTGCGATAATAAGCACAATAATAATGTTAAAGTTTATTATGCTATAATCAACTTCCGTTCTTGTTTGGTCTACTTTCTTTTCCATTTCTTCTCCTTCCTGGGGCTGGTTGTGAGGCTACTAGACTGATATAATAAAGATTAGTTAAATTAATTAATTTTGTCAATAAGCTATGCTAGTAACTACTCATTTAATAGCCGGAGCGACAGTTGGCTCTCTGGTTGCTAACTTACCACTCTCAATTTTGTTGGCAATAATCTCTCACTATAGTCTGGATTTAATACCTCATCTCGATCAGGGAGTATTTAAAGATAATAGAAAAAAGTTCTATTTTTGGGCAGCGGTAGATTTTATCGTTGGCGGCTTAGCTCTATATCTAATATTTTCTCAAATTGGTTTTCAACTAAATGTATTAATAGTTGCTTTAGCGGCTATAGTGCCTGATTTGATGGATAGCAGTCCAGTAATCTTTAACTACATTCATAGAGTAGGAATTTTTAACAAGTTATATCGATTCCATGAGGCAATCCAGAAGCCAGGCAAGAAGTATATCTATAGTTTGGGCATAGTTAGCCAGATTTTAATTGTTGGAATTTCTCTCTATCTATTGCTAAAATATTAAGCAGGTATTTATGGTATCAAAGATTATAATTTTTGTTTTATCTATAGTTGTAGGCCTTTACTTTTTGGTTAAGAGCGAGTATATTGTGCGAGTAATCGGTCACAACGCTTGGGTTGATAGTTATTTAGGAAGAGGAGGAAGTTACTTGATGTGGAAAGTGATCGGGATAGCAGTAATGATTCTAGGATTCCTCTACTTATTAGGAGACCTTGATCCGTATATTAGTTGGGGGCCGTAGCTTGATTTGGGGTTGTAGCTTCCCGCCAAGGTGGGAGTAGAGCGGTCCGGTGTCCACCGGACAGGTAATTAAAAAATATAGTAAGAAAATTTTTTGGGGTCGTAGCTCAATTGGTAGAGCGCCTCGCTTGCACCGAGGAGGTAGCGGGTTCGAATCCCGCCGACTCCACTTTTTTATTAAAAAAAGAGGCGGGAATGAAGAACCCGCTAGCCTGTCAGATAAAACTAAAATATATTTTAAAATATCTCGGCTTAGATGAGCATTAACTAAGACTAAGCCAATGGAAGAAGGGCCTTGGGCCCATCGAATCCCGCCGACTCCACCAAAAAAAAGCACTCTGGTGTTACATTAGAGGTACAGAGTGTTCGAATTCCTTCAACCTCATAATCGATAAATCTAGTTATTAAACTGGATTTCTCTCTTGACTTTAATTGATTATTAATTGTATTATTAAATTGTTCTGTACCGCCAAATCTGAAAGGAGCAGGGAGCATGGCAATAACCTATGATATAAATAGAAGAAAAGCTGAACAAATTCTTAAACTTTTAGAGAGAATTACAGGTAATAATTGGGAACTTAATTTTGAGGCTTTTGTTTGTACTGATAGTGAGCAAGAGTTGACCTTTGTTCGTGAGCCACTTTCTGAAGATGGAGTTGTTGATTTAGAAGAGTGGAAAGAAATTTTTGGTGAACAGATAGAGCATATTCTAGAAGCTGTTAGGCTTGCTCATAGCAGACCGCCTTATTACAAGAATGATTGGCAGGTTGCCGCTGGTCCTGACCTTAAAAAGATTGTTCTATTGTTGTCTTGCTTGGGATTAGGAGTGAATATATATGATGGTAGTTTAGCTAGTGGTGATACAGTAATCATTGATCCCGAGGATAATAATTGGGGTGGACAGCTATGTAGGCGATGTCAAATTTTTGACAAGTTAGGCGGAAGACAAAACTTACTTTCTGCCTCAGGACTGCTTTTGCACAGAAGGTATTCAGGTCTCTACAAATTGGCTGCTCAGTTATATATTCTTCTACCTCCCATTATCAAACTTTCTGAAGGTTCTTTAGTTGATGATGACTCAAATGTAGAGTCAGCTTGATTATTGTTAACTATTTAACCTTCTTTTTATTTTACATTTTTAATAAATTTTTTAATTTGGTTTTCAAGTTCTTTAACTGTTCCGTTATTATCAACCACTAAATCTGCTTTATCTCTCAATTTCTCAATTTTTAATTCAGTTTCTCTTAAGTGATCTTTTTTGAACTCCTCAAAAGTTTTATTCTTATCATCCCCTTTCTCTCTGCGGCCGGTGATCCTTTTGTATCTAGTTCTAAGGTCGGCCTTGACATAGATTAAGTAGAAATTACTATTTTTCTTCAAATTTGTAATATCTTCATTTCTTCTAACTCCGTCTACTACGATCATTTTATTGCTAATATTTTCAATATCTTTCTCAATTACTCTAGCCAGAATATTTTCACCGTAGATTTCTCTTAAGCTAGTAGAGAGTTTCTGTAAGTTGTCCCTGTTTACTTCTAAGTAAAGCCTCTCAACTATTTCTTTTAGTACATCAGAGTATTTAATTACTTTCGCCCCATGGTTATTCTCTAGATAGTCTGCAACCTTGCCTTTACCTGAAGCAATCTGTCCGGCTAAGCCGATGATGATATTTTTCTCTTTATTCATCTTTTTGATAGTTTAATTTTGTATTTTGGAACATATCTTTTATATTTAATTTCACTAGCATCTAGCATTTTTCTGGCGGCTTGCCATTCCTTTTGATTGTGATATTTATCGCTAGCATAAACTAGTTATTTTATTCCCGATTGAATAATAGTTTTTACACATTCATTACATGGAAATAGGGTACAGTAGAGTATACAGTTTTTGGGTTTTTTATTAGTATTATAGATTGCGTTCTCCTCTGCATGGACTACATAGGGATATTTGGTCTGGCAGAAGCTTCCTTCTCTGCACCAAGGAAACTTATCATCCGAGCAACCTCTAGGAAAACCATTGTAACCCAGCCCAACTACAATGTTATTTTGATCGACAATTACTGCACCTGCTTGAGTTGAGGGGTCTTTAGACCTCTGTGCAATTAAAAAGGCCATCTGCATAAAAGTTTCGTGCCAATCTAAGTAGTTTTTTCTTTTCTTACTCTTCATAACATATCTATGATATCAAAGAACATTTGACATCGCAATTAAGCATTAGGTAAAATGTAGGTAGAGAATATTAATTAATATATTAACTATTTGGGGGAGAAAGGATTTAAAAGATTATGACTTGGCAAGATGTACAAGATGCTATCGTTGCTTCTTGGGAAGAGGTGATTACTAGGATTATCAATTTTATTCCTAGCCTTCTAGCCGCTATCGTTATCTTGGTTGTCGGTTGGATCGTCGGCGTACTACTAGATCGTCTATTTGATAGGATTCTGCGATCAGTCGGCTTGCAGGACCTATTTGAAAGTATCAAGGTAGAAGATTTAGTTAGTAAAACAGGAATTGAGCTGGATACCACCGCTTTGCTAGGCAAGTTGGTTAAATGGATTGTTCTGATTATCGCCTTCCTAGCTTCAGCTGAAGTGCTTGGTTTAGAGAGCGTGGCAGGATTTTTTGATGCTATTTTAGCCTACGTGCCTAATGTGATTGTTTCTGTAGCCGTTCTAATTATTGCCGCTGTGCTGGCACAGTTTTTGGCAGAAGTTGTTCGAGGCAGTCTTAAGGCAGGAAATCTAGGTTATGCCGATTTTCTATCTGAAGTTGTTCGATGGGCTATTTGGGTTTTTGCAATTCTAATTGCTCTAAATCAGTTAGGCGTAGCTAGAGAACTAATTCAGACAATATTCACAGGTTTTGTTGCTATGGTTGCCATTGCCGGTGGACTAGCCTTTGGTTTAGGTGGGCAGGATCATGCCCAAGAGCTAATAGAGAACGTTAAAGATGGTATTTCTAGCGGAGAAGAGATGATGGAAGAAGAGCCCGGAATGATGGAAGAGGATGAAGAGGAGATTGAGCTTTAAATATTGAGCTTTTAATAAGGAGGGGAGCCTTATTGGGCCATATTTAACTTATGGTTACTTGTAGTCCTTGACAAAGTGTTTTTAGTTGTTTAGACTTAAACCATGATAATTAGAGAACAATTTAGCAAGAGGGGGATATCGAAGTAGGCATAGATTCAATTACGGTTTCTTTTCTAGAATGCCTAAAAATTTAAGGCATTTTTTCATTGACTTGAGAATTGGCTAGTAGCTAGAAGCCCTCACTTAGAGCCTAGATTGAGCTCTATCTGAAGGTTTCTAACTGTTAGCCAGATTGGCTAGCGCAAAAATGAACTTTAACAACTCGGTTGATAAGTAAAATAAATAGATAAAAATAGAAAATATTTCTATTTGCAATTTCTCGATTATGAAGTAGTTACTTTTGTAAATATATATGCGTATGGTGGATGTCTTGGTAGAAAGAGCCTATGAAGGACGTGGCAGGCTGCGATAAGCCTCGGTGAGTCGCCAAACAGACTTTGACCCGAGGATTTCCGAATGAGTTAACTCAGCTTGGTGAAAGCCAAGTTAATCCCGCTTTTTGTGGGATAGGGCACCCGTTGAATTGAAACATCTTAGTAAACGGAGGAAGAGAAAATAATAATGATTTCCCTAGTAGTGGCGAGCGAACGGGAAACAGTCTAAACTTCTCGATTTATCGAGAAGGGTTGTGGGGTTTGCAATGTTTAGATCTATCTGTTAGTTGAAGGTCCCTGGAAAGGGCCGCCAAAGAGGGTAATAGCCCCGTAAACGAAAATAGAAAGATCTAATAGCATTTTCCCCAAGTACCATCGGACACGTGAAACCCGGTGGGAATCTAGCTGGGACAACAGCTAAGACTAAATACTCTTTATGCCGATAGTGAACTAGTACCGTGAGGAAAAGATGAAAAGAACCCCTGTTAGGGGAGTGAAATAGAACCTGAAGCCATATGCTTACAATGAGGTGAAGTCGCGCTTTTGCGTGGTGACACCGTGCTTTTTGCAGAACGAGCCAACGAGTTAGCTGTATACGGCAAGCTTAATCCCGCTAAGCGGGAGAAGGCGTAGCGAAAGCGAGTTTTAACTAGCGTTTAGTCGTATGCACTAGACCCGAAACCAGGCGATCTATCTATGGCCAGGGTGAACCCCGCCGAAAGGCGTGGGGGAGGCCCGAACACGTGAGAGCTGCAAATCTCTGTGATGAGCTGTGGATAGCGGTAAAATGCCAATCGAGCCTGGCAATAGCTGGTTCTCTTCGAAATATATTTAGGTATAGCCTTTGTTAATTGCTAAGAAGAGGTAAGGCTCTGGATCGGTCTAGGTTCCTTTGTGAACCTAAACCGAATCAAACCTCAAATTCTTCTTAGTTTAGACAAAGAGTCAGAACGCGGGGGCTAAGCTTCGCGTTCGAAAGGGAAACAACCCAGATCGTCATCTAAGGTCCCCAAATAAGATCTAAGTGGTAAAGGAAGTAGTTCGCCGAAGACAGGCAGGAGGTTAGCCTAGAGGTCGCAATCCTTTAAAGAGTGTGTAACAACTCACTGCCCAATCCGGTATGGATTGGCGGGCTGCGCCTAAAATGTAACGGGGCTAAGATCTTTACCGAAGATGCGACGTCCGGTTTTTCGGACGGGTAGAAGAGCGTTCTCATCGCACTGAAGCTCAGACTGTGAGGTCGGGTGGAGCGTTGAGAAGTGAGAATGTTGGCATGAGTAACGAATTAATTCGATGAGAAATCGGATCACCCAATATCTAAGGTTTCCTCCGCAATGCTAATCAGCGGAGGGTTAGTCGGTCCTAAGCCCAACCCCGCCTGTGGCGGGGTCAAGCGATGGGCATGTGGTTAATATTCCACAACTATCACTTGTTCGCTACTATTGCTATAGATGACTTCCGCCATTTGGCGGAACTAGAAAAATTTATAGCAAGAGAACAAGCGGTATCCGTACCGCAAACCGACGCAGGTAGATGGGTCGAGAAGACCAAGGTGATCGGAAGAACCCTCTCTAAGGAACTCGGCAAAAAAGCGTTCGTAACTTAGGGATAAGGACTGCCACGTAAAATTTTTCTTCGGAAAAACTAACGTGGCCGCAGCGAATGTGCCCGAGCGACTGTTTACCAAAAACACAGGTCTCTGCGAACTCGCAAGAGTATGTATAGAGACTGACCCCTGCCCAATGCCAGTGTGTTACGGGGATATCGTCACTTCGGTGACGGTTGAACCTAAGCCCTGGTGAATGGCGGCGATAACTATAATCGTCCTAAGGTGGAATAGCTGCCTTAGTAAAATCTAGCTATATGCTGGAACATCTGAGTATAATTTGGTACTATGGTAGTATGTATCCTTAGATATGTACTATGTTAAGTAAAAAATCAAATTTGCAGGCAACCAGCAGGAAAGACCAATCTTTTGCCTGGTGGCTAGTAGGATTTACTGACGGAGAAGGATGCTTCTCTGTTAGTAAGTTTAGAAATCCTACAACAAGATCTGGATGGCAAGTATTTCCAGAGTTTGTAGTTACCCAAGGTGAGAGCAGCAAGCAATCACTTGATGAAATTAAGGATTTCTTCAAGTGTGGAGGTGTATATATTAACCGTAGAAATGATAATCACAAAGAAGATCTATATCGGTACTGTGTAAGATCGGTTGATGATCTAATCAATGTGATTATTCCATTTTTTGAAAAGCACCCGCTTAAGACTGCTAAACAAAAATCTTTTATGGATTTCAAGAAAAAAGTCGAAGCTATAAAAGAAAAACGAAGTAAAAGATAGGAATCCTCAGAGACTATACGCTAGAGTCTGATATTCTATCAGATAAGATATAGTCCGAACTTTAGTGCGAGCTAAAGACTAACAAATAATGAGCGAAATTCCTTGTCAGGTAAAATGTCAGAATTTGCCTGAGCAGTGTCGTGAGATGCTGTTAGTAATCCGGCTAATAACGAGGGAATCCCACAATTGTGGGACAACCCCGTGGGAAGTCTAGACCACTAGTTAGTGGATGGACCCCGTAACGACTGAGTCGAAAGACGAGATCTAAGACTTAAAGCTTAGATAATACGCCGGCACTCCAATTTATATTTTGGAGTTGAAGAGATAGTCTAATTCTAGTTGAATATAAAAACTAGTTCTAATTAAATGAAGTTCTGACCTGCACGAAAGGGGTAACGGTTTGGGCTCTGTCTCGGAGAGGGATCCGGTGAAATTGCAATGTGGGTGAAAATGCCCACTACTTACGGCAGGACGGAAAGACCCCGTGAAGCTTTACTACAGGCTGGTATTGGATTGAGGGGGCTTTTGTCGAGAATAGGTGGGAGACTTTGAAGTTAGGACGCCAGTCCTAATGGAGTCGCCAGTGGAATACCACCCTTAAGACCTTTTAATTCTAACCTTGGTTCGTTTCATAGATTGACTGAGGAACAGTGCTTGCTGGGTAGTTTATCTGGGGCGGATGCCTCCTAAATAGTAACGGAGGCGTGCTAAGGTTCTCTAGTCCAGTATGGAAATCTGGATGATAGTGCAAAAGCATAAGAGAGCCTCGACTGCAAGACTTACAAGTCGAGCAGGTGCGAAAGCAGGCTTTAGTGATCCGACGTTTCCCTTTGTACAGGGGCGAAGCTCAACGGATAAAAGCTACTCCGGGGATAACAGGTTAATCGGGCCCAAGAGCTCATATCGACGGCCCGGTTTGACACCTCAACATAGTCGACGATCCACGCAAGTGGATTATGGGGTGTAACGTTAAGCAATTAGCGTTTAGTAATTCGATCAAAACGGTGGAACCTTCTTTATGTAATCTATATTGTATTGTATAATATAGGTGTAAATAGAAAGGCAATACCGTGGGAGATCCAGAAAATGGATAACCCGTAGAGACTTAATTGTAATTAAATACAATTAGATTCAGTGTATTTTTGCTGGATAATACGTCGAACTCTCCGATTTTATCGGAGATGAAGGTATAGTCCAAACCTATTGGAAACATTAGGTAGTAACATTAGAAAATGTTATGTAAATTTGCGATGTCGGCTCATCTCATCCTGGGGCTGAAGCAAACATAACTGCTTTCTCTGGTGGAAACACTAGAGTAATTAAACAAGCTCAAAACGGTGAAGGCCACTAGTTATATTAATAATGGTTAATACCGTGAGAAAAAAAGTTTTTGAAGTCAATAAAGCTTATTTAGCAGGTTTATTTGATGGTGATGGATCAATCATGGCAATGATTGAGAAACATCAACAGATGAAGTTTGGATTTAGATTAAGAGTAATTTTTAAAATATCACAAAAAGAGAGAAAATCTTTAATGAAGCTAAAAAAGAAATTTCTCTTCGGTAAGATCGTATCTAATCGCAAAGCATATGATTGGATAATTAGAGATCAATGTAATATTAAGAAAATTCTTAATTACCTATCACCATATGTGATAGTTAAATCTAAACAAGTTAAGTTAGCATTGAAGATTATTAATGCTAATAAAGACACAAAAGATAACTTTCTAAACACAGCCAAATTGACTGATTCATTGGCAAAATTAAACGTTAGGTCTAAAGGCCGACGCAAAAATTATTCAACAATGGTCAAAGAATCTTTTTCTCGTAACGACTGATTGTTACATTTATTTGTAACATGAGATATGTTCTAAATTAAGGACATATCACACGGCTTGCACCTAAATTGAATTCAGCAATGAATATCAATATGGTGAAGGTATAGTCTGATACTTGTAGCAATACAAGCGAACGTGAATGAGGTCCCAAGGGTCTAGCTGTCCGCTAGTTAAAGAGGTACGCGAGCTGGGTAAGTGAATATGAGCCCAGTAAAAATCGACTCATAACGGAGAAGTTCATTAGTATGTGATATAATGAATACTGTATGAATAATTCCGTGGGAAGTCCGGTCCGCCAGTTGGCGGATGGACCCCGTAAAGACTGACTCGAAAGAGAAGGATTGAGGAAACATAAACTCAATCAATACGTCGATCTTAGTTGTTAAGAATTGATTATGGCAAGTATTAGCCTAAAATCAATAACTAAGAAAGGTATAGTCTGTACTTTTAGTAATAAAAGATAAATATACGTCAGACCGTCGTAAGACAGGTCGGTCCTAATCCGCCGTAAGCGTTTTAGCTTGAGGGAGGTTGCCTCTAGTACGAGAGGACCGAGGTGAACAAGCCTCTAGTGTACCAGTTGTTAACTCCATTTTCGGATGGAATTACGCATCGCTGGGTAGCTATGCTTGGTCGAGATAAGCGCTGAATGCATATAAGCGCGAAGCTC
Organism: uncultured Candidatus Saccharibacteria bacterium; assembly: GCA_964485625.1. Taxonomy (GTDB): domain Bacteria; phylum Patescibacteriota; class UBA1384; order JAGGWG01; family CAZAJM01; genus CAZAJM01. The sequence goes on from CAZAJM010000004.1 coordinate 61,607, forward strand.
ATCCCAAGATTAGGCAAAATGCTTCCTTGAAGATTACGAGGTTGATAGGCTGCAGGTGTAAGTGGAGCAATCCATTCAGCCGAGCAGTACTAATAGCTGCATTTCTCCATTCTCCCGCTTAATTGGCGGGAAATCGAGTCTGCTTCATAATCGGAAAATTGCAAATAGATTTATTTATACTATTTTACACTTCGAAGGCATTGTTCTGGTGCCCATAGCGAGATGGCCACACCTGTTCTCATTCCGAACACAGAAGTTAAGCATCTCAGCGCTGATGATACTTGCTCGGCAACGAGCTGGGACAGTAAGTCGGCGCCAGAACAATTTTTTCGAGGTGTTTTTTTGTTTTTTTAATTTAATTTGTATATAATGTTAGTAGACTTAGTTAATTAACATTGGCGATATTATGAAAAGGACTCAATTTATCTATTCATTAGCAGTTTTTCTACTCGGTGGATTTTTAACAGCGATTGGTTTTTGGGGTCAGATGTCCGTTAGCGCCGATACTCCTGCTCTTGCCGGGCAAGTAGAGATGTTTACGATCTCTCTAATTGTTGGTGCTGCCATGATAGTGGTTAGCGTAATCTTGTTCGCTATGGCTGTTTCTAGCTAGCAGACAACCTTTTTTGTTATAGGAATATTGTTTCCAAGTGCTTTGGAGGCAGTATTTTTTTATGATATAATTAAAATATATTTTAGTAATGCTCAGTTTTAATTGAGTTAAAATTTTATCTTGAATAATAATATTGTAATAAAAATCAAAGACCTCCATAAAACTTTCGGTTCTGGAGAAAGTACCAATCATGTTTTAAAGGGGGTGGATTTAGATATCTATTCAGGAGATTTTACGATAATCTTTGGCCCTTCTGGTTGTGGCAAGACCACATTATTGAACACCATGATCGGTTTAGAGCCTCCTACAAGGGGTAAGATATATGTTAGGGGCAAAGAGATTACAGATATGGAAGATGATAAGCGAGCGAAGTTTAGGGCGAAGAAGTTTGGTATAGTCCATCAAATGCCATATTGGATAAAGTCTTTGAATGTTCTAGAGAATGTTTCTTTACCTCTAACAATTGCCGGGTCTACTGAAGAAAATGCTTTGAAGAGAGCTAGAAAAACTCTTAGAGAAGTTGGGCTAGATGATCAGCAGATGCAGATACCAACAGAGCTTTCCGGAGGTGAGCAGCAGAGAGCCGGTCTAGCTCGTGCCTTGGTCTCTTGGCCCTGGATAATAGTTGCGGATGAGCCGACTGGTAACTTGGATGTAGAATCTGGCAAAAAGATCATGGATCTACTCAAATCTTTAAGTCAGGAACAGAAGAGAACGGTTGTTTTAGTGACCCACAATATTGACTACTTATCTTATGCTAGCAGGACAATTGCTATGGAGGATGGAGAAATTATTGGTGATAGCAGTAAGGATAGCTCTGCAGATATTGCTCAGAAGCTTAATAGTAAGATAGAAATTCTCAGAAAGAAGAAAGAGGAGTTCAATCAATAAAATGAGATTAGGATATATAATAAAATTAAGTTTTAAGAATCTGGTCTCAAATCGGCTTCGAACATATCTAACAATTGGAGCAGTTCTAATTGGTATAGGTTCGATTGTCTTTTTAGTCTCTCTCGGCTTTGGTCTTCAAAGACTTGTTACTTCCGAAGTAGCTACTTTGGAGGAGATGAAGATAATAGATGTTAGCCCTGGCGACTCTGAAATTTTAAGATTGAGTGATCAGTCTCTAGAAATAATAGGTTCAAATGACCTAATTGAGTCTTTTGGAAAAATGATTAATGTTGCTGGTCGGGCCGGTTATCGAGATTCAGTTATTGATACTGTCGTATATGGTATTGATAATAATTATTTAAACTTAAAGAATATTAAGATCAAAGAAGGAAGAATTTTTGCTTCCCAAGATTCAAAAGAGGTGGTAGTGAATAAGACTGTTTTGAATTTGCTTGGCGTAGAGCAGAATCAAGAGAGTATGATTGGTAAGGAGGTTGTTTTTGATTTTATCATTACCTCCGAGTTATTAGATAAGGAGGGAAGGGAGGTTATCGAGGGTGAGACTTTTGAAATTGTCGGCATTGAGGATGTCAATAAAACACCGGCTATTTATTTGCCCATAAAGTATTTCGAAGATAAACAGATTTCTTATTATTCAGATCTAAAAGTAAAAGTCAGTAATTCGGACGATGTTAAAGCCGTTAGAGAGAGCATTGAAACTGCTGGTTATAAGACGGAGTATGTTGGCGACACTGTTACCCAGATTAACCAAGTTTTTGATATCTTTAAGGTTGTTCTGGCCGGTTTTGGTGGTGTAGCAATGGTCGTAGCGGCTCTAGGTATGTTTAATACATTGACTGTTTCTCTTCTTGAAAGAATTAGAGAGGTCGGATTACTTAAAACTTTAGGAATGAGTAAGAGAGATATTAGAAACCTATTTTTATCGGAGGCCTTAATCATTGGAGTGGGTGGCGGTTTAATGGGGCTTATTCTAGGTTTATTAATTGGCAATGGACTAAACTACATAATAAATGTCTTGGCCGAGGCCTCTGGAGCTTCGACTGTAGCTTTCTTCTATATGCCTTGGTACTTTGCGGTTGGTATGGCGCTTTTTTCCGTAATTTTAGGTATTGTAACCGGAATCTATCCGGCTAAAAGAGCAGTTAGAGTCAGTGCCTTAGATGCTCTAAGGTACGAGTAAATTAATTTAGTTTCTTGGGATTTTTTTTTGAGCCGATTTGGCTCTTTTTTGCTTTAAATATGTGCTATAATAGTGGTAGAAAAAATAATTTCCGTCTATGGTTGGGGATAAGTTAAGGAGCAACTTAATCAGGTTTGGTTTGTTTGGTTTTATCTTTTTCTTTATTTTACTTAGTCTGATCGTAATATTTATCAATAATGGTGGGCCCGGCTCTGTTCTTGGCACTCAAACAACTCAAGTCGATAAGACTACTAGTGCTCATTTTGATCAAGGTAATTTAAGTGATGCTGTCACATACGATGATGGGGGAGATGGCGCGGTCCATTTGGATGACTACGATAATTGGTATAACGACGATTGGCAATATCGAAAACAGATTACAGTTGATAGTGATCAGGTGGAAGAAGACGTAACTGATTTCCCAGTATTAGTTGAACTAAGTAGCGACGCTCAATTAGCGGCCAGCGCCCAAGCTGATGGAGATGATATTCTGTTCACGGATAGTGATGGCAACAAGCTATCTCATGAGATTGAAAACTTTGACTCAGGAACAGGCGCTCTAACCGCTTGGGTTAAAGCTGATCTGTCTTCAAGCTCAAATACTAATCTGTTTCTATACTACGATAACGACACAATTTCAAGCCAGCAGAACGTGGCCGATGTTTGGTCCAATGGTTATCAGTCGGTATTACATGTTAACCAAGATCAGGGCATAGTATTAGGGGAGACAGGCGAGATATCGGCTAGTGATAATAGCTGGCAAGAGGTTAGCTTCTCTAACAGTTACACAACCACACCAGTAGTTTTAGCCACTCCAGTTACAGATAGCAATGGAAATTACTATCCTTTGGCGGCAATTAGAAATATTGACGAGGAAGGTTTTGAGATAAAAATATCAATGGATGATGGTTCTAGCGGTGAGGTGGCCTCATTTAACGAAGAGACGATTAATTGGTTCGCTATTGATCCGGATAGGGCCAATAATTTTGATTGGATGGATGTAGGTACAGTGTCGGTTGCTTCCAATGGTAGCACTGCCGGCTTATCTTTCAATAAAACTTTGTCGGGTACGCCGATGGTTTTTCTCCAGCCCCAAACTTATAACCAAGGCGCATTAGCTATGACTACCTGGACTGATGGCGGTGAATCTACAACTGGTACTGGAGTTATTGGCTGTGTTCATAATAATACTACGGATAGTTGTCTAAGTGGCCAGCCTTCAGAGACCGTCGGCTATTTGGCTATAGATGTTAGTGAGTCGGAAATAAGCAGTTTTCAGTCAGGAAGTTATAATATTTCAAATAGCGATTGGCAAAATGCAAATTTTAGCCCTGAATATACTAACCCAAGAATGATGGTCTCTCAGAATGACGACGATGGTGCTCAGGACCCTCAATATGCTTGGGCTAGAAACCTGTCTACTACTGGAGCTCAATTTAGATATTGTGAAAAAGATGCTGCTGATTACTGCGATAGCCATACTGATGAAGTAACGGTCTGGTTTGCTTTGGAGGATGGTGATATTACGGTTCCGGGCTCGGCCGACTCTAGTGGCAATGGTAACTTCGGACTTCATTCAATCTCGGCCGGTGGTCAAACTGGGCAGATCCATCTAGGTCAGCAATTTGATGGTAGTGACGACTATATCTCTATAAGTTCTGATTCATCTATCAGCCCTAGCAACCTAACTGTTCAGGCTTGGGTCAATCATAGCCGATCTAACCCGGGAGGTACTAGGTCAATTATTTCTCAAGATAGAGGTAGCAGTACCGATAATTCATATTATCTAGGTTTAGCCGATGGTAGTAATAGTCCAACTTTCTTCTTAAAAGACAGCGATGGTACAGACAGATCTGTAGTTGGCGCCGGGACATTGGTTCAGGATAGTTGGCACTTTTTAGCAGCGACTCATGATGGTTCCAATTTAGATCTATATTTAGATGATAGTGACCAGGGTAATAGTGCTAGTGGAGCCTTGAGTTATCCCAGCAACCAACCGGTTAGTATTGGAGCAGATTATAATAACAATTCAACGCCCTCAACAGATTTCTTTGGTGGCTATATTGATGAGGTAAGAATCTCTAACGTTGCTAGAACCCAAAATTGGTTAAAAACGGAGTATAACAATCAATCTGATCCCTCAAGTTTTTACAGTCTAAGTAGTCAAATGATTAATTTGGCACCCAGTGGAACTTACACCTCGCCCTCATCTGGGGATAATGTTATTGATACAACTTGGAATGGGGGTTGGGGCGATGGCACTGCCGGGTCGACCGCTTTTGAAGCCGATGTAACGATTCCTGCTGATACTTCGATTGGTTTCCAATTCAGGTCATCGGCAACGGGGGGCATAGATGTTAATTGGTCTAGTTGGTATCCGGCCGACACCACTACCTATGAGGCTAGCTCAACCGGTACCTACAGTCTTACTGCGGACCAGCTAAGCAGTGTGCCGTCCGGTATTAATCGATATATTCAAGTAAGAGCAACCTTGAAATCTCCCAATCAGACCAATAACCCAACAATCTCAGGCTATAGTCTCTATTATCTAGAAGATGCTGATAATCCGGTTAATCCAACCTCAGTAAGTGGTTATCAGGATGAGACCAAGGCCGACTCAATAGTTGATGGTAGCTGGACCAATGATGACCAGCCATACTTTGAGTTTAGTGGGGCGGACGACGACGATTCTGGAGTAGATGGTTACTATGTTTATTTTGGCACCGATGGTACTAGTGATCCTTCCACTGCTGGAGATTGGCAGGATCAAGAGGCCGATCCTCAAAGCTACACACCGGCTCAATTGAATGAGGATGATTCTGGCAAAACATTCTACCTAGGCATTAGAACTCAAGATAACGCAACAAGAAAATATACCAACGGCGACCCAAACTATTATCAGGAGTTTACCTATAAGTTTGATAGTACTTTGCCAAGCAGGCCGGACTATGTTGATGTTTCTCCAATCGGTTGGGCGACTGTTAATAATTTTGATTTTAGCTGGCCGGCTGCCAGTGACCCTGAAAGTAATGGAGCGGCTTCTGGTGTTTATGGTTATCAGTACAAGAGAGGCGAGGGTAGTGGTGATGATTGGTCGGCAACAATTACGGAGACTAGCATTACGGGGATAGAGGCTTACCAGAATGGACAGAATAAATTCTATGTGCGAACTGTTGATAGTGCCGGCAATGTCTCGAGTAACTACTCAACTGCCAACTACTACTATAACGCCAGCGCACCTAGTGAGCCGCAGGATTTATCAGTAAATCCTCAGACCAATACGGAGAACTCTTTTGATTTTAGCTGGGAGGAGCCAGCCGAATTTAATGGTGGGATTAAAGGCTACTACTATAGTGTCAACGTCTCTCCTAATGATAGCAACACAGTCTATACTACAGAGACTTCCTTAGATGATATTGCTGCCGCAACTCAACAAGGTTTTAACACTTTCTATGTGGTGGCCGAAGATATCACTGAGAATATCAATTGGGGAAATCATGCTAGTGTACAGTTTGAATGTAATACGCCTGCACCCGGTTCCCCAACTAGTTTGCAGGCCTATGATAACTCCGATCGAGATGCTAAGAAGTATAACGTTGGTCTAAGTTGGGACGAGCCTGTTGAGACAGGGGTTGGTATTAGTGGTTATTCAGTAGAGAAGAGTGAGAACGGTGAGGACTATGAAGAGATGGTCGATACTAGCGGTACCTCAACTATTGTTACGGGTCTAGAGAGCAAAACATATTACTTTCGAGTTAAAGCCTATGATAATTCAAATAACTATTCCGCTCCCTCAACAACTGTTTCTCTAAAACCAACGGGTAAATATACTTCACCACCAGAGTTAACTCGTGATCCAGAGATTGAGGTTGGAGTATCGAAGGCCAACGTTAATTGGCTAACAGATAGAACGGCGACCTCATTTGTTGAGTATGGGCCTACTACCAGCTACGGCTCAATTCAGGCTGATCTGGAGTATATTAGTGATCACCAGATAGAGGTGAAGGGTCTCGAGCCTGACAGTCTCTATCACTATCGGGCTAAGTGGATTGGGATTGATGGCAATGTTGGTTACTCACAAGACTATACTTTCCGCACCCAGCCGGCACCGGAGGTAGTTGATGTTGAGGTTAATGATATCAGGTTGGATTCAGCGATTATTAGTTTTGAAACAACCTCTACTGCCGGGATAAGCGTTCTTTATGGGAAAACGAAGAGCTTCGGAAGAATTTATGAAGACCAGACCGGTGGGAGTAGGGCCAAGCATAATATTTATCTAACAGATCTCGATCATTCATCTACCTATTACTTTAAAATTAGAGGTGAGGATGTTGATAGTAATGAGTTTAGCAGTGATACTTACACCTTCGACACTCTCAAGATGCCAGAGATCTCTAGTGTCCGTTTTGACAAT
>CAZAJM010000005.1:0-59079 GCA_964485625.1 uncultured Candidatus Saccharibacteria bacterium
AATCTTCGGAAGTGCCAAACATGTTAGGAGAGTTTTTAAAGTAAGCAACAATTGGAGCTAGAATTGGCGTTGAGAGCTGCCAACGAATAAGGTAGAGAATAAATTTAACCATAGTTAGAAATTTAATATTAATAGTATAATTTTACTACTTTTTTAAGTTTTTTAAAATAAAAAAGACCAATTAGATATTAAGAATATATATGCTATACTCCCAAACCAAACTGGTCTTGGTCATCTTCTTCATCTTCAGTAATACAAGACCACTGACTTAAATCTATTTCAAAACCAAGTAGATCAACCGTTTCTGCCCCTTCTCTAAATAACTGTTCTGCTTCTGCTGCTCTGGCCAGAAGGTTGATATATATCACATAGCCAAGATCGTTCCTATCACAAACACTGGTCTCAATCATATCAAACTGGTCCTGAGCAAATATTTCATCTATCATATTTAAAACAAGTTCGTAGAGAAATTCATCTTCTAGTATAGAAGCTGGGTAACCAACCCTTCTTTCATCAACCAAACTGTCGATAAATTTGTCTATCTTATCCTCCAATGCTTCTCTAGTTGCTACACTTACTCTCAAAGAACAACCCTTAGCCTGCTTATTGGCATACTTAATCTATTAAATAGAATGAGTGCTTTCAACACTTATTAGCAACGTCTTGCTCCTAGAAACTTTCATCTAATTTCATGGTTAGGTTCTGTATATACCATGGCGCATAGTATTTAAAAAAATAGTAACAATATGCTATAATAAGCATACAATTAATATAAATGATGGCAAAAATCATACCCCAATCAGTAAAAACTACGCTCTGGTCGTATAATACTGAAAAAATTGACTTAAAAGAACATAAAAGAGCAATTATTGGTCAAGTTTTAAATTATGGTGATAAACAGGCTACTGACTGGCTTTTTAATACTTACTCAAAAAAGGTGTTAAAAGAAGAGGCTGGGCAGATACCACTAGGGCAATGGGACAAAAAATCATTAGCACTATGGAAACTGATCCTAGATATAGATCCTAGGCCAAAATCAGAAAGGGTATTAAATGACAAATAAAATCCATTGGAACATTTTAGACAAGAAACGCACAAAGCACCTCCCAAGGCTGTCAGCTTTTAATGATAGTTTTTACTTAGCAGGAGGCACGGCTTTAGCCTTGCAAATTGGGCATAGAGATAGTGTAGATTTTGATTTTTTTACAGAAAAATCTTTTGATACAGAAAAACTTGAAAATAAAATAAACAAAGTATTTTCAGGGTACAAGATAAAAATCTCCCAGAAAGAACCCAACACTTTATCAGTAACAATCGACAGTGAAGTCAATCTAAGTTTTATAAGCTATAAATACCCTCTTCTAAATAAGCTGATAAAAACAAAGCATCTTAAATTAGCTTCTATTGTAGATATCGGTGCAATGAAGCTATCTGCTATTATTAGTCGATCAACAATAAAAGATTATGTTGATCTCTACTATATAATTAAAAACATTGGTTTAGAAAAATTAATTAGTAGTACTGAAATTAAATATCCGGAGATTGATACTAACTTGATATTAAAAAGTCTTGTCTATTTTAAGGATATCAAAAAAGAACCAATTGATTTTAAAGAAGACAAAGAAGTGAAATTATCTGAAATCAAAACTTTTTTAAAGAAGTCTGTTCAAATTTATTTAAAAAAGCAGTAATAATAGTGAGTACGGGTCTTATTTAATTAATATATTACTGCTTAATTTAGTTTCCTAAACCTGCCAACTCTATTAGGATTGTATCTCAAGATCAGCTCATTTCCATCAATCCTATACTCTATCTTGTACTTTGCTCCATCAGATCTATCAGTAATTCTTATCTCACTACCATTAACATCGCGAATATCAGAAACATCTTGGCCGCCCAAGACATAGTTTTCAACCATAACCCCATCTTCTATCTCAATAGAGCCGATTCCGGCACTGGGGCCCACCCAAGCGCCCTCTAGCTGAACCTCCTCGCTTATTGCTGGAACATATTGCTCTCTTACCTGAGAGCTAAACTCGCTGTCCTTGTCATGAATACCAAATAAGACAAAGTGTGCACCAATTAGCAAGAATAATCCAATTACAATCTTAGTCCAAAGAGGAAATTCTGAATCACTACTGTCATTAATATTTCTGTAATACTTTTTTCGTAAATATGTTTCCAACTGTCTGCTTTTCTCAGGCATTGGCTTGCTCCTCTGAGGCCTTTTTTAGCTACGTGCTTAACTAGAATACTACTACATCTCCCTTATTAAGGCAAATAAAAAGAGATCAAACAATATATTATTTTAGCCTAGCAATAGATTACTTGACCTAGTTGCCCTTACCTTCAATGAACTTTGAATATAGGAGATGAGTGCCTTCACTGTCAATCAATAGCAGCCTATCCCCGTCCAAACTGTACTCCATCGCTACCAAATTTCCATTCTCATTTAGTACCAACTGATCTCCATCTATAAAGTAGTCCTGATAAACCCGATCAAAGTTACCACTGAATTCAACTCTGCCACTACTATTAAAAGTAATCGTCTTGGGCCCGAGAAAAATACCTCCGTTCTCTAACTTCCAGACTCCTTCCAATTTACTCTCTGTGCTTAAGGGAATATTAACTTCCCCATCAGCCATCGCGGAAGTGTAGGTATCAAAACTATGGTTAGCAACTATTAACGACACAAAGATGAAAGTCAAGCCAATTCCAAGACAGATATTAATATACAATCGCTGCGCTCCTTCTAACCTATCATACCAGACCAGAGGGTTCATTCAGAGTACCTCCAACTCTTCTTTTAGCTACGTGCTTAACTAGAATACTACTACATCTCCCTTATTAAGGCAAATAAAAAGAGACGAATAAAGTCAATAATATATTTTGGCTAACTAAATTCGTCCGTCCCTACCATGCTTTGGTGCTTGCGGGCAACCACTTCTTAAGAACATAGCATCCATTCCTGCATATACAAGTGCCTCCTTCGACTCATCACTAAAGATCTGATTAACCCTATCATCATCCAAGCCCCAAATCTCGATGAATAGCTTCCTGACCATTCCCCTAAGCCTTGGTGTGCTTAAAATACTCTGCCAATGCTCTTCCAAATATGGCAACAAACTGCCGACACAGAATCGATGAGCTTCAATTTTCATCGTCATAGGACTCCTGAATTGGTTATGGTCTGATTCCTCTGGACTAACATCAACATAGCAGAAATATGGGTCCCTAATCTCATCTCCACTCATTCCCAATGCGCCAGCAAGCTCAGCTAGAAAATCAAAGTGAGGACATACTTTTTCTTTACTCATATAGAGAAAATAACCTTTCATACCCCCAACCATATCTTCTGTTTGAACATTAACAAATGTAGTTCCTTCTCTAGGATCAGAGACTATACCCACTTACTCCACCTCCATGTCAAGCTGCTTGTTTGCTCAACTAAATATTAATACAAATTAAAAAGAGAAGCAAATATATACTTCTCTCTTTATTTTTTTTCTTAGATAACAGGCTCAACGTAGATCGGGCTATCGGTTAGTGTAATGTTTTTAGCATTTTTAATAGTTTGGCTGCCATAGATATCCGTCACTTTAACTTGGCCTTCATTTACTAACTCTTTTGGTAACTCAGCCTCTCCCCAGAGAACATAGGTCTCATAGCTACCATTAATAAACTTGTACTGGCCAATTTGACTATCGGCAGTTGTCGCTCCCTCTTCGCTCTCAATCTGCTCATACTCTTCTTCTACTACCTCTACCTGATCAAAGTAGTTTAGCTTATCGATTAGAGTTAGATAGACCTTGTGAGTACTGCTATTTCGCTGCTCATCAGTTAGCTCTTCCTCCATAGGCTCTTTCTTCTCCTCCTTATCTTCATCCTCAGGTGGCTTTCTGTCCATCATCTCTTCTTGATCCATCCCCCAGAAAAGCCAGTTTTGAATATATACCAGCTTCTGGGCCCCCAAGCTATATGAAAGGGCGGTTGCCTTAACCATCTGTTTTTCAATCTGTTCTTTCTCTTCTTGACTGGGCTCATCCATCAAACTGCCAAATTGAACTTCTGTAATCCAGACCGGCTTATCTTCCAAGCCATATTTTTCTAAGAATTTATTAAACTCAATCATATAGAGATCATCCCTGGTATCTGGGGTTGAGATAGTATGGTTATTGGCAATATCAAAGTACTCTCCGCCACCTTTGGCTAAGATAGGTCCCCAAAAATCTTTAACTTCCTGTTGCATACCGGCCATGCCTCCATTTAAGACCATGGCGCTACTATCGGCCGCCTTAATAGCTTGATAGCTATTCTTTAGGGTATCTAGGTAATCTTGACTGCTACCGACAAAGAACTTCAATTCCTCTCCGGCTCCGCCCGTGCCACCTCCCTGCATAATTGGCTCATTTATTATCTCCCAATATTTTATCGGCTCAGTTAGTCCAGGCATATCATCAATGCCATCGCCATCGTACCTCTCTACTGCTGCCATTAGAAACTCCCGATACTCTTCCATCGAGCATGGCTTGCCCATCTTTAAGTCTCCCCCACTCTTAGAGTGCTCAGGCGCTAAATACTCATCTCCTTGATGGCAAGTATCTTGGTCCCAATTAACAAAAGGCTGGATAATCACAATTGGGTAGGCCTCTCTGGTCTCTAAGATCATCCTTACCTTATCGTCCATCATAGAGAAATCCATCTGATCTTTTACTGGCTCAACTTCACTCCAATTTAGATCACACTCTCTCACCCAATAGGCACCCATAGTATCGGCTATTTTGTTCAATCTAGACTCTTTGATGTCTTCTGATAAAGTGATTGCCTCTTGAGTACTGCCCTCTTCTTCTACCTCATCTTCAATCAGGTAGTACTGGTAGAAAAAATATCCTCCAACAAGCAAGAGAATAACCACTAGCAAAGCAATTATTAGATTTGTTTTTGAGCTCCTTTTGCCCATCTGCTCAACCTCTTCCATCTCCTTTTTCATAGATATATATTAATTAATTCCTATTACTAAGCATTATACCACATTTAAGCTTTTCTGGTTAAATAAAATAAGGAGCAAGAAGAGAAATATTATAGTTTTAGTCTCTAACTACTCCCAAAGAATTAACCAGCTCAACAGTTTTTCTAACCGAGCCTTCTAAATCGTTTAATACCGTCCGGCGGTCGCTAGGTAACCAATCATTATGAAACATCATCCCAACCGGCTGACAATCATCCACCCTGTCCATAGTTGGGTCATAGATACCAGCAATCTTGTCGTAGGTCCTTTGAATAATGCTGATCATATCCCCGCTATAGCTATCCTCTCTGCCATTAAAACAAATCCCAAAATGGCTAAGCTGGAAACGAAAGACTTCCAAATCAATACCTGGTATATAGGGATCGGGCATTGTTTGCTGGTGAAGAGCCAGGCCTAAAGTAGACCAAACAATATTTGCCACAGCATCGGCAGCTACAAAGGCATTGATCATTCTCTGCTCATCACCACTAAACTCAACAAAATCAATTCGACCACAACTACTGCGAACATTTGAAGCTCTGTGTATATAAACACCCGAACCGGAGCATGCAACCACGCTACCAACCAACTTAGTCTCAAGATATCTAATCACCAGCGCACTACCATCCAAATCGATATCGGCTAAGACAATCACATAATCATGATGTTTCTGAGTATAGCCAAAAATGGCTTGTGCTGCCTGATCCATCTGATAAAGACTGCCACAGCCACTACTAACACAGCTATATGTATAATCTCCTTCTGTCTGGCAAAACTCATCAATTGCCAAACTGGTGATATCATCAATCCTACCATCATCAACAAGCACCCAGATCATGGGCATGGATTGCCTCCTTTAGTCTTTTTAGGCTACAGTTCCAATACTTAACCTAATATATATTTATAATTTTGGCAAATAAAAAAGAAGGTAGATCAATAGGTTTCTAGCCCTAAGTGGTTAACTGTGGCTTCATATAGCGCCTCTGGTGCTTCCGGGTTAAATTGAGCTAAATGTAATTGATCACTACCTTCCTGTTCAACTAAATCATCAAAAGACAGCCCATTTCTAATTAAATCTCCTAGAATTGGGTGGCCAAGCCCATCAAACCTGATTAGTTCAGAAGTATTTCTTTTCTGAGGATTTCTAAGTAAGTGAGCCAAGTCTCTAGAAAGGTTTCTGCTACTTACATCTATCGCTGGCAGCAGTATTAATTCGGCTTGGTAATGGAGGTAACAGATACACTGACTCTTGCCTACTCCGATAATATGACCATCAGGCAATACCAGACAATCATGGTATTCCATATGGCCAATGGTTCTATCTGAGCTTGAATCCAGGCTAAAAAAGATTGGTCGCCATAGAGTAGTATCTACTAATAGTCTAGCTGAATCTGTTCTTTCTTCAAGCATACAGATAAGTGAGTAGAGCAAGTAATAACAGTTTTTGGTTATTGCATCCCTTCTGGCTATAGCCATCTTTCTCTGCCCCCTTCGGCTCTAGTAGAAAGCTACAAGTCCATCTATATTGTCTCTAAATTTAATATAATTGTCAAAGAAATTTTCTAAGAAAAAATCCCGAATTAAGGACTAATAGATTCGAGATAAAAATAACTTGCTAGCAAACTAGCCAAAAATAAATGATGTAATCAAGAAAAGAGTCTTCGTTAACATGCTCAGGAGAGCCAAGCTCCCTCTCAAATGAATCGACAACTTTATTCCTTTCAGCTATTGTTGTTTCTTCTCGTTCAAAGACCAAGGCGTAGTAGATGTCATCTCCAAATTGAACCTTAAACACTCGGAAAGGAACTTGATCAAACCTATCTTCATAGCCATTAAGTAGATTTAACTTATTCTGACGAGATCTGTCGGCAAATAAAGCAGAATCATAAATCTCAATCTCCTCCCCCTCAATCAATGTCTCCCAAGTGGCTGATACACTCACTATTACTCCTCCTCCTACTTCAGTTTGTGGTGCGCTGTCAATTTAAAACTAACACAATCACCTTAATTGTTCAACCTTTTTTGTTATATATACTTAATGTATAATAATAACAATGGCCATAAACCAAAAATCTCAAGACTATCAAAAACTTTTTTTGGATATGAACTCCTTCTTTGCTTCTGTTGAAAAGCAGGTTCAGCCAAGCATTAGAGATATACCTGTAGGCATCACTCCATACACCGGTGATACTGGCTGTATAATAGCGGCCTGCTATCAGGCTAAAGACTTTGGCGTCAAGACCGGTTGTCGGGTAGGTGAGGCCAAGAAGCTCTGTCCGGACATTAAGATCATTGAGGCCCGTCCTGCACTCTATATCATCTACCATAAAGAGCTCAAGAAAGTAGTTGAGTCCTTCTCTCCCTTCTATACCCCTCTTAGTGTCGATGAGTTTGTTATCAATCTAGAAAGAAACGAACAGAACAGAAAAACTTCCCTGGAAATTGGCAGGCAGATTAAAGAAAAAATTAGAGAAGAGGTCGGAGACTATCTAACCTGCTCGGTCGGTATTGGGCCTAGTAAGTTACTAGCTAAGATGGCTGCCGAATCTAAAAAGCCAGACGGCCTAACTCTTCTTGAATTAAAAAAATTAGAGAACTTCTACTCTACTCTGGAGTTAACAGATATTCCCGGTATCGCCAAAGGAATGGGGAGAAGGCTTAGTCAAATTGGAATTAACAGCCCGCTTGAGTTCTACCAAGCAGATCTAGGCCTACTTAAAAGACACTTAGGCGTAATTGGCCGCTCTTGGTATTTTAGCTTAAGAGGTTACGAGCTGGAAAGTAGAGTTAAGAATAGAAGCATTGGTCACTCCTCTGTTCTGGCTCCAGAAGACAGAAACAAGAGAAGAGCTACTCAGGTACTTAGAAAACTAGCCCATAAAGTTGGGGAGAGAATAAGAGAAAGGGATTGGTGGGCAGAAGGAGTCAGAGTTTCAGTCAGTTTTCTGGGTAAAGGCCAGTTTAGTAGGAGCAAAAAAATAGCCCCTTTTAAAGATAATAGGAGTCTAAACATTCATATCGATAGTATTTTAAAAAACTGCTCCTGGCCCAAACCACCCTTAAAGGTAAGTGTCTCTGCTTTTAATCTAACTAAGCAGTTTAATGGGCAGTTAAATCTATTTGAAGATATAGATAGGTCTCGGCAAATTTCTGAAATGATCGATCAGATAAATAGCAAGTTTGGCCGACAGACAATTAGCACCGCCTCTGCTTTTCAAGCTAAAGATAAATCTCCTAACCGAATTGCTTTTGGCCAACCGAACTATGAGATGGATTAAATAAAAAAACCGTCTTAATCAAGGGGGAGAAAAAAGACGGCTAGATGCCGGGCAAGATTGAACAAATTATTTCAAGTGCTTGGATGTCATTTTGGAAAAAACAGAGTAGAGAGATAAGTACTAAATAGAGGACAAAAAATACCATCATAATCAAAACCATCCCACCTAAACCAGATAAACTCTTATCATCTTTCATCTGATTATATGACCAAATAGCACCAAAAATAATTATTGGTATGGGTGTTAGTAAAGTCAAACCAATAAGAACTCTATGGTTAATATTAGGCACAACGAGTAAAAAGACAAAACCAAGCAAATATGCAAGCAGGCTGATCACTAGTCTCATGATTGCCTCCCCTGACTGTGAAGTTCCGAACATAAGTACAACCTAGCAAAAATATATTTTCTTTTCAACCAAAAAGCCCGGTAGTAATTTACCGGGCCTCTTCTTTTGCTATTTTTTCTTACTTTTACTCTTACTTTTTTTCTTCTCCTTCTTTTCGCCTTTTTTCTTATTGAGTTCTTTTAAGGCCTCTAGGGTCTTCTCGTTTCGTAAGACATTACTAATAAAGTTCTGGCCTTGCTCAGATTCGTAGTGTTCTCTAAGCTCATTCTTATCACCACCCTGCATCATTCCCTGACTGATCATTGATTCAGTTTTAGCCTTAATATCTTTATCAGTTGGCTTAACATCCTCTTCTTTGGCTAGCTGGTTAAGAACTAGAGCCACCTTAACGTTCTGCTCAGCAGACTCCTTAAGCTTCTTCTCATAGTCTTTCTCATCGATCTTAAACTTCTTGAAGTACTGCTCTTTGGTCATGCCTTGTTGGGCCAACTGACTCTCTTGCTCCTGGCTAATTCGGCTATACTCCTGTTCAACTAAGGCCTCAGGTAATTCAAACTTGGCCTTATCTACTAGCTTGGCAATTAGGTCTTGTTCGTATTTCTTCTCTATCTCAGTCTCCATCTGTTTCTCTTGAGCTTCCTTAAACTTAACCTCAAGGTCTTCTTTGTCTTTAGCACCCATCTTCTTGGCTACCTCATCCAAACTTGCCTCTTTAACCTTCTTAACACCGTTAATCTCTACCTCAAATTCAACTTCTTTGCCTGCCATCTCTTTATCAGGATGGTCTTTGGGAAGCTTTAGTTTAAAGCTCTTCTTCTCGCCTTTCTTCATTCCCTCAATCTGATCTTCAAAGCCATCGATAAAGCCACCCTGGCCAATAACGAAAGGGTGATTCTGGCTAGAGAGCTGATCTACTTTAGCTCCTTTCAATTTACCTTCAAAGCTTACCTCTACCCAATCGCCTTTCTCGGCTTTTCCGTCTTTATCTTCATAGTCGGCCATTCTTTTCTTTAGGCTATCTAAGCCCTGCTTAATATCTTTCTTAGTTAGTTTAGCCTCTTCTTTTTTCACTTTTAAGTTCTTGTAGTTTGGCAATTTAATCTCAGGCATCAGATCAACCGTGTAAGACAGCTTAACTGGCTTATCTTCTTCAAACTGCTTGACATCAACCTTTGGCTGACCGACTGCTTTTAAACCTTCATCCATAACCACCTTGCCATATACCTCCGGCAATGCCATCTGTAAGGCCTCTTGCTCAATCTTGCCCTCCTCTAAATGTTTCTTGGCAACTTTAGCAGGAACCTTACCTTTGCGAAAACCTTTAACTTCAACTTGCTTAGCTAGCTTCTCTAGAGCATCTTTCTTAAACTCTTCAAATACCTTGACCGGCACCTCAACCAGAAGCTTAACTTTAGTCTTTTTAATCTCTTCTTTTTTAACTTTTAGATCCATAGAATTTAAAATATTTAATTTAATTTTTGTTTACATCCTGTACAGCTTAACAAGAAAATGGCTTTTTGTAAAGAAAAAAGACGCTAATAACAGTAGAAATTAATACTACCTAACTAGCGACTGAACTTCATGCTCTCTATCAAGGTCCCTAACTGATCTTCACTGTATTTAACAGCGCCATAATACATATCATCAATAGCATCTTGTTGACGCTCTAAACAATAATTGATCTCACTGACTCTATCTGAGGTATAGACTATAACTCTAATCATAGGTCCAAAATCTCCAGTAACCTTAACTGCCTGAAACTGGTAGCAAGACCCAGAGTTAGGATAGAATACCTTATAGGCTTTAACAACCTCGCCTTCATTGGTCTTCCAACCTTCAGATTCATGAACAAATATCTCCGGACAATTAGCACGTATCCACTCTAAGGAAGCAATATCAAGATTATCTACTTCACCAATACCAACTCGGTAATAATATCTCTTCATGCCACGTATAATCATTATTACTCCAAATAATGCTAAAAACCCAAAAATGATAAGGTCATGAGTAGCCAACCAAACAAAGGCCAAAATAACTGACACTAGAATTAACTGAATATACAAGTACCTCCATGCCCTTGGGAACATATTTTTCCTCCCGTACTTCAAAGATCGATGCTGAATAAGATACTACACTAAATATTAGTTATTGTAAAGAAAAAAGACGCTAATAACAGTAGAAATTTATACTACCTAACTAGCGACCAGTTGGCGTGCTTTTTCAAGATTAAGCCTACTTAGCTTAATAGCACTTTTATGAGCTGCAGCTAACGCTTTTCTTCTGTCTTCAATTGGATATCGCTCTTGATGGATATTACCCTCATCGTCGACCACATCAACAGTGATCTCATCTTTGCTTGGATTAAACTTTGCTTCAACGACTCGGAAATGGTCCTCGAAATACACTCTATACCTAGTTGTCAGGTTATCACAAAAAAGTTTATCGGCTAGTATCCCTGGCCTATTTTCTATTAGCCACTCAATATCTTCGGAAGACAAATTTAGTGTATCTTCTCTAATAGTTCTAAAATTTCGATCCAAGATTATCAACAGGGTGAGTATCAACGGAATAAATATAATTATCACAATGGATAAACATAAATCACCAATACCGAAATCTAATCGAATTTTCAAAACAAAAAGTATCAACATACAAGTTGCTATCAATATCACAAAGAGCTTTCTTTGGCTTGGCAACATGCTCCTCATCCTTCCGTACTTCAAAGATCGATGCTGAATAAGATACTACATTAAATATTAGTTATTGTAAAGAAAAAAAGCTTCAATAAAGGTGTAAAAAAGTGCGGATCTAGTAACTGACCTTAAATTAAAGCTTGATAGTTAGTGCTCGTTATACCATTTCTGATTGTTATGACGACTATGAGGTAGCTTTCTTGGAGAGGTGCTCCCACATGTTACAATCTGCTCACAATAACTCTTAAATGATATACGATTAGTCTCCCCCTGCTTTCTGCTTCTTTCTTCTGTTGCCAACTTCATTCCTCCCTCTGCTGCCTTCCTAACGGCTTGAATATATTATATCAAACATTTATTAAGCCAGACTGTGGATAGCTTTGAATAGTAGTAGTTTAAATTAAAAAAAGACAGTAAATATATACTAAAGATTAGTTTATGTAAAGAAAAAATAGCTGGTTTAACCTGTCTTCAGCTATTTAATCGATATTACCTTATCTTCCAGTTTTTAATCACCATTTCATAGCTCTCCGGTGTGCCTGTGTCATACCAAACCCCGTCAAAAGGGTAGCCGTGTAATTCCTCGTCATCAACTAGGTTGGGGTAGACATCCTGCTCGATCATAGAAAAGCCGGTCTGGGGAATATATTTAATCACCTCCGGCTCAAGCATAGCTATCCCGGCATTTACCAAATTAGAGGGCTCCTCTCCTTTCTTTGGCTTCTCTACAAAATTTACTATTTGATTACCTCTCATCTCAACTACGCCAAGCTGACTTACATCATCAACGTTAGCCAGAGCCATAGTTGCCAGTCCGGGATGGCTCTTGTGGAACCGGCTCATCTCTTTTAGATCAATGTCAGCCAAAATATCACACCAGATAAGCAGAAAACTATCTTTTAGCTTGTTCTCTATTTTTCTCAAAGGTCCAGCTGTGCCAAGCTTGTCTTTCTCCACAATATACTCAATATCTAAACCATAGTTGCTACCATCTCCAAAGTGATCCATTATCTTATCGGCCATATAGCCGACAGAGATAAATATCTTCTCAAAACCATATCTTTTCAGTAATGCTAGGGTATGCTCGGTTAGGGCCTTGCCTTTAACCGGGATCAGGGGCTTGGGAACTTCATAAGTAAACGGTCGCAGTCGAGTGCCTCTACCTCCGGCCTGAATCACCGCTGTCTTAACACTATGTAGGCCCATGCCCTCTTTTAGATGCCTCTCAATAGCTTGGGAGCGGTTCTCTCCTTCTTTAGTTGATTGGTTTAATTTCTTTAGTAGGTTTTTGTCAATTGAAAAACTAATACGTTGTTTACTCATAAATGTATTACTTTGTATTACGTATGATTATATCCTACTTTTCTATCACTTTCCAGCCCGATCGATCAGACTTATCCACAGTTATAGGAGAAAGGTATCTTTTAAGCTCTGAGAGAAAAATTATTGATCCGTAGTTGGCCTTATCTCTAATGCGCCAAAACTTATTAGTTGTTTTAGATTTTGATTGGTATCGTTTTTTTAATTGAGTAAGTTTCTGACCATCCAGCCTATCAAAAAAGAGCACGTTCTCAATCCGTGCTTCTCCATAGACCTTGCCGCCCGATTTTTTGATTAAGATCAGCTCACCTCTTCTAGCCTGTTGGTAGGGAGCGATAGCCTTTTTAGAGAGCCTAATATCTACTCTTTTATCGGCCCTAAAAACCTTATCAATTTGATCTTTGCTAAAAACAGCAATATGTTTCTTGCTCATCTGACTTGAACTATTTAGTTATTCAAGCCCCAGTCCTTTATATCTCTTCTTTACTTATCTTGACTTTATCTTCTGCTACTCTTTCTAAAACCTCACCCTTTGTTAAGAGACCTTTCTGAGCGCCAAACTTGGAGACTGCTCCTGCTGAATTAACAATACCCCACTTTAGGGATTGTTCTAGATCACCAGATTCCATAAAAGAAGCCAGAAAACCGCTACCAAAACTATCGCCTGCTCCAATGGCATTGATCTTGTCTTTAGGATAGGTAGAGGCCTTGATTAGCCCCTTGCCGCCATAGACCGCCGCTCCATCTCTTCCTCTAGTAATAGTAACTATCTTGGGGCCCATACCAACTAGCTCCTTAAAAACATCATCACCTTCTACTCCCGACAAACTCTCTGCTTCAGATTGATTTAACATTAAAATATCGGTTGAGAGTAGAACGCTGCTTAACTTCTCCCGTCCTATTTTAAGTTGCAATCTACCCGGGTTAAAGACCAGCCTAGTATTATGTTTCTCTTTCCGCCGAGCAATCTCATTGAGTAGCTCCACATCAGGGTTACCAACAGAGAGCAAGTACCAGTACTTAGCCTGACTAGCCTCCTGCCATCTAATCATATCACTATCAAGCAGCTTATTAGCTCCGGAATAGACATAGGCAAGATGCTCTTTCTTCTTGTTCTGAATAATCACAGAAATGCCTGAAGAGGTGTCAGAATTCTCGCTGATCATAGAGGTATCCACTCCTCTGCGCTCCAACCTATTTCTAATCTCCTCTCCCTCAGGATCTTCACCTAGAACAACTGCCGGCGCTACGCTATAGCCTAGCTTAACCAAACCGACTGCCACATTGGCTGCACCGCCGCCAACATCTAAGTGTGATTTTTTTACAATAACTTTCTCCTGAGGTATTCTCTCAAAATTTTCTTGGTCGGTCTCTAAGATAATATCTCTAATTGCTTTGCCAAAGGTAACCACATCTAGTTTCATAAAATTTTAGTTATTTACCCAATTAATCTTCTGCTTTATTACCTCTTTCATCTCCATCATCGAAGCAGACAAGACTCTTCTGGGATCAGACTCGTTAATATTCTCTCGCAGACCCTCCATAAAGGCGGCTCTAATCTCTGAGTCAAAATTAAACTTATTCGCCCCGCTGGCAACTAGTTTTTTAATCTCCTTCTCTTCTAAGCCCGAACAGCCATGGATTACTAGAGGAACATCTACTTTCTCTCTAATCTCTTCTAAGCGTTTAAAATCAAGTTGTTGGTCCTTAACAATTCCATGAACACTACCGATAGAAACTGCGATCGTATCGGCATTAGTCTGCTTGATAAACTCTTCCACATCCTCCGGCTGACTGAGTAGGCCCTCATCTCCACTTAGTTTACCAACATGACCAATCTCA
Organism: uncultured Candidatus Saccharibacteria bacterium; assembly: GCA_964485625.1. GTDB lineage: Bacteria > Patescibacteriota > UBA1384 > JAGGWG01 > CAZAJM01 > CAZAJM01. The sequence continues at coordinate 14,488 of CAZAJM010000005.1, forward strand.
GCCTCCAAAACAGTATCCTTCTCGCCGATCATCTTCTTTATCTCTTTGGTTTTAGCAATGTTCTCACTTTCCGGCAGTGATGAGCCATCATACATAATAGAGTTAAAACCGGCCTCAATCGCCTTTTTTATTACACTTTTACTCTTGCCATGATCTAGGTGCAAGAAAAGATCTGTTTTAGATAGCTTACCGGCAGTCTTAACAATATCAACTAAATACTCAAAGCCGGCATACTTAATAGCATTCTCGGTTATGGCCAAGAAGGCGGGCTGGCTCTTCTCATTTACTACCTCAACAACAGACTTAACCATCTCTAAGTTATTAACATTAAAATGAGGTAGAGCGGTAAAATTGCTCTTCGCTTCTTCTAAATGTTTTTTAGGACTAATTAGTGGCATAGATATTTTTTTAATTATTCAAACTGCTTGCTGGAAAAAACTGCTAAAGTTTTACCGGCTAGATAATCAAGCGCGGCACTGCCTCCGGTAGAGATGAAGTCAAAATCACTTAGATGCTCAAGCTGCTTAATAGCCCGATGAGTATCACCTCCGGCAGCGTAGGCCTTGACCTGTGATTTTTTAATTGCTTCCATCAATCTTGCCGTCCCCTTGGCATAATCCTCATTCTCAAACATACCCATCGGACCAGCCCAGAAAACGGTCTTAGCCTTGCTAATTATCTGGGAATACTTTTTGATTGTCTTAGGACCAATATCCCTTACTTCAGGGATAAGATGGGAGGTTCCCTGCCTAACACTCTCCATCTCTATTATATCACCTTCTTCCAAATTACCATCAACAGGTAGGTTAATTGAGCTCGAGGTTAATAGCTCCTCTACGGGGTCATCTCTTTTTTTAACCAGCTCTTTCTGCTCCATCTCTTCAAGAAGCAATCTTACCTCGCTCTTATCTTGAATGGAAAATCGAGACTCATAGAGACTATTGGCAATTTTTCCACCTATTAAAACCTGATCGGCAATCTTAGATAGATTAACAATCACCGGTTGCTTGTCAGGTATCTTGGCCCCACCAATTAGAACCACCAAAGGTCGTTCCGGTTCTTCTTTGATCTTGCTAAGCTCCTTGATCTCTTTCTGGCAGCGCAAACCTAAATATGAGGGTAAGAACTTCTGAACACCCTTAGTTGAAGCATGGGAACGATGAGAGCTAGCAAAAGCATCAAAAACAAACAAATTGGCTAGCTTAGAAAGGGCCTTAGCCAAACTATCCTCATTTCTTCGCTCCCGCCAATGAAAACGAATATTTTCAAGTAAATAGATATCTTTGCTTACCCGATAGACGATAAAATCATCGATCTTAGTCTCCTCTACCGGCTGGTTGTAGTCAAGCAGTTCATTAAGTCTCTGGGCAACGGGCTTTAGAATTAAGCCCGGGTTGTTACCTCGCACCTCTTCTGGCTCTTCCTGGCTCTTTATATTAGGCCGACCCATATGACCAACGATCATAATACGGTCTGGCTCTCTCTGATCTAGATATTTAAGCGTCGGCAACAAGGCCTTGAGGCGATAGTCATCATAGACCTTACCGTCTTTTAGTTCAACATCCGTATCAGCTCTAAGTAGAATTCGCTTACCCTTTATCTCTGCTTTTTGAATCTTTTCCATATATAATCAAAAATTAAGCTTGTCTTTCTAGCTACTAGAACAATTTTATCTTAAATATTTCTACAAGTAAAGCAACTTAATACCTATATCTCTTCCAGACAAGACATGAAATCAATACTAACAATATTAAGACTACAGCTAGTAAATATGGCCATTGCCAAAATTTTGAACCATCCTGTTTGTTGTCATCGGCGGAGGCAACTTGGACTTGAAACTTTTCACTTTTAATATTTCTATCCGACAACTCAGTCCATAACTCATAGTTCCCCGGATTAATATCTGAAAGTTCAATCTCCCAGCTACCAGATTGATCAGAGTAGGTACAGACTCTCCTCTCTTCTCCGTTGTTAAATATTAAGCAGATTTCAGTATTTGGATCTGTCTCACCTCTAAATTTGAACCTGTCCCCTCTGAGATAACTGTCTTTTTTGAGTTGATGGCTATTATTATCTGGATCAATAACTATTATTCTAACATCACTACTATCACTACTTTCCTCTTTACTATCAACGCTCTTTTCATCTTGACTATCTTCTGTCTGACCGCTGCTTGGGATAAACTCTATCTCATCATCATTATTTGGAGGATTAATGATTAAACCCTCGTTATCCGTCTTAAATGAGTAGTTCTGCGTTGATCCGGTATTATTGTAAGCATCTCTTACCGAAACCATAAAATTATACTTTGTCCCGGGAGAAAGATTGATTAATTTCTTGTCATGTGTTGTTTTTAAAGTAGAATCGGTATACTGATTACCATAAGCAGTTGTCTTGCCCCAATTAATTATCGTTCTAGAGGGTTTAGAGGTTTGCCAACTGATAATGGCTGAATGTTTTTTAATACTACTAGCTTTAAGGTTGCTAACTGATGGAGCCTGGCCAATAGTAATACTATCACTATTTGAATCCATCTCTCCCCAAGTACTAACAACTACGTCTTTAGTGCCTGAACTGACCCCGGGCACAATCACCTTAATCTCAGTCTGAGACCAAGAGCTAATTGTTGCTGATGTACCACCAACAGTGACGGTTGAATTATCACTTGGCCCAAAATCACTGCCTGAGATAGTAATAATATCTCCCTGATCCGGATTTGAAGGTGAGATTGAGATAATTGTAGGCGACCAACGTTGATCATATATTTTTACTTCATCAATAATTCCATTGGCTGAAAGACTAGAAGAATCGTTTTTATTTCCAACAAAAAGATTGGTTGGAGCGTTCAAGTTTTTGTAATCCCCATTGTGAGTAAATTCAGCCCCTTCACCATTAACTAATATCTGGGGAATTATTATTGTAGCCGGGTCAGGATTAGCAACAAACTGATCATACCAGTATGCTTGAATATGGACCCAATCTCCTGCTTCCCAACCGATAGAGTGTTTAGTTGCCAAACTCATATCAAAAGTAGAAGAAAGTTTGATAAAAAGCCTAACAGAATTATCTGAGTTTAAATACTTAATATAGAAACGTTCACTTGAGTCAGAGAGTAAAAAATGATCGCGAGTATCATCATCTTGGTCATAATTGGGCTTATACCAAAAATCTATCACTCTCTCCTCTGGTATATCTCCATCATCTGATTGAAAAATGCTGTCAGTTGGGTAGTAAAGATAGTCTGTATCAGAGCTAAAACTAGCACCATTACCGGAATAACCGGGGATAAAATCGCCGGCACCTAAATTAGTAGTGCCAGAAGGACCGGTGGTAGGAGTTTGAGCGGCCGACAATGAGTCAAGAGATGTATAGAGTAAAAGATTGTTGGCCAAAACGCTATCAACAAAAACCAAGCAAGCAAGAACAAAAATAATTACTAAAACAAACAGCGTTTTTTTCACCTCAACAATATTAAATATGTTTTGTTAATTATATCACAATTACAATTAAATTTACTACTATCAACAGATTAAGCTTACTTAATTAATATCTATAATATTTTGTGCTATAAGTAATTTTGAGGTAAAATAGATAGGTAATGATCAAAAGGCTTGAAAAAGAAGAGCTGGTTAAATTTTTAAATAAAATTAGATCAGATTATCCAGTCTACCTACCAGAAGAGACTAAGGAGGGCCATTTTAATTTCTCTAAAGCAGTTGATGTTGATTTTAATCATATTAATCTAGAGAACTCTGCTACTATGACTCCCCCAACCACCTTTCTCTTGCCCTACAGAGAAGATCTACTAAAATACGATAAAGGTGATTTTAGAAACATCGACGGCAAAGAAAGAAAGGCCTTAGTTGATGTTAAAGAGTATGACCTAGAAGCAATTAACCGGCTTAAGAAGATATTTAAAGATGATCAGTTCTTTACTAGAAATGCTGACAATCTGATATTGATCACTAGCGAGACTGGTCAGCAAAGCCCCTTTGACAAAGCGATGCTAGAGAGAGATATTGAAGGCTTCGATATCAGAATAAATCAGATTGGCTCTGATTTTCAACTAGAATCAGGTTCTAGCTTAGGAGATCAGCTACTGGAAAACTACCTGCCAATGATTGCTAGCCAAGAAGAGATATATTTTTCTAAAAAGAAAAAAGCAAGCAAAGAGCCTATATTAAACCTAGACAAAATCAAGTGGGCGGTGGAGAAGACCAAGCCTGATAGGGATGATAAGAGCAAGGGTAAAGTTTGGCAGAAATGGGCAGAAGTCTGTCTGGGTTGTGGCAATTGTAGCTATGTCTGCCCAATGTGCTTCTGTTACCGAATGGAAGATAAGGTTGATTTTAAAGGTCAGGTTACTAGAGAGCGCCGTCTTAGCAGCTGCTTTCTCTACTCTTTCGACAAGATGGCTGGAGGCAATCCTAAAGAAAATTTTGTGGATCGGTTCTACCACTGGTACTATCACAAGTTTGTTGCCATGCCCGAGCAGTACGGTTTCTCAGGCTGTGTTAACTGTGGCCGGTGTATCAAGTACTGTCCTGTTAATATTAACTTTAGAACTGTGATCAAAGAGGCGATAGAGGAGGCGGAAAATGGCTAAAAATATGCTAAAACCGATGCCGGCCCAGATTACAGATATCAGACCCGAAACCAAATGGGCCAGACTTTTAAAGATTAAGTTGAAGAATAGTTCTGATCGAGAGAACTTTATCTTCAAACCCGGTCAGTTTATTCAGCTCTCCCTGCCCGGCTTTGGAGAGGCGCCTTTCTCAATCTGCTCGAGTCCAAAAAAGAAAGAGCGTTTTGAAATATTGGCCCAGAAAGTCGGCAGTCTAACTAACAAACTTTTCACTCTTAGCCCCGGTGATGAAATTGGTATTAGAGGCCCCCTTGGCAATGGCTTCCCCTTGGAAGAAATTAGAGGTAAGAATATCTCTCTTATCTCCGGAGGCTGCGGCCTAGCTCCAATGAGATCAGTAATTTTAAGCCTATTACCTAAAGCAGATGAATACGGCAAGATCAAAATCTTCTACGGCAGCAAGAGCCAATCCAGCTTCTACTTTAATAACGAATTTAAGGATTGGTCCAAAGGTGCACAATTAAACTTAATAGTTGAAGAGAAAGACGATAGCTGGGAAGGTCAGACCGGTTATGTTAGCGATCTACTTAAGAAACAAAAATTTGGTTTTAAAGATATAGTTATGATCTGCGGCCCCCACCCTATGCTAGCTCCAACGATAAAAAACCTAAGAGATCGAGGTGTTAGAGATAAAAATATCTATCTATCTTTAGAGAGAAATATGTCTTGTGGTGTTGGAGTCTGTCAACACTGTAACTTTGGCACCAAATATGTCTGCAAAGATGGACCAGTCTTTAGTTTAGAAGAGATATTAAAAGAAGACCCTAACTTTTTATAGATGAACAATATTCGTAAACCAAAATTAGCTATCGTTGATCTAACAGACTGCGAAGGTTGCCAGGTAGAGTTCTTCGCTCTCAAAGATAGACTACCCAATCTCTGGCAAAAGTTTGATATCATCTCTTGGAGGATGGGCCAAGACCAATCCAACCTGGAAAATATTGATGTCCTGCTGATTGAAGGAAGCCCAATTAAAAAAGAGAGTCGGGAAAGAATAATAGAACTTCGAAAGAAAGCAACTCTCGTCGGCACCCTAGGAAGCTGTGCCGATCTAGGCGGGATTAATGCTATACTCAAAGGCAGAGAGAGAACCAAAGCATTTAGAAGAGTCTACTCAAAAAACAAACCCCTGGGCAGAGAGGTGAAGCCACTCTCACAGTATATTAAAATAGATTTTAGAATACCGGGCTGCCCGATCAGGCCCAACTACCTGGCAGAGGTTCTATCAGACCTACTTATCGGTAAAAACCCCCAGCCTAAACCCTACCCCGTCTGCTTTGAGTGCAAGCTTAGAGGAAATGAGTGCTTACTACTAAAGGGTGAGCCATGTCTGGGACCAATTACTGCCGGGGGTTGCCAGGCAATCTGCCCAAGCCAGAACCATCCCTGCTTCGGTTGCTTTGGGCTAATTGAGGGCGCTCAGACCAAGCAGATGAAGAATCATTTGGAAAAAGTTTTTGGCAAGAAAGAGGCCAGCAAAGTTTACAAGTTATTTTTAAATAATTTTAATTAAATACATTATGAAAGATAATTTTACTAAAAGAATAGAGGGCCACGGCAATTTACACGTTGATTATCGTAATCACAGCGCCAAGGTAGTGGTAGAAGAAGAAGAACGTCTTTTCGAGCAACTGATCGTTGGCTACCCATATAAACGAGCTCCCTTTATCACCGCCAGAATCTGCGGCATCTGCCCAACTGCACATTATCTTGCCAGTATTAAGGCAGTAGAAGCCGCTTTTGATATCAAGCCAAACAAAACCGTAATCAAGCTAAGAGAGGCTCTACTCGCGGCCCAGATAGCTCAGAGTCACACTCTTCATCTTTTCTTCCTAGTTCTACCAGATTATCTAGGCACCAAGACAGTCAAAGAGATGGCACAGAGATACCCGGCCGAGTTTCATTTAGGTCTAAATTTAAAAAATACCTCCGACAAGATAGTCAAAGTGCTAGGCGGCCGAGAGGTACACCCCCTAACACCAGTGGTTGGCGGCTTTAATAAAGAGATTAAAGTAGAGGAGATCAGTGGCCTAACCGAAGAGATAGATAGCGTTCTTGATGAGGCCAGTGATACCGTTAAGTTAGTAAGCAAAATAGAATTTCCTGAGATACACCAAGACGGTCGAGCCTACTTATCTCTTGAGAGTAAAGAGTACCCTCTCTTGACAGGCAGAAAAGTTACAGGCAATCAAAACGAAGAGTTTGAGACCAAAAACTACCAAAAACATATTAGAGAGCACGAGAGAAAAGGAACTCTGGTCAAACTTTCTCAGTACAAAAACAGAAATAGCTCAAAGCTAATTATGGTTGGAGCTCTAGCTAGACTTAATAAGGCCAGTCAGAGACTAATGCCTAAAGCTAAGAAGTTACTGGATAAATCTAGATTGAACCTGCCCTCCACTAACCCTTTTAACAATATCCTAGCTCAGGCAATAGAGATAAATCACTACCTTGAAGTTGCTAAAGAAAAATTAGGTTCTATTAAAGAGAGTGAATTAAATAATCTTGGTCAGGAAATCAGGCCCAAAAAAGGCATCGGAGTCGGTGCAGTCGAGGCACCCAGAGGTACTCTCTACCACCAATATCAAACAGATAATAAAGGCCGTATTATTAAAGCAGATATCATCACCCCTACCGCCTCTTTCATGCTCTCCCTTGAAGATGATGCTGATAAGATTGTTAAATTAAACAAAGGCAGTAAACAATCAGACCTAGAACAGCTAGCAGAGAGTCTGATCAGGGCCTATGATCCCTGTCTGACCTGCAGTGTTCATTAAGGTCAGTTGCTAAAGATACAAATATTAGTTACTCTAGACAAGAAAGTAAACAGAGTCGCACCCCAACAAGAAAGGAGGTGGTGTTTGATGAGCGGAAACATACTCGAAAGTGCCAGTCAAATTGGAGTAACAGAAGCAGCAGAAGATACGCTTGGAAAGATTTATGTAAGCTGCCCCATAACCTCTTCTAATTTTGGCCGATTTAAGTCGATAAAAACCTTGGCAGATCTAGACAATATTGCCCGGCTATCAATGATCAGCTTGGTTAATATTGCGCAGGAGTCAGGCAAAGAACAGATCGATGCTGATGATATTGCCAGACTATTTGGTGGAAAGATTCATTTAGAGAACCTAGAGCTAAGAGCTAGTGGGGAAGGACTAATTTCAACCGGCAAAAGCTATAGGGAGAGATTAGAGAAGCTTGAGATAAGCGTTTTAACCAAAGAGAATGAGGCAGAGTTTGCCGTGATTGATATGCTTGTTGATGGAATAGTTGGAGATATAAGAGGTGAAAGAGCGATAGTTACAAGTACGGTTGCTGGCGAGAATGTTGTTTTTGAGAATATCTACTTAGCTGGTGATGAAAGAGTGGGAATAGGCTCAACTGTGCTTGTTCATTACGGTATGGTGATTGGTCTAGTTGGTGAAGATGTCAACTTAGATGTTATTGGGAAAAACAGAGAAGACCAAGAAAAGAACAGTTACTTCCAAGAGCAGGCAAGCAACTTAGTCGGTACTATTGATTGTGAGCAAATTTGTGCAGATAAGAGTAGAGATATGACTGGTTTTGATATAGCTCAGTGGGCTAGGCCCCGTCTTAGATAATCAATCTTTGATGAGGTTTAGTCCACATTTTATTTAATGGCTATGAGCGTGCTCGTGAGTATGATCATGGTGATGATGGCAGTTTCCAACAATCTCTTTTATCTTCTCGGCCTCTTTTTTAGGTAAAGTATTTACTGCTAGATCATCATGAACCAATAAATATGATCCAGGTCTAACTTTCTCTTTTATTAGTGAGATATCGATCTCCTTGCCACTAACATCAATAGCTGTGTCCTTATCTACTTCTTTCACCTTCAATGGTATTGCTAAACACATTTTAAAATTATTTAACTAGATTGAATATATTTAATAAACTTGGCCATTCTTATGGAGTAGCCCATCTCATTATCATACCAAGCAATAATTTTTGCTAGATTGCCCTTGTTTACCTGTAAGCAATTTAGATCAACTACTGCTCCATGGGGAGCTGCTTTTAGGTCACTGCTAACCAAAGGTTCTTCGGTCGTACTAATAATGCCTTGGTAGTCTTTTTTCTTAGCTGCCGCTGTAAATATTTGAGCTATCTCTTCTTTATTGGTCTCTCTTTTAAGTAGTGCTACCAGATCAACCAAGGAGACAGTCGGGTTAGGCACTCTTATAGCCATAGCACCGAGCTTGCCTTTAGCTTTGGGATAGGCAATCTCTGTCGCCTTATTAGCCCCGGTAGTAGTTGGCACAATATTCTCTGCCGCTGCCCTACCTCTTCTATAGTCTTTGCTGCTAGGGCTATCTTGAAGAGCTTGGCTAGAAGTATAGGAATGAATAGTGGTAGCAAAAGAGTTCTCTACTCCAAAATTCTCTTCTAAGACCATCATCAGCGGAGTTAGACAGTTAGTAGTACAGGAAGCTAGAGAAACTACCTCATCTTTTTCTTTATCAAAATCTTTATTATTGACTCCGTGAACAATCGTTTTAACAGCTTCCTCTCCTTTTGCCGGGGCAGTAATAATTACTTTTTTGGCTCCTACCTTTAGATGAGCCTCAGCCTCTTTTTTAGTTCTAAAAACACCGGTCGACTCAACCACAACATCAACATTCAGCTGTGACCACGGTAGCTCTGAAGGGTCTTTAAGATTGGTTACCGGAATTAGCCTGCCATCTACTTGAAGCCCTTTCTTCCTGGCCAAAACCTCACCTTGATAAGGCCCATAACTAGAATCATACTTAAGCAAGTAGGCAAGTTGACCAGGATCTTGTAAGTCATTGATGGCCACCACCTCAAGATCTTCTTCCTGGGCAGCCCGAAAGAAAGTTCGGCCAATTCGGCCAAAGCCATTGATAGCGACTTTTACTTTTTCCATTATCTCCTCCTTTATTATTATCTAATTGTTCTCTTTGACGCTTTGACAAATTTTAATAAATTCCTCTGCCTCAAGACTAGCATTACCAACCAAGACGCCATTGATCTCGGGTTGATCCTGGTAGTTAGTTACATCACTAGAGTCGACACTACCTCCATAGATAATTGGCACTTTGTAGGCCAGCTCTCGATTATATATCGCTGCTAATCCTTGACGCAAGAGCATAATAATCTGGTTGGCATAGTCGGCATCAGCCGGGTTTTTGCCCTTCTCGCTACTTATAGCCCAGATAGGTTCGTAGCAAATTGTTACCTTACTAATATCATCTCTGCTAACATTTTTTAGACAACTCTTCATGTGCTCAACAACCAAATCGGACTCTCCTTTTCGATAATCCTCTAAACTTTCTCCCAAACAAACTATCGGTCTAATATCCTGATCAAGTAATGTTAAGACCTTTTGATTTACCTCTTCATTATTCTCACCTCTCTCCGCTCTTACTTCAGAGTGACCTACTAGAGCATAACTACAATATTCCTTTATCATAGAGGCGGAAATTTCACCTGTGAATCTACCTGATATTTTACTGTGAATATTTTGAACTCCCAGATCAATAGAGGTTAATTTTAGCTCCTTACTAATGGTAGGGATGTAGACAGAGGGAGGCAACAGAGCAAGGTCGTAGCCAACAATGGGGATTACACCATCTTTAATTTTAGTAGCCAAAGAGTTAGCCTCCTTAAGAATAGATGGATTCATCTTCCAATTGGCAATTATTTTGAATTTCATTTTTGTATATTAATGGCAAGTTGAGCAATCACTCCTACAGGCCTGACAGGCTGAACTGTTCTTAACGGAAACACTGGTTGGCTGTTTTTCCAGCTTAGCTTTATTACATTTTGGACAATCTTTCTCGACCTCCTTCTTGTCCAAGACCAGTTCTTCACTTTTGTAACTGCAATTTGGACACTGATAGATATATATTGGCATTTTATGCTATTAATTTTTATTTAATTGTAAAGCCTGTTTAATAATATTTCAATCATCTCCCAAATAAATCCCTAATATTAGCTAGGAAGCCAAAGGTGTCTTTAAGTTTGGTAATGATAATATCTAATACTGAGTCTTGAGCTTGGCCAGTAATAACTACATTGTCACTGCCTACCGCTTGGTTGCCGGCAGAATCACTACTAACCGGTCTTAAATGGTAGGTTCTAGCTGGGTCTAACTCAGAGATAATAACGGTATGGTTCTCCCCTAGTGAACTGTCTAAGGTGGTTCTGGATTGATAGGTAGAGCCGCCTACTCCTTGGCCATACTCAACTTGAGAGGTGGCTGGCTCATCCGTCTGCCAAGATACCACAATCTGAGCCTTGGAATCAGTTCCTGTGCCGGTGATAGAAGTCTCCAATTTAATATCAGATATTTGGGGTGGACGAGAATCTTTAGCTGTTTTAAAGCTAGCAACTGAAGAGGTAGTTTGGTTACCATATTCATCTCTGCCACTGGCTACCAACTGATATTCTGTTTGATCGGCCAGGCCTTCTATGGTTAGATTATGATCTGTCTTAAGTCTAGCATCAGAGACGCTCTTAGGCTTGCCTCTATTACTTGAAGGGCTAACAGTTAGGGCAGAGGAGGTCTTAACATTGGTCTGCCAACTTACCTTAACAGTAGCTGAGGGGGCGTCTTCAACTGACTGATAGCTCATATTAGAAATTGCGGGCAAGTCGGGAGTAGAAAAAGTAGCACCGCTAGAATATTCTGTACCATCAATAGTAGTCATCTTAACCCTTAGCTGGTAATCTTTTCCAGCCTGTAAGTCATTCAATGTCTTTGAGAAAGAGGTGGCATTGCCATCGATAGAGTCGGATTGATTGTATGAACCAACACCATATTCAATATCAGTGCTTGAGCTATAGTTTGTCAGCCAACTAGCAAGAACTTTTGTTGGTGATATAGTCTCAACTTTTAAATCTGTGACTTGAGGAGTCTTTTTAGTATTGGTCTCATACCACTGACTTTCTCCTAAATTACCATTATTATCCGTCCAAACTAGTTTGTATCGGTAACTGGTCTCTGGTTTTAAACCTACCACATCTACCTCATGAGATTGACTGTAACCGGTATGGCCCTGCTCACTGACATATTGATTACCTTGATAGACCTTAACGTAACTAGTAGTCTGTTTGGAAGAGGTCCAGCTGACATTAATTGAGCTGGGACCGGCCTCAATCTCAGGGCCGTCTACCACTTGAGCTACTCCAGTAGAGCAATAGACTGCTGTCTGCCAGTTAGAGCTATTACCTGCTCCGTCAACACTTCTTAGATAGAAAACATTGTCTCCTTCTTGATAACTGGCAGCTGATATCTCTAGGCTATCTGGATCGGCAATATCAATTATCGACCCGGTCGAACCAAGCTTGTATTGATATTTAGCTAACTGAGATCCGCCGGTGTCGGCTGGCTTGCTCCAACTAAAATCAAAACTATTGCTGGTAGAGCAGCCGGTTGGAGAGACATTGATGTATTCAGGAGAGCTAGGATTGGTTGGATCGTAGGAGTAGGTGAAGTAGGTCTGAGAAGCGGATATATTATTAATATCAGCATTGTTCTCGGTTTTAAGAATGAAGTAATATGTCTGACCGGCTTCCATTCGATCACTAATTGCCGGACTAACGCTCAAGTTAGTCTCTGCTTGAAACTGGACTGCCTCACCGGCGTTAATAATACCACTTGTAACTTCGGGATCAGCAGTATCGTCAGTACCAAAGTAAAGATAGTACCCCTCAACACCGGACTCTGGGTCAGAGGCACCCGACCACTCAAAGTACGGCTGATTATGATAATTCCACCCCGAAGACAGTTCTTGGTCTTGACTATCGGAGTTATAGGCGATAAAAGAAGTAGGATTATTAGGAGGGGTAGAGTCACCCTGCTCTTGACTTGCAAGTTCATAGAAGGTTCCAGGTGAACTGTTATTGTTATACTCAGTAGTTACCCAGCCTGTTGATCTAACATCGTGGACAATCAACATCCTCTCGATCTTTCCGTCGAAATCATAACTTGTTTCGTTATGCCTTCTAGCCATACAAACTTGAAGATTTGATTCAGGTAAAGTGCCTCCCCAACCACCATCTACATTCTCTAAATTATCATCCAAATAAATACTGGCTTCACCAGTTGCACCATTCCAAACACCATAACCTAAATACCATTGACCAGCGTTAAGCGTAGTGGTACCTCTAACGGGGCTAGCAGTTAGATCCATAGCATTAAGATGTAATTTTGGAAGATTTGATGTCCCAGCGCTATTTTCAACATATAGCTGCCAGTTACCCGTTGTCCAAGCAGATCTAGCACCAATAAAGGCGAAAGTTGAGCTTAGCGAATTGCTATCCGCAACAAAACTTGCCGATACCGATAAAGCCGTAGTGCTATCAGTAATAGGTGATCCATCACCAAAAGCAACAAATTCGTTGTTATTTTTGTCAAATTCTAACGCATAACCATTATTGTATTCCACCCAATCGGTTCCAGGGTCCATGTTGGTTAGAGTTCCATCGTTACCATTACCTGTATAGTCTGTTACTGTGCCACCGCTTCCTTCATTGAGTAACCAAACTCCAACATAACCGTTACTCCAAACATCAGCAACATTTTCCTGACTGCCAACATCGCTATTACCATAGTAGAGATTAATAGTAGTATCACTCGAATCTGTTAAATCAGCTTTGACCCAAGCTCTAAGCTTACCAGTACTGCCATCAAATACTTCAATTTGGTGAGAGAGAGTGTTGTCGCTACTATCGGTAAAGATAATATCATCACCATTATCTTGCGCATTAGCTGCTAACTCAGCATCAAAGTCAAGGTTAATTAAAACCGGAAAATCTGTTAAATCAGCATCCACTTGTTCATGCTGAATAGTAATAACTTTCCTATAGGCCCAACTATAATCGTACCAAGCAGCAACTTCACCGCTCTCTTTTTCTCTGATATGACCAATAACTAATGAAGTCAAAACAAAAGCTACGAGCAAAGTAGCTAGCAAAAAATACTCTTTATTTTCACCAAAAAAATCTCTCATCCCCTCCATTATATCACTTACACTAAAGCTTAACTAGTTCTTCCTTCCCACTCTCTCTATCCTTCTGTTCAACCTTATCTTTTTTAACTGTTTTAGGGCTGACTATCAATATTTTAGGGCAGCCGATTAGGTCTCCATCATTAAACTTGACACCCGGACTTTCATCTCGGTCATCATAGATTACCGATTCTCCTGCCTTGGATAATTTCTGATAGAGCTTATCAGCATAATTTATTACTTTTTCCTCCTGACCAATAGTTATTAGATAGTACTTAGCTGGAGCAATCTCCTCGGGCCAAATAATCCCTTTCTCGTTATAATTACTCTCTACAGAAGCCGCCATTAGTCTTTCTAGGCCGATACCATAGCAACCCATCTCAGGAACCTGTTCTTTGCCGTTCTTGTCTAGATATTTAAGATTGAAGCTCTTTGAATATTTCTTACCTAGTTTAAAGATATGACCAACCTCGATTCCTCTCTCTTCTTCTAAACTCATCTGGCATTTAGGACAGGTTAGACCGGCTTTAGCTTCGGCTATATCAACAATCTCTGCATTGCTACCTTTGTAGTCTCTGGGATAATTATAATTTTTTAGATGATAACCTTCTTTGTTTGCTCCAATCACTAAATTTTTAGTCTTCTCCACAGTTTTATCAATAAAAATTTTAGCTTTAATATTGTTTGGATTAGCATAACCTGGCTGAGCACCGGCCTTCTTGATCTCATCTTCACTTGCATTTTCAAGCTCATTTACTCCCAAATAATTTAACAATTTTGTTTCACTTACTTCCAGGTCCCCTCGTACGACAACGGCTACGAGTTGGTTATTAGCTTTGTAAAAGACCATCTTGGCAGTCTGGCTAGGGGTAATTTTCAAAAGCTTGGATAGTTCCTCAATCGTCTTGGTCTTTGGCGTCTTAACCTCTTCAAGTTTTTTCTCTTTCGAGCCATCCTTCTCTACTCTAAACTCAGCCACCTCCACATTAGCCTGGTAGTCACCACCTGGGCAGATAATCAATCGATCCTCACCCTTATCATTTAGAACCATAAACTCCTCTCCACCATAACCGCCCATTGCCCCAACATCACTATCAACCATCAGGGTCTCCAGACCGCATCTCTTGAATATATTCTGATAGACCTCTCTTACCTTCTCATAACTTCTATCCAAGCCCTCTTTATCAGCATCAAATGAGTAGGCGTCCTGCATGATAAACTCTCTTAATCTAACCAAACCACCTCTTGGTCGAGGTTCATCTCGATATTTTGACTGAATCTGATTAACAAGCAAAGGCAGATCCCGATAGGACTCCAAGTTAGCCGAAACCAAATCAGTGATCGCCTCTTCATGAGTAGTGGCTAGAACCAAATCTTTGCCTTTGCGGTTCTTAAACTGAACTAACTCCGGGCCAAAATCCTCTAACCTGCCAGATTCCTGCCAGAGACTGGCCGGCTGAACCATTCTACCCAATACTTCTTGAGCACCGGCCTTAGCAAACTCAGCTCTAATAACTTCCTCAATATTTTTTAGCACCTTAAAACCAAGAGGCAGAAAAGCGTAGCTGCCACTGGCCACTTTATGGATAAACTTAGCTTGAAGAAGAAGCTTGGCTGAAACTAGTTCCTCTTCAGCCACCTCATCTTTGCTCGGTTTAGTTAATAGTTTTGATAACCTCATAGTATAAATTGTACAATATCTCGGTAAGTAATCAATATGATCAGAAGAATTAGTAGAGCAAAACCGATAAATTGCAAGACACCGACCACCTCTTCCTTGGCCTTCTTGCCCCTAATTTTCTCAAAAGCCAAAATTACTAGCTGACCACCATCCAGAGCTGGAATAGGGATTAAATTAATCACTGCTAGATTCATGGAGAGAAAACCAACAAGCTTTAATATCGGACCAATACCAAGCTTAACTATCTCACTGGTTAGCACAAATATTCCGACCGGACCGACCACTCCCTCTTGAACAGTCTGCTCTACAAGAAGCTTAGAAATTATTTGATAGAGGGTAACAAAGATTAAGCCGACTATCCGAACCGATTCTTCCAGAGCAATTAGAGGCACCTGATAGAAAGCATAGTCCATCTGGCCATAACCCTGGCCAATCACCGCTCCGATCTTTCCCTCATCAGTTATATTAACCTCTTTCTCTACCAACTGGTTATCCTGACTACTGTCCTTAAAAATAATCGTACTCAACTTACCCGGGTTCTCTTTGGTGTAGTTAATCAAATCTTCAACTTTACCAATCTGTTGGTTATCAACTCTGGTGATAAGATCTCCCTGCTCTAGACCAACCTGCTCAGCCGGACTGCCTGCTTGAGACTCAATCACAATCGTTTGATAAGCAATCTTCTCTTCAGGTAGATAACGAGCCGGATCGGTTACGGTCGGGGGGTTGCCTAAAGAGAAATAGATAGCAAATATCAAAAAACCAAAAAGAAAATTCATTAATACCCCGGCAAAGACTACCTTAGCTCTCTGCCAGACTGATCGGGAGGCAAAAGAATCCTCATCCTCTTCATGTCCGCCACCTTCACCATAGAGACTAACATAACCTCCAAGAGGAATTAGGTTAAGAGAGTACTTGGTCTCACCATATTTCTTACTAAATACCCTAGGCGGGAAACCTATACCAAACTCTTCCACCTTTATTCCTTGGATTTTGGCAAATAAAAAATGCCCCAACTCATGAACAAAGACCAATACTCCCAAAGTGAGAGCGAAAACTATAATTGTTAAAACCATCTAGATATTCCTTAAGTTTGAAATTTTCTCCTCGGCCAGCTCATCGAGCTGCGTGTTATAATCCCCAACTAGACTATCAAGTTTATCTTTGCCTGTGTACCTATCATCTTCTGTCAGCTCACCACTCTTCTCCATCTCCTGAATCTGACCCCAAACCTCTTCTCTTGCTTGCCTAATACTTAGTTTAGCTTGTTTTACTTTTTCCTTAACCAACTTAACTAGCTCCTCTCTTCTCTCACTAGACAGTGGAGGCAAATTAAGAATCAACCTCTGCCCATCATCGCTTGGATTTAGGTTTAGATCAGAGTTTTGAATAGCTAAAGAGATCTCCTCCTTGGCATTCTGGTCATAGGGAGTAATAAAGATCGTCTTTGGATCGGGTGTATTAATAGAGGCCATCTCCTTAAGAGAGACCTTAGAGCCATAATAGTCAACTTTTAAATCTTCGACCAAGCCGGAACTAGCCTGACCGGCTCTAACTTTTTTTAGTTCTTCACCAACAAACTCGAGAGCCTGGTCCATTTTTGGTCTGGCACTGTCAATGAGATCGTTTAACTTAGCCATAGTTAAAAATATTTAATTTTAAATTTCGTATCTTGTAAACTCAACTACTTCAATACGCTCACCAATCTTAGCGACTAACTCATCTAGAAGTTCCCTAACAGTCTTATCTTGGTCTTTGATATAGTTTTGCTCTAACAAACTATCTACATCCTCCGGGTTCATTGATGCAATCTGAAGAGTTAGATCGTGAGCAAACTCCCTGAAGTCATCATTTTTAGCAACAAAATCGGTCTCCGTGCCCATCTTCAAAAGCACACCGACTCTACCGTCATGAGAGTAGGTGTCAATAAATCCGGCCTTGATCTCCCTCTCCTTCTTCTTGGCAGATTTGCTAGCCGCCTTCTTGCTTAAGACCTCTTTAGCCTTACTAAAATCTCCACCTGCTTCCTTTAAGGCCTCTTTAGCAGTCATCATGCCTACACCGGTCTCGTCTCGCAATTTGGCGACATCCTTAGCATTAATTTTACTCATCCTTCTTTCCTTTCTTTTCTTTTTTATCTTCTTTCTTCTTTTTTGATTTTTTGCCTAAACTGTAGGCCTTGCCAATAAGCTTTAGAACCATCTCAACTGCCTTAATAGCATCATCGTTGCCTGGAATAGGATAATCAATCTCAGAAATATCAACATTGGTGTCAGTAAGGGCAATTACAGGAATATCGAGCTTCTTAGCCTCCCTAATCGCTAGATCATCTATCCGCGCATCCATAACGATAACTAGATCCGGAACTTTACTCATCTCCCTAATGCCATCATAGATCTGAGACTTCTCTTCAATTTCAAACCTCATCTCATTCTGCTCTCTTTTAGTATAATGGTCGAGGTTGCCCTGTTCAAGGTCCTCTTCCATCTTCTCAAGTCGATCGATGTTCTTCTTAATCGTATCAAAGTTAGTCAGCATGCCTCCCAGCCACTTGTAGCTAATGTAGAACATACCACTCTTTTCACCGACTTTCTTAACGAGATCCCCAACTCTTACCTTGGTACCGACCAATAGAACCCTTTCATCTTTAGACCCAGCCTCCTTAATCCGCTCTAAGGCCTCCTTGATCTTTTCTCTGGTCTTAGTTAGATCAATAACATGGACTCCTTTTTTACTAGCAAAAATGTAAGGCTTCATGGTTGGATGCCACTTACCTTCACGGTGACCAAAATGTAGGCCAGCCTCGGCCAATTTTTCTTCACTTGGAATTTTCATTGTTTACTCCGCCAACTGACGGACTCCTTGGTTACTACTACTCTCATCAACCCATCTCATAGCTCTTAAAATTAAGTTCCAATAACCTTAAGAGAGGAGTGATGGTCAAAGAGTATGATTTGTTATTAACAACATTAATCTAGCACATCTCTTGAATATTTTCAAGGTTTGTGTAATAATATCAATCAGTTAACTATAATAGAAAACATGAAAGAAAAAATACATCCAGATTACCAACAAGTAGAAGTCGAGTGCGATTGCGGCAACTCATTTAAAGTAGGCTCAACCAAGAAAGACAAGATCCATATTGAGGTCTGTGCTGCCTGCCATCCACTATATACCGGCAAAAAGAAATTAGTCGACTCAACTGGTAGAGTTAAGCGCTTCCAAGAGATGGTAAAGAAAGGTAAGCAACTAAAATCAGGCAAAAGCAAGAAAAAGCAATCTAAGAAAAAAGAGAAATAGCTAACCTAAACCTATAAGTACCTAGTTTTTAAGGTACTTTTTTGATAAACTAAAATAATGAAACAATTACAGCCAAAAATTAAAGAAATAAAAGGTCGAGCTGAAGAGGTAAACAATTTGCTCTCTAATCCAGACAAACTGACCTCCAACCAAATTAAAAAACTCTCTAAAGAACAAGCTGCCTTAAGTGAGACTATGACTTTGGTTAGTCAATATGAAGAAGCTCTAAATCAAATCAATGATAACCAAGAGATTATCAAGACTGAGCCGGAGATGGCAGAGATGGCTAAAGGAGAGAACAAAGAGCTAGAGAAGAAAAAATCAAAACTAGAAGAAGAGCTTATCTCCCGCTTACTAACTAGCGACCCAGATGATAGCAAAGATGTAATTTTAGAGATTAGAGCCGGTACGGGCGGACAAGAGGCTGAGCTTTTTGCCAGCGACTTGTTTAGGATGTACCAACGCTACTCAGCTAACAACGGTTTTAAGTTTAAGGTCCAGAGTAATAAAAGAAGTGAGTTGGGCGGACTAAAGGAAGTATCTGTTGAAATTAGCGGACAAGAAGTTTATAAAAACCTTAAATATGAGGGAGGAGCTCACCGAGTGCAGAGAGTTCCAGAAACAGAAAAATCCGGCCGAATCCACACTTCAGCCGCCACTGTTGCCGTTCTGCCACAAGCCGAAGAAGATGAAATTAAAATTAAACCAAACGATCTAGAGATCGAATCATTCCGCTCCTCGGGCCCTGGAGGACAATCGGTCAACACTACAGATTCAGCCGTAAGAGTAACTCATAAGCCAACCGGAGTTAGCGTTAGTTGCCAGGACGAGAAGTCTCAGCTGAAAAACAAAGAGAAAGCCTTAAAAATTTTAAAGACCAAGATTAAAGAACAACAAGCTAAAGAGAAACAAGAGAAAGAAGGAGAGGCCCGAAAGATGATGGTCGGTAGTGGAGATAGGAGCGAGAAAATACGAACCTATAACTTTCCTCAAAACAGAATCAGCGACCACAGAATTAACTTTACCACACATAAACTTGAGCAGGTCTTAGACGGCCAGCTAGGCATCCTGATTAAAAAACTTCAAGAAGAGGACCAGAAACGCAAACTAGCCCAAATTTCTTAATATCGGAAGTAATGTCGGAAGTCGGACTTCCGATTTATTAAGCTGAATGAAAATAGCTGAAATTATAGCAAAAACAACCAAAAAACTATCAGTCCCTGCCTTTGTCGATCAACCCGATCTAGAGGCAGAGGTTTTGGCTATGTTTGTTTTAAATAAAGAGAAAGAATATATCTTCTCTAACCTAGATCATGAAATTACCAAAAATCAGGTCAAATTGCTGGACAAATTGGTAGATCGCCGGCTCAAAGGAGAGCCAATTGCCTATCTTCTTGGCCGGAAAGAGTTCTACGGATTAGATTTTCTGGTCAATAAAGATGTTCTAATTCCCCGCCCAGAAACTGAATTAATTGTAGACTTAGTTTTAACTCAAATCGGTAAAATCGGAAGCCTGCTCGCCATCAGCAAAGCTTCAGTCTTTGGCAGGCGGGGTCCGACTTCCGATTTTAAGAATATCAAAATAATTGATGTTGGTACGGGCTCCGGCTGTATTCCCATCGCTATTGCTAAAAATACTCTAAAAGATACTAATCTCTTAATATCTGCCTCTGATATCTCAGAGAAAGCATTAAATGTAGCTAAAATGAACGCTAGAAACCATCAAGCTAAAATCAATTTTATTAAATCAGATCTACTTAGAGATGTTAAAGACAGGTTTAATATAATAACTGCCAACCTGCCATATATACGCTCAAGTGAAGCCAGCTCAATTGCCAAGCTGATTCATCATCCTAAGCTCTCTCTGGATGGCGGAAAGGATGGCCTAGAGCTAATCAAAAAGTTAATCCGGCAATCTAGAGATAAATTAGCAACTAAAGGAGTAATTTTATTAGAAATTGCACCTGAGCAGAAAAAAGAAATATATAGATTTACAAAAGAGATATTTAAAGATCCCAAAATTAATACTTATCAGGATTTAGCCGGCATAGACCGAGTAGTTGAAATTACTATTTAATTACTAGAACTTATCGTGTCTGGCTAATTTAACATCTACTTGGCTCTCATCGCCTTCCCTAACATAAGTAATGGTGATGGTATCTCCTGGAGCATAATTTTGAAGTAAAATTGAAAGAGAGTTCTGGGGAGTTATTTTTTTATCATTTATTTTGGTAATAATATCTCTCTCTTTTAATCCGGCCTCATCAGCAGGAGAGTCAGAAACAACTGCCGGGTTTTGCAAACTGCCAGAATAGATTATCGCTCCTTCTTTTACAGAAAGATTATTCTTCTCAGCTAATTCAGGCGTAACTGCTAAATAGTGGACTCCCAAGAAAGGGCGAACAATCTTATCATATCTATTTAGAGACTCTATTGCAGACTGTAGTACAGAAGATGGAATAGCAAAACCAATATTATCTGCCAATTGAGCCTTAGCCACATTAACTCCAACCACCTGACCGTCTAAGTTAGCTAGTGGGCCACCTGAGTTGCCACTATTTATAGCGGCATCTACCTGGAGCAGACCTTCTAGATTGTCTGTCTCACCTGTCGCTCCCTGGGCACTGATATTTCTATTTTTTGCTGAGATAACACCATAGGTAACAGTGTTTTGAAACTCTCCCAGAGCATTACCAACAGCGATTACATTTTGGCCAACTTTTAAATTACTGCTTGAGCCGATCTCTACCACAGGCAAGTTATCTGCCTTAATCTTTAGAATTGCTAAATCATTAAAAGGATCTCTAGAGAGAACTTTAGCGTTATACTTACTACCATCACTGAGATATACCTCATAGCTTAAGTTCTGATTACTAACAACATGTTTGTTAGTAACAATATTGCCATCACTAGTGATAATAAAGCCGCTACCACCGGAAACCTCCGTGCTAACATCACCAAACAGATTCATCACTCTCTCCTTTGCCACAATTGAGACCACTGAAGGCCTAACCTTCTCTACTGCATCGATCACCGCTGAAGACTCCTCAACTGTAATCTGTTTTTTCTCCGTAGTTGGTATAGATACCTCACCGGCTATGCCTAAGTTTTTAAGCAAATCTTGATCTTGATTGGCAAGTAGAACCAAGCCTCCCACCCCACCAACAGCTCCGGCAATTAACGAAAAAATTAGCAGAAAAACCACCAATCCACAGCCTACCTTCTTCTTTTTACTAAAAGGGTTTGTCTTTTTAGGGCTCTCTTTGCTGCCCCTAAACTTAATTCCTTCAATATTATTATTCTCTTTGTCCATATCTACCTCCTTAATATATTACTAGGATATTTTATTTTCTATTAATTCTTTTACCTGACTCGGATCGGCCTGCCCTTTAGTCTTAGCCATCACCTGGCCAATTAAATATTGAATAGAGGCCTTATTGCCCTGCCGATACTCCTCAACCGCCGAACTGCTCTCTTCTATTACTTCATCAATTACTTTTTCTAACTCATCTCCGGTCTGGGCAGAAAGTCCGGCTGACTCCATTAAGCTTTTAGGCTTTTTATTTGGCTCTTTACTCATTAACTCTAGTAATTGCTTAGCCATCGGACCGGGTAGTTTGCCCTTACTTCTTAATACAATAAACTGGCCGAAATATTTCGGGTCTATCTCTAAATTGACTTTCTCATTGGCTAGCCAGTTGATTAACTCTTTCTGGTCAACTTTTTCATTACTACTCACAACCTGACCATAGTATTGATAGAGCTTAGGTCGCTTAACGATTGACCAGAAATCTTCATCGGTTAACCCAAGTTTCTCAAACTCTTCTCTAATCTCTAAAGGAGTTACCGGCAGACCCTCTCTTATTTTCTCTACTTCATCTTTATCAAACCTTAAAGGTGGAATATCCGGTTCGGGGAAATATCGATAGTCGGCCGCCTCTTCTTTCTCTCTTTGAGGGCTGGTCTCTTTCTTATCTGCCTGCCAACCTCTAGTCTCTTTGCGGGTCTTTTTGGAGAAATCTTCAAAATCCTGACTCAGTCTCTCCTGCTCATAATTTAGAGCCTGCTCAACTGCCTTAAATGAATTCATATTCTTAACTTCAACAATGTTGGTGCTTTTCTTGCCCTTTTGAACAGAGATATTAGCATCAACCCTAAGATGACCTTTCTCCATACTAGCATCAGAAACTCCAAGGTAGATAACTAAATATTTAAGTAACCTTAAAAACTCCTTGGCTTGGGCTGGAGAGCTGATATCAGGCTCCGTTACTACCTCCATTAGTGGTGTGCCGGCTCGATTTAAGTCAACCAAACTGCTCTCACCATCTTTTGGATGAACTAGCTTACCGGCATCTTCTTCCAGATGAACCCGATTAATACCGATCACCCCCTGACTGGTCTTAAGTTGACCATTCTTAGCAATAGGCTGATCGTACTGAGATATTTGAAAACCTTTAGGTAGATCGGGGTAGAAGTAGTGTTTGCGATCGAACTTAGATTGAGCATTAATCTTACAACCTAAAGCTAGGCCAGTCTTAGCCGTCCAGTTAACTGCCTTGCTATTGGTAACGGGCAGAGTGCCGGGCATACCCAAACAGATCGGGCAGACATTGGTATTGGGCTTGGCATCTGCAGAGAAATTAGAGCAGCGACAGAACATCTTTGTTTCAGTCTTAAGCTGCACGTGTATCTCTAAGCCAATAGTAGTCTTAAACTCATTTAAACTATTCATTACAAAAACTCCTTAATAAGTATCTTGCCCCGCTAATTACGCTTCTGAAATAACTGAATGTAATCCGTTTTTCAGAAAGTAATTTTGTGGGGTGTATTTCCAAACCAATAGTTGTCTTAAAATCACTACTGTTCATTTTTATTAGATAATTTAATAATCAGAAAACCTATTGCCCAATCTAGAATATAGCCGATCAAGGCAGCAATTGGTACTAAAATAACCGAACAAAGTAAAGCAAAAGGAATGCCAGTAAGAATTAAAAACGAAGTTTCTCCTCCTCCAATTGGCGGTGTAAAGCCAAAGTCGGCTGAGAGCAGTAACATTAAAGTCATCAACCACTTTCTAGTAAAACTTTTTTTCTGCCAACTTTCGATTATCCAGTAAAAAATTGAAGGAAAAATAAGAAAGGGAATAAACAAAATTAATAAATAAAAGTAATCCTCAGACCCACCAGGCCTTAGCTGACTACCAGATAAAATATATATTAGAAAAAGATTAATCAATCCAGCAACTGTAGAAATTATAGTCCATACTAATAATTTTTTTCTGACATCTTTCATAATATCCTTAATTCTTTTAAGCCCCGGCGATATTTAGCTATATTTGCTTTGGCTTGATATGAGTGAAGTTCATCGTTCTCATCATGAACCAATTGATTACGAAGTTTGTGAGCTGACCAAATGCCATTTCTTGTAGAACTAGAGAGCCTGTCTTGAGCCTTAGCCATAGACTTGGCCCAAGTCTCCTCATTATAGCCAAGCTCCTTTAAAACTCTGCCAAACAGTTTATCGGCCTCGATTAAACTTAATTTGAAATTACTCTCTCCACCTTGTTTAACCTTTTCCTCTATCTTTTGCCAATTACTTCTTATCTGCTCTTTTCTTCTTTGATTAAGAGTATCTTTCTTGGGGAAGAGCCAGTTTTTTAATATGTTTCTCAATCCCATTTTAAACCTCCGGCTTTCTATCAATAGCCAGCTTATCTTCCAAAAGATCAGCTGCTGCTAAAATACTTTCTTCATCTTTCATTTTGCCAATTAGTTGAGCTCCAATCGGCAGACCAGACTTACTAAAACCAGCCGGCAAAGATATAGCCGGCACACCAGCCACATTAATCGGTGTAGTATCGACATCAACCAAATACATAGCCAAGGGATCATCCAGGTTTTCTCCTAGTTTAAATGGTAGAACCGGAGCAACAGGGGTTAACAGTAGGTCATATTTTTCTAGCTTGTCCTCAAATTCTTTCTTAATCAGCGTCCTAATTTGAGCTGCTTTCTTGTAATAGGCATCATAGTATCCGGCCGATAGAGTGTAGGTGCCCAACATAATTGAACGTTTGGCCTCATCGTCAAAACCGCTCTGGCGACTTCCTGTATAGACTTCTTCTAGGGTAAGTTTCTTGCTGTTAGTCTCTTTTAATTTGGAGTAGCCGTATTTAATACCATCATAGCGAGCCAAATTAGAGGAGGCTTCTGCTTTTACTAAAATATAGTAGACGGCAATAGCTTGCTTAACTGAAGGTAGGCTCATCTCTTCTACCTTGCCGCCTAAATCTTTAATTACTTTAATCAAATTATTAATGGCCTGCTCTACTTCAACATCGGTACCTTTACCCATAAACTCAACTGGCAGACCGATAGTCTTGCCTGTCAAATCTTTCAAGCTGCTAATAGCCTGACTATATTTTCTAACACTATCCTGAATAGTTGTTGAATCATAGTAGTCCTGACCGGCTAGTTCTTCTAAGATAATAGCACTATCCTGAACTGATTTGGTAATTGGACCGATCGTATCAAAACTAGAAGCATAACTAATCACGCCAAATCGGCTAATTAGTCCGTAGCTAACTTTCATACCGACAGCCGAGCAGAAACTACTAGGTTGGCGAATGGAGCCTCCAGTATCAGTGCCCAAAGCAAAGGTACAAAGGTCGGCTGCTAGAGCTGCTCCACTACCACCGGAGGAGCCACCAGGTACTCGCTGCTTATCCCAAGGATTTTTAGTTGGACCAAAATGAGAGGTTTCTGTTGAGGAACCCATAGTAAACTCATCGGTATTAGTCTTGCCTAAAAGAACAGCCCCTTTGGCCTCTAAATTTTTATAGACTGTTGAACTATATGGTGGGATAAAATCATTTAAAATTTTTGAACCGGCAGTAGTCTTAATATCTTTAGTCAAAAAAACATCTTTTAAGCCATAAGGTATACCGTCTAATATCGAAAGGGGCTCACCTAAAGTTAGCCGTTTATCAGCAGCCTTGGCCGAATCAAGAGCTTTTTCTTTAGTGACAGTTATATAACAATTAAGCTCTTTGTCTATTTTTTCAATTCTATCTAAATAATATTTAGTTAAATCTAAAGAACTAAATTTACCTGAATCCAGGCCTTGTCTGGCCTGCTTGATTGTCAAATTTGAAAATTTACTCATAAAATTTTAGGTACTACTATATAGCCGTCCTCACTAATAGGGGCGTTTTCCAATAGCTTGTCCCGACCTACTTTAATTCTACCTTTTAAACTATCTTCAACCATTACATCTTCCAAGCCAGTTACCTGGGCGCTAACTACCACGCCTTTGGTTTCTACTTGGTCAACAGAAGAAAAATTAGCTAGAACACCTGCCAACTGCTTGCCAAATTTTTTAACCTCATCATCAGCTAGATTTAATTTAGCTAAAGCAGCGGTTTTGACAACATCTTTTCTGGAAATTTTGCTCATAATAAAAACCAAGAAAATTATATTTACAACAACATCTTATCAGTATTAACTAAAAATTTCAATCTTAGATTAATCAATAACTAACTTTTAGCTTGTCTACCAGCCATAAACTTTGGTTTAAATGATTTAACAATCTCAACAATAAAATAGGAGACTGTAGTGATGCTTAGTATCATCAACCATTCCCAAGCAACCAGTGGGGTGGTTCTTAATAGGTTGCCCAATGGCGAATAAATAGCTAGTAGCTGTAAAGAGGTAGAAAATAGTACCGCTAAAACCAATAGTCTGTTTTTAAATGGACTCTCTTGCCAAAAAGGTTTGTCCGACCTAATAGAGAAAACAATAAATAATTGAAAGAAAGCTGTTAGAGTGAAAACGTAGGTTCTTAAGCGATCAACTTCAATATCTCTAAAGACGATTAAAATAATTAAAGAAAAGAAGAGAGAGATAAAACCAATAAATATGGCGTGCTTAATTATGGGCTTAATAATACTGCTGTTGGGGTCTCTTGGCTTGCCCAACTCCTTATCATCTGGAGATTCAAAAGCTATGGCTAGAGCCGGGAAGGAATCAGTAATTAAATTAACCCACAAAATCTGGGCAGCAGTCAAAGGTTGGGGTAAGTTAGCTAAAAAAGCAATTATTATTAGAAATATCTCATCAAAATTAACTGAGAGAAAGAAAGTTAGAAATTTTCTGATATTATCATAGATTGTCCGACCGTATTTAATCGCTGAAATAATACTACTAAAACGATCATCCTTAAGAACAACATCGGCCGATTGGCGAGCAACATCGGTGCCCTGTTTACCCATAGCAATGCCCACATGAGAAGCCTTGAGGGCCGGGGCATCGTTGACCCCATCTCCCGTCACTGCTACTGACCAACCTTTTTTTATCATGGCCTTAACCAATCTCTGTTTCTGCACAGGAGTAGTCCTAGCCCATAATTTAATCTGCTCTATTTTTCCAGCCAACTCTTTGTCACTCAGCTTGTCCAGCTTGTCCCCAACCTCAATTTGGCTATCATCAAGTTTAATGCCCATATTTTTAGCCACCCATTTAGCAGTCAGTTGATGATCACCGGTCACGATCACTGTTCTAATCCCTAAAGCTTTGGCTTCACGCAAGGATTTAGTAGCATCAGGCAATGGTGGGTCAACCAAACCAGTTAAACCGGTAAAAACTAAATCCTGCTCATGCTGATCGTCTCTGCCAGTCTTCTTAAGAGCAAAGGCTAATACTCGGAAACCTCTCATTGCCATCTTTTTTGAGTTTTCGAGCCACTCTTCTTTCTGCTTTTTACTAAAAGGCTTAATCTGACCATCCACCATTATCCGTCTGGACCGATCGATAATAATTTCCGGAGCCCCTTTAGAATAAGCAATATATTCTCGATCTTGGTCAACAACTACCGTCATCATCTTTCTTTCCGAAGTGAAAGAGTACTCTTTAACAATCTCAATATCTTGCCTGGCTTGACCTAAGCCAGTTTTCTTGGCCAAGACCAACAAGGCTCCTTCCGTTGGGTCACCAATAATTTGCCAATCTTGAGTTTTGCTAGATTTGGCCAAATCAGCCGAATTACAGATAGCGCCAATTTCAATCAATTTGCTTAAATTGTTAACCTCCTTTGAATCAACAAAGTCGCCGTTAGAATCTATTAAGCGACCGATCGGCTCATAACCTGTTCCCTCAACCTGGTAATGATCATCTTCTGTCCAAATCTCTTTGACCGTTAACTCGTTTCTAGTAAGAGTGCCTGTTTTATCGGAGGCAATAAAATTGATTGTGCCCAATGTTTCGATAGCTGGCAAGTGCCTGACCACTGCTTTCTGCTGACTCATTTTAATCACCCCTAGAGCCAAAGCTAAAGTTGTGACAATAGGCAGGCTCTCTGGTACGGCCGAAATCATTAAAGCTACAGCGTAAATTAAAATCTCTGTTAAAGGAAACCCCCTAATCACACCTAAAATAAAGACCACCAAACAGAGAGAGCCGGCTACGATAGCAATAATCTTGCCTAAATAGTTAAGCCTCTTTTGAAGTGGAGTGGCCTTATCTTTAATATCAATATGAGCTGCAATCTCGCCAATTTTAGCCCGAACTCCGGTTTGAACAACCTCGGCCAGACCATGACCTTTGACAATGATTGTGCCTGAATAGAGTTGATTATCTTTCTCTATCGACTTTCTAACCGGTACCGATTCCCCAGTTAAAATTGCTTCATCAACTCTTATTTGGGTCGACTCAAGTAATTTGGCATCGGCCGGAATGCTATCGCCTGAATCTAAAATAATAATGTCACCGGGCACTAGATCGGAGGCAGGGATAATATCCTTCTCGCCATCTCTTATTACTTTCACCCTTAAAGGCAGCATCTTTTTTAATGAATCCAAAGCTTTCTCCGCTCGATACTCTTGAATAGCCCCCATAGAAGTATTGACAATCACAATGATGATTAAGATATAGAAATCGACCATATCTTTAACCAACAAGGAAATAATACTGGCAGCTATCAATAGCAGTATCAAAAAATTACTCAATTGACTGAGTATGATTTTGAATAAACTGCGCCCCCCCTTATCCTCAATTACATTTTTACCAAATTGAGCAGTTCTTTTCTTGACTTGGGCTTGAGTCAAGCCCTTGAAACCCTCCTTCTTCATATATCTCTATTATATCAATCTTGGATTAAATCGATAAATTCAGCTTCATCAATAATTTTGACCTCATTTTCTTGGGCCTTGGCTAATTTCGAACCCGGGCTTGAGCCAGCCACCAAATAATCAGTTTGCTTACTAATTGATGAGCTAACCTTACCGCCCAATTCAACAACCTTGCTCTTGGCTTGCTGTCGGCTAAAATTTTCCAAACTACCGCTAAAAACAAAAGTAGTATTTGCTAACTTACTTTCTGTTTTAAATGGCTTCACCCTAACTCCATTGGCCAACAATCTATCAACTAATTTTATATTTTTGTCATTACTAAAATAATCAACAATCGACTCTGCCACCACCTCACCAATATCATTAATAGATAGAAGTTCATCTTTTTTGGCTTTAATGATTTCAGCCAAACTAGCAAACCTTTTAGCTAGCAATAAAGCTGTCTCCTCGCCCACATGCCTAATACCTAGACTGTAGATAAACCTAGGCAAACTAACTTGCTTGCTCTCTTTAATAGCCTTAATTAAATTTTGGGCTGATTTTTGACCAAACCGATCCAAGGCTTCCAAATCACCTTGCTTGAGCTCAAATATGTCGGCTGGGTCATTGATCAAGCTCTCATCTACCAACTGACTAACAACCTTCTTGCCCATACCTTCAATATCAAAGGCCTTCTTGGCTACAAAATGTTCAATCTGACGCTTAACTCTAACCAAACAATTTTTACTCAAACAATAGTGGTCCACCTCTCCTTCTTTTTTCTCAACCGGACCACCACAGACAGGACAACTAGCAGGCATCTTAAATTCTTTAGCATTAGAGGGGCGAAGCTCTTTAATCGGTTTAACCACTTCGGGGATAATATCACCGGCCTTTCTGACCACAACCGTATCGCCAATCTTTACACCTTTTTTCTCTATCTCTTCTTGATTGTGTAGAGTCGCTCGAGAAACAGTAGTCCCGGCTACTTGAACCGGATCTAGAATAGCGATTGGAGTTAAGGCACCAGTTCGGCCAACCTGTACTTTAATATCAATTAGCTTGGTAGTTACTTCTTCGGGAGCAAACTTGTAGGCGATCATTCCCCGAGGGGCCTTGCCAACCGTGCCCAGCTGATCATATATATTACACTCATTAACAACTACCACCACCCCATCAATTTGATAAGCTAGTTTCTCTCTCCTCTCTTCAAGTCTCT
This sequence comes from uncultured Candidatus Saccharibacteria bacterium, assembly GCA_964485625.1. GTDB lineage: Bacteria > Patescibacteriota > UBA1384 > JAGGWG01 > CAZAJM01 > CAZAJM01. The sequence goes on from CAZAJM010000005.1 coordinate 44,422, forward strand.
CCATAAACTTATCTACCTCTTCTAAATCAGAACAGATCTTAGTCTCGCTGACCACCTTAAAACCCAAGCTTTCCGCCATCTCATGCTCTTGACTATGTTTGCTCTGCCCAATATTGCTAGTAACTTCAAAAGCTACAAAAGAGAGATCTCTTTTGGCAGCAATTTTTGGATCTAGTTGGCGGATTGAGCCGGCAGCCGCATTACGAGGATTGGCAAACTTCTCTTGGCCTATCTTCTCCCTTTTCTCATTTAGCTTCTCAAACGAGCTTCTTGGCAGATAGACCTCACCTCTCACCTCAAAACGTCCTTTGCCGGCTTTCTTAAAATATTTAGAATCTTCTCTAAGCTTAAGGGGAATTGCCTCAATTGTTTTAATATTCTTAGTTACATTCTCACCGACAGTTCCATTACCTCTGGTTGCCCCGTAATCAAGAACTCCATCTTGATAGACCAAGCTAACTGCTAAGCCATCCATCTTAGCCTCTACAAAGAACTCGCTGTCAATATCTTTTTTCAAGAAACGTTCATTTCTCTTAAGCCACTCTTCCAATTCTTGGTAACTAAAAACATCTCGCAAGGATAACATCCTACTCTGGTGCTCAATTTTTTCAAATTTGTCCAGAGGCTCTCCACCGACTCTCACAGTAGGAGAGTCAGAAGTCTTTAATTCCGGATACTTATCTTCAATCTCTTGGAGCTCTTTCTTTAATGAGTCGTTGACCTCATCGCTTACCAAAGGCCTATCAAGCACGTGGTAAGCGTAGCGGTATTTGCTAATCAGTTTGCGTAGTTTTTCTGCTCTCTTTTTAGCTTCTTTTCTGTTCATTAGTAGTCCTCCCCGGAAATCATCTCTTCCAATCTATTAACTCTTTCCTCTATTGGCGGGTGAGTTGAAAAGAGGCCCGATAACCAACTACCACTTTCCCCTTTAGCAGACTTATCAAAAGGACTGGCAAAGAAGAGATGGGCCGTCGCCTCATTGGCGGTCCGAAGCTGATTTTTGTCATTAGAGATTTTCCTTAGAGCACTGGCTAGACCCTTAGGATAGCGAGTCAGTAGAGCACCGGAGGCATCGGCCAAGTACTCTCTCTTTCTAGAAATTGCCAGTTGGATCAGCTTTACCGAGATTGGAGCCAATATGGCCAAAGCTATGCCGATTAGAAAAATTACTATTCCTGCCTGACCACCCTCCCGACGATTACCACCAAAAAAAGAGAATCGTAAGAAAAAACGAGAAGCCAGGGCGACCAAACCAACTAGGGTCACCACCACTGTTTGAAGTAGAATATCTCGATTTTGAATATGGCCTAGTTCGTGAGCAATCACACCCTTTAATTCTTGTTTATCTAGCGCTTGAAGCAGCCCGGCAGTAACCGCCACACTGGCATGCTTGGGATCCCGCCCGGTAGCAAAAGCGTTCATCGATTGATCAGGAATTATATAGATATCCGGTTTAGGGATACCGGCGGTGATAGCTAGATTCTCTACTGTCCGATAGAGCGTCGGGGCTTGGCGTTTAATGACCGGTTTAGCACCCGAGACAGAGAGGGCAATTCTGTCTGAATAGAAATATGAGAACCAACTCATAGCTACAGAAAAGATAGCAGCAAAAAGCAAAATTGAAATATCGTCGTAAATATATGAGAAAAGATAACCGATACCAATAACAAAGATTAGAAAAAGACTGAAAAGCAGTATTGTTCTATTTCGATTAAATGCGATCTCTTTATACATATCAAAATTAAAAATTTAACCTATTACTGGTCAAATTATACATAATAAAGGGGGTCAATTCAAGTTAATTTTAGCTAGCGCCGGCTCCACCACCGCCTCCACCTCCACCGGCACCTCCACCAGAGAAACCCGAACCTCCGCCATAACCACTACCTCCAGATGGGCTGGAGAGCATAGTCGAACCGGCCGAAGTGTTTAGACCTGAAATGCTACTGGCCATAACAGCCGCGTTATAGCTGCCAATATCCCCTTCTAACCAATCGGGTTGATTAAGTTTAAAATCTTTAAATCGATTGGCCCAAGCATCGGCCACGCCCAAGGCAATGGCGTAGGGCAGATACTCTTCAAAAACGCCCTCACCTACCTGAGACGACTTCCCTTTATCTTCAATCTCACTCATCTTGAATCTCTCCGTTTTACCTAAAAACATCTTAAATCCTTGCCATTTCTGCCAACTTGAGACACCTTCAGCGGTTTTCTTGGTATTGGCTGCACCATAGATTAGCCAAATAATTAGTGATAGGCCCAAACTACCCACCAGATAACCAACACCTCTTATTAAAATAGTCTCTAAAAATGTCGCTAAAAAGATTATACCTGGCAGCAGAAATGCAGTTAAGGCAATATATATTCCTCTTAAATTGCTTGGCTTATGATGAAACCACTTCAGACTAATCATCTTATCAGTAGCACTATCAACAATTTTCTTATAGTCCTTATAAAAACTATTCTTTAGGTCATCTCCCTTGACCTCATCTTTTCCGTCAAACATATCATCAGCTAATCTCCTTTCCAATTTGGTTAAGCCCTCAAAACTGCTCTTGGTTTTCTTAAAAATATATTCCTTACCCCGGCTGAAAATACCCTGCTTCTCTTTCTGAATAATCTTAATATATCCCTTGCGGGCAATATTAATTAGGCTCGAAGTCAGACCTGTCGAACCGATCATCTCATTAGTTAAGCCTTCCACTAAGATAGGTTCTCTTTCTTTTGGAGGAGCAAACTCAGGCGCTATACTCCGGTTAAAGCCCAGCGCTTTCTTTTTACGATAGTGATAAACGATTAAACCAACAATTGAAAGTATGGGTAGTATAAGAGCAATTATTTGAAAAAGTTTGGTCCTATTTAAACGATAATCAACTATCTCTTTAGGCCAGCCCAAGACGATGGTAAAATCCTCTCCAGGACCAAGCTCCGAGGAACTAAATCTAACACTACTATCACCAGCAACTTCAAAATTAGTATTATCGGCCTGAGAATATATCTGATGACGCCAAGCCTGGCTATCTACTTCTGAGGGCAGATTAACTACAAGTGAAGCAGAGTTTATGGGCACATCGATCTGGCTGGGGGTAACATTCCAATAGAGTTCATCCCAACTCTCCTGATAGGTAACAACGCCATGGACAGTATAGTTAAGCTGATATTTCTTGACCTCTGAATTAATCTGGTCATTAATAGTAATTTTCATCTCAGATAGATCACGGCTAACCTCATAATCGACCGGAACATTTCCAGAATCAATTATCTCTCTAACCGAAATATCTTTGATGCTATCCAGACCTCGGTACTCAATGGAGCGCCAAAATTTAGAGAAACTACCATCAAAATCAATTTCAATAACTTCTCTAAAATCAATAGTACTATCCTGGTTGATTGTCGCCTCCGCCTGCCAGCTTTCAAATTGATAACTCTTGGCGCTAGCAATATTAGGATTTAGAAGAAAAAGGCCTAGCAAAAACAATGTTAGGCTAAAAAATATATATGATATTTTTCTCATCCAAAAAACTTAAAGATTAAAAATCCACTTCAGGATTCTTTTTAACTGCCTCGGCTTGAGACTCATCAATCTGAAAAAGCTCCTTCTTCTTAAAACCAAACATATTAGCAACGATGTTTGAAGGAAAGCTCTCAATCTTAATGCTTAAGTCTCTAACATTGGCATTGTAGAACCTTCTGGCCGCCTCAATCTTATCTTCCGTGTCGGTCAGTTCATCTTGAAGTTTCTGAAAGTTATCACTGGATTTAAGATCAGGATAGCTCTCCGAAACGGCAAAAAGGCTTTTAAGAGCATCTGATAATTGGTTCTCAGCTTTCTGCTGCCGTTTTACTCCACTGGCATTAATTGCCTCACTTCGAGCCTTGGTAACCTTCTCAAAAACCTCTTGCTCTTGCTTGGCATAACCTTTTACCGTCTTAACTAAATTAGGGATCAGGTTATACCTACGTTTAAGTTGAACATCGATATCGCTCCAAGCCTCTTCAGCTCGGTTATCAAGTGAAACCAGTGAGTTATAGTAGCCGACAAAGACCAGGCCAACCACTACCACCAAACCGATAATAATCCAAGTAATCATAATATTAACTTAATTAATTATTAAATATATCTTACTCTGTCGAAGTTAATCTGTAAAGATAGATACCATTTATCTGCTCTGCCTCCTTATCATTCTCATTTTCAATCACACAGCTTAGGGTGTAGCTCTCCCCATCGCTAGTATAGCCGTAGAAGTGTCGATCGAAGAGCGGATCTTGGGGAATCTGAGTAATACTATCAGGAATCAACTTATCGGCAACCAAACTACCGGTCCGATCAATCTGATCAAGCTCCTCTGCCTGAGGATAACTCTCATTATCCTGATAGTAAGATTCTAGAGCACTCTGAATCTGAGCCAGATCTTCCTTTCTCATCTCGTCTCTAGTCTTAGTAGTCTTTTTCATATTCACAACTAGGTCTAACATACTCAAAGAACTTACCTTATCGCTAGCCTCTATCTCTCCTTCTAAGCTTTCCACACTATTGTACTCTGTGTATCTTTTCTTAAATGTCAGCTCTCCTTTAGAAAAAGTCCCTTCAAAATCAAGCTCTTGGGGCAAGTTACTCTCAACAGAAGAGTAAATTGTGACTTTTAAACTACTGGCCTGTCCTAAGCTATCATCAACAATACTGCTACCATCTAGAACAATCTCATACTTATCAAGTTCTCCCTGACTATCTTTACTAACACTATTTAGCCCCCCTGAAGTTAGAGAAAGAAGCTGAAAGGAGCTAATAAAATCATCTTCAACTATTTCAACCAGATTATCTTCGAAGAAGAATTTACTACTCTCCAGTGCCAATCGATCTTCTCTCATCTTGGCCGAGATTAACTCACTAGCAAAATCGGAGTAAATAGTATTGCTATTAGCCTCATCACTATCAAGGGATATTAATAGGTCGGCCCCTTGACTATTAACACTTCCCCTAGCACTGCCGCTAATTGTAGAAAGGCTATCTCCACCCTCCTGGCCCGGATAGCTAATAGAGTATTGGGCCTCAAACTTATGAGAGTTAGTTGACTGATAGGCCTGCCTTATCTCAACTAGATCATCTATTGGGTTGGCATCTTCCTGGGCAAAAGGCAGACAGCCTCCCTCCATACCAAAGCTAGTACAGATTTGATTAACACCTAGATTAAGATAGCCCTTAGCATCTACATAGGCTAGACCGAAGAATATTATCATTACAGCTAGAATCGTAGCCCCGGCCAAACCTAAATATCTCCAAACTGATTCGCCTGACCCTCTTCTATCTGGATAATTAAAATCTTTCTTAGACTCTGACTGATCCTGACTTTCTTGTTGATTAACTTTAACTGGCTCAGGTCGCCAAGGCTTGGGCTGATCCTGAGGAGAACTTGAAATAGCCGGATGACGGCCCGATCTAGAGGATTTTTCTTTAGGCTTCTTTTGCTCTGGCTCAGCTTTCCTAGGAAAACTGCTCTCAGCCTTATTGTTCTTACTATTGTCACCCTCTAGAGCCATCTCTTCTAACTCTTCCTGTTCGGCCTGAGTAAGCTCCTCTGGCTCAACATCCGAGCCTAAACTTTGATCTAATTCTTCTTTCTCTTTATCGGTTAGACTATCTAAACTCTTCTTACTTGGTTCTTGTTCCATAAAAGAGACCCTCCATTTATTAAATAACTTCTATCTACCCCTATTATACCATCTCTAAGACAAATAATTAAACCTACTCTTTCTTATCTTCTTTCAAGCCTTCTACCTTTAGGCCAATTTTTGCCGAAACTTTTGAAGTTAGGTTAATCTCCACCTCATAGTCCCCGGTCTTTTTAATTTCTTCTTCAAAAACAACCATGCCTGGCTCGACATCATCTACTCCAACAACTTCAATAACCTCTTCCGGGCTAACCTTGGCATAGAGTTGTCCATCTGCTGTAGCGGTCTTTTCCAGAACAAAATCTTTCTTGGCCAGTTTTTCAGCTAGCTCTTTGGCCTCTTCCTCTCTCTTCTCCTTTCTCTTCTTAATTTCGGTTGCTTTCTTCTTCGCCCTCTCAATCTTGGCCTCTGTTGCCTTACTAGCTAATCCCTTAGGAAAAAGGTAGTTAAAAAAGTAGCCGGGAGCCACCTCCTTAATCTCTCCTTTAACACCTAGATTTGGTACGTTCTTCTCCAAATATACTTTCATAAAATCTATTTAAACTATTTTAATATCTCTAAAGCTTTCTCTAGCTGCTTATCATTATCACTGCCCACCTTACTGGCTTTCATCTCAAGACTTAGATCCGGCTTTAACCCCTTGGAGTTAATCAGTTGTTTTTCTGGGGTTAGCCACCTACCTGAGGTAATTCTTAAACTACCCCAATCTTCAATATTTTTCAAGTCTTGAACGCTGCCCTTGCCAAATGTCTTAGCCCCAACTAACTTAGCACCTTTCTGATCACGAAGAGCCCCAGCCATAATCTCAGCCGCTGAAGCAGAGCCCTCATTAATCAAAACGACTAAATCATAATCACTCATGGTAGCTTTACCAACTGCCTCAAAGCCTTCTGTCTGATCTTGGTTCTGTTGGTAGACAATAACCCCGTCTTCGATAAACTTACTACTGACCCTAACTGCCACATCAAAAAAGCCACCGGGGTTGTTACGCAAGTCAACTACCAGCTTTTGGGCTCCCTGATCACTAAAAAACTCAGAAGCATTATTTATTAAATCTAAAGTGTCGTTACCAAATTGGTTAATTCGCAAATAGCCGATATCGCCTTCTATCATTTTGTAATTAACGCTCTCTACCACAATCTCTTCTCGAGTGATATTAAACTTTAATTGCTCATTATCTTCTGGCCTAAAGACAGTTAAAATAACATCGGTGCCAATCTCACCCCTAATATTACTGACCATCTCATCAAAGCTCATCTCCTCAACCAATTGGCCGTCAATCTTAACAATAATATCCTCAGCGACTAGACCGGCCTCTTCTGCCGGAGATCCTTCAAGAGGTGAAGTGACGGTTAAATTGCCATCAACCAGCTCTATCATAATGCCAACACCACCAAAACTACCGTCTAGATCTTGAGAAAATATCTCTGATTGGTTAGGAGGCATAAAGGCAGAATATGGATCATCTAGAGCTCCGACCATACCCTCAATCGCCCCTCTAACTAACTCTTTATCATCGATCTCATTAGGGTTAACATAGCGCTGGTGAACCTGATCCCAGACCTGCCAAAAAACAGAAAAATCCAACTCTTCCGGTTGACCCTGCTCCTTATTAACAAGCTGATAGCTACCACCAACTGAGGCCTTACTAGCACCAAGATAATATCCAACTCCCAAAAACACCAAAGAGACAACCAAAACAGCCAAAGTCAAAAATATGGATTTTGCTAATCGTTTCTTTTTGCTCATAGCTATATCTTAAGTCATACAGATATATATTTCAACTCCAAAAATTTGAAAATATTTTAAATACTAATATACTAATAATTAGTACGAACCTGTCCTAAACTGGGAGGAACTAGAATGTCAGCACCCTGTCCTAATTGCGGATCTCCAGTTAAAACAACAGAAAAAGGAAACTGTAGCAATCAAGGCTGTGGTTGTCTTCTAGTTACTTTATCTATTTTTGTTTCACTATTTCTCTTCCCGATCGGTCCGATAATAGGAGTTGTATTTTTTGGAATGGGTCTTTGGATTATCTTAACATCAAAAAAAGAAACTACACCAAGTTGCACAAACTGTAACTGGGAAGGAAAATAGTTAGCCCCTGATTATTATACCTATACACTACAATCATTATTGGGGCTTTTTTTACTTGACAACAGAATTAAAAATACTATATTTAAGCTAGAATTTATCTTAGCGAATCGCACCTATCCTAGACAAGAATAGGAGGTGAATCCGATGGGTCTTTTTGGTGGTAAGAGTGGTAGCAACCACTACCACAGAGGTGGCAAAGGCACGCACTCTCACGGCAACAAGCAGGGAGGCGACCACAAGCACACCTCGAGCAACCCCCGTGGCACCCACGGCCACCGCAGTGGCCAGACTCCTTCCGGTGGACACATCCATCGAGGTGGAAACACCGGAGGCACGCACTCTCACAAGACTCGCTGACCTCCTCCGGGATCCACAAGTGGGGCGTATCGAACCAGAAACAAAAACATACGCCCCACCCCATCCTCTTCTTAAATTAAACTATGAATTATTTAATAAAAAAACTAGGCAATGGACTTAAATTACTAGTAATAAGCGATAAGAGTATAGATGATATTAATATCTCCCTTACTATTAAAGCTGGTTCATTTAATGAAGAAAAATCTAATAATGGCGTAGCTCATTTAATAGAACATCTAATTCTGCCTAGCACGGAGACTGACCATGGTTCCAATTTAAAAGAGATTACAGAACTAAAAGCAGAACTAGATCTATCAATTGATAAAGAATATGCTTACTTTAATGGTGTTTTTGGCAATAAAAGCCTGGAAAAAACTCTTATATATTTAAAAGATATGGTTTTCAAGCCAAAATTTAGAGATGAGACGATAGAGAGAGAAAAGAATATAGTATATCAAGAGATTGAAAGATCTGAAGATGATGTAATATACCAAATAGAAGAACTTGCTGATTCGAATATCTTTAAAGAGAAACACGGCTTTAAATTACCATTACTGGGTAGCAGGGAAAGTATAGAAAAAATAACCACGGGACAGGTAAAAAAATACCATCAAAAACACTATATCCCCAGCAACACTACCTTAGCTATTGCAAGCAGTTACACTAGAACCAAAGCCTTTAATATAGTTAAAGAAATATTTAGTAGCCTAAAAAAACAGGAGCTAGCTAAAACAAAAAGCCAGGAAACAACGAAGCAAAGTATTACTACTAAAGACTACAATCGAAATAACCGAGTCTATTTAAAATTAGACTTTAACTCTTTTGATATTAATACACCACTAAAAAATAAAATAATACTAGGGTTGTTGAGTGAATATTTAACTGAATTCCAAAACTCACCCCTAATCCAAAAATTAAGAGTAGAGAACAATCTAATCTATGATATCTATACCCAAACCCAATACTACGATCAAGTAGGAATCTTTAGCATAATTACCGACGTAAACAAAAAAGATACAGTAAAGGTAATCAAAACCATACTTAAAGAGCTAGATAAGTTAAAGATAGAAACAAATATTAACAAAGACTTACTAACCCAAGCCAGGCAATATTTAAACCGAGAAAACTTAAAAGCAGAGAATGATCTAGAAACGAAAACAAACTGGCTACAGGAAGAAGTAATGGCCTATGGTAAACTTAAAAACTCACCCAAAAAAGTAATCAATATTAGAGAAAAAATAACAAGAAATGATATTTCAAAAACAGCCAAACAAATATTCAACACTAAATATCTCCACATCTCAGCCTTGGGGCCAACTAGCAGGAAAGAAATAGAAAAAGCCTTAGAAAAAACTTAAACAACAACTAATTTTGTGCTATATTAAACTTAACCAAGAGAGAAAGATTTACTCTTGACAAACACCACTATAACTAGTATAGTGGAAGCAGAACTCAACTACTCCTGTGAGGGGTAGTTACGACGTACCGTACTCGAACAACAGTCGCAAGAGAGGTGAGAAAAATGCAGAAGGCAGTTGTTGACACAGGACAAGACCGAAGTAAGATAGCTGAAAAGTTCGCAGCCATCATTGCAGTAATCATTGCCGCTGGCAAGATGGACCTCACAAAGACCTGGCTGGGCAAAATCCTCAAGGGTATTGCCTACACCGTTCTTGGCATCTTCGTCCTGGCGGCTGTTTTCGCAATCGTTTTCCTTGCCGTACCCCTTCTCTGGGGCTGGAGCGGACACTTTACGCTCCTATTTGACCAATCCTGGTCAATGGCTAACCCTGTCGAACAGGGTGCCATCATGCCTCTCTCAATCTACTACACTACCCCAACTGAAATCTACCAAGAGGGTGACGTAGTAGTCTTTGACGATGAGGCGGGCCAGAACGGAAAAGACGGATCAGTCAAGCAGATTGTCGAAGTTCAGCAGTCTGACTATCTGGTCCAAGGTCTCAACGAAAAAAATACCGATGGCCCCTTCCCGGTCCCCAAGGACCTAGTTGAGGGTAAGGTGATCGCTGGCCGCCGAAGTCTGCTCCCAGTAAGCTTCTGGGACTGGTTGTCGATGGGCTTTACGCTCAATGACAACCATATCAAAGAACGTTTCTGGGACATCTTTTCACTGAGGACAGTTCTGGCTTCACTAACCAACCCCTTTAGGAACCATGTCGTTCTTACATACCCGCCTCAAAATGTTCACAGGCTAGCGGGCAAGTATGTAATCGAACAGCCTGCCCAAGAGCTGGTGGAGATCTACTCAACCAATGGCCAACTACTCTATCACTTTGAGGGATCACTGCACAGCACAGATCAGAAGAGTGCAGTTATCCTCTCAAGATGGGAGAATGAGTGGACGGCCAACTACACCAAATATGATCTCACGACAAATGAAATCATTGAAGGTGTAGGCTCAGATGGCAACCCCCTGCCTGAGAACGCCAGCAACAAGAAAGTCACGCTGGCAGATGGCACCACAATCTCAGGCAACCTCACCGAGGTGGTAAAAGGTGGCAGCTGGATAGTTTCAGCCGCTACCGAACACGTCCAGACCTCTACCATCAACCCCGGCGGAGATAGTGTAAGCTCAATAACAATTTCCGGCGGCGGAGAAGCAGACGTCATAACTGAGATCAAGGTGGGTGATGAAAATGTGGAGACGTTATATGGTAGCTCGTGGACACACCGCATTGATCACCCTCGTGAACTAGTCACTATAACCCTCAGTCGTAACGCACAACACCATCACTCAGAAGGAGGAATTAATGAGATCATCGTCGACTGAGCACTGCCCCCTGGGCTTAGAATACTATTTCTACCGCCCAGGGGCACTTTTTTTAATTAAAATTGCCCAATTAATTCAACTGGGATATAATATATATAATGAAGAAAAAGATATATATCTCATTATTTGCACTTTTTCTAATAGCACTGGGGCTATTTCTGATTAACGATTCTTTTAAAATAAATAAGGAAGCTCTATCGGGGAGTCAAACCTACACTCTATCTTCTCAGGCCCAATGGCAAGCAGGATCAAATGAAAATACCGATCTCACGTCAAGCCCCGGATCAATCCTTATTGATAATAAATCTGATCCAGTGAGACTAGACATAAGCGATGGAAGCGTAACCACTACCAGAGATGATGGCGGAACAGCCAATCAAATTATTGACGGAATAGATAATGCCGGCTGGTGGTTTCAAGCATCTTCAACAACAAAACAATATGCAACGATAGATTTAGGCGAAACTAAGACTTTTTCTATTTACAAAATTAATCCCGGAGGAGATGCTGGAGGTAATTATTGCTCTTACTATAGTACTGACAACAATAGTTATACACCTTTATCAGGCGATATTGAAGCCTGGGGTGATGATACAAATTGTGTTGCAGGCGGAAATTGGACTCTTGACTCAATGAACGATGAGTATGGAATGGGTTTTTACGCCGACTTAATCCCGGCTGTTGAGGCCAGATATATACAAATTGAAGCATGGTCAGGATCAGGTTCGGACTTGGTTGGGGTGACTAACATTGACCTCTACATTAACTCTGAAGCAACACATACGTCTTCTAGTTCACAGCTAGACTGTGGTGAAAACATCACCAGCTGGGATAGCCTCACTCCCACTCAAACCACTCCTACTAATACTTATATTTCATATGAGTTTCGCTCTAGTAGTGATGGAGCTACCTGGACTGATTGGTCTAGTGCTCAAGAATACTCAGGTACACCCTTGGATCTAAGTGGTTTAATTGCTAATAGGTACTTACAAGTCCGCTCTACTCTCTCTACTACTAGCTCTGGCTCTACTCCCAGTATCGATGAGTATGATATCGCCTATACAGTTTCTGATGCTGATCCCTGTGCTGATTTTGATCACTTGAATAGCTATGTTAGCCCGGCCGGAAGTGTAAGTAGCGCTAGTGAAGGTGACGAATTTGTCTTCACGTCCCATGCCGTTGACGGTGGCGGAGGATATATAGATACGTCTCATAGCTTTGAGATAAGTCCTATTGTAGATGGTTTCTCTACAAGTGTTTCTAGTGGAGAGATAGGCGAGGCGGTCTGGAACGTGCCCAATGATATTGCCCCGGGAGAGTACACTGTTACCATTAGCTCGGGTTGTGGGGGTTCTAGCACAATTGTTCTAGAAGTGCCAAATGATGATGACCCGGATCCTGATCCAGAACCCGACCCTGATCCGGTTGATGTTTGTGATAGTTTTAAAAATATTAAGCTAGATCCAGCTGGAGGAACCTACGCTGCCGGTAGAAAGATAGAGCTTAGTGGTTATGCTATTGATGAGAGTGATTCCAAGATGAGTGGCTCTCTTAGCTACTCTCTAGTCTCAGGCTCTGGCAATGCCTCTCTTTCTGACTCAGGTCTTCTGACTATGCCCTTGGCTGGGGAGAAAGCAATAGTTAGTGCTAGTCATACCTGTGGCTCCCGCTCATATACTTTTAGCTCCTATGAGATAGATTGTGATGAACTTGACCATATAGAGCTACTCCCCTCTTCTAAGGAGCTGGGTAAGTCTCAAGGCTATGACTTTGATGCTTTTGCTTACAGAACCGATGGTAGTAGATACTCTAGTTCTCAAATTGGTTTTAACTACACTGCCAGTAAAGGTAGTATCAACTCTTCAGGTTATCATATTGCCAGTTCTACTCTTGGCGAGTATCAAGTTGGAGTAGAAGATAATGGAGGCTGTGGGGTTAGTGATAACTCTAGAGTAACTGTAGTCTCTAATCCCGGACCAGATCCTAGTGGTAAAGGTAAGCTTAGTATAGAGAGTCCGGGAGGAGCTTTAGATGAGAGCGGGTCGGTCTACACAGCCTACTTAGATGCTAATAACTACTCTGGAGAGACTGAGACCTGTGTTAATATCACTCCTAAGATGACCTATGCGGGTAGGGATGTTACTAGTAAGACTAATTTTAACTATGAGCTTATCTATCCTACTGGTGTTAGCCGAGTAGATGATCAAGGAATATATTGTACTAGTGATATCTCTAAAGTTGGTCGGGTTGATGTAGGGGGTATCTATGGTGGTAGGAGTTACTTAGTTAGCCAAAAGATAAACTTCTATGAGAGTGATAATGATTACTTTAAAGTAACCAGGCCCAATGAGAATAGTATCTGGAGTATTGATAGCCGGGAAGATATTAACTGGACTAGTAGTGAGCTAGAAGAAGCAATAGAGCAGGTTAAGATAGAGTACTCAAGCAATGGAGGTAGAGAGTACTTAGGAGTAGTAGATAACTTCCCTAATACTAATAACTACTCTTGGCAGATACCAAATGACTCTAGCTATGCTAGTAGTGAGGCTAAGATCAGAGTTAGTGGCTATGATAGCTGGGGTAACTATGTTATTTCTGATGAGTCAGATCAATTTATCATTAAAGATAAGAGAGATAGAGTCTCTCCTCTTGATCTAAAGGTAGATATGAGTAAACTAGCAACTACTGCAGCTGCCCAGGCTCCTTTGATGGGTTTAGCTCTAATTGGTCTAGCCTGGCCTTACTTAATTGGGGCGATTGGTAAGAACAACTTTAGTTTGTTAACTAACTTCTTTGGCTACTTATTCCAAGAGCTTAAGTACCTACTCTCTCCCTACTCCAAGCGGCCTAAGAAGTGGGGTATAGTCTATGACTGGGATGATAAGACGCCCGTGGCCTATGCTAAGCTAATGCTCTTTGACGGGGAGAGCGACAAGCTTAAGCAAGTATATTACTCCAACTCTAAAGGTGAGTTTGGCTTTAAGATAGAAAAAGAGGGAGAGTACTATCTGGAGGTAGAGAAGCCGGGCTATGTTATAGAGAATAAATGTCAATTTGCGCCTAATAATAGCCAGGTTGGTAAACCAGGCAAGCAGAGAGATGAATTTAAAATAGGCTTAAGCGACAGCTACTACTCCAACCTCTACTTTGGCCAGGTTTTTAAAGTTGAAGATAAGGAAGACTCTGCTGTTAAGATGTCAATTCCTTTAAAGCTAGAAGAGAGAAGCTGGTTTAGTTACTTATTAGTCTGGCTTAGAAGACTATCTAACTTCTTCTATCTTATCCGCATACCTGTCTTAATCGTTGGTAGTTTACTAGCGCTCTACTTGCTTGTAACTCAAAGAACAATTATTGATCTAATAGTAATTGGACTCTATCTAATCTTCTGGTTAATAGAGATCCTAGCTGCTAAGAAGGTTAGAGGCTATGGTTTAGTAAAAAGTGAAGATGATAAGCCCTTAGATCTAGTTATGGTTAGAGCCTATGATAGTACTGGCAGATTAGTTCAGACCGTTATTACAGGACCGGATGGTAGGTTTATGTTAAATATTGATCCGGGAGATATTATCTTAAAAATTAAAAAACCCGGCTATGCTTCTAAGATAGTCGAGATGGATCTAAAGTCGGTTAAGGATTTAAGTGGGGTTAATATTAGACTAGAACAAACTAGTAGCTAACTATCTTCAATCTCGATCTCTATTCCACTAGCTTCTAAGTTCTCTTTTGCGCCCGGACCAATC
>CAZAJM010000006.1:0-58674 GCA_964485625.1 uncultured Candidatus Saccharibacteria bacterium
ATAGGGTAGGCAACCAGGCCAAAGGAGAGGATAACGTTATCATCACGGGCAGAAAAAAAGACTCAGTCTTAGATATTATTATCGATAATCTCAAGAAGACCTTCGGTTTCGTTGGTTCTTTGAGGGATATTCTGTAATTTGGCATAAATTTGATAAAGTATGATATAATAAAGACATATGGCAGAAAAAAGGCAAATAATCAGGGTTAAGAGACTCTTCAAAAAGTTTGAGATCTCTGGGCCAGGGGAAGGAGCAGAAGAGTATAATGAAGTTCTCAAGGATATTAATTTTGATGTAGAAGAAGGAGAGTTTGTTATTATCGTTGGCCCTTCAGGTTGTGGTAAGACTACTTTTCTTAACTGTATTACTGGGTTAGAACCAGTCTCTGATGGACATATATTTATTAAAAAAAATGATATTAGTAAATTAAGTGAAGATCAAAGAGCTGATATTAGAGCTGATAAATTTGGCATTATCTACCAAATGGCCTACTGGGTTAAGTCTTTAACTGTACTGGAAAATACTGCACTGCCTCTTCTAGTTCAGGGTGAGGATTTAGAGCCATCATTGAAAAGGGCTGAGTTTTATTTAAAAGAGGTTGGTCTTGAAAAAAGATTCCATTATCATCCTGCAGAGCTTTCCGGCGGTGAACAGACCAGAGTAAGTATTGCCCGAGCTTTGATTGGGCAAGGAGAGATTGTTATGGCTGATGAGCCGACAGGTAATTTAGATGTTAAGTCAGGTAGAAAAATATTGAGTTTGCTTCAAAAACTTAACAAAGAGAAAGGGGTGACGATAATTATGATTACTCACAATCTTGACTATTTGCGCTATGCTAGCAGAAAAATTGTTATGGAAGATGGCCAAATTGTTGGAGATAGTGAACAGGCGGATACAAAATTAGCTGAGAAGCTTGAAGAGAAGATTAGATTACTTAATGAAGAGAAAGAGGAGGTAGTAGAAGGATGAAGTCAAAGTATTTAGCCTTTATTGCTGTCAGAAATTTAATCTCTAATCGCCTTAGAACCTTACTCACTTTAGGGGGCGTAATTATTGGTATAACAACGATAGTATTTTTAGTCTCTTTGGGCTTTGGTCTACAGAGAATTGTTACTAATCAGGTAGCGACTCTAGATGAGATGAAGAATTTTGATGTTGAGTATGGCGAGTCGGAAATTATTAAAATTAATGACGAAAAAATAGCTGAAATTAACAATATTAATCAAGTGGAAAAGGTTAAGCCGACCATTAATGTTGCTTCAAAAATACGTTTTGGTAGTTCGGCTACTTCGGCTGTAATTTATGGTGTAGATAGAGAATATTTGGAGATGGTGAGGTTTTCTCCTCAGCAGGGGGAGATATTTAGCGAAGGAGGTCAGAATAAAGCAATCATCAATCAGGCGGCTTTGAATCTGCTCTTTTCAGAAAATGAAGATAGAGATATTATTGGTAAAAATATTAGTGCCGATTATATTATCACTAATGATTTACTTGAGAATAAGTATAAGGACAAGAAAATTTATAAATATAACCAACTTGAAGTAATTGGTATTGATAGTTCGGTTGAACATCCTTATGTTTATGTGCCTATAGACACTCTTAAAGCTCAAGGAGTTGTTAATTATTCCAATTTGAAAGTTAGAGTCGATAAATTAGAAAATATTGATAATGCCAGGGAGAGAGTGGAGAACTTAGGTTATAGTACCAGCTATGTTGGAGATACGGTCAATCAAATTAATCAGTTTTTTGATATTTTTAAAATCATTCTAGGTGGTTTTGGTGGTATTGCCATGGTAGTTGCCGGCATGGGCATGTTTAACACCCTTACCGTATCTTTGCTTGAGAGAATTAGAGAGGTCGGTCTGCTTAAGGCTCTTGGTTTAAAAAGAAAAGATATTAGATTTTTATTCTTGATTGAAGCAGTAGTTTTAGGCTTTACTGGTGGGGTTATGGGGCTGCTTTCTGGTTATTTAATTGGCTTTCTGTTAAACTTAGGTATGAACATATTGGCTGAAGCTAGAAATGCTTTAGCGGTTGAGTTTTTCTATACACCTTGGTATTTTGCTCTGGCGATTGCCTTATTCTCTGTATTGATAGGGGTAATTACCGGTCTATACCCAGCCAGAAAAGCGGTTAGAATTAATGCTCTCGATGCCCTAAGATATGAATAAATAATTTTAGAATTATGGCTATAGAAAATATTATTTTATTGATAGTTGCTGTCAGTCAAGTTATATTCGGCGTGTTTGTTCTTTTTAAAGGTCGTAGTAAGACAGCCAATCGTCTTTTCTTTATCTTTACTGTTGGGGTGGCTTTATGGAATGTTTCAATATTATTTATTGAAAGTGGTTGGGCAAGAAATAACCAATCAATCTATCTTTGGGATAGATTAAGCTATATTTCTGTGCCAATAATGGTTATGTCTATGCTTTTTTATGTAAGGCATCTTTATAAAGGTAGCTTATTGGTGGATATGAGGAATAATCCAATTATTTGGATTTTAGTTATTTTTAGTTTAATTATTTTAGCTTTGGTTCCAACTGATTACATTAGTGCTAATCATAGTTCCAGAGCAATTGTTTTGGGTGATCTTTATTGGTTGTTGGGTGTATATCTATTATTTTCTGTATCTTATGTAATTTATAACCTAATAAAAGGAATTAGATTAGAAAATAGCGAGCTTGCTTCAGACTTTTATAAAATTCTTTACGGATTTAGTTTGACGGCTTTAGGTGGTATAACGTTTAATATGATCCTACCATTGCTTGGATATAGTTCCTATCCGGCTTTGGGTGCTGCTAGCTCATTCTTTATGGTCTTACTTGTTGGTATGGGGGCTATTGGCAGCTACCTGCTTGGATCTGTCTTGGTTACCTTTGTCGTAATGATGTTATTTTTACTGGTCATAGCCGGTGTCTTTGCTTTTTTCCTCTTTATGTCTTAGTTTTTTTAGAACGGACTAGCACACCTTTATCTATAGGGTGTTTTTTGTTTGGTCTGATATAGAAGATATCATTAGTGTTAATAATTTCTACCTTCTTATAATCATTTTTTGATTTAAGAAGAAAATGTTTGGGATTTAGAGCGATATTTTGATCTGCCAGCATAAACTCCAGTACTTTTTTTGCCTTGATTTGGTTATTGGCTTTTAGTTTAATTAGATTATTCTTGTTGCTAAGCACTGTTGCGCAGAATTGCCAATCACTCTGTGGTCGTGAAGTTAAATACTCTTGAGTTTCTTCTCCAGCACTGGGGGGATTAAACATAAATCCGGTGATAAAGCCCCGATTACTGGTCTTATCAAGATCGGCTTTGGCATTCTTGACAATAGAGACAA
The DNA here is from genome assembly GCA_964485625.1 of uncultured Candidatus Saccharibacteria bacterium. Taxonomy (GTDB): domain Bacteria; phylum Patescibacteriota; class UBA1384; order JAGGWG01; family CAZAJM01; genus CAZAJM01. The sequence continues at coordinate 3,338 of CAZAJM010000006.1, forward strand.
TCTGATTTTTTGATCTATCTGAGTAGATTGCATCTAGTACTTGGCGATAGGCTCTAACAACAGTTGAGAGATAGTAGATACTCTTATTCCTTCCCTCAATCTTGTAAGAGGCCAAATTGAGCTCCTTTAGCTTATTCAGTTGATCGATTAAGCAGAGAGTTTTTGAGTTTAGTAGGTAGGTTCCTTGTTCATCTTCTTCGATAATTAATTCTCTTTGAGGATCTTTGGTCTCATTAAGTAAATATTTCCAGCGACAGGGTTGAGTACATTGGCCTTGATTGGCAGACTTTCTAGTAAAGAAAGAGCTTAATAAACATCTGCCAGAGTAGGAGATACACATTGCTCCATGGACAAAGTACTCCAAGCCAATATTGTTTGGAACGTTTTCTGTTATTATTTTCAAGTCCTCTAAAGTTGTCTCTCTAGCTAAGATAACTCGGCTGACTCCCTGGTTCTGCCAGAACTTAATTGTCTGGCTATTTAGGCTGTTGGCCTGGGTAGAGAGGTGAATCTCAATATTCGGGGCAATATCTTTTATCAAACTAATAACACCTGGATCGGCAACTATAAAGGCATCTGGTTTTAATTTACTCATTTTTTTAATATAATTTGGCAGAAGCTTAATCTGTTTTTCTGTTGGGTAGATATTGATTGTCAAGTAAAACCTTTTACCTAGCTTGTGAGCGTGATTGATTGCCTTTTTTAGATCAGAGTAGGGGAATTTAATCTCGTTTACTCTCATAGAAAAACTAGGTCCTGAGCCATAGCAGGCATCGGCCCCATAACGGAAGGCATATTTTAGTTTCTTTAGACTACCGGCGGGTGCCAGTAGTTCGGGTTTCTTGTTGGTAGACATAATCTATTTCTGATGATAAGCTTACTTCAGCAATTAATCAAGGCTTTATGAGCTTAGAAGAATACAGTAAAAAAAGAGATTTTGCCAAAACCAATGAACCAAAACCTGAAAAAAAGATCGGAGAGAACGACCGGTTCGTGGTTCAGAAACACGATGCCAGTAACCTACACTATGATTTTCGGCTGGAGCTAGATGGAGTTTTAAAATCTTGGGCCATTCCCAAGCAACCTCCAACAGTTGCCGGCAGAAAGAGATTGGCGATTATGACAGAGGACCATCCTTTAGAATATATAGATTTTGAAGGTGAGATTCCTGAGGGAGAGTATGGTGCCGGTAAAGTTGAGATTTGGGATAGTGGTAGATATATTTTGAGTGATCAAGCTAAAGGAATAGAAGAAGGAGAGTTGAAGTTTAGTTTGGAAGGAGAGAAGCTAAATGGAGAGTATGTGTTGGTTCATCCGGATAGTTTTAATAAAAACCAATGGCTATTTTTTAAAACTAAGGAGAAGTAAATGCCAGAATTGCCAGAGATAGAGACAATAAAAAGGGGGATTAACCAACTAGCTAAAGGCCGAGTATTTAGCTCAGTTGAGATAAGAGATGAGAAAATTGCTAAATTTAGTGAAGAAGATTTTAATAAGGAAATCAAAGGGACCATTCTTGAGCAAGCTGATCGAAGAGCCAAGATATTAATATTAAAAACAAATGAGCGGTATGGTTTGATGATCCACCTTAAGATGACCGGTCAACTTATCTTTGTAGATAATCAAGGACAGAAGAAGGGAGGCGGGCATCCGGACGAGGCCTACTCTGGCAAAAAGCTACCTCATAAATATACTAAAATAATATTTAGGTTTGAGGATGGGTCTCATCTATATTTCAATGATATTAGAAGGTTTGGCTGGATCAAGATTATTGATTTAGGAAAACTAAAACAAGTTAAAGAGCTTGATAGTCTTGGCCCCGAGCCTCTAAGTAGTAGCTTTAGTTTTGAGTATTTGATTGATGTGTTTGCTCGCAGGAGTCGGTCTAATGTCAAAAATTTGCTCATGGATCAGAAAGAGATTGCCGGGATAGGCAACATTTATGCTAGTGAGGCCCTATTCAAGGCCGGTGTTGACCCTAGAAGACGGGCCGGGGAAATTAAAGACGAGGAGATTAAGGAAATATATAGAGCAGTAAAGAAAGTTCTAAAAAAGGCTGTTAGATTAAAAGGTACTAGTAGCGATACCTATGTTGATGCTAAAGGAGAGGAAGGTGCCTATCGGGAGCAGGCCTATGTTTACGATCGTGAAGGAGAGAAGTGTCGAAGAAAGAATTGTTTAGGTAAAATAGAGAAGATAAAGATTAATAACCGAGGAACTTATTTTTGCCCTAAATGCCAGAACTGATTTGACAGATTTAATATAGTGTTATAACATATTAAGCGTTATGAATAAATTTGCCCATACAATAAAGCTGGTGAAAACCATTACTATTAACCGACTATCTCGGGTGGATTTATTATTAACTAGCTAGAAAACAGCAAATAAATTAGCAAGTAGATCCGCCCAGAGACACGGGCGGTTTTTTGATGGCATTAATTTCTTCCCAGAAGACTTTGTTGGGGAGGAATCCGTACCATCAAAACTAGAGCGCTGGAGGGAAAGGCAAATGGGCTGGAACGGTGGGCCTAATCAAAATTGCAATCATTGCGGTGCACCTTTGGGATTTTTGAGTAATCATAGCCACACATGTTTCAGATGTAATAAGCAGGGTTGTGGTAACTGCCAAAGACGGATGATTGCTAATAATCACGTAACTTGTCACTATGTTCATGATAATCGGTGTCGTAATGACCTTGATAATATTAGGAAAGCTATGTTCTTGCTCTACCAAGCAATTACGTTTAATAATAACTTTCGTCTATCAGAGAAAGCGTTTGGCGGAGTGATGACAGTAGTTAATGTTAGGCAATCTGAATTTGCTGATGAGCTTACTATCTCTCTATTGGTGGCTGCTTTGGAGTCTGCCCATGCAGAATATTTCAAAGAGACAAGTAATAATAATGGTAGGTATATTCAAATTGGCTATGATGATGTCGAAAGATACTTCACTCTCCAGATGTTTAATGAGAGTGGGTCTTGTGGTGGTTGCTATAGCGTCTATGTATATGATCGGGAAAAGGAGAGGGATCTTATGCCCAGTGAAGTGGCTGAGAGGATTATCTCTATAGCAGAAAAGAAACTGAATACTAGAACTAAAGCCAAGGCGAGTTAATATATTTCATTTTTAATAGGCTATATATTTTCTCGTCTTTTTTCTTTAAACTAAATTATTGTATATAATAAACTTATGAATAGACAAGGTTTAATTTTAGCGGCTGGCAAGGGTTCGCGGATGCCAAGTCAAGAGATACCAAAAGTTATGTATCAACTTGAGGGCAAACCGATGGTCAGCTATTTGGTTAATGTTTTTAAACAAGTCGGTATATCTAAGCCAATTTTGGTAGTTGGTTATAAGAAAGAGTTAGTTAAAGAGTATTTTGGAGATGAGGTCAACTATGCTGTTCAAGAGGAGCAACTAGGGACCGGTGATGCTGTCAGGGCGGCTAATAGTTTTTTTGCAGATAAGTCGGTGCCAGTCCTTATAGCCTATGGTGATATGCCTTTCTGGAGCAGGGAGACTATTGAGAAAATTTTTGCTAAACAAGAAGATTCTGGAGCGAAGTTAGTCTTGGCGACAGTCGACGCGCCGGAGTTGGAATCATTCGGGCGGATAGTTAGAGACAGAGAGGGGAAGATAGTTAAAAATGTTGAGGCAAAGGATTGCAGTAAGGAAGAATTAAAAATCATTGAGAAGAATCCAAGTCTCTATTTAGTTGAGAGCGGCTGGTTGTTTAAATCTTTAAGAAAGATTAAGACAGATAATGCTCAAGGAGAGTACTATTTAACAGATATTATTGAGATAGCGGTAGAAGAAGGAATTGATATCGAAACTATTAAGGTTAGCGATAGAAAAGAGGCGATGGGGGTGAACACTAAAGAGGACTATCAAGCTGCTAAGAAAGAGATTTAATATGAGAAACTACCAAGTAAATGGCTTAATTTTAAAGCGTTTTAATTATGGAGAAGCAGATCGGTTTATCTGGATTTTAGCTAGAGACAGGGGCTTGTTCCAGGCCAAGGCTAGAGGAGTTCGTAAGATTAAGGCTAAACTAAAAGGACCTCTAGAGCTATTTATGCTCTCAAAAATAGAGTTAGCTAAGGGCAAAAGCCTAGATACAGTTACCGGAGCCCAAATCATCAATCCGTATAATAATATTAGGAAGGATTTAAAGCTGGCCTCAAAAGCCTTCTATTTCTCTGAACTACTAATCAATTTTCTAAGGGAGAATGAGGATGCCAATCCATATAACTTGGCGGTAAAATCATTTTCTAATCTAAATAGCAAAACAGATGATCGTTTTTTGATTTTAAAATTTTTAGTTAGACTGCTTGATATTACGGGGTTTGGTCCTGAACTAATAAACTGTATTAACTGTGGTGAGCAGATAGGTAGAAGCAATGGCCAGATAGGTTTTGATTTTTCTAGTGGGGGTCTGGTATGTTCTAGTTGTGGCTCTAAAAGCTATGAAGGTGATGATTTAGTTGTTAATAAAATAGAGCCAAAAACAATTAAATTAATCCGCCTTGTCAATCAAGGTAGGAGTAATATCAATGTTAGAGAGAGTGATATAAAAAAGTCAGAGAAAATATTAGAGAAATTTGCAGAGTCGTTAATGGAGAAGAAGATAAATAGTAATAGATTCTTAAATCATACAGAAGATGCTTAAATATTTAAAAATAGATTTAGATGGCATTAGGCATAATGTTAAGCAGATTAAGTCAAAGCTAAATAAAGGTGCTGGACTTATGGCGATCGTTAAGTCGGATGCCTACGGTCATGGAGCCTTGGAAGTTGCCAAGTCAATTAGTAGTAAAGTTATTTTTTTTGGGGTTGATGATTTTGTTGAGGCTAAAGAGTTAAGAAAAGGAGGAATTAGAAAACCTATCTTAATTTTAGGTGCTTTTGAGAGAGGTGATCTTGGAGAGATTGCACAACTAGATATTTCTATCCCAATCTACTCCAAAGAATCATTAAAAATGGCTCTTGGTTTGAAGAAGAGTCTAAAGGTTCATCTTAAGGTGGATACGGGTATGCATCGACTAGGCGTTGAGCCTGAGGAGGCGGTTGAATTTGCTAGAAAGATTGAGAAAAACAGTAATCTAGAGCTGGAAGGGCTCTGGTCTCATTTTGCCGATAGCGGAGAGAGGTTAAATGACAGTTACTCAAAGAGACAAATTAAAATATTTAATAAGGTTCTAGCTAGCTTGGGTAGAAGGGATATCAAGCCGAAATTTATTCATCTATCTAATTCCTCTGGAATAATTAGATTTAAATCAGCTCAATATAACCTGGTAAGATCAGGTGTGATGATCTATGGCCTATCTTCAACCCAGGAGAACAAGGATATTAAGCTTAAGCCGGCGATAGAATTTATTAGCCAGATTGTTCAGATCAGAGATCTTAAAAAAGGAGAACCGGTTGGTTATGGATTGACATATAGCTTAAGTAGAAATAGCCAGATAGCGGTTCTGCCGGTAGGCTACAAAGATGGTTACCCCAGACAACTTTCAAGTAAGGGTGAGGTCTTGGTTGGGGGCCAGCGTTGTTCAATTGTTGGCCGAATCTGTATGCGAATGATGATGATAGATATTAGTGAAATAAACAACTCAAAAGTTGGTGACGAGGTAGTGTTGATAGGTGGCCAGCAATCTGATAGGATAGGTGTAGACGAGATAGCAGATAAGATAGATACTAACAAGCATGAGATAATATCTCGGCTTGACAAACAATTAATTAGAGTTTATGAGTAAGAAAGAAGAACAAGATCAGAAAAAAATGGAGAAGATTGTCTCTTTTGCCAAATCAAGAGGTTTTCTGTTTCAGTCTAGTGAAATATATGGCGGCATTGCCGGAGTCTATGATTATGGGCCATTGGGAGTGGAGCTTAAGAGAAACTTTAAAGATCTTTTTTGGCAGAAATTTGTTCGCGGAAGAGACGATATGGTCGGGATGGATGCTGGGATTATTATGAATCCAAAAGTTTGGCAGGCCAGTGGTCATACGGGAGAAGGGTTTGCCGATATTCTTTATGAGTGTAAAGAGTGTCACCAACGGTTTAGAGACGACGAGATAGAGGGCAGCTCGTCTAAAGCCGAAGCAAGTTGCCCTTCTTGTGGAGGTGAGTTAAATGATCCTCAGAAATTTAATGTTCTAGTTAAAACTTTTCTTGGACCGGTAGAAGATAGTTCTACGCAGGCATATTTACGTGGAGAGACGGCTCAGGGGATGTTTGTCAATTTTAAAAACGTCCTGGACTCAACACGCAAAAAGATTCCTTTCGGCATGGCTCAGATTGGTAAGGCTTTTCGCAATGAGATAACTCCCAAGAACTTTACTTTCAGGACACGTGAGTTCGAGCAAGCAGAGATTGAGTATTTTGTTAAGCCCAAAGAGGCAGATAAACAGTTTAAAGCCTGGGTTAAAGTGTGGCAAGACTTCTTTGAGAAAGATCTTGGCCTATCAAAGAAGAAACTTAGCTTAAGAGATCACGGTAAAGAAGAACTCTCTCACTATTCTAAAGCAACTACCGATATCGAGTATGATTTTCCTTTTGGCAGAAAAGAATTGGCCGGGATTGCTAATCGGACAGACTTTGATCTTAAAAACCATCAAAAACATAGCGGGGTAGATATGACTTACTTTGATCAAGAGGAAAAGGAAAAGTACCATCCCTATGTAATCGAGCCAACCTTGGGCGTTGATAGGTCGGTATTGGCAGTACTTGTTGATAGTTTTGATCTTGTTGGCAGTAGGGGGGATGATAACAAAAACGATGAGATTGTTCTAAGGTTGCCCAAAAAATTGGCACCTTACAAAGCAGCCGTTTTCCCTTTGGTGAAGAAAGATAAGCTTAAAAAAATAGCTAAAGATATTTATAGTGATCTAAGTGAGAGCAATTCTGTTTTTTATGACCAGTCGGGTTCGATTGGAAGGCGATATCGCAGGCAAGATGAGATTGGTACTCCATATTGTATTACAGTGGATTTTGATAGTTTGGATGATAAGAAAGTCACGGTCAGAGATAGAGATACTATGGAGCAAGATAGAGTTGGGATAGATGATTTAGAAAATTACTTAGAAGAGAATATTTAGGCCTGAAGACATTTAATATATTATTAACTGGTATTAGTTGGTTTAAATTTGTGTTATAATCAAGAAGATGAAGAAGAGAAGTTTTTTAATTATCTCTCTAATTGTTTTGATTATTCTTGGTCTGCTGGTTTTTGTCTATCTTTATCTAGATCTGGACATTTTTGCTGATGAAGAAATTGAGATCGAGGATTATAGCCAGACTCAAATCTACTATGATTTTGAAGGCAGCTATGATGATGAATTAGATGAGATAGTTATTGAAGATCAAGCGGGTAAGATTAATGGAGTTTTGAGCAACCCTCGTCAGGTAGAGATTAGTCAGGAGGGTTCTAATTTTGGTAACCAGGTGGATTTTAAAGGAAAAGATTCAATAGTTACTATTGGAGCAGATAGCTTAGAAGGTTTTGGAGATAGTTTTAGCTTAATGGTCTGGTGTAAACCTAACCAATTTAATAAGACCGCTAATGGCAGGATAATTTCAAGAAAAGACAGCTTTGCTCTCCATTTTTGGCAGGAGAGATTAATTTTTAATACTTGGAGTAGAGAAGGTAAGAGAGATGCCAGTTTAATATATGATAATATTGCAGAAGATGAGTGGTTTCAGGTTTCAGCAGTTTTTAACAAAGGGCAGAAGCAACTATATATCAATGGTCAGCTTATAGGGGATAATAATCTCAGTTATCAAGAGGTCGGCGGTGTTAATAACCCGATTGAGCTTAACGGAGAGTGGTTCGGCAATTATTATGATGGTAGTCTTGATGAAGTCAGACTATTTAATTACCCTCTTGATAGAGATGATATTTTAGATTACTCAAAATTACCTTTTAAGATAGATTTAGCAAGTAGACAGGTGATCTTCTCTCCCGTTGAGAAACTTAATCTTGATATTAATTCTTTGAATAAGGATAAGAGCAAGCAGGTTGAAATTCAACTTTTAGATGGGAACGAGGAGATCTATAGAAAGAGGATTAGAAAAATTAATGATAAATTAAGCCACAGTCTTGATTATACTCATTCAGGCCCACCGGAGGAGATGAGCTTAGTGTTAAGTTATAGTGGAGATGTTAATGCCAGCTATAGCCAGCCGATTTACTTTGATCAAGAGAGAAGATTGGAAAATCTAATCTACTATGGCTGGTGGCAAAAATACGGAGAGATTGATGAGAAAGTTGTTAATTCTCTAGCCGACTCTCCTTTTGATAGTTTTACCCCATATCTAATGAGTGCTTATTCGGATGAGATTTTGGATATCAAGGATTTTAAACAAACAATTAACGCAATTAACTCTCAAGATAATCTAAATAGAAAGGAGTTCTGGCCAAGGCTTTTCTTCAACCAAATCTATAGTTGCTCGGATAATACAGAGAAAGATTACCAATACTGTCGGGAGATAGAAGGTATGGATCTTTGGGATGAGCAAGAAGAACTGAGCAGACTCTTGGATAACTATAGGACTTCACTGGAGATTGCTAAGCAGACTCAAGCCGGAGGTTTGGTAGTTGATAATGAAGCCTATAACAACAAAAAGCTATACAATTTTGACTATTTAGCCAGTCAGGCTGACAAGAGTAAGGCTGAGTGTAGAGAGGCTTTAAAAGATCTTGGGTATAAGTTGGCCGATATTACTAATGAGGTCTACCCAAACTCGAAAATACTATTTCTCTTTGGGCATTTTCATTTTGATAGTACTGCTAGGGCAATTACGGAGGGTATGCTTGAACGTGCAAAAGACCAGAGCTATAACTTTAAAGTAATCGATGGTAGTGAAGGCCTAGTTTGGTACTTACATACCAGTAGAGAGAATTTGAGAGAGAGAATCGAACGGCAGAACAAATATTTAAGCCAGTATGTTAGTAAGTACCCCAATCTTTATTTAGGTGGCACTAAAGGACTCTATCTTGATGCAAGTAAGACCAGGGGTCTTTGGCAAGATTGGTATAGATTAAATCAAGATAGTTTAGAGATAAGAACAATTTCGGACCAGACTGAGCTTCTAAGTGATCTGTTCAAATCAAGAAAATATGTATGGATCTACGGTGCCGGGGCGGCAGGGGAGAAACCTTTTAATGAGTATGATCGAGAGAGTGCTAAAGAGTACGATCAAGTTATCTCCCAAGCGCTCTGTGGTAATGGTTACTGCGATAATAATCGTGCTGAGACTGAGTCTAGTTGCGAGCAGGATTGCTCGAAGGCTGATGTTGATATGGGGGGAGATGAGCAGAGCCAGGATGAGGCTAACCGAGAGAAATTAAATCCAAATCAAGAGAAGGGCGAAAAAGACAGTTTGGCAAGCTCAGATGATAAAACAGAACCTGGTTTGGCAGAGCTAATAAGCAGAGAAGAGTTTCCTTCTTTTAAGGAGTTGGCGGCGACCGGCCCGGAAGGTGGTTTGACAGAAAATGAGAATGACAATAGCTTTTATCTCTATTTTGGCTTGGCCGCTCTTTTGTTAACAGGCTTGATTGGTGGTATAATATACATTAAGAAGAAGTACTATAAATAAAATATTTTAATAGTTATTATGACAAAAAGAAAAAAGGTCTTTATTACCTCCCTAATTATTTTGATTTTAATTTTAGCCGGAGGCTTCTACTACTTATTCTTCTCGGGTCAGCTGGGAACCTTGGCCGATCTGGTAACCGGGCCAAACGAGAGAGTGGTAGCAAGTCAGAAAGCCCAAGAGATTTTTGACAATGCTAAGAGCAAAATTAATTTACAAGTCAAAGACGATAAGTTGGTCCTGGAGGATGATAAGGAGAGGGGCTTGCTTCTAGGTACTCTAGATGTGGGTGAGTTTGATTTTATCCGACGCTTCCTTTGGGAGGCAGAGATACCTGAGGGTGCCGAACTGAACGTATCAATTAAGACTTCGGCCGATGGACAGAATTGGAGCGAGGATTGGAGCAAGGTTAGCCGGGAAGGCTGGTACTATATCAATATTCAAAAACCGGTCAGTAAGATCATGTATATGGTTGAGTTTAGTAAGATAACTACCACCTATGGTGCTGATGAGGAGACTGTTAAAAACCAATCTAATATCTATCTAGATGATGCTAATCGTGATACCGATCACAAAGAGAACGAGGATGGTACAGTTAGAAAGAATCTCTATGCTCACTTGTATATTAGCGGAGTTGATAATGGCAGGTACTTAGGTGCGGCTATCGATAATGCCGGTATGGCCTCAAAGAAATTTAATTTGATTTTACTAACGGATAAGATGGCCTTTGTCTCTCCGGTTTTAAAGACGGAGACGAGTGATTTTAATAACGAGTTGACTGAGTTTTTAACAAGTGGGGATATTAAAGTCTATTTTGTCGACGAAGCAGAGACCAATCCAAGAAAGAGGGTAAAAGGTGAGGCTAGATTAGCAACTAGAGATTGGAATAGTGATGAGATGGAGACAACAGTTATGGATCCAAACAGATGGCAAGAGCAAGGGAATTACTTAACTAATATTGTAGATATCTCGGGTAAGCATAGCGATATCTACCAGAAGCTTCAGATCGTTGAGGGGCAGACCAGTGTTGAAGCAGATAGAGATAAGAAAGAGCCCGATCTAAAATACTTAAAGAGTGGCAAAGATAAGCCAAATAAATGGCAGAAGTTTACTACTTTTAATACCAAGGCCTACCAAGGCAAAGACAGTGTGAAAGAACTTCAGAGTACTAGCCGAATGAAATATGCAACAAAGAATGATTATATTGATGTGGTGGCCGATGATTATAACGCTAAGCTTAAAGTAAATAACCAACTTAAAGGCTACTATGTTGGCAGTGGCGTCAATGCCGGAGGTAAGTTCTCTGATATCTTCTATCCCATTTGGATGAGTAACAACGAGGCTTGGATGGGAGCCGGGGAGTACCAAAGATTAATGTTCTTTATACCTTGTAAGGGTGGCGGAGATTATTCCCTTCTAGCCAGCTTTGCCCTAGGAAGTTTTGGCTTTGATGTGCTTGATGACGTGGAAGGCTATATTGCCGATGGAGCAGATAGCCTATGGGGCAGCAGTGGAGGAGGTAATGCCGCTGATCAATGGAGTAGTATTGATCAAACAGAGCCAAACAATGTAATTAGCGATGAACAGATAGTTGCCGAATCTCAACCTGGTTCAATATATGGGGAGCCTACTGATGGAGAAACTATTACCGGAGCCGCTGTTGTTGGAAGTCATGAAGCTGAAGTTATTGATAATGTCGGCAGAGAAGATATTGGCTTGGAGAGATCATTGCCTATTCCTGATAGTACTCTTAGTGATATGTACAATGTTTTTAGGATTATAGAGGCGTCTAATCCTTTGATTGCTCTGGGTACGATCTTTGCTCAAAATTTAATTATCGATGTGGCTGACGATATTCTAGAGATGTTCTTCGGTGACGGTCCTGAAGTCTGTGGTTTGCTGACTCCTGCCCAGGCTAGTGCCGCTTACAATCGTTTAGCTAGTGTCTATGCCTTACGTGGCGTTGAGCCTACGGGTGGCGACTCGGCTGAGTTGAGCGAGGCCTATGAGGCCTTTGATGATCAGAACCTGCAACAGTTGTCGATCTATGTTACTGTTGATGAAGAACCGAATGATTATGAGTATCCGATTGATGACGGGTCGGGAGATGACACTGAGACTCCGCAGTCTAGTGATGAGAGTCCGGCTTTAGTTCAGCTTGGAGCAAGCTCAGGCTATAGTGGAGATGATTCTGATAGTGATATGGAGGAGACGGTTGAACAGAACCAATCGGGTAGTGCTAGTCAGATACCAGGTTGGGTCAAGGGAGGTCTTATTAAGACCGGTACAGATTTAATAGTCTTGATAGTTGTAACTATACTAGTAGTGATCGGGCTGATGTATTTAGTCTCCTTACTAAGAAGAAAAGAAGATTTAGAGGAGGTTAAAGAAGTTAAGTAGCTTAGAAAATAGTTCGTTTTAATAAGGGGAGGAGCCAGTCTAGTTCTGGCTCTTTTTTCTTTGGTTAGATGAATGTTGGTGGTTGTGGATAAATTAGGTGTTGACATAGGATTATAGTGGGGTAAAATTATTACTAAGTGGTGAGATGTGGATAAAGGTGGGGAATGATGGAGAATTAATCAGATAGAAATGTTTATTGGAGAGTTTGAATACAGTGTAGATTCAAAAGGAAGGGTGGCAATACCGTCTAAGTTCCGGCCAAATTTGGCTGGGGGCTGTGTGGTTACCAGGGGCTTAGATGACTGTCTCTTTGTCTACTCTAAAGAAGAGTGGCAAAAGCTAGCCAAGAAACTAGCTAAGCTGCCTATTTCAAAGAGAAACTCCCGAGCCTTTTCCAGGTTGATGTTGGCCGGTGCGATGGACTTGGAGATAGATAAGCAGGGCAGGGTAGTGATTCCTAAATATCTTCGTCAGTATGCTTCACTTGGGGATAAGGCGGTCATAACCGGGTTATATAACCGCTTAGAGATTTGGGACGCAGATCGTTGGGCCAAGTATAAGAAGAATGCTGAAAGTTCTTCTGCTGAGATTGCTGAGCATCTAGGTGAGTTAGAGCAGATTTAATTATGTTTCGTTGGCTCTCTCGGAGATCGAGAGGAGGGTTTCCGAGAGAGCTGCTAGATATTATATCAAGATAATCAATAGATATTATGGCAAGATTTTTTTCTCAGAGTGATTTAAAATCAAAACGTCGAGGTTCAAGAAAACGGGTCGTTGGTAATGGTCTCTCTTTAGGGCCTCTATCGATTAAATTTATAACCATCGGTCTTATTACCATACTTAGTATTATTTATTTGGCTCAATCCAATATCAGCGCTACCAAGGGTTATGAGCTTAAAGAGTTACAGACTCAAAAAGAAGAGATAGGTTTGGAGAATGAAAGATTGGAGGTTGAAGCCAATAGATTAAAAGCGTTAAAGAATGTTCAGAAAATTAGTCGGGAGAAGGGTATGGTGCCGGTTGATAATGTCAAGTATCCGCGCAGTGAGTAATTTTGATGTCAACTAGTGATAATAAGAGAATAAAGTATTTCTTAATCATTGTAATAATCTTATATGGGGGGCTAGTTTTTCGTTTGTTTCAAAAACAGATTTTAGATCACGATCATTATTTGGCTATGGCCCAAAGCCAACATCAAACAGTTCAAGAGCTACCGGCTCATCGTGGTAAAATATTTGCTAAAACCGAATATGCCGGTGATGTTACCTTAGCAACTAATCAAACCTATTATCAGCTTCTGCTAGTGCCTAAGCAGATCGAAGATAGAGAGGGGGTCATTGATTACTTAAAAAATACATTAGATCTAGATAGGAAAGAGGTTGAAGAACAGGTTGATAGCCAAAAACCCTATGTCCCACCGATTGCCCATAAGCTAGAATATGAGCTTGCTCAAGAGATTGCTAAGGAGGGCTACTCCGGCCTCTATCTGCTGGCCGAAGACGATAGGTTCTATCCTGAGTCGGACCTAGCCTGCTATATTACCGGGTATCTAAATTCTGATGGAGAGGGACAGTATGGTGTAGAACAGTACTACGATCAGATATTAAAAGGTGATCTTGGTTTGATTAAGGCCCAGAAAGATGTCTATGGAAGATATATCTCAATATATGAGAAAGAAGAACCAAGAGACGGACAGAACCTATACCTAACCCTAGATTTGACGCTTCAGGCTAAGGCCAAGGAGATTATCAATCAAGCAGTTGATAGTTATGGGGCAGAGTCAGGATCTATCTTGATTCTTAATCCAAAAACCGGTGGAATACTAGCTTCGGCCCACAAGAGAGGCTATGATCCGAATAACTACTCGAAAGAGGCCAACAGGAACAACATAGATATATTTTTTGATCCAACTATCTCGGCCGTCTATGAGCCTGGCTCAGTTATGAAGCCGATTACCATGGCAAGTGCACTTGATGCAGGTAGAGTGAAGCCAGAGACTAGCCATAAATTTGGCGCCTACGTTTGGGTAGGGGAGAACAAGATCTACAATGCGGCTAAGGAGGCCTATGGCGAGGAAACAATGGTTGAAGTTTTAGAAAATTCTGATAATGTCGGTATGGTCTGGGTTCAAAGAAAACTAGGAGAGAAAAAATTCCATGATTATCTGCAAAAATTCGGTTTTGGTAATCTAACTGGTGTTGATTTGGAAGGTGAGACCAGTGGTAATTTACTTAGTTATCCCAGTGAGTTCAGGGAGGTTGATGCCGCTAGTAATTCTTTTGGCCAAGCTATCTCAGTTACTCCTATTCAGATGTTGACCGCCTTTACTCCGTTTATTAATGAAGGCCGACTTGTCCAGCCCCATATTTTAGAGAGTAGAGAGAATCTAGAGACGGGAGAGGTTGTTGAGAGGCAGGCTAAAAAGACAGAGCCAGTTATTAGCAGCAAGTCAGCCGATCAGATTACAGATATGTTAATTAGCGTGGTTGAGAATGGCCAGGGGTCTCCAGCACAAGTAGAGGGGTATAAGATAGCTGGCAAGACGGGTACGGCCCAGGTGGCTAATGAGGGTGGCTATAGCGAAACTGAGACTATCCACAATTTTATTGGTTATGGCCCGGCTAAAAACCCGGCCTTTCTGATGCTTGTTAAGATAGATAAGCCTGAAAAAGTAGCCTGGTCTTCATTGTCGGCGGCTCCTACTTTCTCTAAAATGGCCAGGTTTATCTTAAATTACTACCAAATAGAGCCAGAATAAATATATCTATATGAAAAAAATATTACAATTCAAATTAAAGATATTGGCCAAGTTGTTTTTGTTGAGATATAGGCCAAAGATAATTGCAATTAGCGGTAGTGTTGGTAAGACCAGTACCAAAAATGCCATCTATGAATTGATATCTAAGTTCTATCCCAGCCGAAAAAGTCATAAGAGCTACAACAATCAAATAGGGGTGCCTTTAACAATTATTGGTTTTAAGACAGCAGGTAAAAGTTTTTTTGGTTGGATTAAAATATTTATTCTTGGTTTTTTAAGGCTCATCTATCAATCTAACTATCCTAAAATATTAGTTTTGGAGATGGGTGCTGACAGGAAAGGCGATCTAAAATATCTCACCTCAATTGCTCGGCCTGATATAGTTGTATTAACCGGAATTGGTTCTTCACATTTAGAGCATTTCAAAACTGTCAGTAATATCTATAGAGAGAAGACTGAATTAATCAGGTCTTTAAGGCCTGATGGTAAGGCAGTGCTTAATTTTGATGATAGAAGATTAAGAGAGGCCGGTCTAGAGACCAATAGAGAGGTGGTCTTCTATGGGCTTAGCCAAGAGGCTAATTTTAGTGCTGATAATATTGTTCAGACGCAAAAAGGGATGATGTTTAAAGTTAGTTACTCAGGCAACAGTGTGCCTGTTAAGGTATCTGCCTTAGGTAAGCACCAAGCTTACAACGTATTGGCCTCTTTTTCTGTTGGTAGTCTTTTTGATCTTAATCTAGTTGATATGGCCAAAGCAATTAGAAATTACTCTTCGGAGAAAGGCAGAGCAAGACTATTGAAGGGGAAGAAGGATAGTTTGATTATTGATGATAGTTATAACTCAGCGCCAGAGTCGGCTAAAAATGCCCTTGATCTATTAGCAGAGATCGCTCGGCCAGATCAGCGAAAGGTGGCAATTTTGGGGGATATGCTAGAGTTGGGCAGCAGGACCGAGTCTACTCATATCGATCTAGCAGAACAGGCTGCTAAGAAGGCCGATCTTTTAATTTTTGTCGGTAAGCAAGCTGAGTTGATGGCCAAAAGCGCTTCTGAAGTGGTTGGGGAAAGTAAGATCTATACTTATGATAATTACAGCCAATTGAATAAGAAACTATTGTCAATTATCAATAAAGGTGATATAGTCTTATTTAAGGCCTCTCAGGGAGTGCGATTAGATCAAAGTATTAAACTGTTATTAGACAGAGAGTTAGACCCAGAGAAGGTTCTGGTCAGGCAATCAGAAGAGTGGAAAGAAAATAATTAAACTATATTATGGAAGAGTTTAGTCTTGATACATCTAAGGTAATTATCGAGTTCATCTATATCTTTGGTTCTTTTGTTTTAGCAATGGGTCTAACACCGATTATGACTCATTTTTTATATAAATATAAAGCCTGGCAACAGGCCAAGAGAGTCGATGTTTCAGGTAAGGAAGCCCCAGTCTATTACAAGCTACACAAGGAGAAGCATAAAAATAATATTCCGACTATGGCCGGTATTCTAATTTGGGGAGTAGCTTTAATAATCACCAGTATCTTCAATCTTTCTAGAGCTCAGACTTGGCTGCCATTATTTGTTTTAATTAGTGTCGGTCTGGTCGGTCTGGTCGACGATTATCTTAATATTAGGGGGGTTGGTAAGATTAAGGGTGTTAGAATGAGAAGCAAGCTAATTTGGCTAACCATTTTCTCAACAATCGGTGCTTGGTGGTTTTTCTATAAGCTTGGCTGGAGTTCGATCCATATTCCGGCTTTAGGTGATTTTGAGATTGGTATTTGGTATATTCCTCTGTTTATCTTTTTAGTAATCTCTACAGCTAATGCGGTTAATATCACCGATGGTTTGGACGGTTTGGCAGGTGGTCTTTCTATATTTGCTTTTATTGCTCTGGCTGGTATCGCCCTTTTTCAAGGCAATTATGGTATTGCCTATTTTTGCGGTACGCTAGTTGGAGCTCTCTTGGCCTATACTTGGTTTAATATCTATCCGGCCAGATTCTTTATGGGGGATACTGGGTCACTAGCTCTGGGTGCAACTATGGCTGTTGTGGCATTGCTTTTGGACTCTGTTGTTGCTTTTATAGTTATTGGTTTTGTTTTCTATTTAGAAATATTTTCTTCGGCCATTCAAATTTTTTCAAAGAAATTTTTTAATCGAAAGATATTTATATCGGCTCCTATCCATCATCATTTCGAGGCAGTTGGTTGGCCAGAGACTAAGGTGACCATGAGGTTCTGGGTAATTGGAGCGATGATGGCAGTTGTTGGTCTAATTTTTGGTCTTTTAGGAGCAGGTGTATAAGTTTTAAAAAACTTAATTTTTCTACCCAATTCTGCTATAATTTAATCAATTATCATTTATTGGTAGCTGTTGGTTTTAATAAGCAAATATTAAATATATTGAATGAAGACAAATATTGAAGAACTGCCTAAAAAACTGTCCAAATATGAAATAGGTTTTTATGGATTGGTCGTTGGCTTTAGCAATAGGGATCATGGACAGATGAAGTTTGTTAGTGGCAAAAGGGATGAGGTGTTAGATAATAGGGAGAGCTTTTTAAATGATTTAGGTATTGCTGGCAAAGGGGTTTTAGTTAGGGCTAACCAAGTTCACTCTAACAGGACCGTAATTGTCGGTAAGCAAGATCTTCTTTCAGGTGCTAATCGGTTTAGTAGAGAGATTGAGATTAAGTCTACGGATGGGTTGCTAACAGAAATGAGTCAAGTTTGGTTATCGATCACGGTTGCCGATTGCGTGCCCATTCTAATTTGGTCAGAAGATCTGTCGATAGTTGGTGCAGTTCATGCTGGTTGGCAGGGCACTCTTGCTAAAATTGCTAGTAAAGCAATATCAAAAATTAGAGATCACTATAGCTTTGATCCGGGCAAGTTGTTGGTCTGGATTGGCCCCTCGATAGGCCCAGAGGACTTCGAGGTAAAAAATGATGTTTTGGGTCCATTTAAGAAAAAGTTTAAGAATAGTAAGTATTATCGGAAAGAGAGTAGCGCTAATTTTATTGATCTTTGGCAGATCAATAGAGACCAATTAATCTCTGAGGGTGTAAAAGCTAATAATATTGTTATTCAAGGCGAGTCTACTTATTCTAATCAAAACTATTTTTCCTATCGAAGAGGAGATGAGGGACGAATGATGGGTTTGATAGGTATAGACAATAGTTAAATTTAATGAAATTAGAAAATAAGATAATTCATGTAGTAGGTATCTCTGGTATGGAGGGTTGGGCAGCAGCGAAATTTTTGATTGGAAAGGGTGCTAAAGTGATCGGACATGATTTTACTGACCAAGCTGATATCAAGCAGAACTTCTACAACCTTCGGGACTATCTTAACCATAGACAGAAGGAGAGAGAGTGGGGCAAGTTTGATAATTTAGATATTGAGATTAACTATAAAGATGAATATCTGAAGGGCATTGATGAGGCCGATATGATATTCTTGCCTCAGAGTTGGTTTAGGTACGATTTTAATAATCCTATTAAAAAAATTAAAGAGAAAGTTAAAACTATTGGCATACTTGATCTCTATATAAGGTTCACCAAGGCAAAAGTTGTTGGCATAACTGGTTCTAATGGTAAAAGTACTACTAGTCAGCTTGTTTATAGAATTATAAAAAATAATAGAAAGACTCTGCTTTCTGGCAATGATAGAGAGAGTCTACCGGTTTTAGATAAGGTTGAGAGCCTTAGAGGTGAAGATTGTTTGGTTTTGGAGATCAGCAATAGGCAGCTTATCGATTTTGATTTAAGTGTTGATATTGGGCTGATTACTAATATATTCCCAACCCATCTAGATGATCATGGTAGTTATGAGAATTACAAGCAAGCCAAAGCCAATTTAATTGCTAATCAAACTCCAGATCAGAAGGCCATCATTAATCAAGATGACAGCAACTCAGCTTACTTAAAAAACATTGGTAAAGGAGATAAATATCTATTCAGTCGAAATCAAGAGGTTGCTAAGGGTTGCTACCTTAAGGAAGGCAGAGTTTATTTTAGTGGTCAGAGGGAGCCTGTTTTTGAAGTAAGTAAATTAAAGGTGCCTGGAAGTCATAATCAAGAAAATGCTTTGGGGGCTGCTTGCGCTGCTAAATTAATGGAAATTGATAATGAGGATATTTCACGAGCACTCTATAGTTTTAAAGGTAGCAAACACCGATTAGAATATGTTGGTGAGATTGAGGGGGCTAGCTACTATAATGACTCACAGTCAACAAATCCCGGTTCAACAGTAGTTGGTATTAGGTCATTTGATAGTCCGGTGATAATAATTGTAGGTGGTAAAGCTAAGCCCAATCTCAAGGATTATCAAGTTCTATTAGATGAAATTAAGCAGAATAAGAATATAAAGAAGGTTCTGCTTATTGGTGAGGCCGGTCATCAGTTAGTGGGCCTTAATGACAAGGACCCAATTTTGCAAGAGCTGATGGTTAATTGTAATAAATTAAAAGAAGCGATGATAGAGGCTAAAAGTATTACTGAGTCTGGGGATATAGTTCTAATGTCTCCAGGGGCTGAAAGTTTTGGTGAGTTTAGAGATTATAGGCATAGGGGAGAGCGGTTTAAAGAATTGTTTAAAGAGTTAAAAAATAATGATTAAGGATTATCATCAAACAAAGAGGCAGCCTATTGATTATTGGTTGGCAATAACTGTTTTTGCTTTGATAGTTTTTGGTTTGATAATGATCTATTCATCTTCAATTATTATTTCTTATGAAAAGGTCGGTCATGGCTACTACTATCTAACTCAACAGGCAATCTCGGCAGCTATTGGTATTTTGGCCTGGATAGTCTTGTCAAAAATTGATTATCATATTTATAAAAAATATAGCTTCTGGTTTCTGCTCTCCAGTCTAGTTCTTCTGCTCTTAGTATTTATTCCGGCTCTAAGTGGAGGAGAAGATATCAAAAGATGGATTTTTGTTGGCGGCTTTAATTTTCAGCCCTCAGAGGTGGTTAAATTATTCTTTATCATCTATTTGGCTAGTTGGTTGGCTGGGAAAAAAGAGACTATTAAAAGTTTTAAGAAAGGCCTACTGCCTTTTTTGGTAATTATAGGTGTTTTTACAGGTCTGATTGTTCTGGAGCCAGATTTGGGCACAGCCGGTACCTTTGCTGTGATCGGACTGTCTCTGTTCTATCTTGCGGGGGCTAGACTTACCCATATTTTATCCACCTTAGGGCTTGGCTTGGGTCTGCTTTATTTAGCAATTATTTCAGCTCCATATCGCTTGAGTCGTCTAACTACTTTCTTAAACCCCGAGGCAAATCCAACTGGAAGCGGTTATCAACTTAGAAATGCTTTAATTGCTTTAGGATCAGGTGGCTGGCTAGGCTTAGGCTTTGGCAATTCGAGCCAGAAGTATCTCTACTTGCCTGAAGCACATACTGACTCAATATTTGCTATAATAGGAGAAGAACTAGGCTTGCTTAGAAGTGTTTTGGTTCTGCTGGCCTTTCTCTTCATAGCCTGGCGTGGCTTTAGGATCGCCAATCAGGCTCCGGATAAGTTTGGTAAATTGCTGGCCAGTGGGATTACTATTTGGATAGTCTTTCAGGCATTTATTAATCTGGGTGCAATTTTGGGTGTGATCCCTCTTACTGGTATCACTTTACCATTTATATCCTACGGTGGTAGTAGTCTAGTGATCTCTTTAGCAGGTATAGGTATATTGATGAATATTTCTAAACATCGAGTTAGTAATAGTTAATGAATATGAAAAAGACGTTATTTATTTCCGGTGGTGGGACAGGTGGCCATATTTGGCCTTTGATACCCGTGGGCAAAAGATTAAAAAATAGCTACAAAATCTATTTTGTTGGCGAAGAAGGCGGTGATGAAGAGAAGATCGCTAAAGACAGTGGTTTAGAGTTCCTCGGCCTTAAAGCGGCGAAACTACAGGGTTTTTCTATAATTAATCCCTTAACTTATATCAAACAGATTGCCGGCCTACTTACGGCTTTGAGTTATATTGGTAAATATAAGCCTAGTCTGGTCTTAACTAAGGGAGGATACGCTTCATTTCCAATCGCTCTAGCAGCTTACATTAAAGGAGTTAAGTTGGTTGTTCATGAATCCGATAGTATAGTGGGTAGATCCAATCGAATTTTACTACCAATGGCCTCTAGATTTCTAACCGGCTTTGATCAATTATATTATCAGACAAATATTCAAAATAAAGCGATCTCCGTTGGTATTCCGGTTAGAGACCAATTTAAAATGACTCCTTTTCCTAAAAGCCAGCAGATTCTGTTTATGGGAGGTAGTCAAGGCTCATCCTTTATCAATAAATTAGTATTGGAAAATGTTGATACTTTGGTTGGACGAGCAGATATTGTTCATATTTGTGGCAGACGTAATTATGAGCAGTTAAATAAAAGAAGAGATGAGTTAGATGATAGTATTAAAGATAAGTATCGTTTGATCCCATTTAGTGATCAGGTTGCTAAGTTGATAAAAGAGAGTAGTCTAGTGGTCAGTAGGTCCGGTGCTACCTCAATTGCTGAGATTGCTGTGGTTGGCCGGCCGGCAATATTTATTCCTTTTCCTTATGCTGCTAACGACCACCAATTAAAAAATGCCAGGATAATCGAGAGCAAGCAAGCAGGGGTTCTGCTTGAGGAGAAAGGCCTAGATAACAATCAATTTATTAAGCAGGTTTCTAAACTTTTGGCAGATTATGAGCTGAGAAAGAGTTTGGCAGATAACTTACATAGACTGATGGGTAAAGACAACTCTGCCGACAAGATCTGTCGAATTATTGAAAGTATGATTTAATTTTAATTATGTTTAAAGATAGGAAAGTATTTTTGATTGGTATTGGGGGAGTTTCAATGCAAGGAATTGCCAAGACTTTGATTGATAGCGGCAACCAAGTTTCAGGAAGCGACCTTAAAGGTTCTCAGCTAATAAACGATCTTCGTAAAGAAGGTGTTGAGGTTAGTATCGGTCATGATCAGAAAAATATTACTAGTGAATTGGATCTAGTAATTATTAGCAATGCTATACCGGAAAGTAATCCCGAACTAGAGAAAGCCCGAGAGTTGGATCTAAGGGTTATCAGCAATTCTCAAGCCATTCAGGAAATACTGTCAGATAAAAAAATTATTGCTATTAGTGGTACTCATGGCAAGAGTACTATTTCAGCTATGACTAGCTATATCCTAGAAAAACATAATCAAGAGCCAAGCTACTATCTTGGCGCTCTCTCCAATCAATTAAAAGAATATGCTAGATATAATGGCCAGGGGGAGGTGGGAGTGGTTGAAGCCTGTGAGTATAAGCGAGCTTTTCTTAGCTACAAGCCGGATCTAATTCTAATTAGTAACATCGAAGCCGAGCATTTAGATTATTTTAAGGATCTTGAAGAGATAAAGAAAGCGTTTCTTAAATTAATATCTAATTTAAAAGAGGGGGGTGGGCTAGTCGTCTGCCAAGAGAGTAAGGCCGCTATAGAGGTAGCAGAGAAGTCTGACAGAAATTATATTAGTTATGGCTGCAGTCCTAAAGCCGACTATCAAGTTGATCCTAATTTAGAGTTAAAGGTTTTTGGTGAGCATAACCAACTTAACGCTCTTGGGGCAAGTTTGGCAGCCAGTCTACTCGTCGGTGATCTTAGCCAAGATTTGGCGGCAAGTTATTTAGAGAAATTTCAAGGAATCAAACGTAGAAGCGAGTATCTTGGCAGAAAGGGTCCGGTTATGGTCTATGATGACTATGCTCATCATCCAACCGAAATTAAGACTACTTTAAAAGGTTTTAAGGATCAATTTAAGAATAAGAAAATATTCTTGGTTTTTCAGCCCCATCAACTAGAAAGACTCAATTCTTTGTTTGATGATTTTGTTTCAAGTTTAGTTATTGCTGACAAAATAGTTGTTGTAAAAACTTTTCAGCCGGCTGGAAGAAATATCAGCAAAAATGAAGATTTTAGAA
Source organism: uncultured Candidatus Saccharibacteria bacterium (assembly GCA_964485625.1). Lineage (GTDB taxonomy): Bacteria > Patescibacteriota > UBA1384 > JAGGWG01 > CAZAJM01 > CAZAJM01. Next base: position 26,047 of record CAZAJM010000006.1, read on the forward strand.
AATCTCTTGATCTTTCGATGAAACTAAAAGAGTCTGGCGCCGAATCATATTATGCCAAAGATTACGATCAGGCCAATCAAATAGTTAAGGATAAGGCAATTTCAGGAGATCTTGTGATTACTATGGGAGCGGGGCCTGTCTATGAGGTAGCTAGGAATTATTTAAAGATAGATAACCAATGAACAATAAACGTTTCAAACTAGATGAGATTGAACCTGAAGACTTTGCCTTTAACCGGCAGCCAAAGAACGTTTGGTTGCGCCGTCCAATCTATTTTTTGTTAATTTTGCTCGTGATCGTTATTTTCTTCGGTTCGTATATTTACTATCAAAATATAAATACCGGCGCTAATAATGTTATCACGGAGAACCTCTCTCCTAAAAAGAATTTTGAGCCACAGGTTTCTGGGGCAGAGATGATGGGTGAAATTGATAAGTATCAAGACTATTTAAATATATTACTGCTAGGCATCGGTGGTGCCAACCATCCCGGGGGAGGTTTAACGGATGTTATCCAAGTTCTTACAATCAACACCAGGACAAATAAGGGGCTAATATTTTCGGTTCCTAGAGATCTCTATGTCAAGGTGGATGGCTATGGTTATCATAAGATAAATACAGTTTACAACTATGGCCAACAGTCAGGTCACGGGGGCGGCGGAATATTAGCCAAGAAGGAGATTGAACAGGTTCTGGGTATACCACTTCACTACTATATTAAGATCGACTTTGATGGTTTTACGGAACTGGTTGATGTCTTGGATGGAGTCGATATCTGTGTTGATAGCTCGATTAACGATCCTCAAAACCAAATCTATGTTGAATCTGGTTGCCAGGAGATGGATGGGGAGAAGGCCTTGGCTTATGCTCGTTCTCGTTACACCACCTCCGATTTTGATCGATCACAGAGGCAACAAAAATTAATTTTTGGTATTAAAGAAAAAGTTTTAAAATTGAACTTTCTTCTAAACCCTATTAAAATTAATCAGACACTATCTGTATTAACTGGTAACTTAAATACAGATATTAAGATAGGGGAACTTAATGAGATAGGCAATGTTCTCTCTGATCTTGATAAGAACGATTTGGATTCCTATGTCTTAGATAACAGAAAAGATAACTTGCTCTACTCGACCAGTAAGTATGGTGCCTATGTCTTGCTCCCTATTGGTGATGATTTTAAGAAAATAAGGAAGTTTGTTGGTAAAAAAATAGAATTATTAGATCAATCTTAATTATGAGTACAGAAGAAAAGATAAAAAATTCTTTCAAGGGTTTAGAGCTTAATAAGTCTTTAAAAGATAGGACAACTATCAGAGTTGGCGGACGAGCTAGATACTATAAAAAAGTTCTAAGTGTTAAAGAATTAGTTGATACAGTCATTAAGGCTCGAGATCTAAAACTAGACCACATGATTATCGGTGGAGGCAGCAATATTATCTTTTCTGATAAAGGTTATCCGGGCCTGGTGATTGAGAATAGATCAGCTCAGATTGAGATTCAAGGAGAGAGCCTGGTTGCTGACTCGGGCGTCTTTTCAGAAAGATTAGTAAGGACTGCTGCAGAATATGGTAAAAGTGGTTTAGAATTTGTGGCTGGCATCCCGGCAACTGTAGGTGGTATGGTTATTAATAATGTCGGTGCCTATGGCAAAGAGATAGTCGATGTTTTGGAAAATATATTAATTTTAGATCAATCTAATAAGCAGAAAATGATTAAGCCCAAAGAACTTAAATTTCAGTACAGAGGATCTGCTCTCAAGGGCTCTACTGAGGGCAAATCATATCCTGTGGTGCTTAGGGCTTTTTTTAGGGTCAGCAGTTTAAGTTCGGAAATTATCTCCAGAAAAGTTGAGGACCAGAAAAAGATTAGATTAAAATCAAACCCGACAGGTCTCTCGGCTGGCTGTATTTTCAAAAACCCTAAGATTGATGACCTAAGCTCCTTGCCTGATGATTGGCAAGATAAAATTAAGAATAATAGAATATCGGCAGGCTTTCTTCTGGATATGGCCGGGGCTAAAGAACTTTCAGTTGGACATGCTTACGTCTCAGGCGATCATGCCAACTATATTATTAACAAGCGAAGAGCTAAGGCAAGAGACACTAAAAAACTAAGGGATCAAATGAGAGATCTTGTTAAAGAGAAGTATGGAATAGAGCTAGAGAGTGAAGTAGAGTTTATCGGAGATTTCAGTGATGATTAATAGAAATCCGAAGATAATCCCTTCTTCTAATAGTTCGATCCCTAATAACAAAAAGGAAAGAAAGAGTTTTAATCTTTTAACACTTTTTAAAATAATATTATTAATCGTAGTAATAGTTTCTGTTGGTTACTTTTTCTATTATTCAAGTTTCTTTAATGTTACCAGTATCGAGATAGAAGGAAGCGAGTTGGTCGAGAGAAGACAATTGGAAGAATTGACATATAACTATTTGGATAGTAACGAAAATAATATTTGGAAGTTTAATGGTTATGGCCTAAGACAAACAATTGAGGACCAATTTCCAATAATCGATCAGGTTATTATCCAGAAAGGGATTCCTGATACTATTAGGGTTGTTGTCTATGAGAGAGAGCCTAAATTGATCTGGGTCTCTGATAGTCAAAAATACTTAGTTGATCAGCAAGGTTATGCTTTCATCAACTTAGATGATTATCAAGAGAAGAAGGATCATTTCCAGAGCAGCTTAATTAGGATAATTGATAGGTCTGACCTGTCTGTCGGTAGCAACCAAAGATTAGTTAGTAGGGACTGGGTAAACTTTGTTTTACAGCTAGATAAGCGACTATTAAATGATTTTAACTTACCGGCAAAAAAATATTATATTACTGAAACTGCCTTCGACCTCTATGTTGTTAGCGAGATTGGGGAGATAATCTTCGACACCAATCGTCCAATAGGGGAGCAGCTGAGTGCCTTAAGAACTACTAGAGAGAGTGTAAGTAAAAAGAATTTTAACTACCTTGATTTACGTATTAATGGATGGGTATACTATCAGTAATGGAATGGACTATTAGAGAGAACAAAAAAGATAATGTTATTGATCAGCTTCTGTATAGCAGGGGAGTTAGTTTAAGTGAGAAGGAAAAGTTTCTTAAACCTAAGCTAACAGATCTCTATGATCCCTATTTGCTCCCTGATATGGATCAGGCTGTCGAGTTATTCTTAAAACACCTGAAAAGCCAATCTAATATTGGTATTTTTGCCGATTATGATGCTGACGGCATACCGGGAGGAGTTCTTCTTAAGCAGGCCTTCGACCTGGTTGGTCTTGACTCATCCATCTATATACCAACCAGAGATGAAGGCTATGGTCTATCAAAGAAATCAATTGACTATTTTATTTCTAAAAAAACTAAGCTTTTAGTAACTATAGATTGCGGGGTCACTAATGTTAAAGAAATTAACTATGCTAAGAGTAAGGGCCTGGATGTTATTGTTCTTGATCACCACGAGCCAAAGAAGGTAATGCCTGAGGCAGATGCCTTGGTAGATGCTAAAAGAGAAGACAGTAAATATCCTTTTAGAGAGATATCTGGGGCGGCGGTTGGATTTAAGTTTATCCAAGCGGTTAGTAAAAAAAATAGTAAGATTAATAATAGTTTTTTGAAATGGTCTCTCGACTTAATTGGCATCTCAACAATTTCAGATATGGTGCCTCTGGTAGATGAGAACCGAGTTTTTGCTAAATGGGGTATCGAAGTCTTAAGACAGACTAAAAGAGCTGGTTTAAGGGCTCTTTATGATCAAGCTGGGATTGAAAAAAAGAATATATCTAGCTATCATGTTGGTTTTCAGATTGGGCCGAGAATAAATGCGCCTGGTCGTATGGATCATGCGAATCATGCTTTCTACCTGCTCTCTGAGAGTGATAGCAAGAAATCAGTTTCTCTTGCCAAAAAAATTGAGAAGATTAATAATAATCGCCAGAAAGAGATTTCACGTATTATCAAACAGGCAGTAGAGAGGATAGAGTCTGATAATCTGCAAAATAATAATCTTATTATGGTCAGGGGCAAGGATTGGCCCAAAGGGATTGTCGGTTTGGTAGCCAGCCGGATTAAGGAGAAATACTTTAGACCAACCATCGTTCTTAGTCAGGATGGTGAGTTTAGCGAAGGTAGTGCTCGATCTATACCAGGACTCAATATATTAAGCTATTTAGACACTCAGTCTGATAGGATGGAGAGGTATGGTGGGCATGCTCAAGCTGCCGGTCTAAAGATAAAGAATGCTGAATTTGAGAATTTATATGACGAATTAGTTAAGATGGCTAACAGTAAATTATCTAAGAACGATTTAGAGCCGGTTCTAAAAATAGACTTAGAGCTAGATTTTAAGAAAATTAACTATAATCTATTTAGACAGCTGACCGCTTTAGAGCCTCATGGTGTGGGTAACCCTCGGCCAGTCTTTTCCACAAGGAGTGTTAATATTGATCAATATTCTTTTGTCGGCAAGGGAAAAGATCATCTTAAACTTAAGCTTTCTGATGGAGGAAAACAATTTGAGGCGATCTATTTTAACTCTAGTCTGGATAATAGCAAGATGGATAAGGTAGAAAATATTGATATAGCCTATAGCATAGATGAAAATATATACAATGGCCAGCGGAATTTACAGCTAAATATTAAAGATATTAAATTAAATTAAGTAATTGTGAGTAAGAAAAAAACAATATATATCTGTGATAGTTGTGGTAATGAGTCTCCAAAATGGCAAGGCCAATGCTCGGCCTGTAATCAGTGGAATACTATCAAAGAGTTTAAGTTAGACTCTAGCGCTGATAAAAAAAGTAGCAGTGAGAATAAGAGACCAATTAGCATTGAAAAAGTGAAACTTGATCAGTCACAAAGACTGAAGTCTAAAATCGGCGAATTTAACAGGGTTTTGGGAGGAGGCTTGGTTCCGGGCTCTGTTTTGCTTCTCTCCGGACAACCTGGGATTGGTAAATCTACCTTACTCTTGCAGTTTGCTGCTAGTCTATCGGGTAAGACTCTCTATCTCTCAGGCGAGGAGAGTGAGAGCCAGATAAAAACCAGATATGAAAGATTAGGTTTAGAGAATAGTAAGATTGATCTTCTTTCTAGCCAGGATATTGGCGACCTTGAAAGAGCTTTAAGTAAGGATATCAGCTTAATTATTGTCGACTCAATTCAAACTGTCTATGACTCAAGTCTTAGTCAAAGCTCGGGAGGAGTTGCTCAAATAAAAGCTTGCGGCTACAGAATAGCTCGGATTGCTAAAAAAAGTAATATTCCCATAATTATTACTGGTCACATTACAAAGCAGGGCAGAATTGCCGGCCCTAAGAGCCTAGAGCACTTAGTGGATGGTGTTTTCTATCTTGAGGGTGATAGTAACTATAATCAAAGAGTTCTGAAAGCGATAAAGAATCGCTTCGGCTCTACTGGAGAGGTTGGAATATTTAAGATGACTAGAAATGGTCTAGAGGAAGTCAGCAATCCCTCTAGTATATTTCTATCCGATAAATTAGCTGGTGAGACTGGCCGGACGACAGCTTCAATCATGGAAGGTCAGCGTTCACTATTAATAGAAGTTCAGGCCTTAGCTGAAAGAACTGTTTTTGGCTATCCCAAAAGGAGAAGCCAAGGAATATCAGCTAATAGACTAGAGGTGCTATCGGCCGTAATTACCAATAAGACGAGTTGTAATTTGTCAGATAGGGATGTCTATGTTAATATAGTAGGAGGAATCAGTGTTGATGAGCCCTCAATAGACTTGCCGGTCTGTCTATCGATTATCTCTTCAGTTAGCAATAAGCCGGTTAATAATAAGATGATCTGTTTTGGAGAGGTTGGTCTTTCGGGGGAGGTTAGGCAGGTCAGTAACATTGAAAATAGGCTTAGGGAAGCTAAAAAACAAGGTTATTCTAAAGCCTTGATTTCAAAAACCTCACAGAAATTTAGTTCAAAGACTATGGAGATTGTGTCTGTAGGCACCTTAAAAGAAGCAGTTAAACAAGCTTTTTAAAAAAATAAATATTAATTTTCACTCATTTTTCTATTCGAGTGAACTATTGAAGGAGTATATATGGATTTAGTATATTTAATTATCTTTTTAATCGTCTTTATTTACGCTCTCATTATCACCTATTTCTACGCTAGGAAAACCAAACCAAACATTATCCGAAACGAAGAGGTAGTTGTAGTTGATACCAGTGTCTTAATTGATGGACGAATTGAAGATATTGCTAAAACTGGCTTTGTCAGTGGTACTTTGCTTATTCTAAAACCGGTATTGGATGAACTTCAGGGTATATCAGACTCAAAGAACCATGTTAGAAGACAGAAAGGGAGAAGGGGAATAGAGATTCTAAAAAAATTACAGAAGAACCCTCTATTTGAAGTTAAGATAATGTCAGATGAATTTCCGGAGACTGAAGAGGTAGATGACAAGTTAGTGAAGCTTGCTAGTCAAAAAAATGCCAAAATTATGACAGTTGACTATAATCTAAACAGAATTGCTGAGATACAGGGGGTTCACACTCTAAATGTCAATGAGCTTGCCAACGCTACCAAGCCGGCCGTTATCCCGGGAGAGAAGGTAGAGGTCAAGATAGTTCAAAGAGGTAAAGAGAAAGGGCAGGGAGTCGGCTACCTGGAAGATGGAACGATGATTGTAGTCGAAGAGGGAATAAAGTTTAAGGGTAAACAAGTTAGAGCAGAGGTATCAAGAATTCTTCAAACCGATGCCGGTCTAATGATCTTTGCTAAACCAAAAAAATAGTTGAAATTTTAGTATGAAAAAACCAGAGTATTTACTCTGGTTTTTAGTTTGTCATTCTATTCAGTTGTTTCTTCTTCCTCTTCTTCAGGAGGAGGGCCGGTCTCTTCGCCTTCAACCTCACCTGTAAAGCTAACTACTGTTTCAGCTTGGCTGGTTAGACCTTTCTTGTCTGTTAATACCACCCTAATGGTATGCTCGCCATTACTATAATCTCCGGGGTTGATAGTTATTTGGTAGGGAGCGCTGGTATCGTTATTTAGCAGAGTTGAGTCTAGATAGAACTGAACCCGATAGATACCTAGGGGGGCGCTGGTATTTACATCGACGGTGAAGCTCTCTGAAAGCTCGCTATTTGCTTCCGGGCTGGTAATACTGATAGATGGCAGGTTGTCACTAGTATGGACATCACATTCTTCAGTTGGAGGAGACTCCTGGGTAATGCCTTGAGACCGGGCCCAGGCTTGGACAGGACCCTCCCAATTGGAATTGTCCGGTAGGGCAGAATGGACACTGCCAAACATCTTCTTTATTACGTACTCTTTTGGGCAATATTTTGTGGCAATAAGCCCAGTGGTCTTATCTATTTTAATTTTTTGGAAAGTGGAATCATATTTGTCAGGGATCTGCCAGATAGCGGCGATATCTCTAGTGGTTCGCCATGAATCATTGGTTGCCTTTTGGTTGGATAGAGTTGCCAGAGAGGTATCTTTGATTGTGTCGGGGCGATTGAAGCTTTTTGGCGTATAATTATCAGTTGCTTCTTCCATGAATTGATCCCAGATAGGTGCTGCTACTGCTGACCCGGGCGCCTGATTCATAGGAGTATTATCATTGTTACCTGTCCAAACACCGGTTACGATATTTGGAGTATAGCCAACTGTCCAGCCATCTTTATAGTCGGTAGTGGTTCCTGTTTTTGCAGCCGATACTCTATCTGAGATTGATAGATAGGGAGTATAGCCAAAGGTTCTGGCTCGAGCGTCTCTGTCTGAAAGGATATCACTTATCTCATAAGCGATCTCTTTTTTTAGAACTCTGGTTGGCTCTGTCTCTGTGTTGTCCTTTAATATTTCTCCGTGATTATCTTCAATTTTTAGAATCGCTTTATCATCATGATAAAGTCCTTTGTTAGCAAAGGCACCATAAGCTCCAGTTAACTCTAGCAGCTTAACTTCTCCGCCACCTAGAACTAAGGACAAGCCGTATCTCTCTGGTTCTGTTAGGGTGGTGATACCCATATCTGAGGCTGTTTTAATTGACTCATTTAGCCCTGTCAGTTGCAGTGCTTTGACGGCTGGAATATTTAATGAGTTGGAAAGAGCAGTTCTTATGGAGACCGGACCACTAGTAGCTCTGTTGTAGTTTTTAGGTTTATAGCCTCCGCCAAAGTCAGTTACTAAGTCATATAGAGTTGAGCCTGGAGACCACTGTCCTTTAAAAAGGGTAGCGTAGATTATTGGTTTTAGTGCTGAGCCTGGTTGTCTCTCTCTAACAGCGACATTTACATTACCGTCGTTCTCTGTATCGAAGAAATCTTTACTACCGACCATCGCCAGAATGTCTCCGGAGTTTGGATCAATTGAGACTAGGGCAGCGTTATTACCACCAAAGGCGCCGGCATTTCTTTCTGCTCCTTCTGTGACTGCTTTCTGGGCAATCTCTTGTACTTTTAAATCCAAGGTGGTAGTGATAGTTAAGCCACCTTCTTCTAGCATTCGCTCGCCATATTCATCGGCGACTAATTGCTTAACATACATTACAAAATGGGGTGCCTTAATACTATTTGACTGAGCGGCAACTTTTAGCTTATTGCCTTTTGCCTTCTCATTTTTTTCTTCATCGATATAGCCTAGTTCTTTCATCTCATCTAAGACTATATTTCGGCGGTTGATCAGTTCATCTGTGTTTGAGCCATATGGCGAGAAATAGGTCGGAGCCTGAGGCAGGGCAGCTAGAGTGGCTGATTCAACTAAGTTAAGATCTTTGGCGTGTTTGTTGAAGTATGTTTGAGAGGCAGCTTCAATGCCGTAGGCGTTGGAGCCGTAAGGGATTTCGTTTAGATACATGGCTAGTATCTCGTCTTTGGTGTACATGAACTCCATCTCAATTGAAAGAATAAGCTCTTTTATCTTTCTAGTCATAGTTCGTTGAGGGGAGAGTAGAGCATTTTTGACTAGTTGCTGAGTTAGGGTTGACCCGCCTTGATGGATGCCGCTATTGGTAATATTTACCCAGGCCGCTCTCATGACACCACTAACATCCACCCCGTGGTGCTTGTAGAAATCATGGTCTTCAATAGCTATTGTTGCCTGTTTTACATGATCAGGTATCTCATTGCTATCAATAACGGTTCGATTCTTTTCGCCATGAATCTTGTAGAGTAGTTTGCCATTTCTATCCATGATGGTTGTCGATTGAGCAACATGTCGATTCTTTATTTTTCCAGCGGTTGGTAGGTCTTTTGAGTACCAGGCGAAAGTAACAGCAGTAATTAAAAGCAGTGCCAGAAGTCCATAACCGACATACTTGCCAGCCTTCTTCCAGCTCCACTTATTGCTTCTTTTTCTCTTCTTGTTTTTCTTAACTAAAATTTTGTTTTTCATATTTAGTATAATATATCCCCTTAATTTGATTATTATTAGAGTTAGTCTTTGATTAAATACTACCAATATATATCTCATTTGTCAATCAATTTTATGCTTGATATTGGTATATATTACTGGTAGGATATTAAGTATATATAGCCAATATGATTTAATATATTTTTTTCTTTGGGTTTTATTTATAAATATTTTAGGCAAACTAATAGAATTATTATGGAAGTGAGTAATCAAACAATATTGGAGCGGGGTACTAAAGAAGTCATTAAGAAGTCTAGCCTTGAAAAAAGGTTAGAGTCTGGCAAAAAGTTAACCGTAAAATATGGCATTGACCCAACCTCCAACCGCATTCATCTTGGCCATTTGGTTGGTATAAGAAAGTTGGCTCAATTTCAAAAGTTAGGCCATAAAGTCATCTTTCTTATCGGAGATTTTACAACCAAGATCGGTGATCCTTCTGGGAGAAGCAAGGCCCGGCCTATGCTTACAGACAGGCAGATAAAAGATAACATGAAAGATTATCTAGATCAGATTAGCAGCGTGCTCGATATTTCTAAGATAGAAGTAAGGCATAATAGCCAGTGGTTCTCTAAGATGAGTTTTGCTCAAATAATTAAACTAGCTTCCAAGATGAGCCTCTCTAGGGTTATTGAAAGAGAGGATTTCCAAAAAAGAATTGAGAAGGGTTTGGATGTCAGATATCACGAGGGATTTTATCCTTTGATGCAGGCCTATGATAGCGTTGTTCTTGAAGCCGATGTTGAGGTGGCCGGTTATGATCAGAGATTAAACTTGATGGCGGCTAGGAGCTTACAGAAGCAACACGACCAGAAACCTGAAGATCTAGTGATGATGCCTCTACTAACAGGCACAGATGGCAAGAGCAAGATGAGCAAATCGCTTAGAAATGATATCTCAATAGTTGAACCCCCAGAAGAGATGTATGGTAAATTAATGTCAATTCCTGACGATCTAATTGTGGAGTACTATCACCTGGCTACTGATCTTGATGATTTTGAGGTTAAGGAGATCGAAGATCAATTGGAGCTAGGCAAGAACCCAAAAGAGATAAAGAAGCGTTTGGCCTTTCAGATAGTAATGGAGCTTCACAGTCAAGCAGCAGCCGAAGATGCCGAGTCTGAATTTGAAAGAGTCTTTGAGAAGGGCAAAAGACCAACAGAGATGCCGGAGATAGAGATGGAAAGAAGCAAATCTTATCAGATAGTTGATTTACTAGATAGGCTTGATATGGTCTCTTCAAAATCAGAAGCTAGAAGGTTGATCGAACAAGGTGGAGTTAGAATTGATAACGCTCAGATAAAGGATATTGAAGCAGAGGTAGCTATCAGAGACGGTATGGTGGTAAATGTTGGTAAGCGCAAGTTTAAAAAAATTATTACTAACTAATGAAACTATTGGAAGATATCTCAAAATCTATTGTCGATAGTTTAGGTGTTGAAGTAGATAAGGTTAAATTAGATCTTGATGCTACTAATCAGCACGGTGATTTAACCAGTAATGTTCTATTGGCCAGTAAGTCTACAAATAGCAAACAAGATTTACTCCTTAAGAGGTTAGAAGGGCTGGATACAGTTGATAAGGCAGAGATTGCCGGACCAGGTTTTTTAAATATATATCTTTCTCAAATAGGTAAGCAGAGCTTATTAGATGAATTATTAGGTTTGAATGAAGATAGTTTTAATGACCCAAGGAACAGCCAGGCTAAAGTGCAGCTAGAATATGTCTCGGCCAACCCAACCGGCCCTTTGACCCTGGGTAATGGTCGGGGGGCATTTGGCGGTAGTGCTCTAGCTAATATTTATAAGTTGTTAGGCTATGATGTTAAGAGAGAGTACTATATCAATAACATCGGCAGGCAGGCTGAGATACTGGCAGATTCGATAATTACCAAGAAGGACGGACAACCAACTACTTATGATAGTGATGAGCTCTACAAGGGAGACTATATCCCCAAGCTGGCTGATAAATTAGAGTATAAAGAAGGTGAAAGTCTGGCCGATCTAGGTAGTAGGGCGGCAGAGGTCGTGATTGATAATTTAATTAAACCAAGCTTGAAAAATACCGGGGTAAAGTTTGATAGTTGGTATAAGGAGAGCCGACTCTATCAAGAAGGAACTGTCGAAGAGGCTCTTGATGAGCTAGAGAAGAAGGATTTAATCTATAAAAAAGATGGGGCAACTTGGTTTAAGTCTAGTAAGTTTGGTGATGAAAAAGATAGGGTGATTAGAAGAAAAAATGGCCAGTATACCTATTTTGCTTCCGATATTGGTTATGCTTATAACAAGTTTAAGCAGAGAGGTTTTGATCTAGTAATAAATCTTTGGGGCGCCGATCACCATGGCTATGTTCCAAGATATAAAGGAATGCTCGAGGCTTTTGGTTGGCAGGATAGTTGGATACCGATTGTCTTTCAACTAGTGACTCTTAAAAAAGACGGCAAAGTGGTGCGAATGAGTAAGAGAGAAGGGCAATATCTGCTCTTGGATGATCTGATAGATGAAGTTGGGTCTGACGTGGCTAGATATGTCTTTCTCTCAAAAGACTTCAATACCCCCCTGGATATTGACTTATCTAAAATTAAGCAGAAAAGCAAAGATAATCCCGTATACTATATCCAGTACGCTTTTGCCAGAATAAATAGCATCGAAGAAAAGAGAGAGAAGATTAAGCCAGAAAAAGATAGGAGTGCTACTAAAGAAGACCTTGATTATGGTCAGAAAGAGACCGAGTTAATTTTGGAGCTTTCAAAGTTTGAAGATGTGATTAAATCTATTAAGAAGACAAGCCAAGTTCATCTCTTGCCTAATTATGCAAATGATATTGCTAAAAAGTTCCATTCATTCTATCGGGCTTGTCCTATCTTACAGTCAGATGAGAAGACTAGGGGAGAGCGTTTAAAAATGGCTAAAGCGACTAAGAATATTCTTAAGATATCTTTAAAACTTTTGGGGATAGAGCGACCAGAAAAAATGTAGACGGGATGTAGTTTAATGGAAGAATGCGCGCATGGGGTGCGTGTGGTCTGGGTTCGATTCCCGGCATCCCGATATGATATAATAGTTAACATCTATGAATAATAATAAACTACCTATGGAGGTTGTTAGAGTTTTAAACTCTTCCAAGGTAGAGGATAGATTTTTAAAAACAGTCTGTTTCACTCCGACTGACCGAGATAAAAGAGAGAAGGGCAGTCTATACTTTTTAATAGAAATTTTAAATCCTTGGCATCCTTCGGCTCAAATTGCTGAGATGATTGTAGAGACTGTTAAGCAAGAATACTATCGAATTGATGAGAGACCGTCGAGGTGCTTTGAGCGGGCACTAGAGAGTATTAATACTCAACTGGCCTCATTAGCAAAAGAAGGTGAGACGAGCTGGGTAGATAATATTAATGCTGCTATTGCCTCAATTGCTGATGATAAGATATATCTAACCCACACCGGACAAGTTGAAGGCTATCTTTTCAGGGGTGAGAAGATTAGCAAGATAACTAAAAATGAGAGTGGAAATGGGCCGGCTGAGTTTCCTTTTATTGAAATTACTGATGGCAAGATTCAGCTTCGAGATAGGTTGATATTTGCCAATAGTAGTTTTTTTGATTATATCTCTCTAGATACAATCCGTGATCTGACTAAAGAAGAGGGGGCTAAGAAGACCGGCCAGTATATTAAAGAGGTTCTGAGCAAAGAAGGCTCTCCTCCTGTTAATTCAATTATTCTTAATGTTGACCACCCCGGAGACCCAAGCACAAGCAATCTGCCAAACGTTTACTATATCGATAGTCCTTCCAATAAAGGCCAAAACAAATATTACCAAGATGTTGTAAAATTCACTAGAAATTACTGGCCAATTGTTAGGAAGAAAGTTATCGTCAGAACTGGTTTCTGGATGATTAGGAGTGTGAAAAGAGTTAATCGACTGATCTCGGACTTTGCTCTTTCCACTCATACCGGCCAAGCTGATCAACATCATCAATCTTCTGGCGAAGAGGGTGGTGGTGAGAATTGGGATAAGTACTCGGCTCAGTCAATTAAGCAAGAATCGATAGAGAAGAAGAAGGATTGGAAAAAGTACCTAATCGCTATTGGCCGATATGTTGGTGGAATTAATAAGAAATGGTTTATAGCTCTAGCGATTGTTATCCTTCTTGGTATCGGCCTAGGATTTTTCTTTAGCCAATCAGCTTCAAGTAGTGAGGATTTATCTGATCGAATAAATCAGGCCCAAGAAATGGTTGACAGTGTTGAGACAAAAATTGCTCTTCATCAAGAAGATGAGGCTAGATCGGTATTGCTATCTGCCCAGGAAGAATTATCGGCCATAGATAGCCAGATAAATAGTGGCCAGGTTGACAGTCTACTGAGCAGGATCGATGATTACTGGTTAAAAATAAATAAAATTAAGAAGGTTGGTGGTAGTTGGCTAGATCTAAGTGGATTAAATGACGGCCAGTTTCAAACGAGTAATCTTGTACTATCCGATAGTAGTCTGATAGTAGTAAATAAAGAGTTTGGGCAGATCTATGGCATTGGCCTAAATAACAAGAAGGTAGATGAACTAGAAAGTCTGCCAGCTAAGGCTGGACAAGTAGATTTGATTTCCAGGTCAGGAACTTTTTCCGATCTATTAGTTAAAACCAGCAAGGATTTAACCTATAGTTATCAGGCTGAGGATGATAATTTGAATTTGTTAGATATTACGCTTCCTAGCAGCTCGGTTAATCAGATGAAGACCTACGACGATAATCTCTACTTTCTTGATTCAAGTCAAGGCACCCTCTGGCGTTATCAGGGGGGCATATTTGGCTACTCTACAGGCCGGCCTTTGGTTAATAATGAAGATATTAAAAATTGTCTGTCTATGACTATTGATGGCCAGATATATTTTCTAAAAACTGACGGCAGCATAGCTAGTTACTCTTTGGACAATATTGAAGACTATAATTATACTAATCCTCCTATTCCTAATCAGGAAATCTCTGAGCCTAGCTTAATTTACACTAATGAAGATATTGACAGACTCTATTTAGCAGACGGTAGTCGAGTTCTGGTCTATAACAAAGATGATGGTAGCTATAAGAAACAATATCAGATGAACGAATCTGTAATCGATCTAGTAGTTGGAGGTGGCAAGATCTATTTCTTAACTGAGAACAATCATATATATCGGTCAAGTATCTAAAAAGTTGACTCTAGCCACTTATTGAGGAAAGACTCTAATTACGTAGGAGGCCCATTGAATTACTGGAGTAAAAAACTTTGAGAAGAGATTGAGACTGGTTATGGAAGTGAACTCAAGGAAAATTAAGATAAAAAGAAGGGGAGGGCCAATTTTGGAGTAGGCCTCAAATAGACTATTGGGGAGAATTGATCTAACGATATCACCCCCGTCTAGAGGAGGTATGGGCAATAGATTAAAAATTGCCAGGATAATATTGATATCGACTATATAGTGGCTAATTGTTAGTAGGGGTGTGTTTAGTATGTTTAAATCAAGGTTGGCCGCTAGCACCCACCGATAGGGCAGAGCAAAGATAATGGCTATAATAATATTGGCAAACGGTCCGGAGAGGGCGATCTTTAATTGATCTATCTTGGGCCTTTTTAGGTTATTTGGGTTGATTGGGACCGGTTTGCCCCAACCAAAGCCTGCTAAGAATAGAAAAATAGTACCAACCGGATCTAGGTGGCGAATGGGGTTAAGACTGACCCGACCTCTGTTTTTGGCTGTTGGATCTCCAAGGCGGTTGGCGATATAAGCGTGGGCAAATTCATGGATAGTTATGGCAATAAGTAATCCGGCCAGAAAACCGACTAAAGCATAGAAGTTACTGAATATGTTTGAGAGAAATATCATTGACTTTTATCTTAATAGCTTGTATGCTGAATAAGTATTAACAATTTCTAAACTATATAATATGGCCAACTGCCAGATCTGTTTTAAAAAATCAGGAAAAGGTAATAAGGTTAGTCATTCTCACCAGAGTAGTATCAGAAGATTCAAGCCGAATTTGCATAAGGTTAGAATCATTGAGGACGGAGAGATGAAGAAGGTTGTTATCTGTGCTAAATGTCTTAAGAAGAGAAGAAAGAGTCAGGCTTAGCTATCTTCTTGGGCACATTTTTGACAAACAATATATTTATTCTCTAAAGACTTCTCATCCTCTTGAGAAGTTTTTATATGACCTTTGGTGCCACATTCCTGGCACTCTAACTCGAATGCAGTCTCTTTCTTTCTATTTTCACGACAGGTAGGGCATGTTTTTGGTTGATTATCTAAGCCTTTCTCATCATAAAATTTCTGCTCTCCAGCTGTCCAAACAAAATTCTCCCCACATTGCAAACACTCTATTTCTTTATCACTATATTCACTCATAATATAATATATCATATCATCAATAGAAGATATTTGCCAACGACCTATTTTCTGATTATTATTAATAGACACAGAAGCTTATAAGCAAAATAAACTATTTGAGGTGAATCTACTCCAAGAAAGTTCTAAAAAAATTAAATCTGTTAAAATTCTATTAAAACAGCTTAAGCACAATAGTCTTTCTAATTGTTACTTGTTCTATGGGCCAAAAGGTGTTGGCAAAGAAGAGCTGGTCTTGGATTTTGTCAAAGCAATTCGATGTGAAAATAAGCAAAATAGGCCTTGCCTAGAATGTGGTAAATGCTTGGCCGTAGAAGAGAGGATTGATGAAGACCTAATATTTTTGAAAGGCTCCGGAAAAACAAGAAAAACTGAAACAATTAAAATCGATCAGATCAGGCAGGTTAAAGAGAAGGTTAGTTATAAGACATACAAAGATCAACTTAGGATCGTTGTAATCAAGCGTGCAAATAATTTGACCAATCAGGCAGCAAATAGCATCTTAAAGACTCTTGAAGAAGATAGCCAGACAATATTTATCCTAACTGCTGATAGTTTGAGCTTTCCACCAACAATTACTTCCCGTGCTCAACTAATCTATATTCCCCCAGATTTAGGTAGTAATATTGAGAGCCTGAGTAAAGCTGATTCCTTTACTAAGATTGCTAGATGGACGGGTCTTCCTAGGTTAGATAAAGATCTAGCTAGAATGGGGGCCGATGTCGATAATATCCTCAAGGTCTATGGTAAATTGAATAATCAGGCTCTCTCTGATAGGCTGGAGTTAGTTAATGATAAGTTACTTGGGTTTGGGTTAGAAAATATTCTTCTTGTGTTCTTAATAGTAGAAAGAGAGCAGTGGTTTAGGCAGAGAAGTAGTAAAAGAAGAAATAATTTAGATCTAATTAGAACAGCAATTACTGACCAACAGAGAACAAACTTGAATTCAAAGATTTTATTGAAAAACATATTTATTAATTATCAGTAGAAGGTTATGAGTAGATATATTTGTTTGGCCAGAAAGAATGTCGAGAAAGGTTTAGTTGAGACTGAAAAAAAGATTGAATTAGAAAAGAGCAGTGTTTGGTTAGAGATAGAGACCGAACTTGGCAAGATACCATTTCGAGTTATTAAGGAGGCTGGGGAGAAGAACCAAGGATCAAATGATAACGAAGATGTTTTGGTTGGCAGAGTAAGCAAGGTTCTAGATAGCAACTACACAAGTAATTTTGACGAGTTGACGGAGTTAGAGGAAGATGCATTGGAGCAATTTAGAAAAAAAGCCAAAAAGTATCAGCTTGAAATGAAGCCAATTACTGCTTTACTGACAAGTGATGATCAGCGAATAATCTTCTATTTTACTGCCGAGCAGAGAGTAGATTTTAGGAGACTGGTCAAAGAGTTGGCCTCGTCCTTTAACCGGGTCGTTAGATTACAGCACATCAACAATAGACAGGCGAGAATGATTACCGGCGGAATTGGGCCCTGTGGTCGTGAGGCATGTTGCTATCGGGGCGTAATTGATGTTCTAGAAGAAGTGCCATCCAGCTTAATAAGCAGCCAGGATCTTAATGGTGTTGATAGTAATAAATTATCCGGGCTTTGTGATAAATTGGTCTGTTGTCTTAGGTACGAGAACGAAATTTATCAAAATCTTAAAGAGCAGTTGCCCGAAATCGGTTCAAAAATTAAGGAGGATGGCAAAAACGGAGTGGTTAAGGATATTAACCCTTTAAAACAGACGGTATTAGTTGAGTTTGAGGATGGAGTTAAGAAGGAAATAACTATTAGTTAATTAAATGTATGAAATAATTGTTGTAGTTGGGGTATCGATTGTTCTTTACTTAGCAATAGGTCAGCTTCCGCAATTTCAAAAGAAAAGAATGAAAAGGAGAAAAAATACAGAGAAAGGTCCATTTTGGCTTTCGTTTAGAAGAAAGCTTAGGTCTCTTCTTAGGCAGACTGGTGAAAAAATTAAACAGATTCCTACAAGGATTCAACCTAAAGAGAAACAAGAAGATAGCACTGAGAAGAAGAGAGTTGTGGTCAATGTAGAGAAAAGCTACAAGAAAGCTAAAAATATCTATCAGCATGGTGATCTGGATACAGCTGAGAAAATAACCCTTAGATTAATTTCAATCAAGCCTTCAGATGCCAAGCTTTACTACCTTCTCCATCAGATATATCTAAAGAAAGATAACATTAAAGAATCAGTTCTAGCTCTAAGAGAGGCAATAAAGAGAAAGGAGGATGGGTTTTGGTATATGGAGCTAGCTGAACTCTATAACAAGCTAAAAAAACCCAAGCAGGAAGAGAGAGCACTCAGACAAGCTCTGTCTATGAACAATATGATTGCCATGAGGTGGTCTAAGTTAGCTCAAGTTCAATTGAAACTGGACAAAAAAGGGAAAGCGATAGATTCAATTAAGAGAGCTTTAGAGATTGAGCCAAATAATAAAAATTATCAGGATATAAAGAAGAAGATAGTAAAGTCTTAATCATTGAAAAAAACCTCTTTTATTGCTATGATATCTAAAAGTGGAGGAGTGCCTAGATAGTTCAGTGGTAGAACGCTTCCATGGTAAGGAAGAGGTCGGGGGTTCAATTCCCCCTCTAGGCTAGTTGAAAGTTGACAATATGGGTGGCCCCGCCGAGGCGGGGAAACGCATCAGTAAAAATTATGTTTTATGTTTATATATTAAAAAGTAAGTCAACTGGAAGATACTATATCGGGCAAACCAATAATATTCGGGAAAGATTAAAAAAACATAATTTAGGTAAAACTAAATCAACTAAATATGGAATACCTTGGCAGGTTGTATATAGTGAAGAGTTTAAAACTAGAACTGAAGTGATGAAAAGAGAAAACGAGATAAAGAGTTATAAAGGAGGAAATGCATTTAGAAATTTGTTAAAATGATTGAATAATATTGGGTATTCCCCTCTTGTTGGGGTAGCATAGTATATTAACAATATGGGTGGGTAGCGAAGTGGACAAACGCATCAGACTGTAAATCTGACGGCTTTATGCCTTCGGGGGTTCGAATCCCTCCCCGCCCATTTAACTACTATCTATATTAAAGATAAATGCCCTCCGTAGCTTTTTTAGCGAAGGATGGGCAATTGTAGAATTTGCATCAAAGTTGACTCTGAAATACTAAGGTGAAAGGTAAGAACCCCCGAATGGATATCGCATTGACCAGAAGAGAGCAACAGAGAAAATCGGAAGCCTGCCCGCCACCCGCCTGCCATTGCTGTGCTCAGGCACTAGCGGGCAGGTCACTAGCTTCAGTCTTTGGCAGGCGGGGTCGGATTTCCGATTATGGATTTATCTAAATATGCCGTCTTAGCTCAACTGGCAGAGCAACTCACTTGTAATGAGTAGGTTATGGGTTCGAATCCCATAGACGGCTTATGGGCCCGTAGTTTAGTTGGCTAAAACACCGGTCTCCAAAACCGGCACCGCAGGTTCGAATCCTGCCGGGCCTGAACTAAAAATATCCCCAAAGTGGGATGTTTTTAGTTAGGTAGGTGATGCTTGCTCCGGCTTAGACGAGAACCTGCTAGCTGTCAAATCGGAAGGTTACCTTCCGATTTTTTAATTACCTTGGATATGATATAATTAACTCAAATTAGGAGAATTGTTTTTCTTGTGGATAAGTTTTTAATTAAATAAGAATAGTAATATGAGAAAAGGACTGAAGATTTTTTCAAATGGTAACTGGTTAATATTTGGGTTTGGTATTTTGATGGGGGCAATCGGGATTGTTCTGATCAGCTACCCTTTTGCCAGTAGCAGTGATGCTCAGCTGGCTCCGGATGTGCTAGCTCAAGACGCTGATCAGTTAGTCTTAAACTATCAGCCAGTCTATGAGAAAGATTATCGCAATAAGACCTGTACTGGTTATAAAGGCTCTAATCATCTCAGTCACCGCTCAGAGTTTGGACATGTTATCCAAAGAGAACAGTGTACTGCCGATATGTTTGAGAAATATTTCCCCCCCAATCAACAGTCTTGGAAGGATGTCAATCCTAAAGTGGAAAAAGGAGTTAGTTTAACGACCCCTTATCCAAATGTGATTGGCTGGAATATATTAGCTTCCGGCTATGACGGTACTTTTGAGACCTGGAAGGCTTCGGAGAATTGGTCCGGAAGATCTTTTGTTAAAGCTAATCTAGTTGAAAAAGATAAGAACTTTCCTGTCGCTCTGCAGTTTACAGGTAAGGCTCGATTGGTTGACGAACGATTTCAATATGAGACGCGGATTAGCGGAAAACGTCCCCAAGGTAATATTGGTGTTCAAACAGAATGGCTAAATTTTGGTTCCAGTCCCCAGAAGATTCAGAAATTTGCCCAAGATGTTAATTTTACCGGAAGATGGCCAACCTACTCCGGTGCGGTAGTAAGAATGGTCTGGGGTGGTAATGATAACTACTCTCATGGCAGAGGTTTCTATCAAGAGCTGGCTCAGCCGATGCAGCCGGAGAGCTGGACCGTAACAGTGAATCTAAATGCCCTCAACTAAAGAAAAGAAAAAATCAAAGTTGGTTCCGTATCTGGTTTTAGTTGTGGGGGCCTGTCTACTGGTTTTCTCTCTCTATCAAACCAAGTTAATCTACCGAACGCCTTATCTGGGTAAGTACTTACTAGCATTTCATTATTGGCAAATTATGAACAACCAAGCCCCTGGTAGCGTTGACTACCTACGATCCAGAGCAATTTATGAGGCGGTGCTGGATGGTAAAGAGAGAGCAACTTTTAGCGTGCCGGGCAGTATGGCTCCTAAATGATATCAATGAAGAAAATTTTAGAAGAAAAATTATTCTTTGTTCCCATAGTAATAGCACTTGTGGTCAGTGTTGGTCTGTTTGTTTTCTATAGAAAAGATATTGCCAAGGCCTTTAGTATCCCCCCTCCTAGCGCTCATAGTTATCTATATAATTTTCCTCCAAGTGTCTCTAAGAATCTCTGTTCTCTAGCCTCTCAAAGTCGCTTGGGCAGTAGTTGTATGCCGGCCAGTAGTTTCTCGGCTGATAGTTTTCCCGTAAATAGGGGTGAGAAGTTGAAAATCAGAGTTCGTTATCAGCCACCGAGTAGAGTAGAAGACGATTTTCCAAAGTTAGTTGAAATTAGGGAGACCTTGCCAGTCGGTGGGTATCTAAGATATATAGGTAGCAATATGATTCAGGGTGAGAAGTATGATGGCCAACAATCTAACTTGCCCAGTTCAGGTGAGCTAATTGTGGCAAATAACAGAAAATTGGTTTATCGTTTTGGCAACTACCGACCAGAAGATGCGGTTGAGTTAGAGATAGTTTTAGAGGCGGTAGAGTATACTACTGACGGGCCAATTAAAGTCGATCAGAGTCCTTCCTATGTTCGTTATAACCAAAGAGGAAATAACAGAATAGATCTTGACCCGGCCAATATAGTTATTACTGATATTATAGGGCCTCGAGGAGATATCTACTCCCATGGTAGTATCGATAATAGTAGTAGAAATGTTTTGGGGACCGACTTAGACCAGATCGATGTCATTGGCTCAGGTGGCGCTATTAACGGTTTTGGAGATAATCCTGATTGGCAGATTAGTAACTATCAGGCCAAGATCGGTGATGAGAGTTATCGAGATAGTAAATATTATGATTATTATAAGGCTAAGTTGAATAAGCGTTTGGAGTTGATTGTTAATGAGGCTGAAGTACAGGATGGCAATCAGAGCAATATTACCAGCGACCAATATGGCTATGTCTATTACAAAAACGGTCTGAATTTATCGAATAAGAAACTCTCTTTTAGTAAAAGTAAGACTATTATTGTCAAAGGTGATATTAAATTGACCAATGTTGATATCGTCTTTTCTGGTAGTGATGTTGGCCTTGCCTTTGTTTCTGTTGGTGGATCTATCGAATTGGAGAATACTAAGAACCGGCTGGTCTATGCCCAGGCTCATTTCTCGGCGATTGATGATAAGATTATAGTTGATAATAGGGGAGGAGGACATCTGATTGTTAAAGGCTCGCTCTCCTCGAAGAGTTTTGAGTTAGCAGGTGATAACTATGTTTCATATATCTATGATAGTTCTGGTTTGTTGAGTATTCCTGGCCTGGCCAAACTATATGACCCTAAACCATATGAGCATTACTATTAAAAATGTGTTAGAATATATATAAGAAGTTATAAAATAAAGGAGGCCCTATATGGCAAATGAAGAACAAGTAAATGAACAGATCGATGACCAGCAAGTAATCTACTTTAGTATCGGAGTGGTATTGATAGTTATCATTTCTAGCATTGTGATCTATGGTATTGGCTACGCTCAGTCTCGTCAGGCTGCTAGTTATGAGAATAAGATTGAGGCAGTCGACCAAGAACTTGCTAATTTAGAAGAAGTAGAGGAGACCGCTCTTGCTCTTGGGGTGGCCCAAGAAGAGATAAGCTCTCTCTACTCTCGCCAGACTACTTATTCTAATCTTGTAGCCGATCTGGCCGATCTTGCTTTGAAAGATGTTAGTTTGATCAATGTTAATCTCGATAGCTCCGATTCCTCTATTCAGATTCAAGGATTAGCCAAAAGTTATCGGGATGCTAACAAGCAAGTAATTGCTTATGGGCAGAGCGAGAGCCTAAAGGATGTCCAAATTGTTTCGGCAACGGACGATTCTGAGGGCAAGGTACAGTTCACTATCTCGGCTAGCATTTTAAAAGGCAAGAGTAATTAATATATTAAAGGAGGAAATATATGAATATGGAATTTTCAAAAAAAGCTAGTATCTGGGCAGCCGTGGCTGTCTTGGTCCTAATAGTTGGTGGTTACTTCGGAGTCTATCAAGGACTTTCTTACCTAGAATCTTCTACCGGAGAGCTTAGTGAGAATAAACAGATCTATCAAGTTAAACAGGATAGAGTGGAGAAACTATCGGCCTTGCAATCTAAAATTGATCAAGCACAAGAGACCATCAACCTAATGAGTGAGGCATTGCCTACGGGTGATGAGAGTGCCAGTTCGGTTTCAATAATTGATTCTCTAGCTGCTCGTTCCGGGACAAAATTGATAAGCTATGTTCGAAGTGATGATGAGGGTAACCAGGTATTTGACAGTAGTTCTTCAACTGAGAGTGCCATTAGCCCAGAAGTTACCAGAGAGGAATTAGAGATTTCATTGGTTGGTAGCTACCCTAAGATTAGTAACTTTATTGGTTCCCTAAGTAATAGCCGACGACCTTTCTCTGTCAGCAACGTTACTCTCAATAGAGATGGAGCTAGTATCGATTTAGTTGGTTATTATCTGGCTAGTAATTAATTATATAAATTGACTAAGAAAGGAGAGGATAAGTATGTTCAAAAAGATAAGTAGGGTGGTTCTAGGAGTCTTAATAGGTTTAATACTAATTACTTTAGCTTGGTATTTAGTATCAGGTTTAACTGCTAGCCAAGATAGCCAGACAGATGTAGCCTCAATTAAAGATGATCTTCTAAGTAATCCAGTCGTTAACCAGGTTCAGGAGAGGCTTTCGGTGGTCAATTATCCCATAACCGTATCTGGCAGTGAGATTGGCGTTAAAGACCCTTTTAAATAAATTGATTAGCGATTCAAAAAAATGGCAACAGAGACAAAAAGCCCTAAAAAAAGGCAGGGCAACAAAGACGATCTGCTTAGCGTCTTGGTTTCAATTGGGGGGTTAAGTCAGGAGCAGTCTGATAAAATTAGAGAAAAAACCAAAGAAGACAGTAGTCAGGATTATTTTGAATATTTAAAAACAAATAATCAGGTTGATGAAGGTGCTCTGCTTAGAGCGGCTTCCATACTTTTTAATTTAGAGAGAGTTAATATTGGTAGTCGACCCATTGACGATCAGTTGTTAGGTTTGGTTTCGGAGGATAAGGCACGGGAGTATAAGTTGATAATTTACGAAAAGGATGGAGATAAGCTAAAAATTGCTATTAATAATCCATATAATCTACCTAAGATTGATAAAGAAGTAATTGAGCCGATAAATGCCAAGCATAAGGACTATAGTTTTGAATTTAATCTGGCTAAGATTAATGATATTAAGGCTGCTCTTTCTCAGTATAATCGGCTTAAGGACAGAAAAGACGAGAAGAAGATTGAAGTCCAAGAGAAAGAGATCGACCAGACTTTAGAAAAAAAGCCTGTTTTGACAAGTGGATTGCTTAAAATTCTGGTTAAGCAAGATGTGATTAGCAGTACTCAGGCAGAAAGATTTCAAGAGCGGGTAGAGAACGAAAATATTTCCGTTGAAGATGTACTAGAGCAGAAAGGGATTGATCAATCAAAAATACAGCGGGCCAAGGCCAACAATAACGGTCTGGAGTTAGTTAATCTTGTGAATAGAGAGATTAAGCAAGAGGTTCTGGAAAGAATTCCTTATGAGATTGCCAGCAAACATCAAGTTGTTGCCTATGATGAGATTGGGGATCGTATTTTAAAAGTTGCTTCAGCTGAGCCTAATTCCAAAGCCCTTAAAGAGATTATTAATTTTGCCCAAACAAAGAAGGGGATAGATATTAAATTGGCAATAGCTAAGAAAGTAGATATAGAAGAGGTTCTGAGAAAGTATCCTGATTATAAGGAAGAAAGAGAAAAAACTAAGGCAGAAAAGGAGAGTGGGTCAAAAGAAGAAGACGGTCGTAAGCTAGATTTCGATAAAGATGAGGCGGAAGAAGCTGTGAAGACTGATAAAGAAGTTAGTAAAGAGATTATCTCAAAGAAAGATAGCGAGGCTGCCGATAAAAGAACAGATGAGAAAGAAGACCTTTCTGTTTTAGATAGTAGCCAGAAACAATTAAAGGGTAGAATCACTAGTCTGATTCAAAGAAAAGTTAGCTCTAAGAAAGAGTTGGATCAGATAATTAGCAAAGGCTCTGTACCTCGGATTGTTGCCGGCGTTGTTAACTTTGCTCTAAGTAAAAGAGCCAGTGATGTTCATATTCAGCCGACCGATGATGATAGTCTGCTGAGATATAGAATTGATGGAGTCTTAAATAATATCACTAAAGTGCCCAGAGAGCTGCATGCGGCAATAATTTCTAGAATTAAGATTCTTTCAAAGCTTCGAATTGATGAGAAGCGAATTCCTCAAGATGGTCGTTTTGAAGTTGAATATGATAATCGTGAGATTGACCTTAGGGTTTCAACTATGCCGACGACTAATAATGAGAAAGTCGTTCTTAGGCTACTGGATAAGAGTAGAAAAGAGTTTAACCTAGAGGATCTAGGCTTAAAGGGGGGCAGCTATAAGAAATTGGTCAAGAATATTGAGAAGCCTTACGGTATGATCGTAGCTACAGGTCCGACAGGTTCGGGTAAGTCAACCACTCTTTATGCTGCTATGAGTAAGATCAACCAACCGAAGATAAATATAATAACTTTAGAGGACCCGATCGAGTACGAGTTGGATGGCGTCTCTCAGTCTCAAGCTAGGCCCGATATTGGCTACTCGTTTGCTAATGGATTGCGTAGCGTGTTGAGACAGGACCCAGACGTTATCATGGTCGGTGAGATTAGAGATAAAGAGACAGCGGAGATGGCGATTCACGCCGCTCTAACAGGGCACTTGCTTTTTACTACTCTTCATACTAACGATGCTGCCGGGGCTATTCCGAGGCTGATCGATATGGGTATAGAACCATTTCTTATCAGTTCAGCCTCGAATGCTTTTTTGGCTCAAAGATTGGTTAGAAAGATCTGCCCACACTGTAAGCAGAAAGATCCTAAATTTAATGGTGAGGCAAAGAAGAAAATTAAAAGTATTCTATCAAATTTGTCTGATAGTGAGAAAGATGCAGTACCCAATGAGAAAGATTGGCAGATCTATCGGGGTAAAGGTTGTGACAAATGCTATCAAGGCTATAAAGGTCGAATAGGAATATTTGAAGTTTTAGAGATCGATGAGAAGATTCGAGCTATGATCCATGAGGATGTCTCTATTAGTCAGATCAGGAATCAAGCAATTAAAGACGGCATGGTTACAATGGAACAGGACGGAGTAATTAAAGCGCTAAAAGGCCTAACGACGTTAGAGGAAATATTTAGAGTTACAGGTGTGGTAGAGGAACAGTTCTAGATAAATATCTAGTTTGATTAGTTTGTGATATAATTAGATATATATTTAATAAAGTAAATTAAAAAAATGACTGAGCATAAAGAAGAGAAAAGTTTAGATCAAATTAGCAGAAGTAGTGAGAATTTTGATAAGCGGTTGGTCGATTATATGACTCAGGCAATTGAGAAGGAAGCCTCCGATATTCATATTATTACTGGGGTCAAACCAAATTTGAGAATTAATGGTAGTCTAGTGCCAATTGAGGGGGAGAAAGTTCTCTCTCATGATCAAGCTAGGGAGATTAT
Organism: uncultured Candidatus Saccharibacteria bacterium; assembly: GCA_964485625.1. GTDB lineage: Bacteria > Patescibacteriota > UBA1384 > JAGGWG01 > CAZAJM01 > CAZAJM01. The sequence goes on from CAZAJM010000006.1 coordinate 52,169, forward strand.
ATTTAGCTTTCTTTCCGATGCCGATAAAGATAAACTGGCTGAGCAGAAAGAGATCGATCTATCTTTTGACTATGATGATAAAGTTCGATTTAGAGCTAACGTTTTTTTTCAAAAAAGCAAAATATCGGCCTCTTTAAGGCTAATACCTTCTACAATAAAAAGTCTTAAAGAGTTGAACTTGCCACCCGTTTTAGAGAAGTTTACTTCATCTCACCAGGGCTTTGTTATTGTTACTGGTCCGACCGGGCATGGTAAGTCGACTACTTTAGCCTCGATGGTAAATGAGATTAACAAGAATAGAAACGAGCATATTATTACCATAGAAGACCCTATTGAGTATGTCTTTACTAACAATAAAAGTATTATCGAGCAACGTGAGGTCTTTAATGACACCAACTCATTTTCTAGAGCCCTTAGAAGTAGTTTAAGACAAGACCCAGATGTGATTATGGTTGGCGAGATGAGAGACTTAGAGACCATATCTTCTGCTCTTACTTTAGCAGAGACCGGACATCTAGTCTTCTCAACTCTTCATACCAATACCGCCGCTCAGACCACAGATAGAATTATTGATGTCTTCCCGGCTCACCAACAACAGCAGGTCCAGCAGCAGTTGGCTAACACCTTGCTTGGTATAGTCTCTCAGAGATTGATACCCAAGGAAGATGGTGGGCGCATGGTAGCCTGTGAACTGTTACTTGCTACTGATGCTGTCAGGAATGCTATTAGGGAGGGTAAGACTCATCAGCTTCCAAATATCATCCAGACTTCGGCTTCAGAAGGCATGATCAGCTTAGACAAAGCCTTAGCTGAGCTGGTTGACAAAGGAGAGATATCCCTAGAGTCGGCTCTTGATTGGGCGATAGATCCGGATGAGTTTAAAATGAAAGTCTATTAATATATTAATTTATGCCAGAGTATAAATACTTAGTGAAAACAAAGAAAGGCGAAATCAAACAGGGCCAGATTGAAGCCCCTGATTCTCAGGTAGTTGAAGACCTTTTGGCTAAAAAAGATTATCTAATTGTAAGTATTGAAAAATTAGGTAAAGAGGTTGGTTTTAGCCTACCATTTTTTGGTCGTGTCGGGACCAAAGATAAAGCCCTATTTATTCGTCAGCTAGCAACTATGCTCGAGGCCGGTATTGCGATGAGCGATGCCTTGAGGATATCGGTCAGTCAGACTAGTAATAAAGCGTTTGAGAAAATATTGAAAGGAGTCGCAAAGAAAATTGAATCCGGCTTTAGTCTATCAAAAGCCTTGATGGAGTACCCGTCAATATTTGATAAGGTCTTTATTGCCGTTGTTCAATCAGGAGAAGCTACAGGAAAACTACCAGAGACCCTCGATCATTTAGCAGGTGAGCTAGAAGAGCAAGAGAATTTTTCTTCTAAGTTTCGAGCTGCTTTGGCCTATCCGGCATTTATCTTGCTTGCTTTAATAGCAGCAGTATCCATTTTAATGATCTTTGTTGTTCCTCAGCTCAAAAGCATCTTTGCTAGTTCAGAGATGGGTCTGCCTCTAAGCACAAGGATTCTTCTTTCAGTTAGCGGTTTTATTGGTAGCTGGTGGTGGTTGCTATTACTACTAGTGGTCCTGATTGTGGTTGGGGTTAGGTACTGGATAAAAATCAGTCATTCGGCAAAATATACCTATGATCGGTTGAAATTAAAGATTCCTGTTTTTGGACCTATAATAGAGCAGTCGGAGATGGTCAGGTTTTCTAATATGATGTCACTGTTGCTTGGCACGGGCATTCCTATTCTTAAAGCTATCAAATTGACCAGTAGATCGATTGATAATTCTGTTTACCAAGAAGCTCTAACTTCAGCAGTGAAAGATGTTGAACGGGGCGTTCCTTTATCCACGCCTTTGGCAAAGAGTGGTGTCTTCCCGGCTATGGTCTCCCAAATGATTAAAGTGGGTGAGGAGGCTGGTCAGGTCTCAGAGATTCTAGATAAATTAGCAAAGTATTATAAGGGGGAGGCCGATAACAAGATAAAGGTAATTAGCTCACTGCTTGAGCCTGTTATCATTGTGATATTAGGATTTGCGGTTGGCTTTGTTGTCTTTTCCATAATTATCCCAATCTATCAAATATCAATGTCAGGAATTTAAGATATATATAAATATAAAATATTATTAATTAACAGATGAAAATGAACAAAGAGAGAGGATTTACTTTAATTGAGTTGTTAGTAGTAATTGCAATTATTGCCATTTTAGCTATTGCTATAACCGTTGGCTATGGCACAGTTAGAGATTCGGCAAGAGATGCCAAAAGACAGGAAACAGTTAGAAATATTGCAACTGCACAGGAGCTTTACTACAACCAGAATAGCGAATATGTTGGTTGTGGAACCTTTCAGGGTGGTTGTGATCTGATTAGCGATGGTTATCTTAAATCTAATCCTGCTGATTCCGACTTAGGTCCATTTACCACTCAGTATGCAGATGGTGGCCAGGGTTTTGTGGCATATGTGGAACTAGAGGCAGCAGACGACTCTGAAGATGTTTTCTGTTGTACGGAAGGCGGTTGTAGCGCTGTGGCATCTACGGGTGATTGTAATTAGATATTAAGCTAATTAGTTTTTTGAATTATTTGATAACCATAATATCTTTTGTCGCTGGTGCCAGTTTTGGTAGTTTTGTTAACGTTCTGGTCGATAGGTTGGTTATTAAAAAAGATGAAACTAACCAGATTAATCTAAAGAGACCTTCATCTTGTCAGTCCTGTGGAAAAAGAATTCCTTGGTATGATTTAGTACCAATCGTTAGTTATATCTTTCTAAGAAGACGATGTAGGGATTGTAAAGAGAAAATACCAGTAAGGATATTGATAGTGGAGATTTTTGGTGGTTTGGTCGGATTGGCAGTTGTCAGTTATTTTGGTATAGATTTGGGGTCGATAGTCTTGTTTTTGGTAGGTATGACTATGGTAGCGATATTTGTCTATGATTTAAAATATCAATTAATTCCAAACTTATTTGTCTATGCCGGACTAATCTTAAGTGTTATATATAATCTCTATCTTCTCAATCTGGGCAGATTGGAGATTGGCAGTTTGATAATTGCTTTACTTGTTGGCAGTGGCTTCTTCTATCTACTTCATCTTATCTCTTCGGGCAAATGGATGGGGTATGGTGATGTTAAGTTAATGCTGGTAATTGGTTTAATTTTGGGCTGGCCTTTGATTCTAGTTCAGCTATATGCCAGTTTCATCTTTGGCGGGCTGGTAGGTCTTGGTCTAATCGTATTTGGTAAACAAGGTCTTAAAAGCAAGCTGGCCTTTGGTCCATTTCTGGTTATTGGTTATTTCTTGGCATTGTTTTGGGGAGAGGAGCTTATAAATATTTTTCAAAACTATTTTCTTTACTACTAAAATGAATAAATATAGCAAACAATCTGGGTACAGTCTTGTGGAGTTGTTGGTGGTAGTCTCAATTATGATCTTACTAATTGGTGCCGGTAGCTCAATTTACTCTCAGACTAGACATATTGAGGAAATAAATAATGGAGCTAACGATATTCAGGGTTTAATCTACGAAGCTAAATCTATGGCCGAGTCGAGTATGGATCAAGGCACATTGGGATATCAGCTAGAGATTGACCAAGATAGCAAAGAGATTGTTTTAAGTAGAATAATATATTTAGGCTCAGATATTAACAATCTTGTCCCCGGTGAGGTTGAAGTGGGAGAGTATAGCTTAGAGGAAGTTAAAACAGTTCAGTTTAGTGATAATATTCTCTTTACGGGAATGGATATATATAATAACTCAGGTAATAAATTGGAAGAGCTTAGTAGTCTCTCGGCTCTTACTAAGAGCTCAAAGCTGGTCTTTAATGGCGGGGTTGAACCTGATTTAGGGCAAGAAAGTAATCTATATAGCCCTTTCTCAATTGACCCGGATAGTAATGGGGCCAGTATTGCTCAGATAGATCTGGAGTATAGGGATCAGGAGAAAAATTTCGCTAAAACTGTTAGAATATATTTAAAGACTGGTCAGGTAGAAATAAACTAATATGACAAATATTTCTAGAAAACAAGAAGGATTTAGCTTGATTGAGATATTGGTCTCAGTGTCAGTTCTCCTTATCGTTTTGGGAGCTCTTTCTTCTTTGGCAGTCGGTGTTTCAAGAACTTCCTCAACCAACAAGTATCAGATTGAAGCCTATAGTCAGGCCCAGCAACAACTAGAGCTGGCCAAGCAGTTTAGAAATAGTAATATTTTAGATAGTGATAGTAGCACCATGTGGGATAGTGATGAAAATGGTGATCTGATCAACGAAGATGGTATATATAACTACACGATAGATAGTAGAACCGGCAAGGCTGGTTTGGACTATGGTCAATCGAGCTGGTCATCTAGTCAAACTGGCAAAAGTTATCAGTATTGGACAGAGTTTGATAGATCGATAGATGGACAAATTTCAGATAGCGAAATACTAAATCTAAAGACTGTCGTTAGATGGCAAGAGGGTGGTAATGACAGGGAGATTGTTTTAAGGAGCAGCCTAACTAACTGGTATTGGAACCATGAGTAATCAACAAGGTTTAACATTATTAGAAATCCTGGTCGGTGTCTCAATTTTTGCCATTAGTCTAAGTATTGCCGCCGGTGTTTTTTCCGGTACTTCAAGATATCAGCAGAAAGCTGAGGTTAGCCGGTCGATAGATGAAAATGTTCGCCAAACAGTTGAGCAGATTAGCCAGGATATAAGGAATTCCCGAGGGATTGTGATGGTTAATTCTAACAATATCTACTACAATTTTGTTGGTTTGGATAATTTTCAGATTAGCCAGAATGAACCTAATAGTAAGATCGAGGACTCTGAAGTTTTGTTGGTTAGTTTAGATGATAGTCATCGTCGTCAGTATTATCTACAAAATGAGAGTATTATGGTCCAAGATATTATCTATCACAGTGATAATTTAAGCTCAGGCTGGAGGAAAGACGGCCAACCCCAGCCAATTTCGGGAGAGAATATTATAGTCAGCAGTTTTAGTTTTAAAGTTAATACACCCTGGCAGAGTAAACAGATAGATAAGTCTAAGCTCTCTCAAAATAACTATCCTTATGTTGAGATAGGTTTTAAGGCGGATTTTGATAACAAGCGTGATCTACCTGAATTGAAAGGAGAGCAAGTTGAGGTGGAAACAATTGCTTCACCAAGAAATTTTAGTTTTATTGATTAAGAGATGAATAAATATTATCAACAAACAGGCGCATCATTAATTCTCACTGTTTTGATCGTCTCAATTTTCTCAGTCTCTGTTTTAGCGGTCGGTAGAGTTTTAACTTCCGAGATTAGATTAAACTCAGCTTACGGAAATCAGGAGACGGCCTATTGGGCGGCTGAGAGTGGCATTGAAAAGGGCCTTCTTTTTCTAAGTAGTAATCAAGATGAGCCGGTATTGCCAACCGGAGCAGATTATAGTTCTCTAAATTACCTAAGAACTAATCTTAACAACAATCAATCTTCTATCGACAGAATAGAGGAAGGAGATATTAATACCAGCTATGAATATCTTAAGATCTATGATCAAGTAAGACTGGATCAGACGGAGTATACCCTAGAAAAAGACCAGGGCATCAGTCTTAGGCCGACCCAACAGACAAATTTAATTGTTAATTGGGATTTAGTCGACGATAAAGGAAACCCAGTTGGTAGTTTTAACTGTAATCGTAATAAGCTATATCTTAGAACTAATAAAGATGATGGCAAATTTGAGACTAATACTTATCCCAGCAAGGCCCAATGCAGTAATGGTGAGGTCAGCAGTACTATTTCAGTCCCTTTGTCTCCTAGCCAGGATAGACTAGTCCAGATTAAGGCTTTTCTTTCTGATAGTTCTAATAGGCTTAAGTTAAGTCTATCAACAAGCGATAATAGTTTAATTGGCGGTAGATATATCTATATTGAAAGTATTGGCCAATATAATGGTGCCAGAAAGAAGATTTTAGCAAAGATTGATCGAGAAGAGATAGGTCTGCCAAATATGATGGACTATGTTATTTTCTCTAGAGACGAGATAAGATAATATCAAATCTAATAATTGAAATATCTCTTCACTTGTGCTATTTTTAGTAAGCAATTATGAGTAACAGAATTAGCGTATATTTTGATGGAGCTAGTCGAGGTAACCCCGGTCAAGCCGGAGCAGGAGCTGTTGTTAAAGATAAAGATGGGGAGATTTTAGGGAAGGTATCAAGTTATTTAGGCAAGAAGACCAACAACCAAGCAGAGTATTTGGCAGTAATGTTAGCTCTTGATTTTATCAACGACAATCCTGATATCAAAAGTAATGATATTATTTTGATAGGAGATTCTCAACTTGTAATTAAACAGCTGATAGGGGAGTATAAGATAAAAAATGAAGGATTGAAAGATCTTTATTGGCAGATAAGAGAGAAGGTATTAACTCTTGGGCTAAATATTGATTATAAACATATTCCAAGAGAGAAGAACCAACTGGCAGATGAGATGGCAAATAAAGCAATTGA
>CAZAJM010000007.1:0-56662 GCA_964485625.1 uncultured Candidatus Saccharibacteria bacterium
TTTTAGTTTGTAAATGTAATCGACCAATACGTGCGGTATGTGCCTGACGAGTTCTATTTTTAGGTTAGAGATTGTTGCCACTCAACTGTCTTTTTGATGCCCTTATCGAGGCTGTATTTAGGCTGCCAGCCTAGCTCCTCTTTGGCTCGGGAGATATCTAAGTAAGTTGCTCTAACCTCTCCGGGTATCTCTTCTCTGTGTTTAGGCTTACTCTTATCACCCAAAGCTTCTCTAATTGAGTAGTAGAGATCGTTGATGGAGGTCTCTTGGCCCGTACCGATATTAAAGATCTTTGATTTAGTCTCTTTTTCTAGAGCGGCTAAGTTAGCTCGAGCGATATCGCCGACAAAGACAAAGTCTCTAGTCTGTTTGCCATCACCGTTGATATATGAGTTTTCTTTGTTTAGGGCCTGGTCTATAAAGATAGAGACTACTCCGGCCTCTCCTTTGGGGTCCTGCCGGGGACCGTAGACATTGGAGTAACGTAAAATATTGTAGTCATAACCTTTAAGTCGGGCGAAGGCCTGGATATATAGTTCTAGGGAGCGTTTGGAAATGCCATAAGGCGAGAGGGGTCTGATTCGGTCTGTCTCTTGGCAGGGCACTTTCTCCGGATCGCCATAGACCGCTCCACCGGATGAAGAGAAGGTTATCTTTTTAACTCCATTGTTGATAGCCGACTGGATTAGGTTAATTGGCCCAATGATATTGTTATTAGCATCGCTGATTGGATTCTCTAAACTGACCCGAACATTGACCTGTGCTGCCTGATGAATGATTGCTTCGGGCCCCTCTTTCTTAATTGCCTCTTCTAGTTTACTCTCATCTTTAATATCTACCTGGTAGAACTTAACTTGATCGTTTAGATTCTCTTTCTTGCCTCGGGAGAGATTATCAAGAACCGAGATTTGATAGCCTTTACTAACTAGCAAGTCGACAATGTTAGAACCGATAAAGCCTGCTCCGCCTGTAACCATTACTTTTTTCATCTAAGTTTTTTTAAATATTTTTTTAATTCTTCTTTGGTTCCGGGGTCTTTTTGGCCGAAGATTAGATTGGTAATGATAAAATCCGCCTTATTACCAATATCGTAGCGCTGCCCTGATATTCTCTTGGCAAGTAACTTGTTCTTCTTAGCTAAATATTTTAGAGAATCTGTTATTTGAATCTCACCCTTCTTGCCCGGTTTAGTCTTATCGATAAGCTTGAAAATCTCTTTGGTTAAGACATATCGAGAGCAGATCGCCATATCTGAGGGTGCCTCTTTGGCTGGAGGTTTTTCGATTAGATCCTCTACCTGGTAGACACCATTATCTAACTTCTTGGAGTACTTAATCACTCCATAGCGGCTGATCTTCTCTTTGCTTGTCTTTTCAACGGCAATAACGGTCTTTCTCTTTTGCTCAAAGACATTAAGGAGTTGCTTAGTAACAGGAACGCTAGTATTAGATTCTAGAATAGCATCTCCCAACATAACCACAAAAGGCTCTCCGTCGACAAAAGATTTAGCCTGGTAGATGGCATGGGCTAGACCGAGCTGCTCTTTTTGGCGTATAAAATGAAGATTGGCAAGATTGGAGATTCTCTTGATTTGATTTAATAGTTTCTTATCTCCTTTCTCTTCCAGCTTATTTAATAGCTCTTTAGTTGGATCGAAGTGATCTTCGATTGCTCGTTTGTTCCGCCCGGTGATAATTAAAATATCTTTTATACCTGAATCTACCGCCTCCTCAATTACAAACTGAATTACCGGTTTATCAACGATCGGCAGCATCTCTTTGGGTTGAGCGATAGTTGCCGGCAGAAGCCTGGTGCCAAAACCGGCGGCAGGAATGACTGCCTTTCTTATCTTCATATCTTTATCTTAGTGACTTTAAAATCATTTTTGCTACAGAGCTGTTCTAGTTTAGCAAACTCTTCTTTTTTCTGCCAGATGCCAATTATGGCCCCACCCGAACCTGAAAATTTAGAGCTTAAGCCTATCTTTCTTGGAAGTTTGATCATCTCTAGATTACGCTTACCGATCACTTCATTACCATAGATCTCTCTTCTAATGGCAAAGTTTCTGTTAAATAGTTTAGCTAGATTAGCAAAATCTTTTTTCTTGATTTGCCTATAGGCCTTATCGGTTAGCTTGGCCAAGTCTTTCATGCCTTTGACTACTTTCTTCTCACCTCTTTTAAACCTAAAACCAACCTTAGAGTGGACCTTACCTGACTCTGAAGGAGCATTGGAGTAGATTAGAAAGAGTTTAGGCAGAAGCTTCTTGTCTATCTTCCTGTAGATTCCATACCTGCCACCGTTTTTCTTAAAAGCCTTATCTGAAAAATCCATATAGACTGGAGATGAGTAAGATTGAACAACTCTATCTTGTAGCCCGGCACTGATATCCAGTTCTTCTGTCTCCACGCTTAGAGCTAAGTTGGCCAGTAGAGGCTTGCTGATCTCTACCTCATAGTACTCCATTAGAGCTTTGAGGGTAGCTATGATTATGGCGCTAGAGCCCCCCAGGCCCATTTGGCGAGGGATATTGGTAGAGTAACTCAGGCGAAATTTCTTAGAGCTATCTATCTTTAAGCTCTTTTCCTGACAGTACTCATAGAACTTTTTAGAGGCTGCTTTGAGCAGGCGGATTCCGCCATAGTAGCCATGCTTGCGAACATCAGAGCAGAGAGACTCAATATCAGGCAAGACCAGGCGGTCATGATCGTTGGGAATAAATTCAATTAGTTGGGAGGGCTCCAAGACAATTTTGGCAGAGAAGTTTTTAATTGGAGTAGCGATAGTTTTGCCTCCAAAACCGTCGGAAGGGTTGCCAATTAAGGCGACTCTGGCACAGCTAGTTTTAGTAATTTTTTTCATTAAAAAACCTATTTACGCCCTTGGCAGGAGTCGAACCTGCAACCTCAACCTCCGCAAGGTTGCGCTCTATCCATTGAGCTACAAGGGCTCGCTTAGTAGCCTATCCAACGAGAGACCTTATCACTAATAATCTCCCCTTTCTCTTCTTGAGGCAGTAGGCCGGTTAGGCTCTCTTTAATTTTCTCAGGATCACCTTCTCCCAAGGGTACTGAAACCAGATCAAAAAGTAAATCATCGGTTTTCAAGTAGAGCTTAGGGTAGGCGCCTTGAGTATAGATCCAATATGAAATTAACTTAGAGTATGGGTACTTCCTTCTGCCAATCTTGATCTGCTTCTCTCTAACCTCAACCCTAATCTGCTTAGGCTCCTTAGAAGCATGAACAAACAAGGCAACCATGGCTAGGACAATGACGGCGGCTGTAAGATAGTAGTTGAAATATATTATAAATATGGCAGCTAGCCCAGCAAAAACAATCACCATATTTACATACCAAGCTGGCTGCTTGGGGTGATAGTAGAAATCAGTAGTTTTAAATGTGTATAGGACCTTATCTTTTGCCATATGCTCTTAGTATATATGAAAATGGTTTTTAAGTAAAAGAAAAAAAGGACACAGAAATTTGGACAGTTAGAATCGAGATAAAACATAGCTATCTAAATTAAATGTGTCGTTGATTAGTGGGATGGGAAATAACATGTAATAGGAATATAGCATAGCCCGTTGAAACCTTGCCTGTGCCTCTACAGAAAAAGCAGGTGCAAGGATTAAAATCAATAGGGTTTTCAACAATACCTTCTCCCTCACATTTGGGACAATCAACAAGCAGTGCAATCTTATTGTCTGGATCGGGGTTACTCAGAATAATTGGAGGAATATGATGACCAGTCTTTTCTTCGCCCATTGTCCTTCTCCTTTGGGTACGAGTTTTGAACCTAAACTAATACTTACACAATCTTACTTTGATTTCAACAAAAAGCACCTAGACGAATAGGTGCTAATAAATTCGGAGAGGGTGGGACTCGAACCCACAAGTCGGGTTAAACCGACGACGCCTTAGCAAGGCGCTACCTTACCAATTCGGTGCACCTCTCCAATTACACAGATATTGTAAGCCACGTTTTCTTTCCGTTGTTGTGGCGGAGGAGGTGGGATTCGAACCCACGGTAGCCGTGAGGCTACACCTGTTTTCAAGACAGGCACAATAGACCACTCTGTCACTCCTCCATTTACTAGCCTATCTTATAAAACATCAATTTTCAAGTAGTTATCTCCTAGCTACAACTACTCCCCAAACAACTCTCTTCTTTTCTTCTTTATTAATAGTCCTGGCAACTTCTTCTAGGGTTGAGCCAGTAGTGAAGACATCATCTACTAAAAGGATTAGCCTGTTTTTTGGTTTTTGATTTAGTTTAAAAGCATTTCTAATGTTTTTCTTTCTTTCTTCTCTGGTTAATTTGGTCTGGTCTTTGGTTCTAGTTGTTTTTACTAGTAGTCTCGGTTGGTAGTTTAGTTTGTTTATTTTAGCAATCTCTTTGGCAATTAGCTGGGCTTGGTTGAAGCCTCTTCTGGCTCTATCTAGGGGGTGGAGAGGGATCGGAGCTAGGGTAACGTTACTGGTTGATAGTATCTGGCTTTGCTCTAATTTTTTGATTACCAGCTTAGCTAGCAATTTTGAGATCTCCCTGGCTTGGTAGTATTTGTACTTGTAGATTAGCTTCTTTAAATCCTTGTTTAGATATGTGGTCGAGATTAGGCCTTCTAAGTAGGGATGTTCTTTTTGGCAGTTTTTACAGGTTCTTCCGTCTTGATTTAGTTTGCCACAGAATGGGCAGCTATTTGAGTTTAAGTATTTAATTTTCTTTTTTTGGCACTTGCTGCAGAGCCACTCACCTTCTTCCTGGCAGATTAGACAGGCCTTGGGATAGATAGCTTGAGTTAGAGCTGTCCACAATTTATTCATAGCTTTGGCTTTTGAATGTTTTTTGTTTGTACTATATAATATAATTAGTTAGATTATATACTAAACTCGTTCCTTTAGGAGGGGTATGAGCAGAAAGAAGATTAAAACTAAAGCTAAGTCCAATCCTGGCGGAGACGGTATGGGTCAGTTGGCCGTCGATGTCTACGAGACAGATAATGATATTATCTTTGTTGCTCCGATTGCCGGAGTAGATCCTGATGATGTTGAAGTTTCAATCACCGATGATGTTATCTCAGTTGAAGGCGAGCGAAAGCCTGCTGATAAGATCGATGATGATGACTATTTTGTTCAAGAATGTTATTGGGGCAAGTTTAGCCGGCAATATATTCTGCCAATTGAAGTTGATGCTGCTAAGGGCAAGGCAGAGATTAAAGACGGTATCTTAACCGTTACCATTCCTAAAGAAATTAAATCTCAAAAACGAGTTATTAGCGTTAAGAAAAAGTAATCATATTTTTAGCTATGAAGCAGATGACCCTATTGGTTAGTGGTAAAGTCCAAGGGGTCTTTTTTAGATCGAATACTAAGCAGCAGGCGGAAGAGTTGGGACTTTCTGGCTACGTAAGAAACTTGGAGGATGGTCGGGTGAAGATAGTTGCTAGGGGGGATAGAAAAAATGTAGACCGGTTGGTAGAGTGGGCTAAAGAGGGTCCAGCTCAGGCTAGGGTGGATGAGATAAAAGTTAAGAATGTAGCTGATTCCAGTGGTAGTCTGGACGGTTTTGAGGTAAGGCGCTAAGAATCTCCTAGTTGGTTTTAATTTTATTTAGCTGATATAATTGGAGTGTATTTTATGAGTAAGCAAATCAAAAAAGCAGTTGTGCCTGTGGCGGGTTATGGTACTAGGTTTTTGCCTGCTACTAAGGCCATGCCCAAAGAGATGATGCCGATCATTGATAAGCCGGTTATCCAAATTGTAGTTGAGCAGTTGGTAGAGGCCGGTATCGAACAGATTATTTTAGTTACCGGCTGGCACAAGCGTTCGATTGAAGATCATTTTGATAACCACCTAGAGCTAGAGGCTAAGCTAGAGCAGGCCGGTAAGACAGAAATGCTTAAGACCATTAGAAAGATTTCGAATATGGCGGAGTTTTTCTATGTTCGTCAAAGAAAGCAAAGAGGTAATGGAGATGCAATTTTGCAGGCTAAGAATATTGTTGGCGATGAACCTTTCGTTGTTACTTGGGGAGATGATTTTATCGATAGTAGACCAGGCCCAATCAAGCAGGCAATCAAGCTCTACCAGCAGAGGCCAGGCATTATTCTAACCTGCTTTAAGACCAGTAAGGCCGAAGATGCCGATAAGTACGGCTTTGCCAAGGGAGAGGAGATAGAAAAGGGTCTACTTAAGGCCGATGATTTAGTAGAGAAGCCCGGGCCTGAAAAGGTGCCTTCCCAATATGCCGCAGTCTCTAACTTTATCTTTCCTCCCGAAATATTTGAGGCCTTAGAGGAAGAGGGGAAGAAGATTAAAGAAGGAGAGGAACTGGTTTGGATAGATGGAGCCAACAAGATTAAAGATAGTTTCCCAATCTATGCCCTAGATGTCGGCGGCAAGTTCTATGACTGTGGTAATAAGCTGGAATACTTAAAGACCAATGTCGAGTTTGCTCTTAAAAATGACGAGTTTAAAGCTGAATTTAAAAAGTATTTAAAACAACTAAATAAAGACCTATGAAGCAAAGAATTTTAAAATTTTCATTTATCCTTCTGTTGATCTCTTCTTTTATGCTCTCCGGCTGTAGTCTCTCCGGCTGTGCTCCCGGTGGCCAAGAAGAAGGCCCTGGTGAAGAGCTTACAATTACTTGGTGGGGCAGTGTTCGGGATGAAGATTACTTTAGCCGAATAATTGAGCGGTTTGAAGATAGCTATGCCAATGTTAAGGTGGAATATGTTCAAAAAGATGAGACAACCTATGAAGAGGAGCTAGTCGATGCTTTGGCCGCTAATCGAGGGCCCGATGTAGCTATGATCCATTCCGATTGGTTCTATAAGCATATGGATAAGCTCAGTCCATTAGCTTTAGAGCAGGAAAGAATAGATTCGTTTAACAATATTTATCTGCCCGTTGTTAGCAACTTAATGCTCCAAGAAGATAAGCTATACGGCATACCTCTTCAAGTCGATACTATCGGCATGTACTATAACGAGGATATTTTCTCTGAGGCTAGAATTAACAACCCGCCTAAAACCTGGGCCCAATTTAACGATACGGTCGAGAAAATAGTTGAAAGAAAGGGCGATAAGATAACTAAGCCAGCAGCAGCTATCGGTACGGCTAATAATATCTCCAAGGCTGATGAGATATTGCTCTCGATGATGCTCCAAAATGGTACTCAGATTACTTCTTCGGATAGACAGAGCGCTACTCTTCATACTGCTATTCAAGCTTCTGATGATGAGCCGGTCTATACTGGTCGAGAAGCGCTAGACTACTATGCTGCTTTTTCTGATCCTACCAAAACGATTCAAACCTGGTCGACAAGCAAAGATCAGGCCTGGATCGAGTTTGCTGAAGGCAATGTAGGCATGCTCTTTGACTACTACTCCAGAGCTGAAGATATCTACAACCGCAATCCGTATCTAGACTTTGAGTTTGCTCTCTTTCCTCAGATCAAAAATGCCCAAGAGGATGAGGAGAATGTCTATGGCAGTTACTGGTTCCATGGCGTAACCAACAATACATCCAATCATGAGTGGGCCTGGAAGTTCACCCAGTATCTAGCTCACTACATGGCCACCTCATCTACCCAGGAGCAGGCTAAAAGATATGAAGAACAGGAGACTAGAGACGATATTTTCTTCGCTCAAGCCTTGCAGGCCGAGACGGTTTATAAAGGCAAGCAACCGGAGAAGTTTGACCGAGCGATAAGGGAGATGATAGAGAATGTGGCTACTAACAAGCAAGATGTTAGGACAGCTATCGATAGTGCCGCAGCCAAGATAACCAATATCTACAAAAGCAGTCAGTAAAAAAAGAAAAAGAAATGAAAAGAATAGCGATTATTATATGCTTAGTTGTTATGCTTGTGCCTATATTGTCTTTCTCTTTTGGTTTAATTGATCAAGACATTGTTCAGGCCCAAGGCACAGAGAACTTACATCAGGAAAGTGAAGAGTACGAACACCAACAAGTAGTGATGTCAGAAAATGATATTTCTATTGACGATAATGGCGCTATGCATGTAGGTTACTCAACAGAAAATATTGATAATGAGGATATTGTTAGTATTGAGTTGAAAGTTAATGATAGAAGAATACATCGTTGGCATAGAGATGAGGAGGAAAATACCTCAGACACTACCTACGGTCAGGAATTTACAGGTTCCGATTTAACTTTTTTGAAAGATGTAGGCTATCCTGAGGGTGAATACAGTTTGGACTTGGCTTTTGATGACAATATTCTTACTCCAACCCGGGTTGTAAGTTCTGACTCTCACACCTATACGCCTCCAGAAGAACATAGAACTTATTCTAACTGGAATAGCCAGTCTGTGCCTTTGGACGAAAAGATCGAATATATTTATCAAATGATTGTTACCTTTGTGGCCGGGCCTTTGGCTGTACTTTTTCTGGTCTATGCCGGCTACCTATATATCACCTCTGCCGGTAACCCTGAGCAGCTAGGTATGGCCAAAGACATGATAGTTTCAACTATCACCGCGATCGTTATCCTGCTTCTGGCCGGTTTAATCTTGCGAACCATTGGTGAAACTAGAGTCGCTGACCCAGCTAGTTTGGGAGGTGGTGGTGGCCAAGCTGAAGAGGAGCAGGTGGAAAATGAGGGCGGGCAGTCTGGCGAGGAAGCTGGCCCAACAACAGAAGAAACAGGTACCAATGGAGAGGCTGAAGGGTCAGTTGAGCTTGAAGATGCTCAAACCCAAAATAGTGATGGATTAGAAACATATGAAGAAAGTGTAGATAGGAGGGAGGGGGAATGAAAAAAATATTTATTATATCATTACTACTTGTCCCCAGCTTAGCTTTGGCTCAGAGTAATTTTGATAACATTGGCGAACTTATAGCGACTATTATTGAGCTTCTAATTGGTTTAGGTGGAGTAGCCGCTTTAATAGGTTTGATTATTGGAGGGTATAAATATATCGCTGCTGGAGGAAACCCAGAGGCGGCTGAATCAGCTAAGCAGTCAATAACCTTTTCTATTGTCGGTTTGGTGGTTATTTTACTTTCTGTTTTATTCATTAATTTCTTGCTCAACCAACTAGGGGTTGATGCTAGTGTTTTTCTAGGATGAAAAAATTTAAATACATATTATTAGCTCTGTTCGCCCTCTATCCGGCTTTAGCTTCGGCCCAGCTTGGTTTTGATAGAATCTTGCCCGGAGGCAATCCGGTAGATTGGGGCTGGGAGACTCTAGGACAAACAATTGGCAATGTGGTTGAGTTGGCTCTGATTCTTTCAGCGGGAGTGGCAATTATCTTTATTATTATCGGTGGCTATCAGTACATCTTCTCTTTTGGTAACCCAGAGGCGATTGAGCATGCTAAAAATACCATAATTTGGGCAATAATTGGTTTGGTGCTGGCCCTATCTTCAGTCTTGATTATGGAGTATGTGGAAGACTTCGTCGTTAGCGGAACTCCCAGTATAGATGTGCCTGAAGCAACTGCTCCTCAAGCGCCGGAGATGGATAGTGGAGATGCTAGTGGTTCTAGTGAACCTAATAGTCCGGCAGAAGATAGCCCTAATGGTAATGGGGAGGAAGAAACAGAGAGTTCTGATGATAGTGAGTCAGCAGAAAATGGTAGTTCGGAGGAGTAGTTTTTTGCACATATTGTATGAATAGAATATAATAGTTAGTGATAGTAATAAGAAGTGAATTTAATATTTAGAAAGGAACGAAAGATGATTAAGAATCCTAAAGTAGTCCGTTTCCTAACAATTTTATCAGCTGCTGTTTTCTCCTTAGTGCCAATGATGGCCGAGGCACAGATGAGAGGTTTTGATATTAGAGATCTCTTGCCTGGTATTACTACTCCCTTCCCTGCTAGTGAGGGTTTGCTTGGTGTAGTTGGTACAGCGATCACTCTGGCCTTCGGTGTAGCTGGTTTAGTGGCAGTGGTCTACCTTATTCTAGGTGGCTTTAACTATGTTACGGCCGGTGGAGACCCGGAGGCGGTTGAAGGTGCTAAGACTACAATTGTTAACGCAATTATTGGTCTGGTGATTATTCTTGTCTCTTACTTGATTGTTCAGTTTATTATGAATCAGCTTGGTGCCCAGACTGAATTACCAGAGCAGACATTTTAATTTAGCTTTTAGTTTTAATTTAATATATGAAGTTATTTAAAAAGCTTTTACCCTACTTGAGTGGTATCGTCATCTATTTGGTACCGGTTTTAGCGGCTGCCCAACAGAGCAACTATTTTGGTAATCTCTTTAGTGGTGCAGGTACTAACTGGTATAGGGTCATTCCTTTCTCGACCAACATGTCCTTACTCGGTCTTGTTGGGGTTGGCCTACAGATTGCCTTTGCTCTAGCTGGCTTGGTAGCTACCTTCTATCTGATATTGGGAGGTTACAACTATATAGTTGGCGGAGGAGATCCGGAGGCAATTGAGGGAGCCAAGGCGATGATTACCAACGCCATTATCGGCATGGTTGTTATTTTGGTATCATATCTGATCATCGAGTTTGTTCTGGGCTCTCTAGGTGCTAACACAAGATTGCCTAATAGAAATAATTTAGGCTTTTAAGTGTAGTTTATGAATATGAAGAAACATTTACCAGTTATCTATCTTCTAGTGCTCTTTGCCGTTTTGATAATGCCTGAGCTTGTTGGTGCTCAAGGATATTTTGAAAATATTGGTCTAACTTTTGATGGGCCGTTTGGCGATGGCACCGATTTAATGGGTATTGTTGCTCTTATTATCCAGATTGCTTTTGCTCTAGCCGGCCTGATTGCTACTTTCTATCTGATATTGGGTGGGTATAACTACATTGTTGCTGGTGGTAATCCGGAGGCAATTGAGGGAGCCAAGGCGACAATTACTAACGCAATTATTGGCATGATCGTTATCTTAGTCTCCTATCTATTAGTAGACTTCCTGCTAGCTCGCTTGGGTGCTAATAATATAGATTTGCCTAATCAATAATTTTTAAAATGAATTTTAGTATTACCTCTCCAATATCCGGCAGCTTAGGTGGTGTGGTTAGTAGTATCATTGAGCTTTTTTTCGCTCTAGCCGGAGTAGTCGCATTGTTTTATTTAATATTGGGGGGCTATAACTATATTTCTGCGGCCGGTAATCCTGAGGCAGCTGAAGGGGCCAAGGCAACTATTACCAATGCCATAATTGGCTTAATTGTAGTTCTAATATCTTATCTAGCAATAAGTTTCTTACTTCAAAGATTAGGGGTAGGTGATTTTGGAATTAATTTAGGCAACCACTCTTAATAGTTCTTCTAGGGAGGTAGTGCCATCTAGCGCTTTATCAACTCCATTTTGAGCCATTGTTCTCATGCCCTCTTCTTGAGCAATTCTTCTTATCTCCGACTCGGTAGGTTGATCTAATATCGCTCTTTCTAATTTTTTATTGGGAGTAATCGCTTCGCCAATAGCAGTTCTTCCCTTATAACCGGTAGTGTTGCAACTAGCACAGCCTTTCTCTTGGTAGATTTTATCTACTTTAAAAGTTTTATCTTGAGCTAGATGCCTTAAGGTTTTGATTTGATCGGAACTAGGTTTAACTTCTTTTTTACATTTAGAGCAGAGTTTTCGCACTAGCCTTTGGGCAATAACAATATTGACAGAGCCTATTAGCAAGAACGGCTTAAGACCCATATCCAATAGCCTGACATAGGCGGCAGCAGCGTTATTGGTGTGGAAGGTAGTTAACATCAGGTGGCCGGTTAGAGAGGAGTGGAGAGCGGTAGCTGCGGTCTGCTTGTCTCTAATCTCTCCGACCATAATGATATCCGGGTCCTGTCTTAAGGCATGTTTTAGGCCCGATTTGAAAGGGAAATCATGCTCCGGGTCGATCTGGGTCTGGGTGATTCCTTTGAGGTGGTACTCAACCGGGTCCTCAAGAGTGATTATCTTAACCTGGGGTTTGTTTAGTTTCTCTAAAATAGCATAGAGAGTAGTCGTTTTGCCCGAGCCTGTTGGGCCAGTATTTAAGATCATCCCATTTGGCTTATTGATAGCCGATTTAATCTTCTCTAAGGTCTCTTGGCTAAAGCCTAGCTCGTCTAGGTTGTAGAACTCCTTCTCTTCTTCTAACAGTCTCATGACAATTGATTCGCCATAGACGGAGGGGAAAGAGGATAGTCTAATATCTATATTCTTACCCCCAACTTCCATAGAGAACCTTCCGTCCTGGGGTTTCTGGGAGACGTTTAGTTTAATCTTGCCGTGGTATTTTACCCGGGAGAGGATTTTATCATAGTCTTCTTGACCCAGTACAGCTACATTTTGGAGGACGCCGTCTATTCTGTATCTAAGTCTGGCTCCGGATTCTTGGGGGTTAATATGGATATCACTAGCCCGATTGGCTACTGCTTCTTCTAGAATGGTCTTGAAAAGCTCTGTGGTTGGTACTTGGCCTAGCTTAGATTCAATCTCTTTAAGAGTAGATTGTTCGATATTAACTGAGTCTTTCTTTGATGAGGAAGCTGATTTTGTTTTTGGTTGCTCTTTATCTGAGCCCGGATCTTTTTTAGATGAAGATAATGTTTGTTTATCAGTAACTTGCTTTCTTTCTTTTGACCCAGTTTTGTACTGCTCCAAGGCCTCCTCAAGACTCTCTTTTGAGGTAAGTACTAACTGAGCCTTTAGATCTTGAGAGCTTAGTAGGGTGTTTAGCCTCTCTTCTATCTGGCTAATCGTTTCGGTTTGGTCTGTCGCTACTCTAACCTTCTGGCCAACATTAAGATAGGCGATTGCTCTTAGTTCCTTAGCGATATCGGCTGGAATTAAATTTAGAGTGTTTTGGCTAATATTAAAGTCCGTTAGGTCCACATATGCTAGACCCAGGCTATCGGCGGTCTCTTTTGAGACAGTTTCCTCTTCTGGTTGGTCGCCACTGTCTTTGGTTAGAGACTCTTCTTTTAGTTTCTTTCGAGAGTCTTTTACCTGTTCTGGACTGGCGCCGACCATGCCCAGCTCTTCATCACTTTTAATATCTGTCTTGCCCATCCTTATACTTATTTTGCTAATTGATTGATATTCCTTCTAAATACATTTTATCACATAATCTCTTGACATGAGAATCTTTTTTGTTAAAATATACATCAGCAACAGAGGTTTGAGTCTGGGCTGGTGGTTTGTCAAGATCCCCCTTTCTTGGCGCCACCATCTGGGACTTAAACTAGTGCTAAAGTTGTATCTTTTAAGAGAAGTTTATGAATATTAACTAACATATTTAAGATAGAAAGGATTTAAAACAATGAAATTAAGACCATTATCAAACAGGCTGGTAATTAAGCCAATTACTTTAGAAGAGAAGAGCGAGAGTGAGATTATCATTCCTGAGACTGCAGAGGAAGAGAAGTCTACTAACGGCGAGGTTGTCGCAGTGGGTGAAGGTAAGAAAGTGGCTAAGCTGGGATTGAAGAAAGGCGATAAGGTGCTCTATAAAGAGTATGGTCCAACTGAGGTTGAGCTGGAAGGTGAAGAGTACTTGATTGCTGATTGGGAAGATGTTTTAGCAAAGATTGAATAATAACTTTAATTAATATATTAAGGGAGTATTTACTATGGCAAAAGAGATTAAATTTGATGAGGAGGCGCGCAAGAAATTACAGGAGGGTGTCAACAGGTTGGCCGATACTGTTAAGGTAACCATCGGTCCAAGAGGCAGAAACGTTGTTCTAGATCAAGGTTTTGGCGCTCCAAATATTACTAACGATGGAGTAACTATTGCTAAAGAGATTGAGCTTAAGAACAAGTTTGCCAATATGGGAGCGGCTATTGTTAAGGATGTTGCAGAAAAAACCAACGATATGGCCGGTGACGGTACCACTACCGCTACAGTTCTAGCTCAAGCGATGATTAATGAAGGTTTAAAGAACATCGCTGCCGGTGCTAACCCAATCGCTATTAGAAAAGGAATGGAGAAGGCAGCCGAAGCAGCAGTTGAACTAATTAAGAAAGAGAGCCAGAAAGTGAGCGGCAAAGATGATATTGCTCAGGTTGGTACGGTCTCTGCAGAAGACCCTGAGATGGGTAAGATTATTGCTGAGATTATGGATGAGGTTGGCCAGGACGGTGTGATCACAGTAGAAGAGTCTAAGACTTTAGGCCTTGAGAAAGAGGTAGTTGAGGGCATGCAGTTTGACGAAGGCTACATCTCTCCATATATGATCACTGATAGTGATCGAATGGAGGCTTCATACGAAGAGCCATATATTCTGATTACTGATGAGAAGATCTCTGCAGTTAAAGATGTTGTTCCTTTGTTAGAGCAGATTGCCTCTTCTGGCAAGAAAGAACTAGTAATTATTGCCGATGAGGTTGAGGGCGAGGCTTTAGCGACCCTAGTTGTTAACAAGCTTAAAGGTTCATTTAATACTCTAGCTGTTAAGACACCTGGTTTTGGTGATAACAAGAAACAGATTCTAGAAGATATTGCCGCTCTAACAGGTGGCCAGGTGATCTCTGAAGAGCTTGGTGTGAAGATTAAAGATGCTGAGCTTTCAATGCTCGGTGAGGCCGATAAGGTAATTTCTGATAAAGATAATACCACTATTATCGGTGGCAAGGGTCGAAAGAGTGATATTGAGAAACGTGTTGAGACCCTAAAAGGCCAGATTGAGAAGGCGGAAGACTTTGATAGAGAGAAACTAGAAGAACGACTTGCTAAGATGATCGGTGGGGTAGGCGTGATTAAGGTTGGTGCTGCTACTGAATCTGAGATGGAGTACAAGAAGGCTAAGCTAGAGGATGCTCTGGCAGCCACCCAAGCAGCTGTAGAGGAAGGAATTGTTCCTGGCGGTGGCCTATCATTGCTCTATGGACGAAAAGCAATTGATGATCTAAAAATTTCTAAGGAAGAGATGATTGGAGCTCAGATTGTTAAGAGAGCTCTTGCCCAGCCGGTTAAGATGATTGCCGAGAATGCCGGTCAGGAAGGCTCTGTGGTCGTCTCTAAGATAGATGGTGAGAAGAAAGGCGTTGGTTATGATGCAGCTAGAGATAGATATACCGATCTAATTAAGGCTGGTATTATCGATCCGGTTAAAGTAACCCGGTCGGCTATCCAGAATGCTACTAGCGCTGCTGCTATCTTGCTAACCACTGAAGCGGCTGTCACCGATATTGAGGAGGAAGACGATTCTGATAATGGTGCTGCCCCCGGTGGAATGCCTGGAGCTATGCCAGCAGGCGGTATGGGAATGGGCATGTAGGTTAAAGTATAGTTCTAGAGTAAAAAGAGCGGCCTTTATAGGGTCGCTCTTTGTTTATAGAATAATAAAAATCGGAAGGTAACCTTCCGATTTTATAGTCTTGATTTATTTAACGACGCCTATTTGGCGGGCTTTCTTGACTGCTTTCTTGACTTTGTTGTTATGAAATCGGCAGATACCTGTCTTCTCTCTTGGTTTGAGTTGGGAGAACTCAGTTAGGTAGTAACTCAAAAACTCAGGATCGGTATAGTCAATCCAAACAACATCGTTTTGGCAAAGATAACAGTTTTTATTTCCTTTAGTAGCCATTTGAAATATTTAATACTTGTTTATAACGGGATATCGTCGATATCTATCTCTTCGTCGTCATCGGAGCCTTTTTCTGAGCTAGGCCGTTGGTCTACATCATCTTTCTTCTGGTTCTTGCTCTGATCATAATCTCCACCACCGCTACTGCTGGTATCGGCTCCTCTTCGCTCTAGATTGATGATGTTCTCTGCTACAATCTCTGTTCGCTGTCTTTTGTTGCCGTCTTGGCCTTCCCAGCTTCTAGTCTGTAGGCGACCATCGACATAGACCCGGTTACCTTTATCTAGAAACTGCTCACTGATCTCAGCTAGTTTGCCCCAGGCGACAATATCATGAAACTCTGTCTCTTCTTGTTGCTCACCATCGCCAGAAGTCCAACGTCTGTTAGTAGCAACAGAGAAATTTGAGACGGACTGACTGTTGGGGGTAGTTCTTAGCTCCGGTTTGGCCGTCATGTGGCCAATAATTGTTGCTCGATTTAAACTAAGCATATTTTATTATTATAGTATCTCTTCTAATTTCTTATCTAAATCTTCAATTCTCTTCTTCTCGTCTTCTTTTGACTTTTTCTTCTTTGGTTTGGCTTTCTTCTTTTTCGGTTCTTTCTTCTCCGGCTTCTCGGTTTTAGGTTTAGGAGACTCTTCTTTTTCCTTAGGAGCTTTACTAGGAGCAGACTCCTCTTTCTTTCTCTTCTCGACTGCTTCCAAAGGTTTCTTGGTTAGAAGATACCTTAGCGGGCCAATTTTTTCAATTTCTGATTTAATCTTTTCTAACTTGCTAGGTTGGCAGTCAAAATCTATCCAAAAGTAGTAGCCCGAGGTCTGGTCTTCTATCTCATAGGCTAGATCTTGCTCTCCGATAGTTTTGTCGTCAATATACTCGGCCTCTTCTTTTACTAGTTTTTTGATCTTATCTTCTTTAGCTAACTCTTTTTTAGTGGGAGCCAGAAGAATTACTGCGTTGTAGATCTCTTTCATCTAATTATAAATTTTAGTAGTTTATCTTTCTTGATAGAGGTTATCATAACTATTTAGAAAAAACAAGGCTCATGCCCCCTATTTAGAGGTAACAAAGTTAATTACTTCTCCATCTTTGACTGGGTACTGTTCTCCTTTGATCTTGATAAGTCCTTTCTCACCGGCTTTCTTAAACGAACCTGCTTTAACTAGGTCTTTCTGGCTTACTATTTGGGCCTTAACGAAGTCTTTAGCAAAATCAGTATGGATCAGTCCGGCCGCCTCTTTGGCGCTACTTCCTTTCTCTATTGGCCAGGCCTGAATTTGGTTGACCTCTTGCTTGATGGTGTAGAAACTAATTAAGCTTAGCAATCGGTAGGCTTTGGAGATGATCCTATCCAGAGCTTCTTCTTTAATTCCCAAAGCTTGTTTGTACTCTGCTCTTTCAGTCATATCTTCTAGATCAATCAGATCCTCTTCAGTTTTAGCAGAGATTGGTATGTAGCTGTTAGAAATGTTCTCCTCATTCTCCAGATTGCTTTCAGAGATATTAGCGATATAGAAGATTTTTTTGGCTGTCAAGAGGTTAAATCGAGCTAGAGCCTCTCTCTCTTTACTGTTTAAATCTTGACTGATAACAGGCTTCTCATTACTAAGCTCTTCTTTAACTATCTTCAGAACCTCTCTCTCTTCTTCATCTAGATCAGAGGATTCCAGGAATTGATTGACATAGTGGAGATCTTTTAAGATGAGTTCTGTTAAAACGGTTCTTTTGTGTTCTTTTGGGTCTTCGTCTTCTCTGTAGAAAGGTAGTACTTGGCAGAGTAGGTCTACTTCTTGAATATGAGAGAGGAATTCATTGCCCAAGCCTTCTCCTTTGTGGGCTCCCTTAATCAATCCGGCAATATCTACAAACTCTAAAGGAGCATGAATCACGTTCTTTGGACCTAAGGTAGAGGCAACTTGCTTCAGCTTCTTATCAGGAATCTCCACTATGCCTTTATTAGGCTCAATTGTGCAGAAAGGGTAGTCGCTAACATCGGCCTTCTTGCTGCCGACCAGAGCGTTGAACAAGGTCGACTTGCCAACGTTTGCCAGTCCAATTATACCTACTTTTAAGCTCATATATTATAATACTAGCCTAAAACAGGGCGATTATGCAAGGATTTGGCTTGATTTTATATTAAAATAGTTATAGTTTAATTTTAGAGTTTCTCATGCGCACCAGGCCAGGAGAGGAGAAATAGGTATGCCACAAGAACAGACAGTCAGAGTCAGAGTTTACAGAGGTTTTGAGATTTCCGGTGAGTGGGGTTCTGATGAGATGTCTATATCATTATTTTATACTGGGCCAGTTATTGTCGATTTTGAACCTTACGGATCAAGTATTGAGATATCTCCTCCTTTGGATAGTAGTAGGGTAATCGAAAAAATTTTAATTAGGCAGATTTGCAGAGATGAAGACAGCAGGTTTGTAGTTGAGCTGAGAAACTGTCCCGGAATATCAAAAAATCGATTCGTCCTAACTCGTCATGTTGAAGATTGGGGCACGGGAGCAAATCATTCTTTTGAGTATCAAACAAAAGATGGTAACTGGAAGCGATTGGTGGAATTTAATGCCGGGATACTTGATGACGCAATGGTAGTTGACCTGTCCAATCCGCATGCCTAAGGATTTAGCTGCAAATTATATACTATTTAGTAATAATATTTTTTTGCAGCTCTATTTTTTGCTAATAATATGCTAGGATTAATAATATGAATAATAATCTAGAAAAATTAAAAAGAGAGTTTAGTAAGCGAGATGACCTTAGCTTTATCAACAAGCTCCATCGGTCTTTTGGTGATGCTACCATCTATCTGGTTGGTGGTGCAGTTAGAGATTATCTGCTCTCTAAGAAAGTAACTGATCTTGATTTTTTAGTTGAGGGTATCTCTAAATCTGATCTGGAGTCTTTTCTAGCGAAGAAAGGATATATAAAAGGCGTTGAATCTCGTTCTTTTGGCGTATTTATCTTCCGGCCTGAGGATGGGGAGGAGAATTTTGATATTGCTCTACCTCGATCTGATAAGTGGACCGGAGAGGGTAGCTACAAGGACTTAGAGGTTGATATTGGGGTTAGTTTGGAAGAGGATCTCTCCAGGAGAGATTTTACGATTAACTCGATGGCAGTTAACTTAAGAGATTATTCCTTAGTCGACCCTCACCAGGGCAGGAAAGATTTAGAATCCGGCCTTATCAGAACAGTTGGCCAAGCTGAGAAGAGATTTAAGGAAGACCCATCTCGGATTTTACGAGGAGTTAGATTTGCTAATCAGCTTAACTTTAAGATAGAGAAGAAGACCTACAGGGCAATGAAGGATCTTTCAGCTGAGATTGTGGCTAAGCTTGATAATGGCAAGAAAAGAGTAGCAGAGGAGACTATCGCCAAAGAGTTTCTTAGGTCTTTTGATGCTCAGACTGTGGGCACAATTAAGCTCTATGATGATATTGGTCTGTTGAAGCTTATCTTGCCTGAGATTGAGATGATGAAGGGTGTAGAGCAACCGGAGAAATATCATGCCGAAGGAGATGTCTATACCCACACCTTGCTAGCCTTAGAGAATTTGGAAAAAATCAAAGAGTCTAGAGATAATCTGGCGGTACCTAAGTTAGTTGAGATTGGCATGCTAGATGAAGAATTTAGCATCGAGCTTAAATTAGCTCTTCTTTTCCATGATCTGGGTAAGCCGGCTACCTTTACCCCACCTAGTGAGGATAAAGATCGAATCTCGTTTAATGAGCATGATGATATTGGTGCCAGTTTGGCAGGGAGAATTATTAAGCGTTTGAAGTTAACTGTATTTGATAGAGAGAGCCGATTACATGTTAGTAGTGAACAGGTTAGCTGGCTAGTAAAAAAACATATGATCTTAGTTGTTGCCAAACCCGAGGAGATGAGGCTCTCTACTTTAGAGAGATACTTCTTTCACCCATCGGGTAGGGGTAAAAAGCTGATGACTCTATCCTACTGTGATATCTCAGCTACTGTACCTAAGTCGGGTCAGCCCGACTATGAGCTTCTTTGTAAATTCTTAGATGTGATTGAGCAGATGGAAGATGAGGTTTTGGCAATGCAAGAAGAGAAATCAATGCCCCCGCCTCTGCTCGATGGTAAGGAAATTATGGAAATTTTAGATATCAGTTCCGGCCCGAAAATTGGGGAGATTAAGGATAAGCTGCGGGATTTAGAGCTCTCCGGTAAGCTTAAAGATAAAAAAGGAGCCACAAAGTGGCTAGAGAAGAATAAGAGTGATCTGGTCTAACTATTTTTCTTCTTTCTTGCCATGGAAGTTTTGGTGGACCTCTTTTAGTTGTTTGTTTGAGATATGGGTATAGACTTGGGTGGTTTGGATTGAGCTATGGCCGAGCATCGCTTGAACACTTCTAATATCGGCTCCGTTTAGTAGCAGGTCAGTGGCGAAGGAATGTCTTAGAGAATGAGGAGTAACCTTTTTAACGATTCCTGCTTGTTTGGATCTTTTCTCTATTATTCTCTGGATGCTTCTTACAGATAGTTCTAGATCGGCCTGTTTCCCTTTGCTTCTTCTATCAAGGCGGATAAAGAGGGCCGGGGAGCTATCTTTGCGCTTCTGATCTCTGGTCTTAAGATAGGTATTGATCACCTGCTTGGCTTTAGGAGAGAGAAAGACCAGCCTCGTTTTGCCGCCCTTGCCTTTGATACTAAACTCTCCACTTTCCAAGTTAATCTTCTCCCTAGTTAGTCCTGCTAGCTCGGAGACTCGCAGGCCGGTGGAGAAGAGAGTTTCAATTATTGCCCTGTCTCTCTGACTAGTTAGATCATCTCCTTGGGTTGTCTTTATTAGTCGGTTTAGCTCATCTTTACTTAGAACATCGATCTCCCTGTCATCTATCTTGGGCAGCTCAACTTTCTCTGCTGCTAGAGTCTTGATATCGTTCTTGGCTAGGTATTTTAGAAATGATCTGAGGGCGACAATATGGAAGTTTTGAGTCTTTTTGGCCAGAGTCTGGCCTTGGTTATCTTCTAGCCGATTTAGGTGTAGGCGGTACTTGTGGATTAGATCTAAGCTGATCTTTTCCGGATTAACTACCCCCTGTTTTTTGGCAAAACTAGTAAACCGCCTCAGGTAGAGGTGATAGTTCTCAGTTGTTTTTTGAGACCGGCCTTTCTCTACTTCTAAATATTCAAGGAATTGTTGGACCAACTCTTTAATCTTTTTTGTCATAATTACTCAGTTTAATTCTATGGTTTTTCTCTCTGGTTATCAAATAGTGGCTTCTTGATAATTAAACGGTTACAGGTTAGAATTAAATCTATAGATAGTTTAATATTAAGATAAGATAAACAGAGTGCTGGATTTATTAAGACATATTGATCAGCAGACGTTCTTGGCAATCTATGATTTTGTTGATGGTATTGCTTGGCTTGAGGGCCTCTCTTTCTATATCGCTAGGTATGGTATTTTGATCTTTATTATTCTTATCGTCTATATCTACTATCGGCCCGGTAGTGATCAGCAGAAGATAAGGGATAAAAAAGCAATTCTCTATCTGATGCTTAGTTTGGCTCTGGCATTTCTGGCAGATGAGGTGATTAACTTACTCAAGGTCCGTCATCGGCCCTTTGTTACTTTCCCTAATCAAGTAGCCAAGCTCAATGTAATTCAAGATCTAACCAGTTTCCCCTCCACCCATACTATTTTTGTCTTCGCTATTTCTATCTCTCTCTGGCTTTCCGAGTACAAGCGTTGCGCTGTGCCCCTCTTTATCTTCTCAGTTCTAATTGGCTTAAGCCGAATTGGGGTTGGGGTTCATTATCCTTTTGATATTTTAGGCGGAGTAGTTCTAGGTATTATTATTCCGATCTATGTTCACCATGAACGTAGTTGGTTGCGAAAGAAGTTATTTAGAAAGGAGATGCTATAGCCGATATCATATATACAACTGGTTTGGGCCTAGTTCAGGGCTTAACGGAGCTCTGGCCGATCTCTTCCTCGGGCCATCTTTTAGTGGTACCATTTATTATCGGTAAGCAAGACTTAGGCTTAACAGTCTCTGTTTTTCTACATGCCGGCACTCTTTTAGCTCTACTACTCTATTTCTGGAAAGACTTAGTTGGTCTTTTAAAGCCTGAGAAGAGAAAGTTGCTTCTAGTGCTTTTAGTTTCAATTGTTCCTGCCGGATTGGCCGGTCTTCTACTGGAAGATTATGCCGAGACGGTCTTCCGATCGCCTTTGATAGTTGGAGTAAATTTAATCGTTTTTGGCCTAGTTCTTTATCTTGCTGATAGGAGGAGAGGAGAGAGCAAGTTAGAGGATATTGGCTTTAAAGAGTCGCTCATTATCGGCTTATCTCAGGTTCTGGCTTTGGTCCCGGGAGTCTCTAGAAGCGGCGTTACAATTTCAGCCGGTCTATTTCTGGGTCAGAAAAAAGATCAAGCGGCCAGATTCTCTTTTTTGATGTTGATCCCAATACTGTTGGGAGCGACTATTCTAAGAGCAGTTGATTTTATCGGTTCGGGGGTAAGCAGCGAACCGGTTAGCCTATCGGCAATATTAATTGGTCTGCTAAGTAGTTTCCTTTTTAGTTATCTGGCTCTTATCTATCTATTTCGATGGCTTAAAAAAGTTGGTTACTGGCCCTTTGTTATCTATAGGGTAGTATTGGGTATAGTTGTAATATTAATCTATATTTAAAATGATAAACGAACAGTTAAATATCTTCTTTCTCTCCGCTCTACCTCTTAGTGAGTTAAGAGCAACTATTCCTTTGGCGATTAAAAGCTATGGGTTCTCAATCCCCTTAACCCTAGTCTTGGCGGTTAGTGGGGTGATGCTAGCTGTTATTATAATCTTTCTTTTTATTGATCCGGTAGTTAAGTTCTTAAGAGGAAACAGGCAAATGGACAAGTTTTTTGCTTGGCTTTTTGATAAGACCAGGAAGAGTCATGGCAAGAGAATGAAGGTCTGGGGCACCCTAGCACTGCTGGTTATTGCTATCACTCCCTTTCCCGGCTCTGGAGGCGGCTGGACCTCTGCTTTAGTTGCTTACTTGTTTGATTTAGACAAGGTTAAGTCATTCTTTCTTATTCTAATCGGCACCTTCATTAGCGGCTTGATTGTCTTAGCGCTAACAGAGGGAATATCTTTGTTCTTTTAAGAAAAATATTAAACATATCAAAACTATTTAAAACTATCAATAATGGAGAAAGTGACAAAGAGATTAGATAACGGTTTGAGGATTGTTTTTGTCAACAAGCCTCAGTCTAAATCTGTGACCTGCGGCATCTATATCAAGGCCGGTAGTCTCTATGAAAGAAGTCAGCCAAAAGGAATTAGTCATTTTTTAGAGCATATGGTTATGGAGGGTACGGAAGACTATCCTGAGCCGGTTGAGATAACCCGCTTGATTGAAGGCCATGGGGGTAGCTATAACGCTCGGACAGATGTAGATCAAACCAGCTACTACTGTCAATTGCCTAAGAAACATTTCCAGAAAGGCCTAATCTTTCTAAACCAACTGGCTTTTAAGTCACTTCTTAGAGAAGATAAGTTAGCTAAGGAAAAGTCGGTTATTATTGAAGAGATAAAGTACAAGAACGACCAACCCGAGCTCAGAGCCGCCTACAACCTTTTCCGACTTATGGGTGATGATAGTCCGATTGCCAGAGGTGTGGCCGGCACACAAGAGTCTGTTAGCTCTACTAGTAGAGAAGATTTAATAAGCTATTACCAAGAGCTCTACCAGCCGAACAATATGGTTCTAGTGGTGGTTGGGGATCTAAATAAAGATGAGCTAATCAATAGTGTAGAAGAGTTATTTAATGGCAGAGAGGCCGGGACTCTACCAGAGTTTTGGAATCAATTTAAGTCTAATCAGAAAGACCCCAGAATCAATATAGATCAGCGCCAGATAGATCAGGCTCAACTTCTTGTTGGGGTCTACGGCTATGGTTATGATCATAAGAGCAGATTTCCCTGGATTGTTCTGGGCCATATTCTAGGAGGCAGCTTTGATAGCCGACTCTATGATATTTTAAGAGATAAGAAAGGCTACTCTTACGCTCCGGAAGCAGCTAGCTACTCAATGAAAATGACCGGTATTCAATTGATAGGAGGTGGTTTTAGGCAGGATAAGGCTGTAGAATCCGTTAAGCTAATAGTAGATGTCCTAAGGGATCTAAGAGATAATGGTGTAACCAGAGAGGAGCTTGAAGGAGCTAAGAAATATTTAATTGGTTCTGTCGACTTAGATCAGGATAGTTTAATGACTATCAATAATCATTACGGGGAAGTAACTTTGCTAAAGGAGGAAGACCTTGATTTTAGTCAGCTAATAGATAAGATAGAGTCAGTAACAAGAGAGCAGGTTAATCAGGTAGCCCAAGAGATATATCGGAACGATCGAGTAAATCTGTCTGTGGTCGGGCCGTTTAAAAATAAGGCTAAGTTTGAAGAAGTATTTAAATTGTAGAAAAATAATCTAAAATATTTATGAGTAAGAAAAAGAGTCCTTACATTCAGCAGACCCTGATTATTATCAAACCCGAGTCAATTCAAAGGCAGATTATTGGGGAGCTAATGACCAAGTTTGAAAAAAGAGGTTTAAAGTTAGTGGCCTGTAAATTAACTGCCCCTAGCAAAGAGAAAGTTGGCAAGCACTATCCTGATGATCAGGCTTGGTATGAGTCCTCTGGTAAAAAGACCTACCAGAACTATATCGACAGAGGAGAGGAACCTCCAGCCGAACCAGTTGAGCTGGCCAAAGAGACTAGGAGAAGACTAGTTGATCATTTTACGGGTCGGCCAATTCTGCTTATGGTCTGGGAAGGCCCACATGCCGTTGCTCTAGGTAGAAAGACTGTTGGCTCAACTAGCCCTTTAGAGGCCGATATCGGTTCTATCAGAGGAGACTATACCACAGAGTCCTACGAGCTAGCCGATGGAATTGAGAGAGTTATCCATACACTGGTTCACGCCTCCGGCTCGGTTGAAGAGGCAGAAGAAGAGATTAATCTCTGGTTTGATAAAGATGAGGTGCTCGACTATGACTTTATTAGTGAGTACGTCTCTTATGGTACTGACTGGGGCCGAGTTAAGGATTACACAGAAGATAAAGAATCAAAGTAGAATTTTAAAGATATCTATTAGGGATTTTTTCTAATATAAAGCCTGCTTAAGATATGCTTTCAATATCTAACTACATCTTACCCTTTGTTCTGGCTTTGGCAGCTGCTTATCTACTTACTCCTGTTGTTAAGAATATTGCTATCAGGTATGGGGTTGTTGATCTGCCTAAAGCTAGAAAAGTCCACAAGAAGCCAATACCTCGTCTAGGAGGAGCGGCAATTTACTTAGCTTTTTTAATTGTCTCTCTTGGTTTTCTCTATTTTAACAAGCAGTATTTTACTTTTGGACCAATTAGCGATCTTGATCCTACTGGTCCCTTCGCCGGGATGTTAGTTGGTGGTTTTGTTCTAGTACTAGGAGGTGTTCTGGACGATGCCTTCGATCTAAGTCCATTTCGAAAGTTTCTCTTTCAGGCTCTAGCCGCCCTATTAGCAATTGCTTTTGGGGTTGGCATAGATTTTATTCGTTCGCCTTTTGGGGGCATTATTCGTTTAGATCAACTAATCTATCAATTTGAGTTTTTTGGTTACTCTCTAGAGTTCGTGGTTTGGGCCGATCTATTGGCCTTTGTTTGGCTAGTGGCTATTATTAACGTTGTTAACTGGCTCGATGGTTTAGACGGTCTGGCAGCTGGCGTCTCGGCAATTGCCGCTCTGTTTATATTTATCATCTCTATCTTAGCCGGGATAGAACAACCCCTGACAGCACTAGTGGCAGTTATCTTAGCTGGCTCAATTCTTGGTTTCCTGCCCTTTAATTTCAACCCTGCCAAGATTTTTATGGGAGACTCGGGTAGTCAATTTTTAGGATATATGCTAGGAATCTTAGCGATAATTTGTGGGGGCAAGTTAGCCACAGCCGGCCTGGTCTTGGGTTTTCCTATTCTAGACGGTCTCTGGGTTGTAGGTAGGCGTCTCTCAGAAGGACACTCTCCTTTTGAGGCAGATAAGAAGCACCTTCATCACCGTCTGCTCTTGATTGGTTTAAATCAGAAACAAGTCGTCCTAGTCTTATATTTCCTAAGCATCATCTTCGGCTTAATAGCGGTCCTGGCAGGTAGCTATGATAAGTTCTGGGCAGGAGTAATCTTGTTTGGTCTGATGGTGGTAGCCGGTTACTATTTAGTGACTAAAGAGAAAGAGGCGAGTAGCAAAATTAAAAAAAGTAGCTAAATTTGGTAGAATAGAACTAGACTATGAATGAGAAAATAAAAAAAGTTATTATGATCATCATCTCCATTATCTTTGTTTTGGGGATGATCTTGCCGTTTTTTGTTGGTATTTTTTAAGTAGATCAAATTATGGAGCAAGAACAAGTTGAAGATAACAGTAAGCCTGAAGAGACAATTATTGTTTTAAGACCACATATTGTTTTTTTGGTCTGGCCCCTCCTCTTGGCTCTAATTAGCTTCGGTTTAGTTCTCTTAATTTTTATCTATTTTGGTGCCAGTCTCTGGTTCTCTATCATCTTCTTTCTCTGGTTAATATTGGCAGGTGGCTTCTTTATCTATCGCTTACTAACTTGGTATCTAAACCAATATATTTTTACCACCAAGAGAGTAGTAGCTAAGGAACAGTCCGGTCTTTTTAGAAGATTGACCACAGAGGCTAGGTTATCTGAGATTAGCAATATTAGTTATCAGGTTAATGGGGTCTGGGCAATGCTTTTTAACTATGGCGATATTTTTATTAACACAACTGATTCTGACGAGCCGATAGTTTTACCCGATATTGGCCGACCGGGACAAATAAAAGAAGAGCTCATGGAGCTCAAAGATAATATTGGTTCTTAAGAGATATATTTAGACTACAGAGACGATGGTCTTTAGTTTCTTGCTGCCGTCATATTTTTGGCAGGCTTTTTTAATAAATTTAACCTCGCCTTGCTTAAGGGCAAAAATGGTATGGTCTTTGCCGGTCTTGGTATTCTTGCCGGGTAGATACCTGGTTCCTCTCTGGCGAACGATAATATTACCAGGTTTAGCTTTCTGTCCACCAAAAATTTTAACGCCTAGGCGCTTGGACTCGCTATCTCTTAAATTAGTTGTTGAGCCTTGACTGGCCTTATGTGCCATAGCTAAGAAGTTATCTTCTAAATTGCTTCTAAAAGATTATCAAATTAAGAGCTGCTAGTCAAGAGTAGAGTAGAAAAAACAGATGTTTTTTTTACTAGATTAATTTGATATAATCAAATTGGACTACGAAATGTGATCTTCTTGGCTGATTTGATCCAAAGGTCGGCTAGGTTGTTAAAGGATGGGCGATTAAGCTTAGTGTTTTTAGTTAATAACTAATAATATGGCTTAAAGCTAATATTTAAAATAGTAAATTTTTTTAAAAGCTATATGTCGAAGTTTGTAAACTTACATACTCACTCTCACTACTCTCTACTTGATGGTCTGATCACTATAGATCGGTTGGTTGATAAAGCGAAAGAGAAAGGGCAAGAAGCACTGGCCCTAACTGATCATGGAGTGATGTATGGTTCGGTTGAGTTCTATAAGAAGTGTCAGGAGGCCGGTATTAAGCCGGTAATAGGTTGTGAGGTCTATGTCGCCCCAAGAGGCATGGAGGATAAGAGTGCTAATGTCGATGCTAATCCTTATCACCTAGTTCTTTTAGCAAAGAACAATCAAGGCTATAAAGACTTGATGGAGATAGTATCTCAGGCCCATCTTAAGGGCTACTACTATAAGCCCAGAGTTGATAAGAAACTACTTAAAAAATACGGTAAAGACCTAATTGCCAGTTCTGCTTGTTTACAAGGCGAGGCTGCTCGGCAAGCCTTAACTAATGGCAAAGAGGGTGCTTTAAAAACAATTAAGGAGTATCAGGATATTTTTGGTAAGAAAGATTTCTATCTGGAGATTCAGCCCCACCAGCATATCCCTGACCAAATGAAGGTAAACCAAATATTTATAGAGCTTAGTCAGAAAGATGAGGGTATCCAGCTGGTGGCAACTAAAGATACCCATTACTTGGAAGCAGGCGATCAAGAGGCCCACGAGGTACTGCTCTGTATTGGCACAGGCCGAACGGTTGATGAAGAAGACCGGATGAGTATGAGTGATGAAGATTTCTCATTCTCAACCTATGAAGAGATGAAAAAAATCTTTCCTGATCAAGAAGAGGCAATTGCCAATACTACTAAGATTGCTAAGAGGTGTAACGTAGAGATAGATCTAGGTAACTTCTACCTACCTAAAATTGAGATGCCCGAAGGGGAGACAGATGAGAGTTATCTAAGAAAACGGGTCTTAAAAGGAGCCAAAGAGAGATATTTAGAAGACAAAGAAGGGGAGCTGACCGATGAAGTTAAGCAGCGAATCGATCATGAGCTAGGCATCATTAACCAGATGGGCTATCCCTCATATTTTTTGATAGTGGCCGATTTTGTTGCCTATGCTAAAGATAACGATATTTTGGTCGGGCCGGGTAGGGGTAGTGCGGCGGGATCGATCGTTGCCTATAGCCTTAAAGTTACTGACATCGATCCTCTTAAATATGACCTTCTCTTTGAGAGATTTCTAAACCCAGAGCGGGTCTCTCAGCCTGATATCGATCTAGATTTTGCTGATGATAGGAGAGATGAGGTTATTAGATATGTTCAAGAAAAGTATGGTCATGATAAGGTAGCTCAGATAATTACTTTTGGAAAGATGGAGGCCAGAGCAGCAGTTAGAGACGTTGCCAGAGCTCTAGGCATGAGCTATGACGAGGGAGACAGGGTGGCTAAGCAGATTCCTTTTGCCATGAACTTAGAAGAGGCCCTAGAGGGTTCCCCGGAGCTTAAAGATATGTATGAGGAAGAAGCTAGTGTCAAAAAATTAGTAGATATGGCCAAGAAGCTTGAGGGGGTCGCTAGGCACGCCTCAGTCCATGCTGCAGGAGTTGTTATCTCAAAAGGCAGGCTAACCGACTATACTCCCTTGCAGATGTCTCCCAAGAAAGATGAGAACGAGATAATCACTCAGTACTCAATGTACGATGCCGAAGATGTCGGTCTGGTAAAGATGGATTTTTTAGGGCTCTCTAACCTAACAATTTTACAGAATGCTCTCGATATTATCAGAGGAACTACCGGAAAAGAGATGACTGTTGAAGATATTCCTCTGGATGATAAGAAGACTTATGACTTGCTTCAGGAAGGCCAGACTACAGGAGTTTTCCAGTTGGCCTCTGATGGAATGAAGAGATATTTAAAAGAGCTTAAGCCGACCGTTTTTGAAGATATTATTGCTATGGTCGCCCTCTATCGTCCTGGTCCGATGGACTCGATAACCGATTTTATTGAGGCTAAACATGGCCGGAAGAAGGTTGAGTACCTACACCCCAAGCTTAAGCCAATCTTGGAGAAGACCTACGGTGTTATTACCTATCAAGAGCAGGTCTTTGAGATTGCTAGAGAGCTGGCCGGTTTCAGTTACGGCGAGGCCGATATTTTGAGAAAAGCGGTGGGGAAGAAGATAAGATCTTTGCTGGAGGAACAGAAAGAGAAATTTATCAAAAAAGCGATTGAGGAAGGTTTGCCGGATAAGACAGCTAAACAGCTTTGGGATTTTATTGAGCCTTTTGCTGAGTATGGCTTTAACAAGTCTCATGCTGCCTGCTATGGCCTGATTGCCTACTGGACAGCCTATCTAAAAGCCAACTACCCCTCTCAGTTTATGGCCGCCCTGCTAACTAACGATAAAGACGATCTGGATAAGGTGGCTAGAGATATTAACGAGTGCTCTGAGATGGAGATTGAGGTCTTGTCTCCGGATGTCAATGAGTCTTTTGTTGACTTTGGAGTGGTAAAAGAGACCGGAGATATCCGTTTCGGACTCTCAGCTATCAAAAATGTTGGAGATAAGGCAGCTGAACTGGTGGTCAATGAACGAAAAGAGAGTGGGCCCTACAAGTCGATAGAAGATTTGGCTAGCCGTTTGGCTGGGGACTTGAATAAGAAGATATTGGAGAATCTGGCTCAGTCTGGAGCCTTAAGTAGTCTAGAGAGAAGAGAAATTATCCTAAGTAGTGTAGAGGAGATATTAGACTTTGCTAGCCATGAGGCAGAGGATAGGCTCTCTGGCCAAGGCAACCTATTTGGGGAGATGGAGGATCAGAAGCCTGGCGTTAAATTAAACTCGCCGATGGATATCTCCGATAAGCAGAAACTGGCCTGGGAGAAGGAGCTACTGGGAATCTATGTTAGTAGGCACCCTTTAGATGAGTATAAAAAGAAGTTAGACTTACTGCCCTATACCATTGATGACCTAGAGCAGTTTAAAGACCATCAGGGTAAGAAGAAGGTGATTATTGCCGGGATTATTACTTCAATTAAAAAAATTATGACCAAATCAAATCAGCCGATGCTCTTCGTTACCCTAGAAGACCTCTCTGGTCAATTAGAGTTGATAGTCTTTCCTAGCGTACTAGAACAAGAGAATGGTAGCAAGATCTGGGAAGAGGGCAAGATATTGGTAGTTCAAGGGGATCTAACTTTTAAAGATGGCCAGGGCCAGGAGACAGAGGCGAAGATACTAGTAGATAAGGCTAAAAGAATTGATAAGGCAGGTAAGTTATGGAAGAAGTTAGAAAAAAGAAAGCAGAAACAGGCAGAGGAGGAGAATAGAAAGACGCTTACAATTAATATTAGAACTAAAATAGATAGCCAGAAATTATTGGAACTAAAAGAGATAATCTCTCAGTTTGAAGGCAAAAAAGACCAGATAGAGCTTATCTTTCCCGGAGGCAGAACAGTCAAAGCTAAGACTAAAATAGATTACCAGCCTGAACTAAAGAGAAACATAGAAGAGAAGTTTCAGGATCAAATTGAACTAAAATTGACCTAAGGGCCAGAAAAAGATTGACTTTTTAACCCGTATTACGTAGTATTATAGGTACCAAAATCGCACCAATCAACTGTGGGAGAAAGGAGTAAAGGCGCAAGAAGGTTTGCCACATCACACGAACATCGGAGCAAAACAAGGGGAAAGACATGCCGAAGAAACAGAGCTGTGGGGAGCAACAAGTAACACCCGTCAGTATCCTGAGCTTGGCCACCAGTTGCGTTCAGGGGCTGAGCCTGGGACTAGGGAAGCCAGCGGTGCGCCGAGGCCCGGAGATTATCATCTCCGATCTCGAGCCGCCTGAGCCTCCCCGGGACCCAATTGGTCTGAAGCTCTATCCTCTGGCAGAGGTCTGCCAAGAGGAGACGAGTGCGACCAATGGCGTCTACTCGTACTATGTGGGGGAACTGCCGGGCGTCGGCCAGATCTGTGCCCTGGCGGTTCTCAGGGAGAACCTGGAAGCTTCCAGCTGGAAGCTTCAAGAGGTCCCCAGGGCGCCCAACGGCTACGGTCCGATTTCCCGCCATTACCAGGGCTGGGATAGGGCCAAGTTGGTCGAGGAGGACTGGGGAGATTTTGTCCTTCTTGGTCCGGAGCACGCCATATTTGTAGCCAGGGCGGCTCCATGCTGTCCGGCGTCAGACCAAGCGGGAAGGGAGCTGCGGGAGGAGATGGCTGACCGGCTTACTGAAGTCGGCGCCAATCCTCGCCCATCCCTGTTGTGGGAGTGTGATCGGATGATCACGCCCACAATCCCAGAACATGCCAAAAATGATAGCTACGGGCCATGTGATGATCACTGATCACTAGCTCATAGCTGTCATCTGAGAAGCAGCCTGAAAGATACTCGGATTGTCCGTCCTCATCAGCAATCCATCAGGCTGCTTCTGCTCTCATCTCTCAATCAAGTTAGAATCTCAGGGGAAGTAGCGTTTTTGCGTTCGTCTCTGGCGACCATCATCCATCCGCACTTATCCGCCAGAAACGTCCAACGCTTCTTCCCTCTTCTATTTGCTTGAAATATTTATCTGATTGGTATATAGTAAGACCAGTACTAAGAGAAGGGTTTTGCTAGAAGTAATTTATATTACAGTTTTTAATATGGCTAAAAAGAAAGAAGAGAAGAAAAAAGAGAAATCCTCCGCTAAAGCTACGGATGGCAAGAAAGCTAAGGATGAGAAGAAGAACAAGTCTACTAAGAAGAAGGCCTCTACTTCTGCTAAGAAAAAAGATAAGTCCACTAGCAAGAAGAAGGAAGAGAAGGAAACTCCTAAGCCTACTAAATCAAAGAAGTCTAAAAAGAAATCTTCCTCCGATTCTAAAAAAGCTTCAGATAGTGAGAAGCTGCCTGGTAAGTTAGCTATGGCAGAGAAGATTAGGCCAGGCTATTTGGTTAAAGTGGTCCATCTTTCTCCAGACGGTAAACGAAACTTTACTACTCAAGGTGTTGTTCTTCGGGTTAGAGGTAAAGAGGAGAATAAGACCTTCACCGTTAGGTCTGTTGTTGGGGGTATCGGTATGGAGAAGGTATTTAGTTTTGCTTCTCCGGCTCTGGAAGAGATTGAGATTTTAAAGAAGAAACTTGCTCGTCGAGCCAGACTATACTTCCTTCGAGATGAGAAGGTATCTTCAACCAAGAAAACTCAGTATTTAAAAGGCTTGTAAGAAATAACTAGGGGGATAAGTGAACAATCTAGATCGCTATGGTGAGGATATTGCCATTAAATATCTCCGGGATAAGGACTATTTAGTAGTAGAGAGCAACTACACTTGTCTGTTTGGAGAGATCGATATTGTCGCTAGAAAAAGTGATCGATATCATTTTGTTGAGGTTAAGCGTAAGAGTAGCTATAGTTTCGGTCGGCCCGAAGAGATGTTAAACTACTATAAGAGCCAAAAACTACTGAGATTGGCCAAGAACTATCTAACAAAGAAGTGTTTAGAGGATGTTGATTGGCAGATAGATCTAATCGCCATTACTGACTCAGATGAAATTAAAATAAGATATTATCAAAATGTCGTCCAAGAAGATTAGAGATATTAAAGTTAGGTTAGCCCCTTCTCCAACGGGCAAACTCCATATTGGCACTGCCAGGACAGGGCTTTTTAATTACCTTTTTGCCAAGGCCAATGATGGGAAATATATTATTAGAATCGAAGATACGGATAAGGATCGTTCAGAAAAAAAGTATGAGAGTGAGATATTAGAGGGACTAAAATGGCTGGGATTGGCTTGGGATGGTGAGCCCGTTAGGCAGTCTGGGAGGATGAAGGAAGGTAAGTATAGTAAGTACTTGGAAAAGTTGATCAAGGCCGGTTATGCCTACCCATGCTACTGCTCCAAAGAAGAGTTAAAGGAAGAAAGAGAGAGGCAGAGATCGAGAGGTGTTCCTCCTAAATACTCCGGTAAGTGTAAAGATCTAAGCAAGGAAGAGATTATTGAGCTTGAGAAGAAGAAAGATGTTAAGCCGACCTATAGGTTAAACGTTGCTAAAGTGGCAGAGGAGAAAAAGTTAGGTAAAGAGTTGAAATTTAAAGATTTGATTAGGGGTGAGATTAGCTTTGAGGTTGGTCTAATAGGTGATTTTATTTTAGCTAAAGAAGATGGCACCCCGCTCTACCAGTTTGCAGTAGTGGTCGATGATTATGAGATGGAGATAAGCCATGTTATTAGAGGAGAGGATCATATTAGCAATACCTTCAATCAGCTCTTGCTCTACCGAGCCCTGGAATTTAAAGAGCCTAAGTTTGCCCATTTACCCCTTATCTTAGACCAAGACCGAGCCAAACTATCAAAGAGAGATGGCAATGTTGTCTCAATTGAGGAGTTTAGAAAGTTAGGTTACCTACCGGAAGCTTTGACTAATTATATGGCCTTGCTTGGTTGGGGTATTAAAGATAAAGAGGATGAGATATTTAGCCTGGAAGAAGCGTCTAAACAGTTTAGGTTAAGTGATGTCAGTAGCTCGGGAGCAATCTTTGAGACTGAGAAACTAGACTATATCAACGGCTACTATATTCGAAAGAAATCCAATCAAGACTTGCTAGATTTATTGATTTTGGAAGGGTTTGTTGATAAGGATGATGTTGAAGATAAAGATAAATATCTAGGGGTTATAGCCTTGGTAAAAGATCGAATGAAGATCTTAAGTGAGTTTAATGAGTTGAGCCGATATTTTTTCACTAAGCCTGGATATAGTCCCGAACTACTAGTCTTTAGAAAGTCAGATAAAGAGAGGACAATCAAAGGCTTACAAGTTGCTATAGAGACACTTTCAGATATGAGTGAGGAAGATTTTAAGGATATTGAAAAGATAAACACTAAGCTAGCTAAGGCAGTAGAAGAGGCTGATTTAAGCAATGGAGATCTGTTCTGGCCGGTAAGGGCTGCTCTTTCAGGCAGAGAGGCCTCACCATCTCCTAGTGAGCTGCTAAGCGCTTTAGGTAAAGAGGAATCCGTAGAGAGATTGGTTGCAGGTTTGGAGAAAATACAATAGTATTGGGGCGTGGTGTAATTGGTAACACGTCAGGTTCTGGTCCTGAAGAGTCCAGGTTCGAGCCCTGGCGCCCCAGTTTGTTTCAGGGCGAGAAGTTTATCTCAAATTTAAAAAATATATTATTAACTATATTATTTGATGAGTAATGATAAAAAAGTAGAGAAGAAGAGCAACGATCTGTTAATTGGAGTGATTGTTGCTGTAGTAGTTTTAGCTTTGATTGTTGGCTTAGCTTGGTATCTTTCAGCTAATAAGGATGATGCACAAGTAGAGTCAGCTCAAGATCAAGTAAGTGAAGAAGATGTAGATCTAGATCAGCTGATAAACGATTTAAATAGTTCAGAGATAACCCTATATTATTCAGAGACTTGTGGTCATTGCCAAGACCAGATTGATTTATTCCAGGGCAAGTTTGATCAGCTAAACAATGTAATTAACTGTAGTAAGGATCAAGATAAATGTGATGTTCAGTATGTGCCTACCTGGAAGTATGATGGCGAAGAAGATGTAGGCTTGAAGAATTTAAGTGAGCTTAAAAGTATATTGGATAGTTAATAAAATTAGAGATTATTGAGTGTTTGGCCCCATCGTCTAGTGGCTCAGGACACCACCCTCTCACGGTGGAAACAGGAGTTCAAATCTCCTTGGGGTCATTTTTTTATTAATAATATTTGAACTCCAAAGGAGGTAGGTCCGGTGCCCTCCGGACCGTAGATAGAAATTTACTTTGCTAATATCTCCTCATTTCCTTGACTCCTTCAGAAGTTAACCTGTATAATAGGTTAGCAAGGTTAAGCTTGTGGATAATAGAAATTAATAGTATTTAAGAAGGGAGTTTAAATGGCTTATTCCGTAACCAACTCAAAAGGTCAGGAGTATTTCCTCCATTCTAAAGAAGTTAATCTTAGAGGTGGTCGAAAGCAGACTATCTACTACTTTGCTAAAGAAGTAGATGAGGCTAACGCCCTAGATGATCTTCCAGCCGACAGACAGGTTGTCGAGAATGAGAGAACCGGTCTTCCTATGCTCAAGAAGAAGGCCTAAGTTTTTTGAGATTTGTTTAAGGAAAAGCCCTGAACTTCTTCAGGGCTTTTTTAGTTGCTTGATCAGTGTTACAATAATGGTATATGACTAAAGATAAGTCTCCCGAAATGGGGGATAATAAAATTAAGATCTCTTCAGGTACTAAAAACTCCAAGACTAAAAAAGCGGGCTCAGGCAAATCTAATCGAGTCTGGAAGTTCTTGACCAAGAAGATCTCCAAGAGAACCACTTTGGTGGTAGTTGGAGTCGCTTTTCTTTTAGCTCTAATCACTATTGCTGCTAATCTCTATTTTAGCGTCTTTGGTAGTAGCTTAGATAGTTACTACTCTTACCCAGAGTATGAGGGGCCGGTTTTAGATACTCCTTCATCTCTGACAGGTGTGATGACAACCAAGAAGAAGGCTAGCCAGAAGGTGGTCTGCGCGATGATAGAGAATCATCCTGCGGCCAGGCCTCAGTCAGGACTGTCTCAGGCCGGCCTAGTCTATGAAGCCTTGGTTGAGGGTGGCATTACTCGATTTTTGGCCTTTTTTTCTGAGACAGATAGTGAGAAGATCGGTCCGGTTCGAAGTGCCAGGAGCTACTATTTGCCCTGGGTGGTCGGGCTAGATGCCTATTATGCTCATGTTGGTGGCAGTGCCTTGGCCTTGGAGCAGATTAGTAATTATGGTGTTAAGGATCTAAATCAATTTTATAACTCAGAGTACTTTTGGCGTGATTCTTCGAGATATTCTCCTCATAACGTCTATACTACTACCGCAGACCTTCGTCAGGCAGGTGAGAAGCACGGTTGGCCAGGAGAGAATAGTTTTGAGAGCTGGGAGTATAGTGATGAGGTAGAGGGAAGGGATAATCCGGTCAAAGATATTGTAGTTAATTACTCAGGTAGTCAGTACCAAGTTAGTTATCGCTATTTAGCCAAACATAATAAGTATCGCCGGTCTATGGCAGGAGAGCTTCATAAGGACTTAGAAGGTGCTCAGATCAAACCGACCAATCTAGTGGTTATGGAGGTTGACCAAGGCCTTAGTGGTGATGGAGTCCATCTATTTATGAATAATCTTGGTTCGGGAGAGGCCTATATCTTTAGAGGGGGAGAAGTAATTAAAGGAGAGTGGAGCAAGCCAAGTATAGATGATCGAATAGTTTTTTATGGCACTAATGGAGAAGAAGTTATATTTAACAGGGGCTCGGCCTGGATCCATGTCGTCTCTAGCATAGATAATTTGAGTTACTCTCGCTAAAAATTGTTGATAAGGTGTTGAAAAGATGTTGCTAAACCGACTCTGGCAATATCTTTTCTATATTGATACAATAAAAATGATAAGTGGACTAAGAGATTTAGATAAAAAGGAGTGGCATTAAATTAAGAGGTTATTGCTAATAGGTTTAATTTAAAAAAATTTGATGGTTCTATATCAAAAGTATCGACCGAAAACTTTTAAAGGGGTAG
Organism: uncultured Candidatus Saccharibacteria bacterium; assembly: GCA_964485625.1. GTDB lineage: Bacteria > Patescibacteriota > UBA1384 > JAGGWG01 > CAZAJM01 > CAZAJM01. Next base: position 36,456 of record CAZAJM010000007.1, read on the forward strand.
TTAACCAAGAGCCGGTGAAGAAGTCTTTGATTTCAGCGATTAAATCTGACCAGGTCGCCCACGCCTATATCTTCTCCGGTCCTAGGGGGACGGGGAAGACGACTATTGCTCGGATATTATCGAGAGCAATGAATTGCCAAGATTCTAAAGATGGTCAGCCTTGTTTGAGCTGTTCAAGTTGCCAAGACCAAGGCTCTGTTGATGTAATTGAGATTGATGCCGCCTCTAACAGAAAGATTGACGATATTAGGGCTCTGAGAGAGAAGATTAAGTTCTCTCCGATTGCCGGTAAGTACAAGATATATATTGTTGACGAGGTTCACATGCTAACCAAGGAGGCCTTTAACGCTCTGCTTAAGATATTAGAAGAGCCGCCAAAGCATGCTATTTTTATTCTGGCTACGACTGAGCCTGAGAGAGTGCCTGATACAGTTCTCTCTCGTTGCCAGAGGTTTGATTTTAAGCCAATTTCTATAGCCAAGATGGCCAATTATTTGGCTAAGGTAGCTAAAAAAGAAGGAGTTAAGATAGATAAGCAGGCACTCTTGATGATCGCCTCGTCATCCGGAGGTAGCTTGAGAGATGCCCTAGGTATCTTGGAGCAGATCTCTGTTGGTTTGGATAAGAAAATTGGCCCTGAGCAGGTAAGGGACATTTTGGGTCTGGTCGAGCATCGGGCAATTGTCAGTTTGGTTGATCAGTTAATTGGAAGTAAGGAGAAGGAGGCAATCCAATTAGCTGATAATTTAATTTCTCAGGGTATAACTTACACTCGAATAGTTGATTCAATTCTAGAGTACCTACGAGACCTACTGGTTATTAGCCTGGGTTCAGCTAAGAGTACCAATCTAACCGATATTCAACTAAAGAAGGCCCAGAACCAAGCTGAGAAGCTTGGTAGGGAGAGAATATCAGCTTGGATGGAGAGAGTAATTGCTTCTAAGGAGCAGAACTTCGATAATTTGCCTCAGTTGCCTTTGGAGCTGCTGGTTGTAGATCTAATAAACCTAGGTGAGGGTGATAGTAAGGAGGTGGAAGAAGTTAAGCCCAAAAATGAATTAGATGAGGAGCCCGAAGAAAGATCAGGGCCGAGTAAAAAAAAAGCAGAAAAAGAGACTCAGCCCGTAAGTGAGGAGAGTAAGACAGAAGTAGCTAGGCTTAGCAGTAAAGACAAGGAGTTAATAGAGGGTAGCTGGCAGAAGATTGTTGATGAGTTGAAGCAGCATAATCATTCCCTCTCGGCTATACTTTCTCATAGTAAATTAGAGAAGGTTGACCAGAGTAAAATAGTTCTTACAGTTGAGAAGAGATTTTATCAAAAAAGAATTCTGGATGTTAATAACAGGAGGAAAATCCAGTCTGTTGTTAAGAAAATTGCCGGTAAGAGCTGCTCTATCGATTGTAGAATAGGGAAAAGTACCAACAAAAATCGGGGCCCAGACCAAATTGATAAACTGACTAAAAAGGCCGAGGAAATATTTTAAAATATGGCAGAAAGTAGAGAAGAGAAAAAAATGCTCCCACAGAGCGAAGAGGCTGAGAAATCGGTCTTGGGCGGTCTTTTGATTGATGAAGATGCTATGGTAAAGGTTGCCGATATTCTTTCAATAGACGATTTCTACCAACCTAAGCATAAGAAGATCTACAAGGCCTGTTTAAACCTGTTTGAGAACGATTCTCCAGTCGATACCATTACCTTAACGGATAAATTAAAAGATACTAAGGATTTAGATTCTATTGGTGGTGCCTCATATCTAGCCCAGTTAGCTAATTTTGCAGGTAGTTCGGCCCATATCAGGCGTCATGCCAAGATAGTTAACGACAAGGCAACTTTAAGAAGGTTGATCTCTGCTTCCTCTACTATCTCTGAGTTGGCCCTAGATCCTTCGATGGAGGCTGAAGAAATTATTGATAAGGCTGAGGGACAGATCTTCAATCTCTCTAAAGAGAGCACTACCAACAAGTTTACCCCAATTGAGGATATATTAGAGGATTCTTTTGAAAGAATTGATAGTTTACATAAAGATAAAGATGCTCTAAGGGGTATACCTACTCATTTTAAAGACCTTGATAATATGATCTCCGGTTTGCAGCCCTCTGATCTGATAATTCTGGCTGGCCGACCTAGTATGGGCAAGAGTACCCTGGCCTTAAATATTGGCGTAAGAGCGGCTATTGAAGAGAAGATGCCGGTGGGAGTTTTTAGTCTTGAGATGAGTAAAGAGCAGCTAGTCGATCGGTTAATCTGTGAAGAGGCCAAGGTAGACTCCTGGAAACTTCGGACAGGTAACTTGAGTGATGATGATTTTGTTAAAATTGGCCAAGCGATGGGTACCCTCTCAGAGGCCCCAATCTTTCTAGAAGATACTCCGGCTCTAAGTGTGATGGAGATCAGGGCCAAAGCTAGAAGACTCCAGGCAGAGCATGATATTAAGCTGGTTATTGTCGATTACTTGCAGCTAATTGAAGGTAGCGGTAATAGCGACAATCGGGTCCAGCAGATGTCCGATATCTCTAGGTCTTTAAAAGCCTTGGCTAGGGAACTGGATGTGCCTGTGATCGCACTCTCCCAGCTCTCAAGAGCAGTAGAGAGTAGGGACCCTCAGATTCCTAGGTTATCGGACTTGAGAGAATCGGGTTCAATAGAACAAGATGCGGACTTGGTGTTGATGCTCTACCGAGAAGATTATTACAATCCCGAGACGGAGAATAAGAACGTTACTGATATTATTATTGGCAAGCATCGTAATGGTCCTACAGGCCAGATCCAGCTCTATTTCTCCAAAGATCAGCTGGCCTTTAAGGATTTAGATACTAAGCACTCTTCTGCCCCAGGTCAGGGACAGGATGAAGATTTAGAATTATAGTATGAAGCAAGATTTTTTTGAAGAGAAACATAAATCAACCATAGATTGGGGTAAGATTAAAGATTATCGTCAATCTGGTAGCAAAGAGGGCTTAGGTATGGCTCTTATTGAGTCTCATAAGCTTTTGGTTGAGATGCTAAAGCGCAATGGTTACTTTGTGATTAGCGATGATTTTAAAGATAACCTTATCCTAGCTCGGGATAGATTTACAAATTTCAGTGATCTTCTAGAGGCCTATCAGTTTTGGCAGAGTTTAGTCTTTGCTCGAGAGCCTATTAGTGAGCTGGAGGCCAATAAGGCAATCTCTGCTTATCAAAAAGCAATTTACGATCTTTCTTCTCTTAGCGACTATCAAAAGCCTGGGATATTGGCCCGTCTTAAATCTTGGCTAGAGATTAATCTAATCTATGATAAGGTTAAAAGAGCTCGAGTTGCTATCTTTTTGCTGCTATTTGTGGTTTTAGTTTACGTTCTAGATGGTAGCCACATCGGTAGAGAGGTTACCGGATGGCTCTCAAGTTTTTTTGGCCAGATCGCTTTCTGGATAATCGTAGTCGGAGTTGGTATAATTTTTGTTGTTCTAATATTTACTAGCCTAGTTAACTTTTTTGAAGAGAGAACTAAGTAGGGTTAGTTTAGAATTAAATAATAGGGTATAAAGTGGATTTTTTAAGTGAGCTAAATAAGGAGCAGCTAGAGGCAGTTAAGCATGGGGATGGGCCGGCCTTGATTTTAGCCGGTGCCGGTTCGGGTAAGACCAGAGTTTTGACCTATCGTTTGGCATATCTAATTAGCAATGGTATAGAGCCTCATCAGATATTAGGAGTGACTTTTACTAACAAGGCGGCCGATGAGATGAAGGAGAGGACTAAGAAGCTTATTGGTTCTTCTTATAGAGTTCCATTTTTGGGTACCTTCCACTCCATATCCGCCAGGATTTTAAGAAAAGAGTTAGATAATCTTGATTTGGGAGTTGATAGTAAGTTTGTAATTTTTGACTCGGGAGATTCTCAGGCTCTAATTAAGGATATTATTAAAAAAAGAGACTTGGATAGCAAAGATCAGTTTAATCCTAGGAAAGTGCTTAGCTTTATCTCTTCTTGTAAACAAGAACGGATTATGCCCAACCAATTACCGGCCAATGAGTACTACCTAGAGGAGATTAAGCCGATCTATGCCGCCTACCAAAGAAGATTAAGAGAGAACAATGCACTTGATTTTGATGATATTCTGCTCTTTTTTGTTGAGATGCTCGAAAAATATCCTGAGGTAAAAGAAAAATATCAGAATAATTTTAAGTACATCTTAGTCGACGAGTATCAAGATACCAACCCGATCCAGTACCAGTTGATCAAACTTCTTTCAGGTGAGAAACCAAATTTAATGGTCGTTGGCGATGACTGGCAGTCTATCTACAAGTTTAGGGGGGCAGACTATACCAACATTCTTAACTTCAAGCAGGACTATCGAGAGGCAGAGGTCTACAAGCTAGAGCAGAACTACCGCAGTACTAAAAATATTGTCTCTGCTGCCCAGGCTTTAATTGAGAATAATAATCAGCGCAGCGATAAAAAGCTCTGGACAGAGAACAGTCAAGGGGAGATGGTTGGCCTGATTCGGGCCAGTAGCGGAGAGAAGGAGGCTAGAAAGGTAGTTGAGTTAGTTAAAGATAGATCAAATTATTCAGAGACCGCTATTCTCTATCGAACCCACGCCCAATCCAGACTGCTAGAGGAAGTATTAATCAGAGAGCAGATTCCCTACCAGATTATTGGGGGCTTAAGGTTCTATGAAAGAAAAGAGATCAAAGATCTAGTAAGCTATCTTTTCTTGGCTCATAGTCAGGTTAACGGGCTACATTTAAAGAGAGTTATCAATACGCCCAGAAGGGGGATAGGTAAAAAAACAGAGGAGCTTCTAGAGGAGGCTAACTGGCAGCTTGATCGGGTCGACCATAATGGTGTAAGAAAGTTTCAGGTATTTTTAGATGAGCTAAGGCAGCGCAGTCAGGAATTGACGGTCGATGGGCTTATCAGTTGGTTGGTTAAGAAAATTTCCTACAGGCAATACATTGAAGATTTTAGCCAGACTAAGGAACAGGCTGATTATCGCTGGGAGAATATTGAGGAGCTTATCAACGTTGCCAGCAAACACAGAGACCTAGATCCATCCGAATCTCTCGCTGCTTTTCTAGAAGAGGTGGCCTTGATGGATTTTCAGGATAATATAGAAGAGAGTCAGGAGAAGCTGACTCTAATGACTCTCCATAATGCCAAGGGTTTAGAGTATGATCATGTTTTCATCGTCGGTTTAGAGGAGGGGCTCCTGCCTCACAAACGATCTCTGGCTGAGAGAGAGGAGATGGCGGAAGAACGTCGTCTATGTTATGTCGGTATGACAAGGGCTAAGAAAACTTTACATCTAAGTTGGGCCCAGGCCAGGCAGATCTATGGCCAACTTGAGATCCAGGACCCCTCGCCATTTCTGTCAGAGATACCTGACAATCTAATTGAGGAGATTCAGGCGGAAGGGATTGAGAAGCCGGTTGATATAGGTCAGACTAGCTCAGAAGCTGATTATAGTAACACTGATCTAAATGTTGGTGACTGGATAGAACATGCTCAGCTAGGCAGGGCCCAGATAATTTCAATTGAAGATGATATGATAGAGGTTAAGTTCGATGGTATCGGCAAGAAGAAACTTTCAATAGAGTATGCCCCAATTAAGAAAGCAAATTAAATGAGAAAATTTATTGTTACTCTATATATAATACCCTTAGTGGTTCTGGGATATTTAATAATCAGTAGTTTTAGTTACCAAGATTACCAAGTTAAGGGAGTAAGTGATCTATCCAAGCCTGTTCTAATTGAAGATGAGGAGAAGACAGTTACCTGCCGTTCGAGTGCCGATAGTTTAGAAGTAATCTATAGTGATTGTAATTTAAAAGTTTATTCAGAAGATATTGTTAAGGTGCCTGTTAGCCCTAAGCTGGAAATTGGTACCTATATCAAAATTATTCGAGCCAAGCCAATCTATATTAGAGATGGAGCAGAAGAACAGATTCTGGTTAGAACCCAGCTAGATAAAGTTATTGAGCTACTTGAAGAGCTAGGGATAGAGTTGGGAGGCAAGGATAAGATCAATCACAAAAAGACCGAACTACTTCAACCCTTGATGAGAATAGAGATCGATCGTTATGGTTCTAGGAAAGTAGATGAGTCCGAGGAGATAGATTATGGCACAGTTAGAGAACCTGATCCTGATACACCGATCGGTCAGAGCTATATTGGTGAGGAAGGAGTACCTGGAGAGATGATTAAGACTTATAAAGTCTTCTACAAGAACAATAAAGAGATTAGAAGAAAGTTGCTCTCAGAAGAGATAGTTAGAGAGCCAGTAGATCAGATAGTCTACTATGGAACTATGCCGCCCGTGATCTCAACAAAGTACGGAGATATTAACTATAGCTATATCGGTACTTGTTCGACCTGGTACTCTACAGGAGATAAGCTTAAAATAACTAATCCTAGAACTGGTAAATCTACAGTTGTGGTAGTGGACTGTGGGGGCCCTAATTGTGGTCCATTCGATGGTCCGGCGATTGATTTAGACTTTTCGGCCTTTAAAGAAATCGAACAATTACATTGGGGAGTGATCACTAACGCCAAAATAGAGCATCTAGCATATTAAGATGAATGATTATCGAAAAACAATTGATCGGCACAATCTGAACCTGAAAAAGAAATTAGGCCAGAATTTTTTGGTGGACAGCAAGGTTGTTGATCAATTAACCTCATCTCTTAGTTTGGGTAGTCTTCCAGTTTTAGAGGTCGGGCCAGGACTGGGTTTTCTGACAGAGAGGCTCGTGGATAAATTTGATAAAGTTGTAGGGGTAGAGATCGATCAAGATCTTGCCGAGATTCTCCGAAATAGATTAGATGAGGATAATTTGGTGATTATCAACCAAGATATCTTGAATTTTGAGATCGGTAAATATTTTAATAATCAGGAATATATTATCTGTTCAAGTCTGCCTTATCAGATAAGCTCGCCATTTATTAGAAAGGTCTGTTCTCTTAGCAATAGGCCTCTTGAGATGAGTTTGCTGATTCAATTGGAGGTTGGGGAGAGGTTGGCAGCCGATCCAGGTAGTTCTAAGAGAGGATTGCTCTCGGTTATTTGTCAGCTAGCCTTTGATGTCGAGCTATTAGATAGAGTATCTCCAAATTCTTTTTACCCCCAGCCTAAGGTAGATTCTGTAATTGTAAATTTCAAGCCAAGGCCTGATCAAATTAGAGTTGATAATTATGAAGACTTTATCAACTTTGTTGGTCAGGGTTTTAGACATAAACGGAAGAAGCTTATCAATAGTCTACTAAGATCTTCTTATAATTTAGATAGGTTAGCCTGGCAGAAGCTACTGAGATCTACTGGAGTTAATGGAGATTTAAGGGCAGAAGATCTAGCCAATGGCCAGTGGCTAGATATCTTTGAGAGTTTAAACCAGAAGCCTCATTAGTTGATTTTATCTTCCTTTTTAGCTAAGATCTAGAGGAGATCGAGGTTTTTTATTTCTAGATTTAACTAATAAAATGAAATATATTACTACCCCAATCTACTATGTTAATGATAAGCCTCATATTGGCCATGCCTATACTACTTTAGCGGCCGATATCTGGGCTCATTATTGGCGTAGAAGAGGAGAGGAGGTTTTTTTCTTAACCGGTACAGACGAACATGGTCAGAAAATTCAAGAGAATGCTGCTAAGAACGATATGGAGCCGAAACAGTTTGTCGACCAAAACGCCAAGCTATTTCAAAATGCTTGGAAAAAGTACAGAATTAAGAATAATTTTTTCATAAGAACCACCGATGAAGCCCATATAGATTATGTTAAGAATTTTTTAACCGATCTCTATCGTAAAGAAGAAATCTACAAAGGGGTCTATCGAGGTCTCTACTGCTCAGGTTGTGAGGCCTATCTAAAACCTGAGGATTTGAAAGGTAATCTCTGCCCTGACCATAAAGTCCCTCCTAAAAAGATTGAAGAAGAGGTATATTTCTTTAAGTTATCTCAATACCAAAGAAGGCTGATTGAGGCGATTGAGGATGGGGAGATGAAGATAGAGCCAGAGGAGAGAAAGAATGAGGTACTCTCATTTCTAAAAAACCAGCCTCTGGAAGATTTGGCTATTACCAGATCTAAAGTAGATTGGGGAATTGAGGTGCCCTGGGATAAGAACCAGACCATCTATGTCTGGGTAGATGCTCTTTTTAGCTATCTAAGCGCCTTGGATATCAACAATTTAAGTTGCTGGCCGGCCGATGTTCAATTAATGGCCAAAGATATTTTGAGATTTCACGGAATAATTTGGCCGGCGTTACTGATGGCTGCTAATAAGGCTTTGCCGAAGAAGATTTTTGTCCATGGTTATTTTACCGTAGGGGGAGAGAAGATGAGTAAAACAATTGGCAACACAGTTAATCCTACAGAATTGGCAGTAAATTACCCTCTAGAGGCCATAAAATACTATCTTTTTTCATCTTTTCGGTTTGGTCAAGACGGTAATTTTGAAGAGAAAGAGCTAGTTAGTAGTTATAACTCTCATCTGGCAAATGATTTAGGTAATTTAGTCCAGAGAACACTCTCAATGATCAACAAGTACGAGGTTGAAGTTGACAGTAGTTTTTATAAGTTCAATCGGTTCCATAAATATGAAGAGGCGATGGAGAGCCTGGACTATTATGAGGCTTTAAAATATGCTCGCAAAAAGGTCCAAGATCTGAATAAATTAATCGAGAAAGAGAAGCCTTGGCAGCTCTATAAACAGGCCGATGCTGCTAGTCAGTTTGCTTTGAAGACCGACCAGAGAGATAAGTTTAACAAACTATTTAAGACTTTGGTTTCTGAATTGATGATGGTTGCCGACTGGCTCTATCCTTTTATGCCGGAGAGAGCAGAAGAAATAGAGAGGCAGCTAAAAGATTTAGAGCCTAAGCCAGTTTTTCCTAGAATAGAGTAATTAAAATCATAGTTAGTGATGATTTTTCCGATTATTGCTTCTGTCGCTAAAGCCAGCGGCATTATGGTCGATAAATACTTACTGAGTTCAAAGGGGATGAAGATCTCTAAGTTTGTTGTCTGGCTATTTCTTTTTTTAGCAATTTTTACCTTCCCCGTACTCGTCTTTGATAGTCAAATATTGAAAGAAGCCTTAGAGTTAAGACAGCTCGCTCTTTTTGGTTTGATGGTCATCTTGGCTGCCACTTGGAATGTGCTTTATTATAACTCAATAAAAAAAGAGACTGTTCAAGAGTTTGAGCCGATTTTGATGCTCTCTCCTTTGGTTGTTATTCTCATCACCCCAATATTTTTCCCTCAGGAAGTCAGCCAAAATATTTTCTATATTGCTATTATCGCCGGTATCAGTCTAGTTTTAAGTCACTTAGAAGAGAATCATTTTAAAATATCAAGAGACTCCCTGGGCTTGCTTGTCTCGGTTATTGTTATGTCCCTTGAGGTCATGGTAATTAGAGAGTTGCTTTATTTCTACTCTCCAGCCACTCTCTACTTTTTCCGTTGTTTAATTCTTCTGATTATCTATCTCTTTATCTATCGAAGAGAGCTAGCAGAGAAGAACAGGGTAAGCTATCTCTCAATCTCTATTACTGGTCTTTTGGGGGTGGCGCAGATGCTAGCTAGTTTCTATGGCTATCAATCGGCGGGATTGATTTTTACTACTTTGGTTTTAATCATCGCCCCAGTCTTGGTCTATCTTTACTGTTTTATAATCTTAAAAGAGAAGATTAAACCGAAAAAACTAGTTGGTGGAGTGATTATTTTAGCTTGTGTCATAGTTGCCTATCTGATAGGTTAGGAGCATATGTATTTTATTGATACCCACGCCCATCTTAACTTTAAGGAGTTTGAGAATGACTATAAAGAGGTTATAGATAGGGCACAAAAAAACGGAGTTAAGAAGATAATAATTCCGGGTACGGATCCGGATAATGCTCTTAGGGCAGTAGAGATAGCCGATCAATTTGAAGGAGTCTATGCCACCATAGGAGCCCACCCAACACATCTTAAGGGGGGTTTCAGTTTGGAGATGGATGATGGTATGCCTCCTAGCTTATTGCTTGAGAGTTACAATGGCTCCCATAGTCATAGATGTTCTCTAAGAGAGTTTAGTGAGATGGCTCAAGATGATAAGATTGTTGCTATCGGTGAGATTGGCCTTGATTATAAGGAAGATCCTTCTAGACCTATCGTTAAGAGTGAGATACAGAGAGCGGCCCTATCGGCTATTATTGATCAGACTAAGGATTTAAATAAGCCATATATTCTCCATTGTCGGTCTAGTAAAAATAGTGATAATGCTTTTAGGGATCTCCATAGCCTTCTCCATCGTCATTTATCAAGATCCAGTAGTGGCTTAAGGGGCGTTATTCACTGTTATACGGGAAATTATCAATGGTATCAGAAATTTAGAGAGCTTGATTTTATTGTCTCATTTACTGGTTTAATTACCTTAACAGATGATTTTGATCAGACTATTGAAAGAGTACCTCTTAAAGATATGTTAATTGAGACTGATTGCCCTTATCTTAGCCCTAAAAATTCAGAAAATGAGAGGAGTGAGCCAATCGATGTTATTGCCGTAGCCGAGAAAATTGCTAGAGTTAAAAATATTTCAATAGAGAAAGTTGCTCAGTCTACTTCTAGAAGAGCAGAGGAATTATTTGGGATCTAATTATTTTTCTCTATAGTTATCAATTGCTTTTTTGAGTGACTCTATGGAGAGGTCGGCACAATGTTTTTTTATATTCGGCAGCCCGCCCAACGACTGATCGATATCTTTGGGCTCTAGTTTATAGGCTTCATCTACAGTTTTGCCGATAATTAACTCTGTTAGAATAGAGGATGTGGCAATTGCTGCAGCACAGCCAAAGGTTTGAAACTTTGCCTTCTTGATTTTATTATCCTTAATATTTAGATAGAGCTCCATAACATCGCCACAGACCTTATTACCAACTCGGGCCTTAGCAGACGGGTCTTTGATCTCCCCCATATTTTGGGGGTCTTGGAAATGCTTAATAATCTTATTACTATACATAATTTAGTTCTTAAACTTTAGTTGATATTTTTCTTAATTTTGGAATAATTTTTTCTAGCTGCCTAACTACTTGATCTATCTCCTCTCTGCTATTAAGCCGGCTGAAGCTAAACCTAACTGTCGATTGGGCCTCTTCTGGTTTTAGGCCCATGGCGGTTAAGACATGACTGGCCTTTAGGTCTTTAGCGTTACAGGCCGATCCGGTCGAGACAGCAGTTCCTTCTAGGTCTAAGGCAAGCATAATCGACTCTCCCTCTGCTTGTTTAAAGCAGATACTGGAGATGTGAGGGGAGCGATCAGCTTTTTTACCATTAATTTTAATTTCGTTAATTGTACTTTCTACCTTCTCTTCAAAATAATCTCTTAAATTAGACACTTTCTCTCTATCTTCTCTGTTAATTAACTCAATAGCTTTGGCCATGCCGGTAATAGCCGGTAGGTTCTCCGTGCCTGACCTCATTCCATCTTCTTGCCCTCCGCCGTTAATTATTGGCAGTAGGGGGGTATTCTTTCTAGAGTAGAGCAGGCCGACTCCCTTAGGCCCATGAAACTTATGAGCTGAGAGAGATAGTAGATCGAGATCTACTTTTCCTAAATCGATATTTTGGTACTCAACTGCTTGAACGGCATCCAGGTGAAGGTATATTTTACTATCTTCCGATCTATTCTTGTTGATCGCTTCAATAATTCGGACTATTTTACCGACCGGTTGGACCACTCCCGTCTCGTTATTAACATAGATAATTGAGACGAGCCTAGTCTTATCACTAATCTTCTCTCTCAAGTCTTCAGGCAGAATCTGACCATTTTCATCAACTCTCAGGTGGTCGAGTACCACCGGGTAGAATTTTTCCAAATCAGCGGCTGTTTGTAGTATTGATTTATGCTCAATTTCTGTGGTCAATATTTGGATTTCTTCTCCGTTTTTTTCGAGCAGTGATTTGATTAGACCCCTAAGGGCTAAATTGTTTGACTCACTTCCACCGGAGGTGAAAATTAGTTCCTCTGGTCGGCAATTGAAAAAGCCGGCGATAGATTCTCTGGCATTCTCTAAAGCTGTTCTAGCTTCTAATCCAGGAGAGTGACTGCTGCCAGGATTGGCGTAGTTTTTTAGACTAACCTTCTTAACTAAACTGCCAACTTCGGGGTCTAATTTTGTTGTAGCGGCGTTATCTAAATAGATCATTTTTAGTTTTGTTGATATGACATATATGTATCTAAACCCATTAGGCTTAGAATATCAAGTGCTAGAGAGTAAAATAACTAGAGGTTGCAGTTCTGGCAGGCTCTTCCCTTAGCCTGCTTAGCTAGGTCCTTTAGGTTTTGGTACTCATCAAACGGCAGCATAACAGCAGTTGGTTTGGAGTAGCGGGTGATAATAAATCGATCGGACTCTTTCTCGATAAACTCCGTCATCTTAGAGATGTTTGCTTGGGCCTCGGAAGTAGAGACGTAAAACTCTTTTGATTTAGCCATAATTGATTAGATTATATACAATGTTATATAACATTTACTCTAAATCATCTAATTATTAATGTCAAATTTAATAATAGTATTGTCAGGTGGTAATCTATTGATCTATTCTCACCACCAGTAGACGTCTTGATTGATTGTTGGTCTAGATATAGAATGGGTAAGAGGTTAATTAACTAAATAATTTGATGGAGAAATTTTCCGTAATTATCAGAACTCTCAATGAGCAGGAGAGGTTGCCTCGACTATTTGAGTCCCTAAAGAAAGAAGCAAAGCTTATCAATGAGGTGATTATTGTCGATTCCGGCTCCACTGATCAGACTTTATCGATTGCCAAGAGCTATCAAGCTAAGATTGTCCGTATTCCTCATGGGGATTTTAGCTACGCCTATTCTCTAAATGTCGGTATTGAGGAGGCTGAAAGTGAAAATATTGGGGTATTTTCTGCTCATAGCTTACCAATTTATGATAGTTGCCTAAAAGTTGCCGCTAGCTATCTAGGCTATGATAAAGTAGCGGGAGTCTACGGTCCTTTTCTGGCTGATAATGATGCTAGTCTAACCGAAAGGATTTTTTATTCTAAAAACCTGATTAATCTCTACCGTCAGCCGGTTGTGGTTGAGGGTCCCCGTATGGGGATCATGGGCAATACCAACTCATTTTTCCGTCGATCTAGTTGGCAAGAGCACCGTTTCGATCTAGATATGGGTGAGGGAGGAGAGGATGCTGAATGGGCCCTTTACTGGTTGAAGAAAGGATATAAGTTTATTCTAGAGCCAAAAGTAGCAGTTTATCATAGTCACGGTCTTGCTTTTGCTGATTTTATTAAGCAGTATAAGCATTGGCAGAAGGTCTATAGGAAAGCATTAGATAAATACAGTTAACATGAGCAAGATATATTTAGGTCTATCCGGCGGAGTAGACTCGGCCGTTTCGGGCTATTTGCTAAAGAAAAGATACCCGGAAGATAAAATAGTTGCTGTACATGCCAAATTTAGTGATAACCCCTCAAATAAGACAAAAAGGGACGCTGACCCAGCGGCGGCTAGAGAGATAGCCGATCATTTAGAGATAGATTTTGAGGTGGTTGATCTAAGTTCTATTTTTGAAGAAAAGATTATCTCAAACTATTTAGATGAGTATAGATCAGGTCGCACTCCTAACCCCTGCGTGGTCTGTAATAGAGAGATCAAGTTCGGTCTGCTAAAAGAGAGGCTGCTGGATAATAGCGACGACAAGCTAGCGATGGGACACTATGTTAGATTAAAAGATAGTTTTATCTACAGAGGTATCGATCGGACTAAAGATCAGAGCTATTTTCTCTGGAGCCTTAATCCTAATCAGTTAGATAATTTAATTTTCCCCTTAGGTAATAGAACGAAGAAGGAAGTTAAAGAGATTGCCCAAAAAATTGGCCTAAGCCAAGCATTTAGACCGGAGTCCTCAGGGGCCTGTTTCTTCCCCAAGGGTGGCCATCGACAGTTTGTTGAAAAAAAACTGCCTCAGCTTACCTTGAGTGGAGAAGTGACAGACAAGAATGGCAAGGCTATTGGAACTCATCAAGGAGTTGGTCTCTATACTATTGGTCAGCGGTATGGCTTTGAAATTGACCCAAATCTGGCCGGTCTAAGTGGTAAAGATATTCCACCTCTCTATGTTGTTGATCTTAGGCCTAAAACAAATAGAGTGGTTGTTGGCAGAGAAGAAGATTTACACTCAAACCGATTCGCCATATCAGAAACGAATTGGTTTCTAGAAAACCCCTTAGATAAAGATAATATAGAGGTACAGATTAGGCATCTAGGTAAGAAGTCATCGGCCCAGCTAGCTAAGTTGGGTAAACGGTTTATGGTTACCAGCAGAGAAAGTTTTAGATCATTGACTCCAGGTCAGTCGGCCGTTTTCTATCAAGGGGATCTACTGGTTGGTGGAGGTATTATAGACAGGGTAATTAAAAGTGATGAATGAACTGAGACTTAACCAATCTGTTGATAAATTGGATGGTGTTGGCAGCGCTTATGCTGAGAAATTAGAGAGGCTAGATATTGAGACAATCAGAGATCTGCTCAACCACTTTCCTCATCGTTATCTTGATCGATCCACAATTACTAAGGTAGAGAGAATCAATCAATCTGCCAGCTATAATGTTTCAGGTGTTGTTACTAAAATCTCAGTTCGGAGAGCGAAGAAAAACCCCAGAATGAAATTAACAGAAGCGATAGTTGAAGATGAGACAGGAGAGATTAAAGTGCTCTGGTTTAACCAACCCTATTTAAAAAATGTTCTAAGTAATAAGAAGGTATTTTTAAGCGGTGAGGTTAGTTGGTGGCACTCCAGTCCGACGATGATAAACCCCGAATATCAACTGGGCAAAAACAAAGATAATATTCATACTGGGCGAATAGTGCCTGTTTACCCCGAGACTAAGGGCTTAAGTTCGAAGTGGTTGAGAAAGAAAATATATAATCTAATATTTGAAGAGAATATAGAGCTAGAGGATTATCTAAAAGAAAGTATAAAAAAAAGATATAGACTTATTGATCTAAATCAGGCAATTAAACAGATCCATTTCCCCGATAACTATAGTAGCTTAAGAGAGGCTAAGAGAAGATTGGCCTTTGATGAGCTGCTTCTTGCTATTATTCAGGCTGATCTGTCGGCTCAGAAAGTGGCAAAATCAAAGTCTCCCAGAATCGGTTTTAGTAAGAAAGAGAGCAGAGAATTTATTTCCAAGCTACCCTTCGATCTAACAGATGATCAGAAGAAATCAACCTGGCAGATTATTGAAGATTTAGACTCAGATAGACCGATGAATAGGTTGCTTAATGGTGATGTCGGTTCAGGTAAGACTATCGTTGCCTTTATTGCCGCTCTAAACGTAGTTAGATCAGGCTATCAAGTAGCAATAATGGCTCCGACGGAGGTTTTGGCCAATCAACACTACCAGAAAGCTAAAAATTACTTTAGCAATTTTAATATCCGGGTTGACCTCTATACAGGCAGCAAAAAAACAGTAGATTTAAGTAAAGACGATCAAAAACCAGAGCTAGTTATTGGTACTCAGGCTTTAATTCAAGAGGGAGTTAGCTTAGAGAGGCCAGGTCTAGTGGTGGTTGATGAGCAGCAACGGTTTGGGGTTAAGCAGAGACAGCTTTTAGAGCAGATTGGGGCAGATAAGCTAAGACCTCATTTTTTAGCTATGACTGCCACCCCTATTCCTCGGACCCTGGCAATTTCAATTTATGGCGATTTAAATGTCAGCACTATCAAGGGGATGCCCGAAGAGAGAAAGCCCGTAAAAACCAAATATATAAAAAGCGGAGAGGGCAGAAAAAGAACATATCAGTTTATTAGTCAGCAGTTAGATAAGGGAAACCAGGCTTTCGTTATCTGCCCCTTGATTAGGGAGGGTAATGATGAGGAAGGTGGTTCGGCTGAGAACTTTGATCAACTAGATGAGAAGAAATCTGTCATGAACGAATATCAAAAGCTCAAAGAGGGCCCCTTTAAAGGCTTTCGCATAAATTATCTCCATGGCAAGATGTCTGCTAAGGAGAAAAAGAAAGTGATGGAGAAGTTTGGCGATAAGCAGATTGACATATTGATATCTACTTCAGTGGTAGAGATCGGAGTCGATATCCCAGGAGCAAATGTTATGATGATTGAAGGAGCGGAGAGGTTCGGCCTATCTCAATTACATCAATTCAGAGGAAGGGTTGGTCGAAGTAATATCCAATCATATTGTTTCTTGATGCCTGGCCAGACCAATGAGAAGATCGATCACAGACTTAGTATTATCTCATCAACAAATAACGGTTTTAAGATTGCTAAAGAAGATTTAAAGATAAGGGGGCCTGGAGAGTTATTAGGCAAAAAACAGCATGGCTACTTTGACTTGAAACTGGCTTCTTTTTTTGACTTAGACCTAGTTAGAAAAACTCGAGAGACGGCCAGAGAAATTTTAGAAAAGTCGCCAAATCTAGAGACATATCCACAACTAAAGACGCAGATCGATGAGTTAAACCAGAAAATACATTTAGAGTAGCTAAATTACACAGACTGTTTGAGTGTGGTATAATATATCCAAGATGCCAAAAGGATGTATTTTTTCATTAATAGGCAGTCTTTTCACCATGCTAGCCGGAGCGGTTTTTTTCATTGAGTATGGTATAGATTACCAGCAAGTTGAGCTGACATCTTTATTCGATGACCTGCCCTATATGAAGATTATCACCTACTTGGTTATGATCATTGGCTTGATCGTTCTAGCTGTTGGTCTCTACCGACTATTTTTTGGCGAGCAGGAGGAGCCCAATTCAACCAGGGGCGGCTTAATTAGTAACCTATATACAGATGAGAATAATAAATGCGATAAAATATAGAATTAATTTTAAGAGGGGCTTTAGGTGGCAAAAAACACAGTTGTAAAATTAGAAGGCGTACATAAGTACTTTAAGCCTGGCAATAAGTTAATTAAGGTGATTAAAGGGGTCGATTTTGAGGTTAAATCAGGTGAGTTTGTTATGCTCTTTGGACCTTCGGGCTGTGGCAAGTCAACGATTCTTCATATGATCGGTGGCTTAGAACCCCCAACAAAAGGCAAAGTGACTGTTCGAGGAGAAGATTGGTACTCCAAGACCCAAGATGAACTTTCCGGATTTAGGCAATCAAAAATAGGGATAGTTTTTCAGGAATTTAATTTGCTTAAGTCTCTATCTGTAGCTGAGAATGTTGGGCTGCCTCTCTTGGCAGCCGGTGAGCCTAGGCCCAGATCGTTGGCTAGAGCAGAGAAGCTTCTTTCTAGGTATGGCATTGCTAAATTGAAGGATAAAGTTCCGACAGAGTTATCCGGTGGTGAGCAGCAACGTGTGGCTATGAGCCGAGCTCTAGCGACCAACCCTTGGATATTAATAGCTGATGAGCCGACAGGTAACTTGGACTCCAAGTCGGCTGCTAATGTGATGAATATACTCTGTGCTCTAAATAGAATCTCCAAAAGAACCATCTTTATGGTTACTCATAACCCAGACTTTGTTAATTTTGGCACTAAGGTAATCCATATCAAGGATGGCTTGATAGAGAAGATTGAGAAAGTTAAAAAGCCACGTAAACCAAAAGTTACGGAGGGCTTCAAGTTCTCAACCAAGGCTAAACATAAGATGCAGGAAGAACAGAAAGAAGCAATTGCCGAAAAAGGAGCTGAGGAGATTAAGACTATGGGCATCAGCGAGGTTGGTTTCTCAACTA
Source organism: uncultured Candidatus Saccharibacteria bacterium (assembly GCA_964485625.1). GTDB lineage: Bacteria > Patescibacteriota > UBA1384 > JAGGWG01 > CAZAJM01 > CAZAJM01. The sequence goes on from CAZAJM010000007.1 coordinate 54,160, forward strand.
GAATTGCTAAAGCCCTAGAGAAGGCAGAAAAGATAGAGACTGTTGGTGACCTGGAAGGCTTTGATCGTAAGAAACTCAAAGATATTAAAGGTATTGGTAAGAAGAGTGCAGCTAAAATTATAGATAAATTAGATAAGTGGGGGATTAAATAGTCTATGAAACCTTTTGAAATTATTAGAATTGCTCTAACCAACCTTAAAAGTAATGGCGCCAGATCGATGCTGACCATTGCCGGTATTTCCGTTGGTATTGGTGCAATTGTTTTTCTTGTCTCTCTTGGTTATGGCCTGCAGAAGATGAGTACGGAAAAAATTGCCTCCATCGATGCTATCAACACTATCGATGTCAGTCCGGGTAAGGAGGGTACTAAAGACTTAAACCAAGCGACCGTTGATGAGATTAACGCTTGGGAAGAGGTAGAGAAGACCAGCCCATTTCTTTCAATGGGCGGTAAAGTGTCAGTTGATAAAAATCAAACAGATACCGTAATCAACGCCGTTGAATCGAGTTTCTTCAAGATGGAAGGCACAGAAATTAACTACGGCGCGGTCTTTACTGATAATGCCCAGCATACAGTTATATCTAGCGGTTTGGTTAAAGCGATTGGTCAGAATGCTAACGATATTGTCAGCCAAGAGATTAGTTTTAATGTTATCTTGCCCGGAGATGATGAGAAGACAGAAGAGTTCCAGTTAGTTGTTTCTGGAGTAATCCAGGATGATAGTTCGGCCTTCTCCTTTGTTCCACTAAATCTAGTTAAAGATAATATCTCAGAAGATAGCAACTATAATTCCCTTAAAGTAAATGTTAGAGATCAAGAGCAGATCCAAGGAGTGAAAGACCGTCTTGGTGGTATGGGCTTTAAAGTCAGTTCCATTGCCGATACTATCGATCAAGTTAATCAGATCTTTAGAGTACTTCAGATTGTACTAGCTATGTTTGGTATGGTTGCTTTGCTAGTAGCTGCTATTGGTATGTTTAACACTATGACCATTGCCTTATTGGAAAGAACTAGGGATATCGGCATTATGAAATCGGTTGGTGTTAGGAATAAAGATGTTTACTCTATGTTCTTAGTCGAATCCGTATTTATAGCCACCAGTGGTGGCGTAGCCGGCGTAGTGGTTGGCTATCTAATAAGTAAAGGGGCAAACTTCTTGATTAACCGACTAGCTCTCAGTGTGGGAGGAGAAGCACAGAGCCTGTTCCATACTCCTCTGTGGTTTGTTGGTGTGGTGATAGGATTCTCTGTAATTGTTGGTATTAGTACCGGCTTCTATCCTTCCCGTAGAGCGGCCAGGCTCAATCCTCTGGATGCCCTTAGGTATGAGTAATGAGTATTTTTGAGAGAAAAAAAATTAAGGAGATTAGGGAGCTTAGGTTTCTTAAATCAGGAGAGTGTAAATGGTATTTAATAAGCTTGATTCTTCTGATTGTATCAGCCGGAGTTGGGCTTCTTGTCGCTTGGATCGCGATCAATGCGCTAGGAAAAATATATTAAATATAATAAATTATGGCAAAAAAGAGAAAAATCAAAAAAGAGAGTAATCTAACTGACCTTATCAAAAAACACAGCTTGTTTTTAATTGTTCTTGCCATCTCAACTCTGATTGTAATTGGCTACTACTCATATAACCCAGCTATAGTCAAAAGCAGCCAGGAGATCGAAGAAGAGGGCAGCCAGGCAATGGTAGAAGAGGACTACCAAAAAGCAGAACATAGCTACCAAGTCTTGGCTGATAGAGAGCCGGAGAACTATGCCTATCAATACAATTTAGCCAAGACCTATCACTACCAGAAAGACTATCAGAATGCCTACCAGGCCTATGAGCAGGCATATAACCTAAATCAGAACCGATCTGACCTACTAAATCTAATGGCCAACTGCCAAAGAGAGCTTGGTGACCATCAGAAGGCTGAAGAGCTCTACCGAGAGGCAATCTCAAAGTCTCCTCAACTATCTACTTACTACCAAAACTTAGCTGCTATGCTCTATGGGGACGGAGAAGTTAAAGAAGCGAAAAAAATAATTAACCAAGGAATTAAGCTTAATCCAAACTCAAAGAGTCTAAAGAAGATGAAGAGTAGAATTGAGTAACACTTATTAAACTAATGGTAAAGAAAGTAAATATATCAAAACCTAAAAGAAAGAATAAAGGTAAAAGTTTTTTCGCCAGATTTTTAAATTTATTTAAACCCAACAAAACAGATAGCAAGCAAGAAGAGCCCGAAAATAATCAGAACTACTGCCCGGAAGATGAGATAAAGTCAGAGGTGCTTGGTCAACTGAAGGAGCAGAAAACTAGAATATCCCAGCAGCAAGACGAGATTAGTCAGAGAGTGGACAAACTGGAGAAGATGATGCAGAAGAGACTAGAGAAGATGGAACAACTTCAACAAGAAGAAGAACAGAAGCTCCTCTCCCAGCGTAACAACATCGTCCAAGATCTCAATAAGATCCAGAAAACCAAAAAAGACCTAGACCATAAGATAGACCTAGTTA
>CAZAJM010000008.1:0-48426 GCA_964485625.1 uncultured Candidatus Saccharibacteria bacterium
TTTAGTTTGTAAATGTAATCGACCAATACGTGCGGTATGTGCCTGACGAGTTCTCACTACTATTGACAGATAGAAGCATGTAATGTATAGTAAGGACAGAACCAAACTGCTCCTGTGAGGGGTAGTTACGACGTACCGTACTCGAACAACAGTCGCGTGGAGGTGAAGTCGTGAATACGAAAAAGGTAACTACCGAAGCAATTCTAATAGCAATCATTATGACTACGATTGCTGCCTGGTTACTGCCTAGAATTGGGGTAGGCTTTGGCCTGACCGGCATCAAAGGTTACTCTATAACATCGGTATTCCCTGAGGGCAGTGAGGTATTTGTACTGCCTCTAAAACCCTCGCCGGGTGACTATGTTTTCGCCAATGCAAAATTAAATGGCGGAGACACAGAAGACATGGAATACGAGTTAGTCATCAAGCTTTATGATGGCGAAAAGCTTGTATCCACGGATATCGATGAGAAGGTGACCGACTACCAGATTCTGGGAGTCGTTGTTGGCTACCTCCCGACTCATAAGTTAATCCCAGGTCGGAACACTGGCCCTCAAGTCGCTGAATTCCAAAAGGACGAAGAAAAGACGCAGCGATACCACCAAAAGATGGCCAGAAAAAGATTGGCTACCATGGACGAATACGAGAAGCGGGGTGGTAGATATCTTGAAGACATTAACCACAGTGAACTCCACGACTTCAACTCAGCCACCACTGTCTCTGTAGAAAAGGGCATAGTCGTCACATTTGAACCTGCCTCTGCCAACAAGATAGAGACAGACCTCATGGATGTGCCAACAGAAGAAATGCTGGACTTCATTGAGGTCAAGGTGGATGTGTTAGTAGATGGCGAATGGGTTGAAGTCGGGATGGTGAAAACAGGATACGGGCAAAGCGTAGAGCTTGATGAGGCAATGAAAATTGAGGCTATCAGGCTTGAACCCGTGTATCCCATCCTCGCCGACGAAATTCGCCTCATTGACACTAACAGGGCCGCCCCCTCACGATCCTTGGCTGTTCGGCCGTCATTTGATCTCCCCGATCACTTGACGGTCCCCTTTTTTATAATAATTATTTGTTTGTAGTATAATGTTAGTAACAATTATGAAGAAAAAAATATTTTTTATCCTATTAGTTTTAACCTTGTTGAGCATATTAGCTTACAGCTATCAAATCAAAAAGCCTCTGACTGCTGGGAGCCAAAGTACTCAAATTAGCAGTCAAGCAGAATGGGAAACCGGAACTCTAAATCAAATAGACTCAACATCTAATCCGGGAACAATTGATATAGATCAAGAAAGTCAAAAAATAGACCTATCTAGCTGCAATGTCTCTAGATCGGGAATTACAGGCGACTCAAGCAATGCCATTGATGGTGATGTAGGTACTTCAATATATTATGACTCTGTTTCTAACTATAATTTAGATTGTCCTAATAGTTATTGTGTGCAAAATGTAAGAATACTGATGGAAGAGGAAGTACATCTAGAGGACCCAGAAAATCAAGACGGAACCACAATTGGAAATTGCCCTGCTACAACTTGCTGGCAAGAGCTAGGCGAAGGTCAAGTTTCACCAGAATACACTGACCACTTCTACACTCTTCATGATAATCTTATGGCGGTTGATTGGGCCAGAATGTATGAATTAGAAGTTTATTCTGCTTCAACACAAGGCACTCACACCACCGCTTCCACTCAAATAGATGGTACTAGCGAACTGGAAAGCTGGGACACATTCACACCTACTCAAACCACCCCTACTAACACTTCTATTGAGTATGAATTTAGATCTAGCGCTGATGGAACTACTTGGACTACTTGGTCTAGTGCTACTACATATGATGGTGCCAACCCAATTGATCTAAGTGGAATAACTGCTAACAGGTACCTACAAGTACGCTCTACTCTTTCTACTACTGATTGCTCATCTACTCCCAGTATCGATGACTATACTATCGCATATACAGTAACTGATGCCGACCCCTGTGCTGATAGTGCCAGTGTTGACATAATAACATCTCCAGCTGGAGATGCCGGTAACGTTAATGGAGGAGATGAGTTTAGTTTTTCTGCCCATAACTACGATAGTGGAGGGGGCACAATTAACACTACCTTTGATTTTAGTATCTCTCCTGATGTAGCTGGTTTTTCTACTAGCTCTGGCTCAGGCACGGAAGGAGTAGCTGTCTGGAACGTACCGGAGGATATCTCTCCTGGAGACTACGTGATTACAGTTAGTACCGGTTGTGGGGAATCTGCTTCTACTACTCTGACAGTACCTACTGACCCGGACCCTGATCCTGATCCGGTTGATGTTTGTGAAAATTTTAAAAATATTAAGTTAGATCCGGCTGGAGGAACCTATGCTGCCGGTAGAAAGATAGAGCTTAGCGGTTATGCTATTGATGAGAGTGATTCCAAGATGAGTGGCTCTCTTAGCTACTCTCTAGTCTCAGGCTCTGGCAATGCCTCTCTTTCTGACTCAGGTCTTCTGACTATGCCCTTGGCTGGGGAGAAAGCAATAGTTAGTGCTAGTCATACCTGTGGCTCCCGCTCATATACTTTTAGCTCCTATGAGATAGATTGTGATGAACTTGACCATATAGAGCTACTCCCCTCTTCTAAGGAGCTGGGTAAGTCTCAAGGCTATGACTTTGATGCTTTTGCTTACAGAACCGATGGTAGTAGATACTCTAGTTCTCAAATTGGTTTTAACTACACTGCCAGTAAAGGTAGTATCAACTCTTCAGGTTATCATATTGCCGATAGTAGTCTTGGTAGCTATAGAGTAAGGGTAGAAGATAATGGAGGTTGTGGGGTTAGTGATAGCTCTAGAGTAATTGTAACCTCTAGACCCGTTCCACCTCCAGAACCAGATCCTAGTGGTAAAGGTAAGCTTAGTATAGAGAGCCCGGGAGGAGCTTTAGATGAGAGCGGGTCGGTCTACACAGCCTACTTAGATGCTAATAACTACTCTGGAGAGACTGAGACCTGTGTTAATATCACTCCTAAGATGACCTATGCGGGTAGGGATGTTACTAGTAAGACTAATTTTAACTATGAGCTTATCTATCCTACTGGTGTTAGCCGAGTAGATGATCAAGGAATATATTGTACTAGTGATATCTCTAAAGTTGGTCGGGTTGATGTAGGGGGTATCTATGGTGGTAGGAGTTACTTAGTTAGCCAAAAGATAAACTTCTATGAGAGTGATAATGATTACTTTAAAGTAACCAGGCCCAATGAGAATAGTATCTGGAGTATTGATAGCCGGGAAGATATTAACTGGACTAGTAGTGAGCTAGAAGAAGCAATAGAGCAGGTTAAGATAGAGTACTCAAGCAATGGAGGTAGAGAGTACTTAGGAGTAGTAGATAACTTCCCTAATACTAATAACTACTCTTGGCAGATACCAAATGACTCTAGCTATGCTAGCAGTCAGGCTAAGATCAGGGTTAGCGGCTATGATAGCTGGGGAAACTATGTTATCTCTGATGAGTCGGATCAATTTGTAATTAAAGATAAGAGAGATAGAGTCTCTCCTCTTGATCTAAAAGTAGATATGAGTAAGTTAGCAACTACTGCAGCTGCCCAGGCTCCTTTGATGGGTTTAGCTCTAATTGGGCTAGCCTGGCCTTACTTAATTGGGGCGATTGGTAAGAACAACTTTGGCCTCTTAACTAACTTCTTTGGTTACCTATTCCAAGAGCTTAAGTACCTACTCTCTCCCTACTCCAAACGGCCTAAGAAGTGGGGTATAGTCTATGACTGGGATGATAAGACGCCAATAGCCTATGCTAAGCTAATGCTCTTTGATGGGGAGAGCGACAAGCTTAAGCAAGTATATTACTCCAACTCTAAAGGTGAGTTTGGCTTTAAGATAGAAAAAGAGGGAGAGTACTATCTGGAGGTAGAGAAGCCGGGCTATGTTATGGCTAGAGATGTTGGCGTGGCCCCGGAAAGTAACCGGCCTGAGAGCAGGGGCACTTGGCGAAAAAATGTTAGTGATAGTTACTACTCCAACCTCTACTTCGGCCAGGTTTTTAAAGTTGAAGATAAGAAAGACTCTGCTGTTAGGATGTCAATTCCTTTAAAGCTAGAAGAGAGAAGCTGGTTTAGTTACTTACTAGTCTGGCTTAGAAGACTATCTAACTTCTTCTATTTAATTAGGATACCTGTCTTAATCGTTGGTAGTTTACTGGCGCTCTACTTGCTTGTAACTCAAAGAACAATCATTGATCTAATAGTAATTGGACTCTATCTAATCTTCTGGTTAATAGAGATCCTAGCTGCTAAGAAGGTTAGAGGCTATGGTTTAGTAAAAAGTGAAGATGATAAGCCCTTAGATCTAGTTATGGTTAGAGCCTATGATAGTACTGGCAGATTAGTTCAGACCGTTATTACAGGACCGGATGGTAGGTTCATGTTAAATATTGATCCGGGAGATATTATCTTAAAAATTAAAAAACCCGGCTATATCTCTAAGATAGTCGAGATGGATCTAAAGTCAGTTAAGGACTTAAGTGGGGTTAATATTAAGCTAGAGGCTAGCGAGTAAAATAGTAGTTTAGGATTCTATTAGCCACTGGAACAGCCGTCTGACTACCCTCTCCTCCATTTTCTATTAATACCGTTAGGGCAATTTGAGGATCTTCATAGGGAGCAAAAGCGGTAAACCAGGCATGCTCCTTCTCATCTCCTTGAGGGTTCTGAGCGGTACCGGTCTTTCCTGCTGCCTGAACCGGTAGAGACTGAAGAGAGGGGGCCGAGCCTTGGTTAACAGTCATCTTCATGCCCTTCCTAACAATACCGATGGTCTTTTTAGAGACCACCTTGTTTGATTTGGCCGGCTCTATCTTTTCTACTAAGCTACCTTTAGGGTCTAAAATTTTTTTAGCTAGATGGGGCTGAACAAACTTACCATAATTAGCTATGGCAGAGATGTAGGTATTCACCTGGAGTGGTGTCACCAAAAGATCTCCTTGGCCGATAGAGAGATGATAAGTATCTCCCTTATACCAAACTTCGTCTTTAACTTCTTCTTTCCATTCAGGCGAAGGAATTAGTCCGTCTTCTTCAAGAGGCAGGTCAATTCCCGTCTGTTGGCCTAAACCAAACCGGCGGAAGTAATTAGCCAAGCGCTGATAACCTAAGCCTTTAATCTGGTCAAAACCACCTCCTAAGTGATAGAAAAAAACATTGCAAGACTCAGCAATCGCTTCAGTGATATTAGTCGGGCCGTGGGTCGACCAATCCTTAAACCTGTAGACGATATCAGGGTTATATATATTCTCAACTACAATCTGACCCTCACAGTTTATCCACTGGTTCTCTACCACCACCTCCTCTTCTAGTCCGGCAGCAGCTACCACCGGTTTAATCACAGAACCGGAAGGATAGAGCCCGGAAATGACTCGATTATAGAGAGGTCGGTCCTTATCGTTTAGTAATTTAGAATACTCTTTATTGAGCTTAGGACTATTGAAAATATTGTTATCATAGCCGGGCAGAGAGACCATCGCTAAGATCTCGCCCGTCTTGGGATCAGAAGCAATTACCGTTCCTTTGTTAGTATCCAGGTCATTTAAAGCGCTATTTAGTATCTTTCTGCTCTTTCTTTGTAGGTCATAGTCTATGGTTAGAACTAAACTGTCACCTACCTCGGGTTCTTTCTGAGCCAATACTCTCTCTATTCTACCCAGAGAGTCAACCTCAACTTGCTTAATACCCTTCTCTCCTCTTAAATACTGGTCGTAGTTTTTCTCTAGCCCGGTCTTACCTGTCGAGTCTGTGGGAGAAATATCGCTATAGCCGAGAGTGTTTAATTCGCCTTCCGTAATCTTACCTGTATAGCCAATTAAGTGAGAAAGACTATGGTCAGACTTATATTTTCTTTTTATCTGGTCCTCAACACTAACCGCTTTAATGTCTGATACTAGCTCTCTTAAAATCAAAGATTCCTCTTCTGTTAGGTTCTCTTTTAAAATGTGGGGCTCTATAGAGTAGAGTTCTTGGCTAGTTAACTCTTGCCAATCATCTTTGCTGATATCTACATGTTTGGATAGTTTCTTATATATTCTACTTATCTCCTTCTCATCATCAGGCAGGTCGGCCGGATAGATAATCAAGTCATAGCCGGGCTGGTTAGAGACCAGAACCTTACCCGTTCGGTCGTAGATCATCCCTCGAGGCGCCTGCTCCATCTTATTCCTAATTCTGTTCTCCGCTGCCAGCTGGCTATTATACTCTCCTTGAACAATCTGTAGGCCCCAGAGCTTAAACCAAAGTAGACTGAAAATTACTAATATCAAGCCATAGATAATGATCGTGGTGCCGGGTCTCAGTTTAGATTTAGAATTAAAAATATCGAAAGTCTCACTCTCAAAAACACTATCATCGGGCTGCCAACCAAAATCGGCCGAAGACTTTCTCTCTTTAGAGTAGAAATCTTTGCCAAATAGTTCTCTAATTTTTTCAACTATTCTTGAAAACATTTTTCTAACTAAATTGCTTATATCTACCCAACCAGCTGGTTAAGTATACAAAAAGAAGATAGATCGGCCAAATGGCAATAAAATTAACTAAGGCAACTCCGGCTAAATAGATCATAAATTCCACTAAATTACCTTGTTCAATCAATAGCCAATTAGCCAGATTATATATCACCACTGAACCGATAAGGACTACCGTAATTAAGAACAGATTCGGTTGGTGAACAATGGTCTTTTTCAGATAACTTACCATCAAATAGATAGCAATAAAGATGATCGTATTAAGGCCAAAACTGCTGGGGGAGTAAAGATCCAAAAACAAACCTCCCAACAAAAACCACCAGAAGGCCTTCTCCTCATAGTCTAAAAAAAGAACAATTAGGCCGCTTAGTAGTAATAAATTTACCTGGTAAACCGGAGAAATCATAACTAAATATGATTGCCTGATAAAGAAAAAAAGTACAATCAGTAAGATGTTGATAATCTGGCCAAGCTTCATATTAAATTCTTAGTCGTTTTTGATAACAAAGACAATCTCTAAATCATTGAAGTTAATTGGATTAACTAGGTTGGCAGAACTAAAGATATCTCCTTGACTAGAAAGCACCTCATCTACATAGCCAATAATTAAACCTTTGGGGAAACCGCCCCCCAGACCGGAAGTAATTACCGTCTGACCCTCTCTAACTTCTGCTTTTTTGGTTATAGATTCCATCTTAAGCCCGTAACCTATCTCTCCTTTCACAATCCCCTTGGCTCTACTCTCTTGAATCAGACCGTTAACGATACTATCAACGGAAGTTATCAACTGAACTTGAGAGCTATTTGGGTAGATGTTGATTACTCTGCCAATTAGAAACTGCTCACTGATAACAGCGCTATTCTTTCTAACACCATCTTTCTTGCCCTTGTTAATAACTATTATCTCATTAAAATCATCTACACCTACTCCAACTACATCACTAGCAATGAGGTCGAAGTTGCCCTTCTCTTCTTTTAGATCGAGTTGGTCTCTAAGTATACGGTTCTCATTTTTTACCTCCTCTAACTTGGCATTCTCACTTTTTAGAATAATATTTTCTGATTTGAGGTTTTCATTCTGATTTTTTATCTGAGATATCCTAAAGAATGAGCTAATATTACCCCAACTTTCAGAGCTATTAGACCTAAAGAAATTACTAATTGGGTTGGTCAGGAAGATAAATCCACCTCTTAGACCCCTGGAGATATTGGTACTAGGAAAAACCAGTGAGAAGATAATCGTAATTGAAAGAAGAATCAAAAAGAACTGAACAATTTTATTCTTAAATATTTCTTTCATTTTTTCCCTACTATACCTTATTAGTTTCTACCACTTGGTAACAGAACCTCTCTTAAAGACTCAATATCTTCTAATATTATACCAGTACCTTTAACTACGGAAGTCAGTGGGTCATCGGCCAGATAGACCTTGGTCTCTGTGGCATGGTTGATTAAATCTTTTAATCTTCTAAGTAGACTACCTCCGCCTGTGATAACAATCCCTTTATCCATTATATCGGCTACTAGTTCCGGTGGAGTCTCTTCAATGGCATCTTTAATATTCTCTACAATATTTGAGATTGATTTAGAGAGAGCGATTCTAATCTGCTCGTCCGTTACTCGCACTTCTTTTGGCAGGCCAGAGACTAGATCTCTACCCCTCATTGAAGCTTGGATCGGCTCATCAATGGGTAGAGCTGAACCGGCCGATATCTTTATTTCCTCTGCTGTTCTCTCTCCTAATAATAGGTTATATTCATCTCTGGCAAAATCTATAATATCCTGGTTCATCTCATCGCCAGCTATTTTTAGAGATCGAGAGGTAACAATTCCTCCCATAGAGATAACAGCTACCTCCGTAGTACCACCCCCAATATCTACGATCATCGAGGCCTGAGGATCTTGAACCCTCATTCTTACTCCAATAGCGGCTGCCATCGGCTCCTCTACTAAATATACCTCTCTGGCACCGGCGTTAATTGCCGCCTCCTCTACTGCCCGGCGCTCTACCTCCGTAATACCATATGGAATACCGACTACCACCCTGGGCCTAGGGAATAGGGTGAAGGTTTTTCGATGAACCTTTTCAATAAAATAGTTAAGCATCTGCTCAGTGGTCTCATAGTCAGAGACCACTCCATCAACCAGCGGTCTAATAGCGACAATATGAGCCGGAGTTCGGCCGACCATTCTTTTTGCCTCATCACCAATAGCCAATATCTCTTTGCTCTTCTTATTAACTGCCACTACAGAAGATTCTCTAATCACAATACCCTGACCTCTAACATAGACCAACGTGTTAGCGGTCCCTAAATCAATGCCGATATCATGAGAAAAGGCACCAAGTATATTACTAAACATATTTAATTTTTTTTAATTAATTGGGGTAAAATAAAAAGAATCAAACCTTCATTTTCATCAACAGATTAGTTTCAGTCTATTTAAGCTCTGGGTAAATGTCAATTATTAGAAATGGCATATTTATAATTTAAAGATATCTATCCTTCTTTAGATTATGCTCTTTGTTAGTCTGGCTATAGTAGATCTTGCCGTTTTCATCTGATAAGAAGTAGAGATAATCGGTCTGCTGATAATCTAAAGTTGCCTCCACTGAACTAAGAGAAGGATTAGAGATCGGAGTCGGCGGCAGCCCCTTATATAGATAGCTATTATATTTTGAGTCTAGAGAGATATCCTCTAGTTCAAGAATTGTCTTAGGCTCATCTAGAAGGTAATTGACTGTGGAACAGGCCTGGAGAAGCATATTTCGTTCTAATCTTTTAATAAATATCCCGGACACAACTCTTCTATCTTGGTAGGTGTTAGCCTCTTTCTCCACAATTGAAGCCAGCTTTATTAACTGATAGAAATTATCTATCTGATCAGGTAGTCTTACCTGACCATATTTTTGATAGACCTTCAAATCAAAATTGTCCAGCATCTTAACCATCAACTGACTAGGCTCAAAACTATCATTTAGTACATAATATGTATCGGGATAGAGATAGCCCTCTAGGCTTTTTATTTTTTTAGAGACAAACTGATAATCACTGCTATATAGCTTGGGATTATCCAGATTACTAAACTCTCCTTGCTTCTCAATCAAGCCCTCATCAAAAAGAAGTGAGTCAATCTGCTCTATAGTCATCCCCTCTTTAATTACTAGCTTCACTTGGTCACTACTTCCCCTAGCTAATATCTCAATTATCTGGTCAATATCTTTGCTGTTAGCGATTAAGTAGTCTCCCGGCTTTAATTTTGACCAACTGCCGGTAACAAAGAGTTTCCAGTAAAAAAGTAGCTTTGAGTCAATAATTTCTGAGCTCTCCAACTTACTAGCAATAGAAAAAACAGACTCCCCTGAATCGATTTTGACTTGTTTCACCTGGTAGGAATTGGCCACATCGGCACTAACTGAGGCCTGGTAGGAACTATAGCCATAACCAAAAGCAATGATTAACAGGGCAATAACTATGCCACCTAAAATAATATATATGGATTTTCTATTCATTAAAGTAATCTTTTAAAATCATCTCTGCTGCCGCCTGATCTATCTCCTCTGCTTGAGCTCCTTCTGTTTTAGCTTGCCAACTAGTCAGGTACTCATCAACAAAGTCTATCTTAACATCTGTCTTCTCACCTAGCTTAGAGGCAATCTCCTCTATCCAGTTAGACTGTTTGGTTGACTCCCCTTCCTTAGATAAGGGCAGGCCGAAAACTACTCTGTCCACCTGTTGCTCTTCTATCTCTTTGACTAGAAAATCTAAATAGTTAGCATTTTCTACATTTAAGGTTTTAGACCTAAAAACTGGCCCTTGACGATATCCAACTGCTATACCAATCCTCCTCCTGCCCAAATCTACACCAAGAACCTTCTCTTTTTTATTCTCCATGGACTATCTCAATTGTTATTTTCTCTTTACTTTCTGGAACTCTATTTACCCAGAAAGGGCTTAATTCAATCTGGGCATCCTTTATTTGGCTAAAGCCCGTTAAATACCTCTCGCCCTCCATCTCATTTTTACCAAATAGGTTCTCCTTGATAATATCTCGATCAATCTTGGCAACTACTACACCATTTACCATAGTTTTAATCTTGGCCTGCCTCTCCTTAAGATCAAGGTTAATATTTTTGATCTCAACATCATCTGCTAGATTATCCGCCAGTAGCTCAGATTGGCCTGAGAGGTTACTGTCAACTTTCTCTTTTATGGCTAGCAAATAGTCTTCTTGGCTGTAGGTTAGGGTTTTGACTCGCTTTTTGAGGGTGAGCTTGAAGCTACCTGCCTCTTGGCCAATATCAGGAGAGGCAGATTCTTCTAGTATAGTCTCTTCTTTCCCCTCTAATATTACTTGGCCTTCTATTAATCTATTACTAATCTTCTCATTAATCTCCTCGTCCAGTTGGGCTGAGAGCTCCTCTTTTGCCTGATTATAGTCCTGCTGGCTAACTACTAAAATCTCTTTCTCATAGCCTCCAGACATACCCGAATCCGTACGACCATATATCTTTTCTTGTTTGGCCGAAGGCAGGCCGGGAATCCTGAACTGGCCCGGGCCAACATTGTAACTACTGCCTATCTCATCTGCTTTAATATTAACTGTAATTGTACCAGGGACTGTCTCACCTTCAACTACCCTGGTGCCGGGCACACTAACCGTCTCTGTGGTACGGAAAAGCTTGCCGGTTGAACTATGAACGAATCTTGTCGTCTCAACCAGTGGCTGAGGATCCGAAGACCAATAGTTATAGACTGTAATATCTCCACTAGCCGATCCGCCGACCTCTTTTCTGCCCGTAGCGTCAAACTTGGCCTGAGCAGTAGCGGTCTCTTCTACTAATTCAGCCTTAAAACTACCCATTTGGTGGCCAGAGTCGAGACTAGCAGTCACCAAGACCTGCTCTTCTATTGATTCCTGATCAACTTTAAGTTTAATATTCGCTCTATCTAAACTCATATATGCCCAAGCAGAGCCTCCACCAACCAATACTACCAGAAGAGCGATTAGGAAGACCTTGGCCAGGCTTAAGCCTTTTTTGGTTCTCTTCTTCTCTTTATTCTTACTTTTTTCTTCTGTTGCTTCTTGCTTTTCCTCAGAACTTTTTGAATCTGAGAGTGGAAATCGACTCCTAATATCGTCTACCACCTTCTTGCTCTCCTCTTCCTTCTCTATCTCATCAGCTTTAGCCTTCTTGTAGACACTAATCCCAACTTGACCGGCCAACTGTCTACCCTTCTTGCTATCAGTAACAATCGCCAAACGCCTATCTAAATCATCGGCCTCCTTCTTAAGTAGTTTCAAATTTACTATCGATTGCAAGACCATCGCTGACTCGGGAATAACTAAAACAATGATAGATTTCTCAACCTTCTTTATCTTATCTATCACATCAGTGATTTCATCATCTGGTTGTAGAAATATTTTTACTTCTTCCATATCAATTACTTACTACTTTCTTAAAGACCTAACCACACTATCTAATATCGAGTTAATTTTACCCTCTTGACCAACTAAATCAAGAGCCAAATTAGCTAACGCCATAGGAGTGATATCAATTGGATAAGAGACATGGCCCGTCTTATCTATAATGCTTTCAATATCCTTTACTTTGATAAAATCAACCTTAACACTATCAGCAAAAGGCAGATTCTTCTGCCAATCAGATGATAACAGCTTCTCCTCTACCTCAGGCAACAGAGAACCACCACCACAGAGCAGAATCTTTCCTGGAATAAACTCCAATTCAGAGAACTCATCAAGTGTAAGCTCAACTCCGGATAACCAAACCTCTGTATCCTTCTCCAGTGCTTTTCTCACCTCTTCTGATTCATCCCCGGCCAGCTGACCCTTAGCATAGTCTATCTTCATCTCCTCTGCTTGTGAAAAAGAGTAGTCAAACTCCGAAGCAATTCTTTTGGTAAAGGTTCGACCACCGAAAGCAAACATCTTAGTGCCCTCAACACCACCATTTCTAACTACCGCTACATCGGTCGTGCCACCACCAATATCGATAAAGACGGCTGAAAACTCCGGCTTGTCTTCCAGACCGACACTTCTAGCAACGGCGTACGGTTCAGCAGCAATAGCTAACAGATCCAAATCCAAATTATCGGCAATAGTCTGAAGAGCACCCATATGAACTATGGGAGCAAATGCGTTGAAGATACCTACCACCACCTTCTTGCCCTGAAAACCGATTGGATTGGTCACCTTGTAGCCATCTATCTCGACATTAACCACCGCCGAATTAACCAACTTAACCTCAATATCCTGCTGACCGGTCTCCCAAGCCAAGACCTCTTTGGCCTGCTCAAATGACTTCTCTTGAACCGTCTCGATAATTTCTTTTAGCTCTCTTTCGTTAATATTCTTCTCCGGATTAGCCCGACTATACTCTACTGTGGTAGTCGTTCCCTTAACCAGCTCACCGGCAATTCCAATGATTGCCTGTTCGGCCGGCATACCGGCCATCTTCTCTGCCTTTGCTATCGCCTGCTGACTATTGTTAATCACTCCGGCAATATCGGCTACAGTCCCACCCTGCATATCTCCCAACCGCTGCCTCTGTCTGCCAACCCCAATCACTTCTGCCTTGTTATCCTCAATCTTTTTAAAAAGTAGGGCCTTAACGAACTCTGTACCAATATCCAAAGAAAGGCCAATATTAAAATCTTCTCTACTACTAGTGCTAAATAAATCAAATATGCCCATAATATTTCTTAATCAAAAATATCTTAACTAAAACTATTATAGCACAAGTTAAGATATTCCAAGACCCCTATTCTAGAACCGCCCTAATTCTTCGCACTCCCTTAGAGGAAGATTCTTCCTTATTAATCTTAAACCTACCCAACTCCCCGGTTCTACTAATATGAGGCCCCAAACATAGCTCCTTAGAAAAGTCGCCAACTGAATAGAGGGTGACAATATCCGGATATTTATCTTTAAACAAAGCTACCGCTCCCGCCTCAATTGCCTCTTCTAGGGGCATATCTTGACTAGTTATCTTTAAATCTTTTCCAATCTGCTCATTGACCATCTGCTCTACTTTTGCCAACTCCTCATCACTCATAGCCTCCGGATGACTAAAATCAAACCTCAGCCTCTCTTCAGTAATATTCTGTCCTTTCTGTTGGACATGATCACCAAGCACTCTACGCAAAGACTCATGGAGTAGATGAGCGGCAGTATGTAACTTAACCGTCATCTCTTTCTCATCGGCCAAACCACCTTTAAACTTCTTAGTTGCACCTTGACGAGAGATCTGTTGGTGTTTCTTCTTAGCTTCTTGGTACTCTTCTTGACTAAAATTAATTCCCCCCTCCTCAAACAGTCCTTTGATAATTATCTTGGGCAACCCATAAGTATCATGGAGCCTAAAGGCCTGCTCCCCGCTAATTGTCTCCTCTCTCTCTAACATTTTCTCAAATTCCTGAATGCCTTTGTTAATAGTCTTTGACCATTGATCGTACTCCTTCTGTATCTTCTTAGATATTTTCTCCTTACCCGATAACTCATAAATATCACTGTATTTTTCAATATAGATATGGCAGATTTCAATTAGATTATGAATTTCAATATCACTGCCAAGAGATATAACTTTTAATAAAGCAAATACTCGCCTTAGAAGCCTCCTTAAGATATATCCCTGATCCGTGTTTGAGGGCAAGACATCTTCAGATATTAGGAAGACCACAGATCTTAGATGATCAGCAATAACTCTTGCCTCTTCTTCCCAGTGTCTGATATCAATATATTTTGATAGCGCTGCAATAGCAGGTTCAAACAGATCGGTCTGGTAATCATCCTCTGTGTTTTGTAAGTAAGCTGCAACTCTCTCCAGGCCCATACCCGTATCAACACCCTGAAATTCTAGTTCCTCTAAACTGCCATTCTCTTTCTGGTAGTACTGGTTAAAGACCAGATTCCATATCTCAATTGGCTCCTTGCTACCTGGTACAAAGAACTCTACTGTTGGCCCACATGGTCCACTCTTTCCTACAGGTCCCCAGAAATTGTCCTCTCTGCCCAGCTCCTTGATATCTTCTACCCCAATAGTTTCTAATATCTTCTTTGACTGTTTGTCTTTAGGGGTATTCTCATCACCTTTAAAGATAGTAGCACTTATCTTGCTCTTCTCTATCCCCAGCCATTTCTTGCTGGTTAGAAACTCCCAAGCCAGATTAATCGCCTCTTTTTTAAAATATGAACCATCCCGATCCGGATAACCGAAACTAAAATTACCTAACATCTCAAAGAAAGTGTGGTGAGTCTTGTCACCCACCTCATCAATATCCGAAGTTCTAAAACACTTTTGAATTGAGACTGCCCTAGAAACTTCAATTTTACTCTCATCCAAATACCACTGCTTAAACTGCTGCATGCCGGCAGAGGTGAAAAGAACTGATCGGTCTTCTTCTTCAGGAATCAAAGAACTACTGGGATACTGTTTATGGCCGTTCTCTTTAAAGAAACTTACAAATTTTCCTCTTATTGTATCTGATTTCATTACTTCTTTGGTTAATATAGCAAACTCGACCAGAGATTAAACGTGGTCAAATTAGCTGGATTCTCAATTTCTAAACTCTGTGCATAAATATTAGAATATATTTTCTCAATCTCAACTACTTTACGAGCGAAGATATAGCTGTCCTCCAAATCGTTTAGTTCTGCTCCCTCTTTTAGCTTCTGGTCCATCTTCGTTGGCCCCAGATTATAGGCAACTAGCGCTTTTAGCTTATCATTTTCATACCTATCTATAAGCTCATCTAAGTATCTCGCCCCTATCTTTAGATTAAGCTTGGGCTTTAGAAGCTCTTCTGAGCTAACCTCTCTGCCCAAAACATGGCTGGCAGTAGGAATTTGAACTTGAGCTAAACCGTAAGCGTTCTGAGTTGAAACCGCCTGACTATTGTATCGGCTCTCATTGTAAACCAAAGAGGCCAATAGTGCCGGAGAGATATCTGCCTGAGAAGATTTAGCTACAATATCTTGCTCATATTCTAAAGGATATTTCATCCTAACAAAAAACTGTGGTAGAAACAGATAAGTTAAAACTAAAACTACAAGTATAAATACAATTAATAAAGCTCTTTTCATTAGTTAGGAATGATTAACTGATCTCCGGGAGTTAAGACGGCATCTTCACCAAGATCGTTAGCCTCAACAATATCCTGCCAATCAACCCCATATTCTAAACCAATCTCAAAAAGAGTATCTCCAGCCTGGACTTCATAGGTCTCTTCTGAACCACTCTCCTCTTCTGGCTGAGAAGTGGTCTCTTCTTGAGCAGTTGGTTCCTCTGGTTCTGGCTCCGGCTCTTCTCTTTCCTGTTTAGGCTCCTGAACTGTCTCTTCTTGACCTGAATCAGACTCATCCACAACTTGTTCCTGGCTCTCTCCCCCACCAGAAAAAATTAGGCTAACAACGGCAATGATAATACAAATTCCGGCCACAATTGTGCCCAAACCTATCCAAAAAGCCCTCTTTTCTTTCTCTTTAATATTGCTATCGTTCATGATAATAAAAGAAGTAGTAACTACCAATAATCCTAACAGATAACTCCCTTTAGAGCAAGAAAAAAGCTGGTACCTACCAACCATCTTATTATGCCCAGGGTGAGTTCTCGAGCTGTTGGCTAGTAGTTTGGTTAGGAATAATCCCAGCCGATAAAATCAATAGTAAGTTACTCCTTGCCCCTCAGGGGTGAGTTCTCGTTCACCCAAACAAAAATGCCCAGGGTGCCGTGCCCGACATCGCCCGACTGGGCTCAGTCGTGGCAGGCGGGAGACTCGAGCTGTTGGCTAGTAGTTTGGTTAGGAATAATCCCAGCCGATAAAATCAATAGTAAGTTACTCCTTGCCCCTCAGGGGTGAGTTCTCGTTCACCCAAACAAAAATGCCCAGGGTGAGACTCGAACTCACAAGAGGTTTTAAAACCTCAAGGGATTTTAAGTCCCTCGCGTATACCAATTCCGCCACCTGGGCCAGCCGGTCTAGAATATATTTTAATAAATTTGCCGAGGGGGAGAATCGAACTCCCGACACCGTGATTTTCCTAAATTGGACTATCTCTTCACCCACATGGGGTGCCTGGCGCTATTTGCAGATTTATTGTTGGCACTCATCCGCTAGTCTCTACACCTTCCATAACACTAATAGCCATTATGGCTTGGCTCGCGGTTATCTCGACAATAGTTTGTCGGACTTCCCCGAATTCACCCGGTTAAACACTCTACTGTTGCCAGTAGAGGGACCGAAAATCTTCAGTCACGTGCTCTACCACTGAGCTACCTCGGCTTGGTGGGCGGTACTGGACTCGAACCAGTGACCTTCTGTGTGTAAGACAGACGCTCTAACCAACTGAGCTAACCGCCCGCAAATCAATCAATACTTTCCTTTTTTCTCGACACCTGACAACCACGCGAAGCTCATACCCCTCATAGCTTCAGCGACGTGGGGTTATGCGAAGTGTGGTGCCGAGAGTGCCGTGCCCGCCATTGCCTGCGGCTTCAGTCGTTGGCAGGCGGGGGACTTGAACGCTGTTGGCTGATAGGTAAATTAGGAATTATCCCTACCAACAGGCTTAACTTGGGTTAAGGCTACACTCCTCAGGGGTGGGTTCCACGCTCCACTCTCATCTAACTGCCGAGAGTGGGACTTGAACCCACATGAGCCAGAAGGCTCCATGGCCCTCAACCATGTGCGTATACCAATTCCGCCATCTCGGCTTGATATATTTAGATACTATCTTAAAATCTCTAATATTTCAACTCTCTCTTTTCAGAAATATACCAATTTTGGATATAGTTTAGCCTATCTTTAGCTGTGACAATCTTCGATTTCTCATCTACTCCTTTCACTCTGCTGCCAACTATATGTAGATAATATGGACTATAGAGGAATGTTGCCGGTCTATCTTTTTTTACAATCTCTGCCGCTTCGACAATATTGCTTCTTCTTACTTTTTTGGTCTCTGAATCCAGAGATTGCTTGAGATAGTAGTCAACCTCTTGGTTTTTGTAATTGGCCAGATTCAAACCATCTTCTCTCTGGCTAGAGTGCCAAAATGGAAAAAGGTTATCAGTTGCCGTTAAGTTGTAACCAGAAAGAAGTATGTCATAATCTCTATCTTTACCCTGAATTACTAGGCCAATATCTTGGCTAGAAAGAGATCTTAGCTCAACCTCCAAGCCAACATTTTCCCATGACTCTTTTAGAAAGTTAGCCGTCTCCACTCTTACAGGATCCTCACATGTTACTAAACTTATCTTCCTACTCTTTTGATTAATACTACTAATAATTTCTTCTGATCTTTGCGGGTCGTAGCTATAGCTGTCTTTTTTGTTCTGTTTACCCAGGGGCCCATCGACTACTTTTGCCCGGCCATCTAGAATCTCTCTAACAATAATTTCCTTATCTACTGCCAAAGAAAGAGCTTGTTTGAAAAGATTATTTTTAAATTTTTTCTTATTGTTATTAAAAAAAGCCGCTGTCAATTGAGGTAGGCTCAATTCTCGGCTATTTGTACCAGTTTTTAAATCAGTTTGATAAAGATCCTTAGGTTGGATATAGCTCATACCATCTATCTCCTCTCGTCTATAGGCATCTTTCATTGCCTGATAGTCGAGATAGCTATTAATGATTAGAGATTCAATGTATGGCTTAGAATCGTGGTAGAAGCTGTTCGGTTTAAATTTGAGCTGAGTAATTCCAGACCCTCTATTTATTACTCTATCCAAAAGATAAGGGCCCGAAGAGACCGGTTTTCTACTGATAATATCAAGAGAAAGCCTCTCAGCCGGAATCCCATCTATTCTGCTAGCAGGCATAACAGGAATAGTTAGTTGATGAGCAAAGAGAGGGTCAGTATTTTCCAGATTAAACCTAATAGTTTTGCTATCAATCTCCTCTATAGCCACATCCTTGAAACTGCCTTTAAGAGGACCTGTATAGTTCTTATCTTTAATTACTTCGATGGTTTTAATAATATCTCTACTGGAGAGAGATTGACCATCAGACCAGAAGAGCTCCTCTTTTAGCTTCAATGTATATCTTTTTGAGTTGTTGTTACTAATAAAACTATCTACCAGATCCCCAACAATCTTGCCTTGCTTATTGTATTTAAATAGATCTCGATAAATAAGTGAAGTAACAGCTCTCTCTGCACTACTAGTAGTAAATAGGGGATTTAAGGTCTCAATACTGCCAACCACACCCTCTTGATAAACTCCTCCTCTAGCTGGGACTAGTCTATAGTCGTCACTACTTAGATCATTACCGATAATTAAGCCAGTAATTATTAAAGCTGCTAAGACCAAGAAAAAAACCAACTTACTTCTGGTAGACATAACTGAAAAAGCCCGGAAATATTTTTTGGCAATTCTAGTTATTTTAGACCTTAATCTATGGCTCATCAGCTGATATAGTTTAGAGAACAACATTAACGATTGCTAATCCGACAAAAATTACTGCTAAAACTATAGTTGCAATATGTAAGACCTTCTCAGGGCCTCTCTTGGTTGTAAAAGTAGTGCTATCACCACCAAAGGCTCCACCTAAAGTGGTGCCCTTCTGCTGGAAAAGCACCACAGCAATAAGTAGCACTGAGATAACGATTTGAACAATATTTAAAATATATTCCATTTGATCAATAGTTTATCTTTATTTAGAAGCATAATATATCTTAAGTAAAAAATCAATCCTTTCATTTAAGAGCAAGGGTTGAAATATTATCTTTTTTCTGTAATAATTCAAATAGTAACTGAAATTTTGTTTTTAAAAGATCACATGCGGCAGTAGTTCAGTGGTAGAACGTCTCGTTGCCAACGAGAAGGTCGGCGGTTCAAATCCGCTCTGCCGCTTTTTTAAAGTCATCTGGCCTGGTGGCCGAGTAGTTAGGCGACGGTCTGCAAAACCGTCCACACCGGTGCAAATCCGGTCCAGGCCTCCAGTAAAACTTGATTATGGGCCAAATTACTGATAGTTTCAATTAAGTAAATAGTAATATTAACTAATTTAATGAGTACAACCACAAAACAATCAAAAATGGAACAGATTCTTGAGGCCAATGAAGACCTTGTTCCAGTATTTCAAGAAGGAGATATGATTGAGGGTGTAATTGCCGGCAGATCAGGGCGTCTTCTTTGGATAGATATTGAAGGCAGAGCCCTAGGCATAGTCCCCCCTTCTGAAATATCAGGCCGCAAAGAAGATTTAGCTAAAGGCAAAGAGATTTTTGCTTCTGTAATTTCAGGTGAAGACGAGAATGGTAACGTAGTTCTCTCTCTTAAGAGAGCTGATGAGAAGAAAGCTTTCTGGGATCTCGAAGAGAAATACAAAGAAGATAAGCCACTCAAAGTTAAAGTTTTTGATGCTAACAGAGGCGGCTTAATAGTTGGCACTGAAAATTTCCAAGGCTTCTTGCCAGTCTCAGAACTCTCTAGGGAACACTACCCTAGGGTTGAAGGCGGCGCGAAAGATCGAATCTTAGCTAAACTCAAAGATTTTGTAGGAGAAGAATTAAGAGTTAAAGTGCTAACCTTTGACAGGGATGAAGATAAATTAGTCTTTAGCGAAAAAGAGGCTGTTGGCAGTTTAAATGAAGACTCCTTAAAAGAAATTAACGTTGGTGATATTGTCAAGGCAAAAGTGACCGGAGTAGCTGATTTTGGACTCTTTGTTCAATTTGAAGACGACCTTGAAGGTTTGATTCACATTTCTGAAATATCATGGGATAGAGTTACGGATATTAATAAAAACCATAAGGTGGGAGATCAAGTTGAGGCTAAGATTATTGAAATAGATGAAGAGAGACAGAGAATCTCTTTGAGCCTTAAAAGATTACAGGAAGACCCATGGCAGAAACAGGTCAAAAAATACTCTATTGGCCAGAAAGTTAAGGGTAAGATCAATCGCCTAACTCCTTTCGGAGCCTTTGTTGAGTTTGAAGAAATGGAAGGACTCATTCATATTTCAGAAATCAGCGATAAGAAGATAAACGACCCTAGCGACGTACTTGATCTAGGCCAAACAGTCGAACCGATAATCATATCTATTGAAGAGGAAGAACATAAAATTGGGCTTTCTTTGAAGGAGAAAACAGAAGAGAGTAAAAAGAAAAAACCTAAACCAAGCAAGGCAGATAAAGGTAGCAAATTAGAAGAGGCTGTCGGAGATGCAACTTACCAAAAAATACTAAAAGCTGGCATAAAGGCAGTAACTGATCTAAAAAATATGAGTGAAGATGATCTAACTAAAATTGATGGTATCGGCCCTAAAACAGCTCAGAAAATATTAGAGTTAAAATAGAATTATAAAGGAAGGGAATAAATATGATAATAAAATGGTTCGGTCAAACTGCAATCCAAATAAAGTCTGAGAATAAGATCATTGTAGTGGACCCTTTAAACAAAAAAAGTGGCTTAACACCTACCAATCTCAGAGCAGATATACAGATTCTAACTAGTAAATCAAAAAATATCGACCCTAAGACCGTCAGCTCTAGAAAAGAAGGTGAGCTATTCACTATTGATGCACCAGGAGAGTATGAGATAGGTGGGGTTATGGTTAAGGGGATTGAGCTAAAGAATAAAGTTACCGCCTATACCATCTATCAAGAAGATATATCCATCGCCCATCTGGGAACAATCAACCAAAAAGAATTGAATGAGAAACAACTTGAAGAGCTTAATAATGTCGATATTTTATTTATTCCGGTCGGTAATAAAGACTCTATCAATGGAGAGGTAGCTGTCGATGTTAACCAGCAGATCGAACCTCGAATCGTAATTCCAATCTATTACTCTGTCAAAGGGCTTAAGGATAAGCTAGACGGATTAGATAAATTCCTGAAAAACGAAGGGGTAAAGAATATCGAACCCCAAGAAGAACTTGATATTACCAGCTCTAAGCTACCAGGCGAGGAAGAGACCAAGGTTATCGTTTTAAAAGCACAGAAAAAATAACTTATGGCAAAATTTTCAAAGGAAGAGTTAAGAAAAAAATTAGAGAAAGAGAGATCTGAGAAAAAAAAGACTAAAAATGAGCCTAAACTAAGTAAGGTAAAAAAAGAACAGAGAAGCTCAAATGGTCCCGACCTGTCACGAGATCTCAAAAGACTAGGACTAATTAGCTTGATAACAATAGTCTTACTAGCCGTAAGTATTTATATTAAAAATCAAACCATCATCTTCGATCAGGTGGCAGATTTTTTCTACCAACTAATCAACTAGTGATAGATAGATTATTAGTACTACTCCGGCGATGATCATCAAATCGGCTAAATTAAAAGCAATAATCCCCGGCAGTCTAAAATCAACTACCCCGCCTAAATAAAGTCGGTCTATTAAATTTGAGAACCCTCCGGAAAATATCAATGCTTGGCCAATATTTTTCTTAGCCTTAATCCCCCAAAATAAAATAACTAAAAGAATAATTACTAAAAGGTAGATCGGGAAGGCTAATTCCAGTCCAAATATCTGGTCAGTATTAAGGTAAAACGATTGGCTAAGATTAGTTTTGAGAACATATTTTAAGAATTGATCAAGAGAAAGTAGCAATATTGAGAAAAGGAAAAAATAACCTAACTTTAGCCTATAGCCTAGATTTAAGAACATTTTAGACAAGTTGAAGCGATGGGATAGGCCTTAAGTCTCTCTGGACTGATCTGTTTATCACAGTTCTTGCAGTAACCATATGTACCGTCTTCAATTTTACTTAAAGCTTTTTCCGTCTGTTTTAAAAGCTTCTCTAATCTATCTTCTATCTCAACATTTTCACTGTAGTTCTCTATCTCCAAGATATTCTCATCCTCATCATCGCCGTAATTAGGGAATCTCGGCTCATACTCTCCCCTTTCTGATTTCTTTGCCATTTTTCCCAATTCTCTTTCTAGCTCCTTTTTATACTTCTCTAATTTTACTTTGATCTCTTCTAAATCTTCTTTCTTCATTTTTCTAAATTATTAAGTTATAATATTTCTAATGGAAACTGACAAAAACGAAAAAAACAAACAAGATCAGGAAAATAACCGGAGCATATCTACAATCGACAGTCTCTACTCTGGTGTTATTTCTATTCTATCTTTTTTCTGGGATTTAATCAAAACAGCTCTGGTTGTGGCAATTATTGCTATAGTTATTAGACTGTTTCTAATTGAGCCCTTTATCGTTCAGGGTTCTAGTATGGAGCCCAACTATCATAATTACGACTATTTGTTAATAGAAAAAATATCGGATAACTTTAAAAATCATTATCAAAGAGGTTCTGTTGTTGTTTTTCATCCACCAAACCAACCCGATCAAAACTATATTAAAAGAGTTGTTGGTTTACCAGGAGAAGAAGTATTTATCAGGGATAACCAAATCGTCGTACAAAATGAAAATAATCCCAAAGGCTTCATTTTAGAAGAAAACTATCTAGAAAAAGACGAAAAAACCGAGGGATCAATATCAGTAAAATTAAACTCTGACCAATACTATCTATTAGGAGATAATCGAGATAACTCAAAAGATTCCCGTTCTTTTGGGCCGGTTGGTGAAGATACAATAATCGGCAAAGCCTGGATAAAGGCGATTTCGAAGACCGGAACAGAAATTATCGATCTGCCAAACTATTAATACCCTTTTCTCCCCTTGAGGGGAACAAAAGAAAAGCCAGGGTATTTTTTTGTTTTAAAAGTGTTCTTGTCTTCTCTTAGAACCAAATAAATCTCACTGGTTATATTTCCAACAGGTGTTACCAGCTTGCCCTTATCTTCACTGAGCTGATCTTTTAGAGGTTCCGGAACATCTGGAGCAGTAGCACTAGTTAGTATCCGATCAAATGGAGCCTCATTTGCTAAGCCCATAGTACCATTGGCTAAAAAGTGTTTAGTGTTTTTGTAGCCAAGCTTCTCTACATTTTTCTGACCAAAATCCTTGAGCTGGGGGATAACCTCCACGCCATAGACCGAACCATCCTTACCAACGAGTTCTGCTAATATTGCTGTAGTCCAACCGGAACCAGATCCAACATCAAGAACCTTCTGTCCCGGCTTGACATCCAGAAGCTCCATCATAAAAGCAACCGTGGTTGGCTGAGATATGGTTTGGCCATAGCCAATAAAGAGAGGTTTGTCCTGATCTGATTGAGCCTTCTTATCATCAGGAACAAAGTTCTTCCGATCAACCCTATTAAAAGTTTTGACCACCTCGGGAGATTTTAAAACTCCTTCGGCAATTAATTTTTCTACCAAATCAGACCAACTCATATATATAATTATTCGAACAAAAAAACTCTTTTCATTATTGTATCACATTAAAATCAACTTAGACAAAGTTGATTAGACTTGACTCTGTTGCTAGTATTAAAAACATCTACTAGATTAATTCAAAAGAACTATGATTAACTTTGCCGCCCTAGTCCCCCACCCTCCGGTTATTATCCCTGAGATAAACAAGGACAAAGAAGACAAACTAGACAAAACAGTCGACTCAATGGAGAGATTAGCATCAGAATTAGCAGAGAAAGAACCCCAAACCATAGTTATAATCACCCCTCACGGCCCATTTCATCCAGAAAAGATAAATATTGGGGGTACGCCAAAATTTAAGGGTGATCTGTTAGATTTTGGAGCAGAGCTTGATTTTGAAATTAATAACGATCTAGAGCTAGCTCAAGCTATTGCCAAGCAAGCGTCTAGCGAAGGCATACCTGCAACAATCTATCGGCCAACCAAAGAATACTCTAGGCTAGATCATGGAGTTGTAGTACCTCTCTACTATCTCTTAGATGAGATTGGCTCAGTCAATCTTGTCTCTATTACCTACTCTGGCACAGATCGCAACTACCACTTTGCTCTTGGAGAGACAATTGGAGAAATTGCTAAGAATTTGGATTACGACATTTCAATTATCGCCTCTGGAGACCTATCTCATAAATTGGTAGATAAAAATTCAACTGGATATCAAATTGGCAAGGAGTATGATCAAATGATAGTAGACTATTTAGATGACGGCGATATCAAATCATTGATAAAAATTGACCCAAAGATTATAGACCAAGCCGGAGAATGTGCCTATTACTCACTATTAATCCTTCTAGGGGCGATATCAAGCTATAAGTACCAGCCAGAGGTCTACTCCTATCAAGCCCCTTATGGCATTGGATATGCAACGGTTAATTTTGAAATTACAGGAAATAGAGAAACTACTAGCACCGATTAGTTTAATAAAATGGCCTACGCCGATATATTGATAAATATTAAAACAAGTAAACAAGATTTTTTTACCTACTCAATTCCAGCCGATATCCTACCATATATCAATATTGGCTCAGTAGTTGAGGTTAATTTTAGAAACAAAAAAGTGGTAGGTATAGTTATTAAGCTTAAAAAAAGAACTAAAGGCCTAGCAGAGAAAAAAATTAAACCGATTGTTAGAGTAATAGATTCCAGACCAATCATCGATCAAGATCGGCTAAAAACTGCCCAGTGGGCCTCCAATTACTATTTCTCGTCTCTGGGGAAAGTGCTATTTGCTCTTCTTCCTCAACCGGCCCGCAGGGAAGGAGAGAAAGAGTTTATTAAAAAAAGCAAAGCGGTTAAGAAAACGAATAAAAATAGTAAAGTCTACCTACTAAATCTTGGTTTTAAGCAAAGGGTTGAAGCATATATCAAACTCATCAAGAGAAACAAGAAGAAGGGTGGTCAGACTATTCTGCTTCTACCCAACATCCACTCACCTAAAACCAAATACCTACTCTCTAAATTAGACAACTATCAAATCTATCATTCTAGCCTTAATAGAACAGAAAAATACAAGATATGGAAGAGAGGTCAAACAGGAAAAACCAATCTAATTATTGGCACTAGGCAAGCCCTCTTTCTGCCATTGCCCAATCTCAAACTAGTTATAATTGATCAATCGACGGAGAGTCTCTATAAAAATCAACAAGAGCCATTTTTAGACTACAGAGATCTGGCTGTAAAGCTGGCCCAAAACACAGATGCTAGTCTAGTTTTTGGTGATCAACTACCCTTTTTAAAGCACTATTTTAAAAACAAATCTAACTCTAATTGGAAAACTTTGGCAGACAGAACAGGAAATTCCCCTTCTGTTAATACCATAATTGTTAATCTTAATAAAGAGAAAAGCCTGATCAGCCAACCCTTGGCCAGGGAAATCAATAAAGTCTTAGATAGTAAAAATAAATCACTACTCTACTTAAACAGAAAGGGAGACAGAAATATCGCCATCTGCTTAGACTGCCAGAAAAGTCACTACTCAGTATCCAGCAAACGAGAAGCTTGCCAAGCCTGCGGCTCAAAAAATATAAAATTCTCAAGTATGGGCATAAAAGGCTTAGCCAAAACAATCAAAAACAATTTTAGCCAAGCTAAGATTAAAACACTCTCATCTAACAGTAGTATAAGCAAGATTAATAAACTCAACAGAGACAAATTTGATATCTTAATCTCAACATCAACCATTAACAACTACTACTCTAAATACAGTTTAGTGAGCTTAATCCTACCGGATATTTCCTTTAATTTACCTAGTTACAACTCTTCAGAAAAAAGCTTCTACGATCTATATAAAACCCTTAGTCTCAGCAAGAATAGATCAATTATCCAAACATTTAATCCGGAAGATCCATTCTTTAAATACTTAGCCAACTTTAACTACCATAAATTCTATCAGCAACTCATCAAAACTAGAAAAAAGACCTCTATGCCACCATTTTCAAACCTAATAAGAATATATTCACGAAAAAAACCTTACCAAATTAGCTTAAGCAAGACTCGAAAAAGTCTACTGAATAACATAGAAGACAACCCCAAATATAGCAAAGTTGATATTAAAATAAGCCAAATTATCCAACCGATATTTTTTAAATGGCCATATTTTCTAATTAACTATCCAAAAGATCCAAAAACTGATCTAGGAGAGATATTTGAGAGCATTGATTCATCCATAAAGATTGAGAGAGACCCTATAGATTTGATTTAATCTAGATTTAATAATATATTTATTCCAAATATGACTAAAATAAACCAAATCACTGATTCTGATAATCTAAAAAAACCTTCTGAAAAGGTCCAACCTACTAGTAAAGAGACAAAAAAAATCGTTACTGAAATGAAAGAGACTATTGCCGAGATGGATAATGCTTTAGCTCTGGCCGCTCCTCAAATTGGCATTAATAAACAAATTGTCATTATCTCAAAATTTAAGTCCGAAGAGGAAAATATCGACATACCGGAAATAGTTTTGATTAATCCTAAAATAGTCTCTAAATCTAAGCAGAGAACTGAGGCGGAAGAGGGTTGTCTTTCCGTAGCCAAGCCTGAATTAAGAGGTCAGGTCAGCCGCCATCGGTCAGTTAAGATTAAATATCAAGATCAAGAAGGAAATTGGCAAGAACTAGAAGCCAAAGGTCTACTAGCCAGAATCATCCAACATGAACTAGATCACCTAGAAGGAAAAACTTTCTTGGATAGAGCTGATTTTAACACCATCTATCAAGTAGATAATAAGAACTATGATGAATAGACAAATCAAGAAGAATACAGTACTTATGGCGACAGACCCCTTAGCTGAACCAATCCTAAATTATCTAAACCGCAATTTTAACCTCAAGCTAGTCGTAACTGCTCCTCCAAAGAAGACGGGTAGAGGGCAGATAAACAAAACAGATAATAGAATTGCTAGCCTAGCCAAAAAACTCTCAATTCCCCTTTTAAGACCTAACAAGCTAGATGATCAGGCTTGCGGGAAAATCAATCAAGCCAAACCAGACTTTATCATAGTCTTCGCCTATGGCAAGATCATTCCTCTAGACAAAATTAAGACAGATGAAATATTAAATATCCACCCCTCTCTCCTGCCTAAGCTCCGCGGCCCTGCACCAATTAGATATGCCATACTAGAAGGGCTAGAGAAAACTGGAATTAGTCTAATGAAGATAGACCAAGAGATCGACCACGGCCCGGTCATCGACCAAATTGAGATAAATATGGATAATGATGAAAACTATTACAGTCTTAGAGAAAAAGTTAGCAAGAAAGCATTGGAGTTGGTAAAGAAGAACCTAAAACCCTATCTAGAGGCTAAAATTAAGGCTAAGCCCCAAGATCATAGCCAGGCCACCTTCTCTAAATGGATAAAAAAAGAAGACGGGCTAATTGATTGGGATAGAAGTCCAGAAGAGATTGAAAGAAAGATAAGAGCCTTTAATCCTTGGCCCGGTAGCTACACTAAACTAAAAGACGGTAAAATACTTAAGATATACTCAGCAGAGATCAAAAACAATAAGCTAAAATTGGGAGAGGTCCAACTAGAAGGAAGAAATAAGATTAGTTTTAAGGATTTTAAGCGAGGCTACCGGCAGAAACTTGATTTTCTTGGTAAACTACGATAATATCTACCAGTGTAAGTTAGATTTAATATTCAATACTAAAATTACCAGATGTTAAAGATTAGACTATCAAGAGTTGGCAGAAAAAACCGCCCCCTTTTTAGAGTTGTCGTTACCCCTAAAAAAGCTCCGACTAAAAGCGGCTATATAAAAACGCTAGGCACATGGGATCCCGTTAAGAAAAACCTAGAGATTGATAAAAAAGAACTAGAAGTCTGGCTATCAAAAGGAGCTAAGACCTCCGATACGGTAAATAATATACTTGTGAAAGAGAAGATTATTAAAGGCAAAAAAATCAAAATTAGCAGAGATAAACCGGCCAAGAACGAAGAAGAGCAGAAAGAAACAAAGGCAGAAGAGAAAGATGAGCCCAAGAAGAAAGAGGCCTCTTCTAAAAATGACTCTGAAGATAGAGAAAAAGTAAAAGATGAACCAAAAGTAAAAGAAAAAGAAGCCCCAGTAAAAGAGAAGAAGGCCAAAAAACCAGAGAAAAATACTGGAGACAAATCAAATAAAGAAGAAGCTAAAACTAAAAAGAAGTAGAAATAGTTGAAATTGTCCCCACTCTTTGATAAGTTAAAAACGATCAGATAAATAGTTTATCTGTATGGGTCGATACAGATGTGATGATAAGTAAATCAATAATCGATAAATTATGGCCAAAAAAGCAGACCAAAAATTTGTTGAAGACACAGTAAAAGCTCTTGTAGACCACCCAGAAGATGTTCAGACTGAAAGAGAAGTAGACGAGATGGGTGTTTTAATCACCTTACACGTCAGCCCTGAAGACATGGGCATGGTTATCGGCAAAGAAGGCCGAAATGCTAAGGCTCTTCGAACCCTCCTAAGAGTTCTAGGAGCAAAGAGCAATGCCAGAGTAAATCTGAAGATCGCCGAACCAGAGGGAAGCGAAAAAGCTGAGTCAACTGAAGAAGAGTAGGTCTAAAACAAACTAGTTAGAAAAAGAAGCCACAGTTCTTTGTGGCTTTTTTATATATCCATCTAATAATAATTATGAAAATTAAAATCATTACTCTCTTCCCCGAAGTCTTTAAGCCTCTTCTTAACTCCAGCCTTATCAAGAAAGCTCAGCAGAACAACTTAGTGGAAATCAATCTATTTAACCTCAGGGACTGGGCCAAAGATAAACATAGAACCGTTGATGATACCCCATATGGCGGAGGTGCTGGCATGGTGCTAAAAGCCGATATTATCGACAAGGCTCTTGCTGAACTAAAGACCAAAAAATCGAAGGTAATTTTGCTAACCCCTCAGGGAGAGACCTTCAATCAGAAAATGGCCCGGGATCTAAGCCAGGAAGAAGAATTAATCTTAATCTCAGGCAAATACGAAGGTTTCGATGAGCGAGTAAGAAAACTAGTTGACTTGGAAATCTCTATCGGCAACTACGTCCTAACCGGCGGGGAGATTCCAGCCATGACAATCACTGATGCAGTTACCAGATTAATACCTGGCGTGGTAGGCAAAGAAGAATCTCTACAGACCGAAAGTTTCTCAAAGAAAGACCTTCTGGATTACCCAGAATACACCAAACCAAGAGAGTTTAGACCAAAGTCAATCCCCAACGGTAAAGCCTTGGCTGTCCCCTCTATTCTGCTATCCGGTGATCATAAAAAAATTGATCAGTGGCGAGAGAAACGACAGAAAGAAAAAACTAGCAGAAAATCATCAAATATTTAAGAAGATGACAATATCTGCCAGTCAGTAACCGTCTCTTGTGATAATTGGATCAATTTACGAATTTCTGGTGTCAGTCTATTAGAACAATTCTCTCTTGGCCTAATGTGATTGGCCGGTGAGTAGGCAAAAACCAGAGCTAAAGCAGTTAAGATAGTATCTAGATCCTCGTCGGTCACCTCCAAATCACGCTCTCTTGCCGAATCCTTTACTTGCCGAGTTACTTGCTCGACAAGATTCTGGAAAAATGATCTCCCTCCTCCTTGTTCTAGCAATTCGCTCAGCATAACTAGAGCTTCTTTAGTTGCAAGATTAACAAACTCCTCTTTAGTAGAACCCATAGCATCCACCTCCCTTTAGGCTAGATACTTGTGCTGAACAAGCATAGATTAGGTAAATTAAAAAGTCAATAATTTAAAATAAAAAAATACCCATCTTAATCAGGTATATTACTTCCAGAAGTATTAAGATGGGCACGAACAGATCCGCCCTTGTTTTAAAATTACATGGCGCCTGCTCGCGCCCAGGTTGCTGCTCAGCAATCTACTTGATAAAACCCTTAATCCCAGACGTACTGGAAACCAAGAGAGAGAAGTCTGATTGCCTCACAAATGAGGTACGAGTCTGTATATATTCTATCATTTTTAGATATTTGTGTCAATAATAACTAATAGCTATTTGAGACTTATTGGCTTAATAAAGAGATATTAAGATAATAAGTCTTTGGAAAATATTCAACAACTATTGCGTGAATCTGTCTAGATATCCACAGTTATTCCACATATTTACTGCTCTGTCTTGATTCAAAGAGCCCTTCAATGATAGAATGAAGATAATAACAAATAAATAACTATATGAGCCAATATAATAGACTATTAGAGAAAATAATTAAGGATCTTCAATCCAAGGTACGTTGTCCGGTCTGCAATCAAGGCTTTGTCAAGGAAGATATTCTGTTCAAGGGTTCAGATAACGGCCAGTATAAGTTTGAGTTCAGCTGTCCTACTTGCTCCACCCTGCTTTTCGCTAAAGTAACAGTAGACAAAATCGCTAATAATAACAGAGTTAGAGAAGATAAAAATAGCTTTAAGCTAGACCAATTTAGTCAAGCCAGTAAATATCAGGCCCCTAAAAGAAAGATAAAGGCAAACGACATAATCAGACTACACAAAGCCTTAGAATCTACAGACGATATTTCAAAAATCCTATAATCGATTAATTAACCTGTTAAATATATCTGCTTTTCTTGACTTTTGCTTAGTTAATAGATAAACTAGGTCTTGTATTTATGAAAAGAATTAAATTAGAATCTAAAACTAGAAAAAAAGAAACTCCACCTAAAGAACTGCGGGAACAGTTAGAGGTGCCTGCAGTTTTGTATGGTAAAGATATCAATAACCAAATACTATCTTTGGACAAAAAAGAGTTAGATAAGATGATTGAGGAATATGGAACCAATTCAATTATCGACCTAAGTGTAGGCAAGAAGAAAGCAATCAAAACCCTAATCCAAGATATTCAGTTTGGCCCTCTTAGCGACGAAGTAATCCATATTGATTTCTACAAGATCAAAAAAGGTGAGAAAATTAATACTAGAATACCGGTAGAAATTAGTGGAAAATCTGTTGCCGTAGAAGAAGAGGGTGGCAATCTAATTATCGATAAAGACGAAATTGAGGTAAGGTGTCTGCCAGATGATCTAGTAGAGAAAATCGAAGTTGATATATCTGTTCTAAAAACATTTGACGATGTTATTAGAATTAATGATCTAAATATACCTGAAAAAATTGAGGTTTTAGATGAAAAAGACGAGGTTGTTGCCACCACCACTGCTCCTAGAACCGAGGAAGAGCTGGAAGAGCTGGAAGAAACACCAACTGCCAGCGATGTTGATGAGGTTGAGGTTGAGGCCGAAAAAGAAGAGGAGGAAGGCGAAGAATCAGCTGGGGATGAAGAAGAGACAGAAGAAAGCCAACCGGTTGAGAAGAAAGAGGAAAACAAAGAAGAATAACAGAACTATCTCATATTAGAGTGCTATAAATTAGCACTCTTTTTATTAACTAATCTATCTAACTTCAACCACCTTCGTTTCTTCTCTGTCTGGCTAACATCATCGTTCATCTCTGCCGCCTTAGTACCCGGCCTTGGACTATATTTTGAAATAAAACCACCATCAAAACCGATCTCCTTGGCTAAGTTGTAGGTGTTTCTAAACTGATCCCTACTCTCACCCGGATAACCAACTATAATATCAGTAGTTAAGACCAAATCTTTAATCTTAGATCTTAATTTAGCTACCAGCCCAAGATAGTCCTCTCTAGTATAGCCCCGGTTCATTGACTTTAAAATTCTGTTATCTCCACTTTGAATAGGTAGATGTACCCAACTACTTATCTTCCTACTCTCGCCTATCAGTTCAATCAACTGGTCGCTCATGTCCTTGGGGTGGCTAGTAAGAAACTCTATCTCAAAAGACCCCTTTAAAGAATTAATATCTTCCAATAGAAGAACAAAATCAGGTTTAATCTCATCTTTATTCTTAATATCAAGCTGGTATGAATTAACATTTTGGCCAAGCAGAACAATTTTAGTATAACCTGCCTCTAGTAAGGACTTGATCTCTCTGATAATGTTACTTTTAGGCCTTGATCTCTCTCTACCTCTAGTATAGGGCACTACACAGTAAGAACAGAAATTATCACACCCAGTCATAATCGGCACAAATGTCTTATCCTCGTATTTGCACTCTGGTCTAATCTCAAAATAGTCCTGATAGCTAACCTCTAAATCCAATAAATCGGCTAGTTGGTTAAGATCATCTATAGCAAAGACCAAATCAAACTCCTGCTCGAACTTTTTTCTATCCTCTTCTGTTAAGCAACCAGTTAAAATTAATCGAGCCTTACCGTTCTCTTTCTGCCAGCGCCTTAATTTGCCCCAGATTCGATCAATTGGCTTCTGTCTAACACTACAAGCGTTTACTACAATTAAATCGGCCTCTAGCTCATCAACAGGCTGGTAGCCGGCCTTTTTTAATAAGGCTTCTATTCTTTCACTATCCGACTCATTCATCTGACAACCTAGAGTAAATATGTGATATCTTTTCTTCTCCATAATTAAAAAACTACTAACCTTTTTACCAGATTAGCAATCTTAACCCTAACTATCAACTAAAGCTAACCCTTAGTAGTAAAAATCTACCTTTTCCTGAGGACTCTCAGTAAGATCGACTGTCTTGGTGTAATAAAATCCTGTTGGCAACTCTTTCTCCGGCTCAACAGTTACTACATATTTACCAAGATGTAGATTGCCGAAGTAGTAGAAACCATCTTTGGCCGTTCGAGTACTAGTAATCTTCTCTCCATCCTCGCCACTTAAGACCATAGCAATACCTTCATTATCTAGAGAGCTAACTATCAACCTCTCAATAGAACCTGAGATATAGGCTCGATCATTGGGCATTAAGGACAAGTTAACTCTGGTGGTTTTAGATAGTGAGCTTAGCTCTTTTCTACTCTTTCGATAATTTTCACAATTGGTTCTAAGGGTATATTGGTCTCTGGGTAGATTAAAGAAATTAACTCTACCCTGCTTATCCGCCTTAGAACTTTCAATAGTCTTACCACCCCTTCTTAAGTCAACTCGACACTTCTCAATCTCTCTGTTATCACTTGTCTTTAAGGCGACTTTAATATCAACCTCTCTTAACAGCTCACTTATTACACCCCTAACAGTAACGTAGTAATTAGGATTAGGGTGGCCGGCATAGGTTCTAAGAATTGGCTCGAGCTGACCCCTCATATTATAGTAACTATAGTTAGCCAAAGTTACCGCAATAGCACTATAACCATCTCCCCAATCATTAAAAACAGCAAAATTGTTCTCTCCTTTGTAATTAGCATGGCCTATCCCTAACTGATCTAACCTCTCATAGGAAATCTTAGTATTACCCGGATTCTTATAACTTCTACCCACTCCTGCCAAACCATTAGATGAGTCAGCTTCGGCTATACCTAAAACAAAGGCCGGATTTACATCCAGCTTATTACACCAATGGGATAGCTTGAGACCAACCTCAAAACCTTTTGTGTTTGGGTTTCTAGCCTCAACATACTCTTGTATATCCTCAGCACTCAAGGCATCTCCATCTGTTAGATCGTAACCAACTCCTGGGGCATAAAAATCGGCCACAATATCTGTCTTGCCCGTATACTCCAGATAGACAAAGAGAAGCACCAGAATTGATACTATTAGCAGAACTAGATAAAAATTTAATCTATTTCTTTTATTAATACCCCACTCCTTCTTCTTATTTACTCTGACTATATTATATCAAAAAAAGACCCTCTTGTCAAAAAGAGGTTTTTAAAAAAAGACCTAAACTGCCAAACCTAAAGAGCCAACTTAATAAATTCTTCTATCGATTTAAGACCTAGATCGCCTTTCTCTCTATCTCTAACCGCCACTCCACCAGACTCTTTCTCTTTCTGGCCAACTACTAGCAAATATGGCACCTTCTCTGTCTCCCCCAAAGCGATCTTCTTGCCCAGAGATTGGCTACTACTATCTATCTCAACTCTTTTCAAACCATTTTTTAATAGCCTCTCCCTAACCTCATTAGCGTAGCTATTGAAATCATCCGAAATAGGCAATATCTTGACTTGAGCCGGGCTTAACCAAAGAGGAAGATTGCCGCCAGTATGCTCTAGTAGAATACCTGTGAACCTCTCAATTGAGCCAAAGATCACCCGGTGGATAATAACCGGCCGGACCTTCTTGCCCTCTTTGCTAGTATAATCTAGATCAAACTGCTCAGGCATAAAGAAATCAAGCTGAATAGTGGCTAGCTGCCACCGCCGACCTAGATTATCTTTAACCATAAAATCGATCTTGGGCCCATAAAATGCTCCCTCTCCTTCTTCAACCTCCACCTCACTACCGGACTCTTTAATCGCCTCTTCTAAATACTTCTCTGCCTTATCCCAATTTTCTTTCTTGCCAGCAAACTTCTCCGGTCTGGTTGAGAGCACCATTTGATAGCTAAGCTCAAATTGACTATAGGCCTCATCTACCATCTTGATAATAGTTTTAATCTCGCTCTTAGCAGACTTGAGATCAGTAAAAATATGAGCATCATCTTGAGTAATCTCTTGAACCCGTAGTAATCCATTTAGTTCTCCGCTCTGTTCATTCCTAAACAACCTGCCTATCTCAGCATATCTAAGGGGTAAATCCCGATAGCTTCTACTCTGGCTCTTGTAGATCATAATCTCTCCTGGGCAGTCCATCGGCCTTAGGGCATACTCGTCTTCTCCTCCGGCAAAGAACATACTCTCCTTATAATGCTCGTAGTGGCCTGACTGCTGCCAAAGATCTTTCTTCATCATAGTCGGCGCCTTAACCTCTAGGTAGCCATATCTTTTCTGTTGCTCTCTCCACCAGTCGATAATACCTTGATAGATTGAGTAGCCCTTTGGATGCCAGAAGACCATACCCGGAGCTTCAGCTCGGAAAGAGAAAAGATCCAAATCCTGACCAATTTTCTTGTGGTCATTCTCTAAAGCTTGTTGGCGATTGGCCAAATAATCCTCTAGCTCCTTACTGTCATCAAAACAGACTCCATAGATTCGCTGAAGTTGCTCTC
Source organism: uncultured Candidatus Saccharibacteria bacterium (assembly GCA_964485625.1). Classification (GTDB taxonomy): domain Bacteria; phylum Patescibacteriota; class UBA1384; order JAGGWG01; family CAZAJM01; genus CAZAJM01. The sequence continues at coordinate 35,258 of CAZAJM010000008.1, forward strand.
TACTCTCATCTGACTTCCAGTAAGCTCCGGCTAACCTGGTCAACTTAAAAGCTTGGGGATTAATCTTACCCGTGCTTTTAAGATGAGGCCCCTTACATAGATCGATAAAATCTCCTGTTGAGTAAAGAGAGACCTCTTCAACGTCTTCAGCCTCAAGATCCTTAATTAGCTCCAATTTATATGGCTGGCCAACAAACATCTCTTTGGCCTCCTTAATCGGGACTTTCTTCTGCCTAAACTCAATATCTTTCTTAACTAACTCTCTCATCTTATCCTCTATATTAGCTAAACTATCTTCAGTTAAATTTTTCTCAAATTCAAAGTCATAGTAAAAACCCTCCTCTACTGCCGGACCGATACCCAGCTTAGCATTAGGATAGAGTTCTCTTACCGCTGCTGCCAGTAAGTGAGAGCAGCTATGATTTAATCTCTCATTTAATTCTTTCATATCTACTAGCTAGTCTAAGCTAAAAATGATTTTTTTTCAATTATATGCCATTTTTTCTTGACGATAGAGGGTAAAATAGGCTATTATTAAGATATAAAAAGAGCTATGAGAACATCTAAATCCTTACAATTTGTTTTTGCTATAATAATCTGTATCTCCATTTTAGCTAACCCCCTAGCTTCATATAGCCAAGAGACCACTGAGCTGACCAACCCCGGCCTAACTCCGGAATCTTTCTGGTATTTTGGTGAGATAATTAAAGAGAGAATTTTTGTTATTTTCACCTTTCAAAAGACCGCCAAGATAAAAAAATATCTAGACTTTGGAGAAGAACGTATTGCCGAGATCGAACTAATGAAAGAGAGGGAGAAATACCGGGAGGCGACCGTAGCTGCCGATGAGTTTATCTCTGTAATGGACCGAGCCGAAGGGACAATTAATACTATGAGCCCTCAGCAGATTAGCGAGATAACCAATGAGGTCAACCAAGAGTCTAGTTTTCAGATCTTCTATCTAAAGAAGCTAATTAAATCAACAACCGACCAGGTCCTAAAACCAAAACTCCAAGAGGCAAAACTGGAGGCCAGTCGGCTAAGACAATTAGTGAGGGATTGAGTATAGTTCCACACCCCTCTTCGCACCGCCACAGCGGTGCTACGATAGGGGTTTAATCCGCCAATAATCGGCGGATTAAAAAAGAGAGACAAAATAGATAAAATATTTTTTAAAAAGACAATATATATCTAAATTAGTCTCTGTTTTTAATTAATCACTTCTTCGCATATCTCCAATATTTCACTTTTAACTTGTTCAATTGTTTGTTCCCCATCAACTATTCTCCAAGGCCCAAATATATCCCTTCCAGCCAAACTCTGATACCTATTATTAACACAGGTCAATAGCTCATTATCTCCTTCATGAAGGTCAAGATCTCCTTTTTCAACTCTCTTCCTTCTTGCTGACTCTTCGGGGGATATAGTCAGTAAAATATTAATATCAGGAATAACAATCCCAAAATCATTAGCAAATCTAAGTGCTGCATTTTCATTAAAGCCCTTATGGCACTGAAAAGCTAGAGTTGAGCCAAAATATCTACTGGAAATAACTATCGTGCCATCATTTAGCCACTGAGTAATACGTTCTCTATCCTTAACCATATCAGCAGCATATAGAATAAACTGCATGGCTACTGAAAGTTCTTGCTCTCTATGTAAGAAAGCATCGATCATTTGCCCTAAAGGTCTTTCATAGTCCGGATATTCAATTATTACCACTTCTTCACCCAAATCTCTTAAATAATTGGCTATTAACTTCGACTGTGTTTCAGAACCAGAACCATCAATACCTTCAAGTGCTATTAACCTGCCGCTCTCACTCATCTTCCATTACCTCCTTTAGGGGGATATATGGGAGTCCGGCATACCTGCGCTCTAACATTACAATTCTAGCAGCTAACTCTTTGGCAACTTCTCCTTCAAGTTTATCAAGTTCATTGTTTAATCTCTCTAAAACCCTTTCTCGGGCATCTTTAATCAAAAGCTTTGCTTGCTCTCTAGTCCAAGTCCGATCCTCAAAATCTCTACTTTGATTGAGTTCCAGAAATTGCTTAAACTCTTCGAAATATGATCCATAAATATGGTAGGAATCAGCACTGTGAACATACTGACTAAATCTAATATCAGCTCTTAGCAATTCCGAAACTCTTCTTGCCACCTGATACCCTATTTCCATAAAGGCATACATATTCATCCAAGCTGCTTTGAAAGCATCGTTGCTTCTCATATAACAAGCCATAACCAGATCACCGGTATTTCCATCATAGTTATAGATTCTAAACCACATTCTCTGTAAACAGGCAGGGTCATCAATGCCGGCATCTTCCCAGGGCTTCCAAATACCAATCTGAACCCTACGCGTATGGGGCGCTTCCACCAATCCAGCAACTACATAGTCAAGCTGATTAACTGGGCAATCAAGGCCTGGTACCTGATAACTTTCCATTCTCTCATGATAGGTATATTGCCACTTACCCGCCTCTGGGTCTATCCAATGATTATGAACCCCTTCCCTAACTTCAGCAACATATATCTCATTATCATAGAAGCCACCAGGCAGAGCACGATGGAATAGTGGCTCTGTATTAGGGTCAATCACCATTCTGACATTAATATCACGAGAATTTGGATCACCTTCCTGGTCATATTGAGTAGGAATTTGAATACCTTTCTCCCAACAAGCAATAACAGATTTTTCCCAAGCCTCCGCTAAAGATAGTAATTCTCCATCTCCACCAATAGTTACTACCGGTAGTATCACTCTCATGCCTACTTCCTCCTTGTCAAGCTGCTTTGTTCAAACGAAAAGAAAAGAGGTTTGGAAGTTTGCCCCTCTTCTCTTAAATACTATTATATACTAATAATATTATTAGTAGTTGTGGATAAATAAAAAAACTCACCAAACTAGTGAGAATGGTGGGCGTAAGAGGAGTTGAACCTCTGGCCCCTTCGATGTCAACGAAGTGCTCTACCACTGAGCTATACGCCCCTATAAATTAATGAAACTAGATTTTTAAATGACAGCGAAACCTGATAGAAAAATAAGATGCTTTGAACTGCGAAGTCCCACGAAGCCTTGGCGAAGTGGGAAGCTATACGCCCCTATTACTCATTAAACTAGCAGATAACCGATATTAATCAAGCTTCTTGTTTTCTTGAGTTTAATATTTTTCTGATTTTTTCCTCTAAGAACCTAACTGCCTGGCTGGTGCCACTATTTACATCTATCACTTTGTCGGCATGTTTCTCCATCGGAATAATATATTTCTCTTGTTTGGGCTTAACTGCCTCCAAGTACCACTGAATAGATTGAGCAATGTTTTTTACTGATTGACCTCGATCGTTGATATCCCTTAGCAGTCTTCTGGAGAGTCTGATATCCCCATCGGCATGTAAAAACACCTTATAGTCCAGTAGTTCTCTAATCTCCTTAACGTTATAGATAAAGAGCCCTTCAATCAAGATTACGTGGGCTGGATCTACCTGCATCTCTTCTTCCTTCCGGGAATGAGTCTTGAAATCATATATTGGAATAGTGACTGATTCTCCGGTCATTAGTTTCTTAAGGTCGCTAACTAACTCATCGTTTTTGAAGGCATTAGGTGTGTCAAAGTCTGCCCTATCCCAGCGCTCTTTGCCCAGCTCTTCAAGGTTCTTATAGTAATTGTCCTGAGAAATAACAACAATATCATCACCAAAAATATCTTCCAGCTGATTGATGGTTCTAGTTTTGCCCGAAGCACTGCCCCCGGTAATGCCAATTAAATAGGCTGAATCTTTATTGCTCATTAATAATCTTCCTTTCTATTATTTTAATAAACCCTTCAATATCACCTAGATTATTCTTCAAAATATTAATCATAATCTCCTCATCTACCTCTCTGTATTGATAAATAATAATATTTCTAAATCCTGCTATGTTTATTAATTGCTCAGACAGCTTGTCATCGATAATCTTTCCTTCTCTAAGAATGTCGAAACTCTCAGATAAAGTACTAGGTTTCCTCAGCTTCTTGTAGGCAATAACTGTCTCTGCTAAATCAATAGTCGATTGAACTGCCAATTGAAGATATCTCTCAACAGCTCCTCTAACCTGACCAATCTCGCGAATATCATCCGCACTAACTTCTTGGTAATTGTCCAATTCCCTTAAATACTTCTTAATGGCACTAATCTTGCTTTCAATTTTCTCTTGCTTATCCTTTTCCATTAGTTATATCATACCAAAAAAGAACACCTATTTCAATCAAAAGCGGGTTTACAAACAGGTTAGATTAAGCTAATATTAAGAAAATCAAGACAATATATATGCCCTTGTAGCTCAATTGGATAGAGCAGCTCACTCCTAACGAGCAGGTTAGAGGTTCGAATCCTCTCAAGGGTATTTTTTTGTTATAATAGAACCATAATATTAAATAATCGAATTATTCATGGGCGAAGCAGAACCAATTCCAAGACAAAATCCTGAGATTAATTTCAAAGAGCCAACCAAAGGACAGATAAGAGAAGCAACCAAAGAGATGCGTGATGAAGAAAGATCTGAATTAGCTCGAAATGCTTGGGAAAAACGCCGGGAGTATTTCGAAAGAAAACAAAGCCTAGAGCCTTTAATTGAAGATTTAAAAGAGAGGGCGGTTAGAGAAGAAATATCAGTTGAAGAAACGATTGATAGATTAGAGGAACTAGAAGGAAATATTGAAGATAGAAAAAGTTCTTTGATCTCAAGAGTTTTTGGTTTTAGAAATATAAGAAATCTGGAAACTCAACGAGAAGAAACTCAAGAGGAAAACATTGATAGATCTCAACAATTAGCCCAGACGATTGAGGATTATAATGAACTTAAAATAAGATTAGATGACAGATCGGAGCTAGAAGAGGCTAAAGAGATGATAGACATGTTCTACTCTGAAAATCAGCCTGTCTGGCAAGAATATCAAGAAGAGCTAAGTAGGCGCAAGGTTGAAAATGTTTGCAAAAAACATGATTGCTTGATCATGCATGGAATGATCTCGGGTAGAAATGCCCCTGAAGCAAACTCTATAATCAAAGCTCATACTGATTTTGAGGCAAGATTACAAATTCTGCTAGGATTTCAACCAACTATCTCCTGTTCTTCTTTTAAAGAGGGTGATGGCTGGGATGACTTATGGAGTTCTGGTGGAATCATATTAAAAAGTGGTTCAATCGAAAAAGCATATGAAAGCGATGGAGGAACTAAGGCAACCGGAATCAAATCCAGGGGAGAAAACAGAGTAAAAGGCGAAAGAGTATCCCAATATATTGACCAAGTCATAAATTCCGATGTTCGCGGGTATGATGAATTAGTAACTGCAGATGTAGAAGTTGCTGGATTATATTTCATTTCTGAATTTGAAACAACAAGAGATGGGCCAGATAGACCTTCAGATCGTAAAATGGTAAAGCTTGCTCTTAAGTATGATTTACCACTTTACGAAATAAGATACGGTAATATTTGGCAAGTTGATCCTAGCAAAGTTGGTTACGAAAGAGAACTATCAAGACAAGAAGTCGATAACGACACAATTCTAAAGCAAGCCCCCCAACTATCTGGGAAAGACAGAGAAAAACATCGTCAAGAGGTATTAGAACACTCTCCTTTCAAACTCGATATTGAATCTTTGCCTGAGTTACACAGCGCTGCATCGTACCGACTCGGTAGAGAAAGTTTTATTAGAATGATTGCTTGTTCGAGCCCTGAAAGTATCCAAGGAACTCCAATTAATAGAGATGATTTACCAAGAGAACTTTCTCAAAGACTAAATGAAAACCAATCATGTCAGCTACTAGAAGCTACCCAAAACCCTGACGGTATTAAAAAATTCTACTTATCCAATGATGGGCAAGTCTATCAAGTGGATTTCAAAAGGTCAGGGCAAAGAGTTGATATTGTTAGGCTGAGTAGAAAATATCCTGGCGGAGATGAAATGGCACTATATCACAAACCGGGTTTTGTTTGGCAATCAGAGGAAAGAATCGACTCAACAGAACAATATTTGGGAGCCTTAAATGACAATCTAACAAAGGTAGAAAAATCTGATTTTTACTCAGATCAAGAAAGAGAAAGAAGTCGACAATCAATTCTCTTTGCCGCCTATGGCTTTGTCCAACAAGGTCAAGAGCTTGGTATGGGGGAAGAAGTCGAGCCAATACTTGAGTATATCACTCAATTTCATCCTCGAGAATACTACCAGGGATTAGTGGATGAAAAAATTAATGACCAAGGTGGTTTGGTGGTAACAGAAGAAGATATTAGAAGATAAAAAACCACTCGGTTTAGATCAGTCTTTTTCTCCTAAAAGCAGTGCCGGAACCTGATTTAAGATATCGCTCAAAATTTTGAGCTTTCTTTTTATCTGTAAAAACAGAACACCAAACTAACTTAACAGGTAGATTATCCTTTGTAGTTTTACACTGCTTTTGATTATGCTGATTAACTCTGTCTTTTAAATTCTCAGTGTAGCCAACATAAAAAGAGCTATCAGCTAACTTCAAGATATATACAAAATAATTCATAAGCCCTCCTTCACATAAAGTTACGGACGGCACCAGCCGTAGCCTTCGGCGAAGGATGGTGGAGGTGATGGGAGATAGCACAGGCCCTAAAAACCACTCGGTTTTTAGTATTTTCCTCCAGCGGGAAAACAAAGCATGTTTTCCCGACCCCTTTCTTAGTGCAATTCCCATATCATACCTATAAATCAAAATAGCTGACACTAACGGTCAGCATTTTAATTTGGTGGAGGTGATGGGAATTGCACCCATGTGCTTTGAGTTGCTCGGTAATAGCTCTACAAGTTTAGTTGAGTTTGGGTTTTAGGCAGAGGGTAGAAACTCAACAAAATAAGCTCTGCCAGTAGTCTCTTAAATATTGCTTGACCTAGAGCAAGAGACGATCTTTAGGCTGCGTCTGGTTTATGATGCCTGGTTCAGGTTGCCAGCCAGCCTGAGAGGCAAGTCGCAGGTATTAAGCTGCAACTGGTGAAAGTGCTAGAGAAGCAAATGCTCTCTGTACTTTCTTAACTAAGTTTGCACTTAGAAATACTTGCATTGTTCAAGCCAGTACAAGCTTCTGGCTACTTGGCACTATTAATCAAGCTACTAAAGTCGAGGCTATTACACCCCCGGACTCTCTATCCGCCCTCATAGCTTCAGCGACGTGGGGCTATTAGTTCCAATATATCAAATTCTATTAAAAAATCAACCTTTACATCTAACCTGAAAATTGATATAATAGAGATAATGGAAAAACGAGTTGAAATCACATTAAAATCTATTTTGATCTTCTTTGCTGTTCTGGCCGGTATTTTTTTAATCTATTACACTAGAGATATTCTGGCAATCCTCTTTATTTCCCTAATTATCGTCGCTACTCTTAGCCCAATAGCCGATTATCTGACCAAATATCTTAAATATAGAGTTATCTCAGTACTTATCATCTATCTGGTCGGCCTAATCGCTCTCTCCGGTCTTGTTGCCGCCCTGGTGCCTGCCCTCTCTCAACAGACTCAAGAGATAGTAAGTAATTTTCCCTCCTATACCGATCAAATACCCTGGTTAAGAGACTTTGGCCAGTTAATCAAGGACCAGTTCTTAGCCGATGCCAACGTTTCTAGCCTAACCGAATATATTACCCAGTCTAGCTTACAGATCTTCCAGTTTACTGGCTCAGTAATTGGTATTATCGCCTCTCTGTTGGTTATTATTGTAATATCTTTCTACGGCCTTATTTCTGAAGATAATATCAAGGGAGAACTAAAGAAGTATATCGAAACTCATTTTAATAAGAGATATTGGCAAATTATTAATAAAATATACTCTAAGCTTGGCACCTGGCTCAGAAGCCAAATTCTACTCGCAGTTATCATCGGCCTAATAACTGGCTTGGGTCTCTATCTCCTCTCAGTACCCCATGCCTTGCTTCTTGGTGTCCTGGCCGGTGTCTTAGAGATTATACCCGTCTTAGGCCCTGTCATCGCCTCTATCCCAGCAATTATTATTGGCCTAGCTGTCTCTCCACTAATTGGGCTAGCCGTTCTAGTTCTCTATGTGGTTGTCCATCAAGTAGAAAGCTATGTTCTAGTCCCTAAAGTAATGGAGCGAGCTCTAGGTTTAAGCCCTGTCTTAATTCTTACTGCCCTACTAATTGGCGGTAAATTAGGAGGCATAGTCGGAGCGATTATCGCAGTTCCCTTGGCCTCAGCCATAACTATCTTGGTTCTAGAGATACCAAAGATCTATGAAAAATCTAGCTAAAAACAAAGTTGCCTACCGAGATTATAATATTCTGGAGAAGTATGAGGCTGGAATTAAACTTTTGGGTAGTGAAGTAAAATCAGCAAAGAGCTCTCAGGTCAGCCTAAAAGAGGCCTACGTTAAAATCAGTAAGGATAATCAGGCATTCTTAGTTGGTGCCCATATTGCTCCCTATCAGAAAGGGAAAGAGTTTGAGGTTGACAGAGATCGGAAGCTGCTGCTCAACAGATCAGAACTAGTAAAGCTTGCCAGTAAAGCCAGAGAGAGCAATCTTACCATTGTTCCCATTAGAGCCTATCTTAAAAGAGGTTTGGTTAAAATAGAGATTGGCTTGGCCAGAAGAAAGGCCAAAGAAGATAAACGTCAAGATCTAATCAGAAAGGCCCAAGAGAGGGATATAAAAAGAGAGCTAAAGTAGCTCTCTTTTTTACTTTCTATCTTCTCTTAAAAAGAACTATTTTTTTACTTTTCTCTTTAAGCCCTCACCTGCTCTAAACCTAGGGGTAACTGTAGCAGGAATAGTAATCCGCTCTCCGGTTTGAGGATCAACACCCTCTCTAGCCTGTCTCTTGTTGGCATAGAACGTTCCAAAACCGGTCATGGTAACCTTGCCGCCTTTGCCTAGCTCATCGCCAACCACTTCGGCCATAGTGTTGATAATCGTCTCCACCTGCACTTTAGAAGTGTCAGTCTTAGCCGAAACCTCTTCAATTAGTTGTGACTTGTTCATAACTATTTCCTTATTATTTTTATACCTTATTCATTCTAACAAACTATTTGGCAAATTCAACCGCCCGAGTTTCACGAACAACATTTACCTTGACCTGCCCAGGGTAATCTAGTTCCTTCTCTACTCTTTTGGCAACATTCCTAGCCAGTTTTTTAGCTGCTAAGTCGTCTATCTCTTCTGGTTGTACTATCATTCTAATCTCTCTACCGGCCTGGATAGCATAGGAATTATCGACTCCATCATAGGAGTTAGCGATACTCTCTAAATCTTTAAGCCTTTTGATGTAAAAGTCAAGCGTCTCTCTTCTAGCTCCAGGTCTGGCACCTGAAATTGCGTCGGCTGCCTTAACAATAACTGCCTCCATAGTTTTTGGTTCGACATCATCATGGTGAGCAGCGATAGCGTGGAGTATTTCCTGAGAAAGACCATATTTCTTGCCAATATCGTGGGATATCTCGGCGTGATTGCCCGATACCTCATGGTCAATCGCTTTGCCAATATCATGGAAGAGACCTGCTTTCTTGGCTATCTCCTCATCAGCGCCTAACTCTGCTGCTAACATCTGGGCAATGTGAGAGACCTCTAGGGAATGCTTTAGAACATTCTGGCCAAAACTGGTTCTGAATTTCAGCCTACCCAGCACTTTAATCAAATCAGAGTGGGCCCCGGCAACACCAACCTCATAGGCTGCCTGTTCGCCGGCCTTCTTGATTCTTTTCTCTACCTCCTCCTTGGCCTTACTAATTGTCTCTTCGATCTTGGCCGGGTGAATTCTACCATCAGCGATAAGCTTCTCTAGGGCAACCCTAGCCTGCTCCCTTCTGATTGGATCAAAACAGGATATCACTACTGCCTCTGGTGTGTCATCAACTATCAAATCTACTCCTAGCTCTTTCTCAAAAGACTGAATATTTCTACCCTCTCTCCCAATAATCCGTCCTTTCATATCATCATCAGGTAGAGAGACAGTTGAGACGGTACTCTCGGCAGTAACCTCACTGGCCATTCTGCCAATGACGGTCGAGATAATCTTATGAGCCTTCTCCTCAGCCTCGTCTTTAGCCTCCTCTTCCTTCTTCTTAATGATATTTAACACTTCCGCCTGCTCTTCTTGCTCAACTTGGTCCAGAAGGGTCTCTTTCGCCTCCTCACGGCTCATCTCAGCAATATTAACCAGCTTCTCTTCCTGTTTAGTCTTTAGAGAATCGATCTCTCTTCTAAGCTCTTTGACACGCTTCTCTTTGCCAGCCAAAGAACTTCTCTCTTTATCAATGTTAAGAGATTTCTTATCCAAATTCTCCTCTTTTTTTCTTAAACTCTGCTCAAGCTTCTGCAGATGCTTCTCTTTCTCTTTGATTTCCTTGTCAGCCTTATCCTTTATCTTCCTGGCTTCATCTTTAGCTTGTTCAATTATCTCATCTTTCTTCTTCTCTGCCTGCTCAATCTGTTTTTGAGTCTTTGCCTCTAAAGATTTACCTTGCTTGGCTATGATCTGCTTTCTGATGATATAGCCACTTCCCAGCCCAACGACAAGAGCAACTGGGGTTAAAATCCATACTAATAACATAACTACTCCTCATTTTCCCCTTAAGAAAATACTTGATCATATTCTATTCTGATCTCTTTATTCCACTTTTATCCGCAGGGAAATATTTTAATTATTTAATATTAAGCTTACTGGAACTAATCTTAATATATTTTCAGAAATTATCAAGGCTAGATTTGATTTCTCATCTTAACCTGGGTCCTTTGAGGATATTTCTTGATATATGAGTCTAGTCTTTTTCTATCTGCCCTCTTTAAAAGACGGCTCCAAACCTCTTTGTCCGGCACGCGGTTGAAATATATTAAGTCTAGAATAGTCTTTTCGATATTGGAAATTGGTAGATAGAACTCGTCATGACTTAGATAATCCACTCCAAAAAAATAGTCGAACTTTATTCGATAGAGATTAACATTTGTCCCTAGCACCTCCCTAGTTCCCGCTCTTATCCGTCTATAGGTAATAATGGCTGGGTTGGTCTCTTGGTCCCAGACCTCATAGTAGCTTAGAGCAAACTCCAAGCCAAGATAGGCCGGTTTAAAACAAAACACACTCAAGAAAGGATCCTCTACCCAACTATAGCAACCTCTTGTTAAGCGATAGGTCTGACCATTTTTTACCAAATTGTGTAAAAACAGATCAGCATAGTCATCATCTTCCGTTAAGACTCGAACATCCCTATTTGTGAAAACAGCGTTATATCCTAGTATTTTTTCTACTCTTCTTTTTACACTCCTATTTTTTACATTCCAACTACCAAAAATCTTTTTAAAATCACTCATTACGAAAAGCTCGATATTCTTATAATCACAGTAAAGTTTTATATCTGGATGTGATCTTCCACACACTACAACAGGTGAAGCCTTCTTTGGATTGAACTGTTTTTCTATCAAATATGTTGCTACCTCGGCTTGACCAATAACATCTCTGTTTAACAACTTTTTAACCTCGATGACTTTAACATTATTGCCTTTTACCGCTTTCTTTACATCGATCATTTTATACTCGCGATTACAATAAACCTTTTTTTCTTCACTAGGAACTATTATACCGTCTACCCTTCCAGTTCTCTGTTCAACCTCAACTATATTTCTAAGTTTTACTTCCTTAAAAAGTAACCCTGGGTTTTCATCCCAGTATTTCTTTAAAAGTTTATCCTCAATCGTTTTAAATTTATTTTTTATCATTTAATACTTAATGATAAAATATTGTTATATTCTATCATATATTTAAAATAAACTTAACATAAATTTCGGCTTAATCTGACAGGCAGCGGGTTCTTCACCCACCTATTTAACTAAAAATCCCAGGCAAGCTGAGATTTTAATTAAATTGACCCCGGCGGGTAATCTCACCGCCCCCATAGGGCTTCCCCGCCTGCCATCGCTGTGCTTAGGCACTAGCGGGCACGGCGCCCTCTGGCGCTCTCTTCGTTCGCTGTCACCCCAAACGGGAAAACAATGTGTTTTCCCGACCCCTTTCCTGTTCGAATCCCTAAGATAAATAAATTATTCCGCCAAATGGCGGAAATAAATTTATTTGACCCCGGCGGGATTCGATGGGCCCAAGGCCCTTCTTCCATTGGCTAAACAATAGTTAAGGTTGAACAATATGCAAATATACCAAATATATATTTTGGCTTAATTTGACAAGCAGCGGGTTCTTCACCCGCCGAGCCAAACAAAAAAACCACGTTTAAATCCCTGATTTTACTCAGTGATTTATTACGTGGTGACCCCGGCGGGATTCGAACCCGCGATCTCCAGGATGAAAACCTGGTATCTTAGGCCACTAGACGACGGGGCCTTAATTTGTCTCTGTTTAATCTAGCAGAAATAACCAGATATTTCAACCTCTATAGACCAACATGAGGGGCAATCTTCTCTAAAGTTCTCTCCCCTATACCAGAGACCTCTAAGAGCTGGTTAATTGAACTAAACTTCCCCAGTTGATTTCTTAGCTCGACTATTCTTTGTGCATAGACCGGCCCAATCCCGGGTAGGCTCTCTAGCTGACTGGCACTAGCCTGATTGATACCTATAACCCCACTTGTGGTAAGGTTGGTTGTTTGAGTCTGACTCTCTTCTGCTCCCGCAACACTTGCCTTGATTATACTTTGTTTAAGGGGTATCTCTATTTTCTGTTCATCTTCCAAGTAACTGGCCTGATTAATATCACTGGCAATTTTTTCTAGATCGGCTCTCTTTGTTAATCCGCCGGCCTTGTTAATGGCATCAATTACTCTATCTTTACTACTTAGGCTATAGACCCCAGGCTTTTTTACTGCCCCGGATATATCAATAACCACGCCCTCTATATTCTCCTCTTCTTCTGTTTTTGGTTCCTGATAAACTAAATATATGCCAACAGCAACTATTAGCACTAAAAAACCAATAATATATGGGCGATATTTCTCGATCATATACATCTCCTTTCCTCTTTACCAATTAAAGTACTTCTCTCTTACTTTGCCTACCCAGGAGAAGGACTGCTCTAGGGATTGGATGATTACCTGTAGGAGAGACTTCTCTTTGGGTGGGGTGATTAGAGAGACATCATCGGAGTGGGCCTTGTTGCCCTGCTCATCACTTGAGATGGCTCTGAAGTGATAGGCGTTGT
>CAZAJM010000009.1:0-6937 GCA_964485625.1 uncultured Candidatus Saccharibacteria bacterium
TGATAACCTAGATCAATACAAACAGTCGGTTCTTTGGCTCAAGGAGGCCTAATGATTCTACCTATATTAATTATTTTCTATCTACTTATAGCCGGACTAATATTTTTGCGAACAAAAAAATCGCTCTATCTTTTTCTTGGCCTACTGCCTTTCCAGCCACTGCTAAAAACGATATTAGCAAGCAGGGTCGAGCTCAGTGGTCTTGAGAACCTACTCCTTTCTGGCTGGAAAGAGTTTTTTATTGTACTGCTTTTTGTTTTCTTAGTTATTAAGCTAATTGCCGGAAAAAAGAAGATCAATATTGATAAATCAGATTACCTAATTGCTTTTCTGTTTGTGATTAGTCTGATTTCTTTTTTAATTTTTGGAGAAAGCATCGATCAATTAATATTTGGCCTTAAATACAATTTTCTGTTTTTGCTTCTATATCTCTCAATTAAATTAATTAAATTTAGCCGGGAAGAAATTACCTCTTTGATTAAATTCTTTCTTATAACAGTTGCTATCGTAATATTCTTGGGCCTGGCTCAACTTGTCTTACCGATAGATACTTTGGCCCAAATAGGTTACTCAAGCTTTGCTGACTGGCAGCCAGACCTAGGTCTACAAGCATTCCAACAGGCCGGTAGCTATACTAGAATTGCCGGTCCACTCTCCGGTCCCAATCAGCTTGGAACCTATCTGGTCTTCTCACTTTTGGCATTTCTAGGCTTGACCAAATTTAATTTATTAAAAATTAGACCTGAAACTAAGAAATTCTATATCCTACTAACTATATTTGTCATCTTTTTTACTTTTAGCCGAAGTGCCTGGCTAGCTTTAATTGTTGGTCTAGCAATCTACTATTATCTAAATAGAAAAGATTACAATTTAAAAACTAGAAGGACTGTAGTTATTGGCGGAAGCGTGATAGTAGCTATAGCTATCTTGCTACTAATAGTTAACAGCGATCTACTACTAAGGCATACTGATCAAACTCGGATCAATCGACTTAATCAAAGTATTGGTCTACTGATCGATAATCCTTTGGGTCTAGGGATTGGCCAGGTTGGCCCGGCTGCCCAATGGCTTAAAGATGAGACTAGTCAGGCTCTTGTTAGTGAGAACTTCTATCTTCAAATTGGCCTTGAGCTAGGTATTTTTGGCCTAATCGCTTATATTTGGCTACTTATTGATTTACTCAAAAAAGCCTATAGCAACCTATATCAAAGAACAAAAAACTTAACAAAAGGCTTAAACCTTGCTATCTTTATCTCACTTATTGCCGTTATGGTTGCTAATCTATTCTTACATAGCCTAACAGATGCCACTCTTGCTTACAGTCTAGCAATACTATTAGGATTAGCTTTCAACTATCAACTAAATCAAGCAGATGGAAGATAAAAAGATTGCCATAGTCCATGATTTTATTGTTGAGTTTGGCGGAGCAGAGAAGGTCTTGATGGATATCCTTGAGATCTACCCCCAAGCGGATCTCTTTACCATAATCTATGATCAAAAAAAATTAGGTCCATATTTTGATAAGTACAGACCCAAAACTAGTTACCTGCAAAAGTTTCCTAAGTTCTTAAAAGGTGGCTACCTAAGACCTCTAATGCCTACCGGGATAGAGGACTTAGATCTCTCTAACCATGATCTTGTCATCTCCAACTGCAACTCATTTGCCAAAGGGGTACTTGTTAATCCTGAGACCACACATATCAGCTACATTCACTCACCGACCAGATACCTTTGGGACTACTACCATGACTATCTAAAGGAACATAACTTATCAGGCCTCAAATCACTTTTCTCTCTACCGCTCTTTAGCTGGCTTAGATTATGGGACAAATCGGCCAGTCAGCGCCCCGACTACTATTTAGCAAATTCCAAAAACGTTGCCGGAAGAATAAAGAAGTTCTATCGACGAGAGGCAGAAGTAGTCTACCCGGGAGTTGATACCAATCAGTTCTATAGCGACAAGAAGAGCAACTACTTTTTAATTGTCTCTAGACTCTCAAAGTACAAGAATGTCGAAATGGCCATTAAGGCCTTTAACGAACTAGGCGAAAGACTTCTGGTAATTGGCAGTGGTCCGGAGAGAAAGAGATTAGAAGGGATGGCAAAGAAGAATATTGAGTTTCTAGGCTTTAAGTCAGACGAGATGGTTAGAAGCTACTATTCACGGGCTCGAGCCTTTATCTTTCCCCAAGAAGAAGACTTTGGCCTAACTCCAATCGAGGCCATGGCTTCGGGCGTACCGGTTATTGCTCTAAAAAAAGGGGGAGCCTTAGAGACTATTGTCGACAGAAAGACCGGGCTTTTCTTTAAGAAAGAGAACTACCTGGCTCTTAAAGAGAAAGTTAAAGAGTTTATCGAGATTGAAGATATGTTTAGCAAAGAAGACTTAGTTAAGCAGGCCAAGAAGTTTAGCCAGAAAGAGTTTAGAAAGAATTTCAGAGATCAAATAGATAAGTTAGCAAATAGTGATGGATAAGGTAGAGATACTAGATGTTAAGATCAGCAGGGTTAGTAAAATAGAGACTTTAGAGTATATTAAAAACTCCATTGATAATAATAAGGGGGTGCAATTAGCTACAGTAAACCCTGAGTTTATCATCGAGGCTCAAAAGAATGAGAATTTTAAAAATTGCTTAAATAGCGTCGACCTAGCCGTTGCCGATGGAGTCGGGATTAAAGCTGGAGCAAAATACTTAGAGCTAGACAGACCCTCTAACAGATTCCTAGCCGGCCTGGTAGGACTTATCCAAGGCCTTTTTCTCATCGGCCCATCTGTGGTTTTTAATAGAGGCTATCTAGAGACAATACCTGAGATTATCACCGGATCTGACCTGAGCTATGATATAGCTGAATTAGCCGCAGATAATGACTTTAGTATCTACTTGCTAGGTGCTATGCCCGGTATTGCTAAACTAGCTGGGGAGAGATTAGAAGAAAAGTATTCCGGTCTTAAAATTGCTGGTAGTTATGCTGGCAGCCCAGATAAAAAAGATGAGAGAAAGATTATTAACAAGATAAATCGAGCCAATCCAGATATTCTCTTAGTTGCCTACGGCGCCCCAGCTCAAGATCTCTGGATCAGAAGAAATATGGCTATATTAAACAGACCCATTATAGCTATGGGAGTAGGAGGCACCTTTGATTTTATTGCAGGGTATAAGAACCTAGAGACAGAAGAGAAAATAAAAAGAGCGCCAAAGATATTTCAAAAACTTGGCCTAGAGTGGCTCTACCGACTATTTCAGGAACCAACCAAGAGAGCTAGAAGAATCTACAACGCAGCCATCCTATTTCCTTGGCTTGTCTGGAAAAACTCTTGGCAAACTACTCTTGACAACCAGCCCAATTAAATATATACTAGTAACGTAACTGATATGAAGATATAGATTGACCCGCCGGTCAATCTAGTTTTAAAAAAAGACAATTTAATAAACATAGCCTATGAACAAGGAAGAACTATTAGCCGCCATCAGACAGATTGGCAGCGAGAAAGACATCGATGAAAAAGAAGTATTAAGCTCTCTAGAGGATGCCCTAGGAGCCGCTTATCGTAAAGAGTACGGCCATCCTGAAGAGCAGGTTGCCTCCGAATTTGACCCTGAGACCGGCAAGATGAACTTCTACCGGGTATTTGAGGTAGTAGAAGAAGACGATCTTACAAGCAATAAAAGACAACTGACTCTAGAAGATGCTAAAAAGTTAGATAAGAAGGCCGAGATTGGCGGAGAAGTTCGAGAAAAGCTAGAGAAGAAAGACCAGTTTGGTAGAATTGCCGCTCAGACCGCCAAACAGGTTATTCTCCAACAGGTTAGAGAAGCTGAAAGAGATAACATCTACTCTAAATACAAAGAGAAAGAGGGCACAGTTGTTAATGGTGTTGTTCAACAGGTAGAGAACAGAAGTGTGATTGTCGATCTAGATAAAGTAACTGGCGTGATGTTTGAGAGCGAACAGATCCCGGATGAAAACTATCGAATCGGCCAAAGATTGAAGGTATATATCAAAGAAGTAGAGAAATCAAATCGAGGACCGGTTATTAAACTAAGCCGAACCCATCCAAAATTGATCTCTTACCTTTTCTCCCAAGAAGTGCCTGAGATAGAATCTGAGGTGGTAGAGATTAAAGATATTGTCAGAGAGGCAGGCCTACGAACTAAGATGTCTGTAGTCAGTAACGAAGATGAGGTTGACCCAATTGGTTCATGTGTGGGCCAGAGAGGCACCAGAGTCCAAGCAGTACTATCTGAGATTGGCAATGAGAAGATAGATATCATTCCATATTCTGATGAGCCCGGATCATATATCCGTAACGCTCTCTCGCCTGCTAAAGTAGCAGAGATCACCATCGATGACGAGAACAAACAGGCCGAGGTGAAGGTAGAGGAAGACCAACTCTCTCTAGCTATTGGCAAGAAAGGCCAGAACGTAAGATTAGCCTCTAAGTTAACAGGCTATGAGATTGATATTGTTGAATCTAAAGAGGAGTCATCTAAAAACGATAGTTCTGAAGATAAAGAGGAGAAAGTTAAAGAAGAAGACTCAGAAGAGTCTTCTAACGGCAAAGTAGATAATACCGATACAGATAGCACTAAAACTAAAGAAGAATCGAAGGATAAGTAGTATCGAGGTGGTTTGTTAGTAAAGGTTTGAATATATCAAATAATATTTAGTTAGATATGAACAGACCATTTAAACAATTTTTACCAGAAAGTAGAGATATACTTATCCATGCTCAGCGTATTGCTAAGGACAACAATCAGTCCTTAACCAGCAAGCATATCCTGATTAGTTTAGTTGAACTAGAAAATTCAGTCAGCTTTGACATCCTTGAAAGCAGAGGATTGGATATTGATAAGCTAAAACTCTCTCTTTCTCTAGATAAGAAAAGCTCAAAGAAGAAGACTAAAATCAACCAAGACGGCAAGGACATTATCAAGGCCGCTATGACATTAGCTAAGAAGAACGGTCATAAAATTGTTGCTCCTGAGCATCTACTCCTTGCGATCATTACAGATAAAAATTCTCAAGGCTACAAGCTGCTAAGTGAGCTAGATCTTGATATAGAGGAGATTCGTTTTGATATTGAAGATCTTTTCGACCAGGCAAATCAAATTAGTAAGGGTACAATCCTTGGCCCACAGATGAATCCAGACCAGCTACCGATGGGCCAGATAGATGCTGGCACAGGCATTATGATGCCCCAAGCCGGCAAGAAGAAAGATAAAAAGCTCCTGCCAACCTTCACCACCAATTTAGTCAAACTGGCCAACAAAGGAAAGCTCGATCCTCTAATTGGTAGAAAGAAAGAGCTCGATCGAACTATTAAAATCCTCAACCGGAGAACCAAAAATAACCCCGTTCTAGTTGGAGAGGCCGGTGTTGGCAAAACAGCTATTGCTGAAGGGCTAGCCCAAAGAGTTGCCGATGGACAAGTACCGGACAGACTCAAAAACAAGAAAATATTAAGCTTAGACCTAAGTCTAATTTTAGCTGGCACTAAGTATCGAGGTCAGTTTGAAGAGAGAATCAAAAAAATAGTTAAAGAGATAAAGTCAGATCCAAATATTATTCTCTTCTTAGATGAGATCCACACTCTAGCCGGTGCCGGAGCAGCTGAGGGTAGTATCGATGCTGCCAATATCATCAAACCGGCTCTAGCCAAAGGAGATCTTAGGTTAATCGGTGCTACAACTCTGGATGAATATCGGAAATATATCGAGAAAGACAATGCTCTTGAGAGAAGGTTACAGATGGTTAAAGTAGATGAGCCCTCAATCAAAGAGACAATGGATATCCTAGAAGGTTTGAAGAAAAATTATGAAGACCACCACAACGTAGCTATTAGCAACGAGGCAATTGATCAAGCAGTTAAACTTTCCAACCGCTATATTACAGACAGAAAACTTCCCGATAAAGCTATTGACCTAATCGATGAGGCGGCCTCAGCTCTAAACTTAGAACAGAAAGACGGCAAGTTAGAAGAGCTTCGAAAAATAGAGAAAGAGATTGAGGAGGCGATTAAACAGAAAGAGAGTGCCGTTATAAAACAGGACTATGAACAGGCCGCTCTAAATAGAGAGAAAGAGTTAAAATTAAAAGCCAAGCTAGTTAGAACAAAAAAAAGAAAAGATAAAAAGAAGAAAGATAAGAAAGACCTGCCTCAAGTAACAGCTGCCGATATTGCCAGCGTGGTTTCTGAGTGGACAGATATACCTGTTACCAACCTAGCCAAACAAGAGAAGAAGAAATACCAAGACTTGGCCAAGAATATCAAAAAGAAAGTAGTCGGCCAGGACAAAGCAGTCAATATGATTGTTAAGGCAATTGCTAGATCTAGAACCGGCATCTCAGCCGCTAATCGACCAATTGGATCTTTTGTCTTTCTTGGTCCAACCGGAGTAGGTAAGACAGAGACGGCCAAAGTACTAGCCCAAACCCTCTTTGAGAAAGAAGATGCTCTAATTAGAGTAGATATGAGTGAGTTCATGGAAAAGCATAGTGTCTCTAAGATGGTTGGCTCACCTCCAGGCTATGTTGGTTATGATGAAGGTGGCAAACTAACTGAACAGGTTAGAAGAAATCCCTACAGCGTAATTCTACTAGATGAGATAGAAAAAGCTCACAGTGATGTTCAAAATATACTTCTCCAAATTTTAGAAGATGGCTTTCTAACCGACAACCAGGGCAGAAAAGTAGATTTTTCCAATACAGTCATTATTATGACTTCCAATATCGGTGTAAAGTCTCTCTCCAAACAAGCTGCGGTCGGTTTTCAGAATATGTCAGGAGATAAAGACAAGCTGGAACAGAAATATCAAAAGATGAAAGAGCAGGTAATAACTGAGCTTAAAGAGTACTTTAGGCCAGAGTTTCTAAACAGGTTAGATAACACTATTGTTTTCAGACCACTAACTAAGCAGACAATAGAGAAGATCGT
>CAZAJM010000009.1:7037-12131 GCA_964485625.1 uncultured Candidatus Saccharibacteria bacterium
AATAGTCCGGCTATTTGATTTGATTTTAGCTAAAATTTATGCTATTATACCTGTAAATAGAGTAAATAATTAAGATATCATGGCTAAGAAAAAACTTCTTCAAACTCCTAAAGGAACTCGAGACTTACTACCTAAAAATCAAAAGTACTGGCAGCACCTCCGTATGATCGCTCAAAAACACTTAGAGGCCAATGGTTTCTCACGAATTGATCTACCCGTTATAGAGTACAAGTCACTCTTTGAGAAAGGCGTTGGGCCAACTAGCGATATCGTTGAGCATCAGATGTATGTCGTCCCTGCAGACAAAGAGGAACGTGATCTAGCTCTGCGCCCTGAATTTACTGCCGGTATTGCCAGAAGTTATATCGAAAACGGTATGCAAGGTTGGGCTCAACCGGTCATGCTCTACTATAACGGCCCTGTTTTTCGTAAAGAAAAACCACAGCAAGGACGGTGGCGACAGCACTATCAATATGGTTTGGAGATTCTTGGCTCAGACAACATCTCTACCGATGCCCAAGCTATTAAGGTACTCTGGGATATCTTAACTGATGTCGGCTTTGAGAAGTTGACTGTGAAAATTAATACTACCGGTTGTGCTAAATGCCGACCGGAAATCCTAGAAGAGTTAGCGAACTACTACCAATCTAAAAAATCAAACTTGTGCAAGCTCTGTTTGAATCGATTACGAAAGAACCCTTTGAGATTACTAGACTGCAAAGAAGAGGAGTGTCAGAAAATTGCCGAAGAGGCACCTCAAATTGTTGATCTTACTTGTGAAGACTGTCAAGAAGATTTTAGAGGTCTACTGGAGCTTCTAGATGAGTTAGAGATTAAATACGACCTTGATAACCGCTTGGTTAGAGGCCTTGACTACTATACAAAGACCGTCTTTGAGTTTAAGCTTGGTAAATACAAAAACTCCTTAGCCGGTGGCGGACGCTATGATAATCTAATTGAAAACTATGGTGGTCGAGCTACTGGCGCCGTTGGTTGGTCTATGGGCATGGATAGAGTAGTCTCCATGATGAAGAAAGAAGATATTGATGTGCCTGATCGATCTAAGGTCGAAGTATTTTTAGCCCAGCTAGGGAAAGAAGCAAAGAAGAAGGCCTTTAAATTAATGGATCAGCTTCAAGAGGAAGAAATTCCAACACGTACAGCCCTAGCCAAAGACTCTCTACGTGATCAACTTAAAATGGCCAATAGATCTGGTGCTAAGATAACCTTAATACTAGGGGAGAAAGAACTACAGGACGGCACTATCATTGTCCGAGATATGGAAGAGGGCACTCAAGATATTGTCCCCCTTAAAGAAGCAATTAAAAAAGTTAAAGACAGAATCAAATAGCTTGACAACTAACTTTGACTAAGTTTTTAAGTCTGCTAAACTATTTAGTAAGATGATGACCACAACATTAACATTACTATCTCTGATCTCAATTGTTTTTGGTGTTCTAGTTTTCTTACAGCCAGAGATCATTGCCTATCTAGTTGCCGCCTTCTTTATTCTTACCGGAATCGTAGGATTAATTGCCTCCTTTCAAGTTAAAAATTTTTGGAATAGATTTAATAAATAGCTAAAATGAGTAAAATTGTTTTCTACCTATCTATCGTTGCTGTTGTCTTAGCCGCTCTTGGCGCCCTGGGTCTTGATCTGTGGCTAGCCTCAACTCAATGGATAATAGTTGGAGCAGTCTTGGCCATCTGGTCAATTTATTTAAAAGAAGAGACTGGTAAAGAATAAAATTAAGAAATATTTTCATGAAAGTTAAAGTAGACCAGGAGAAATGTATCTCTTGTGGGACGTGTATTAACATCTGTCCAGAAGTTTTTGATTTTAACAGTGAGGGCAAGGCAGCGGTCATGCCAGAATCCGACGGTGCTATAGAAAAAAACGAGGAGGCGGTTGGAGAAGCAATAGAGAGCTGTCCTGTTGAGGCCATTAGTAAAGAATAGCCAATATTTAATATATTATGAACAAAGAGATGGAAAAAGTAGGCGAAGTTACCCATTACTTTGGCGAGATTCAAGTAGCAGTGATTAAAGCTACGGAGGGCAAGATCTCTGTCGGTGACCAGATCAAAATTAAAGGTAGCACCACTGACTTTGACCAAGCCGTAGAGTCTCTTCAAGTAGACAAGGAAGATGTCGACTCAATCTCAAAGGGAGAAGAGGCCGGCATGAAAGTAGAGGATCGAGTCAGAGAAGGTGACATTGTCTACAAGGCTTAGTAAGGCTAAAAAATATTAACAAAAATACTAGTAAGAAGTTTTAATATGCCAAAAAAATCTAAAGCTAAATCAGAAGAAGAAATAAAGAGCCTTGAAGGCAAAGTGATCGATAAAATTTTAACTCTAGTTATGTCCGCTCTGGGTTTTGTCGCTGCTCTTGCCTGGAACGATGCCATCCAGACCACTTTTAACACATTTTTTGGCAAGCAATCCGAACTCTGGGCAAAATATATTTATGCAGCAGTCTTAACCACTATTGTGGTAATAGTTAGTATCCAACTAGATAGAGCAATGAAAAAAATTAGAAGAGAGAATGAAGAAAAAAGAAAATAATAAAAATAAGTAATATATTCTATGAGCAAGAAAGTAAAAGTATTTTCCACACCAACCTGTCCTTACTGCGATCAGTTAAAAGATTACCTTAAGGAGAAGAAGGTTGAGTTTGAGGAGGTAGATCTATCTAAAAAACCAGATGAGGCCGAAAAGCTAGTTAAAAAGACCGGTCAGATGGGAGTGCCGGCAACTATCATCACTGACGGAGACGACGAAGAAGCAATAGTCGGTTTTGATGTAGAAAAGATTAATAAGGCACTGGATATTAAGTAATTATTAATGACCTACGATCTAATTATTATTGGTGCCGGTCCAGCCGGCATCTCTGCTGGAATCTATGCCGGCAGACAGAATTTAAAAAGTTTAATTATCTCAGCTGATGTTGGTGGGCAGATTGCTAAATCAAGTAGAGTAGATAATTACCCAGGGCTACCTGGTATTAGTGGCAAAGATCTAGTTGATAAAATGAAAACCCAGGCTGAAGAGCATGGGGTAGAGTTTGAGTGGAAGATGATTAAAAGTGTAGAGAAGCTAGATGATGGTAATTTTAAATTGACTGCCACGGATAATAAAGAGTATCAAACCAAAACTGTAATAATTGCCTTTGGCAAGGCACCAAGAAAGCTTGATGTTCCGGGAGAAGACAAGCTGGTTGGAAAGGGAGTAGGCTACTGCGCTATTTGTGATATGCCTTTCTTTAACGATAAAGTGGTCTCAATAATCGGAGGTGGCAACTCAGCTCTTCACGCAGTCTTGGCAGCAGAGAAGGTAGCTAAAAAGATTCACTTGGTCCATAGAAGAGATCAGTTCAGAGCAGAACAGAGCCTGATAGATAAAGTTAAGAAGCTAAAAGATACGGGCCAGCTCGAAATCCATACCAACAGTCAGGTTAAAAAAATTATTGGCAAAGATAAGGTAGAAGCGATGGTTATTGAAACAGATAGTAAGAAGAAAGAGATAGAAACAGACGGCATCTTTATTGAGATTGGATTTGTGGTCAAAAACAAACTCATCAAAGACTTAGTTGAATTTGACGAAAACGGTGAGATTATGACTAATCTAAAGAGTGAAACCAAGACTCCGGGACTTTTTATTGCCGGAGATATCAGTGCCGAAGCTCACGACCAGGCAATTATCGCTGCCGGCCAGGGAGCAAGCGCGGCTATTAGTGCTTTTCAATATTTAAAAGGAGATCAGGGCAAGAAGATTTAAAAAAATATTATGAGTTTAGTTGAAGATACTAAAGAAAAAATTATATTAGCTGGCAACGAAGCTAGTATAGATAAAAGCCTGATCAAAGATTTTTTAGAGTTTGATAATAAATTGAAAGTAAATATCAAACAAGACGGAAATGTGTATTT
Organism: uncultured Candidatus Saccharibacteria bacterium; assembly: GCA_964485625.1. Taxonomy (GTDB): domain Bacteria; phylum Patescibacteriota; class UBA1384; order JAGGWG01; family CAZAJM01; genus CAZAJM01. The sequence continues at coordinate 10,966 of CAZAJM010000009.1, forward strand.
TGCTATAAGATCCCAGCACAATAATTGGCGAGGGCCATACAAAGGTGGGTTGAGATTCTCACCTCAAGTTAACGAAGATGAGGTCAGTGCCCTGTCAATGTGGATGAGCCTAAAGACCTCTCTAATCGGTATTCCTTTTGGTGGCGGAAAGGGCGGGATTACAATAGACCCCAGAGAAGTTAGCCAAACGGACCAAAAAGAGATATTAACTAAGTTTATCACTCAGATCGCTGATCATATTGGCCCAGATAAAGATATTCTAGCACCAGATGTTAATACAGACGGTACTACTATGGAGTGGCTGGTTGAGGCCTACCGTCAAGCTAGACCAAGAGAAGAGAACCCTCAAGCAGTAACCACTGGCAAGCCAGTAGATAAAGGGGGCATTAAAGGGAGAACAGAGGCCACCTCTTGGGGCGCATACTTTGCACTAAGAAGCTATCTAGAAAATATATCTCAAGATATTGGCAAAATTACAGTCTCTATCCAGGGCTTTGGCAACGCCGCAATCTACTATGCCCAAGAGATAAGCAAGGCAGGTGGCAAAGTAGTCGCCGTTAGTGATTCAAGCGGAGGAATCCATAACAAAGAAGGGCTTGATATTGATAAATTAATTAAAATAAAAGAAGAGACCGGCAAGGTCACTAACTATCAATCAGCTGAAAAAATAAGTAACGATGAGCTGCTAGCCTTAGAGGTAGACTATCTAAGCTTGGCCGCCCTGGAAGATGCCATCACCAATAGAAACGCCAACAAGATAGGAGCCAGAAATATTGTTGAGATTGCTAACGGTGGAGTTAACCCTAACGCTGAAAAAACCCTTAAGAAGAAAGATATTCTGGTGCTACCTGATATTCTAGTTAATGCCGGTGGGGTCTATGTTAGTTATTTAGAGTGGCTACAAAACACCACTAAAGAAACATTCGATAAAGCTAAAGTGAGAAAGATGCTCGAAGAGAAAATGAGTAAGTCTTCAGAAAAACTCTGGCAGCTACTAGAAAAATATCCTGGACTTTCTACTAAGACTGTTGCATATATTCTAGCTCTTAAGAACTTAGAAGAAGTATATAAAAAATGATCGACTACCATCCAGTTAGAATAGTAGAGCTTGGCCCCCTAAATATTAAAGTTTGGGGAGCCATGTTTGCTTTGGCAGTTATCGCTGG
>CAZAJM010000010.1:0-10166 GCA_964485625.1 uncultured Candidatus Saccharibacteria bacterium
GCCGACCCCATCCACGACTTCGAAGACGCCCGAGCCCACTCCGGCCCCTACAACAAAGGAGCCGGTACGGACACGTTCGGGAAAGACCCCGGGGCTCATCGATGATCGCGAGGAGACGTTGATGGAACATGCTCGTGATCAGGGCGTTGACCTCTCTGATCGTGATATTAGGGAGGCTGTGGCCCGCAAGGCACGCAAGCGGGCACATGAAGACAACGCCAAGAAGGCGCTGGAGGATTTCGAGAGAGATCTCGAGGCAGTCCAGTATACCTTCGAAATTCTCCGGTCTTTTCCTGAGGTGAGCCCTCAGGATCGTCGCGAGACTAGCGACGGTGGTGGCACCACTCCGGCATTTTCGGATGCTGAGGGTGGGGCCTATGCCGTCGCTCGAGGGGACCAGACCTTAGAGGAGGCGAAGCAGATCTTTGCCTCTCTCTGGGGGCAGGAAGCTGCTTCAGTAGCCTCCGACCGGCCCCCTGCCACTCCTTCCGAGGAGGAGCAGGAAGAGGTCGAGGAACCCGAGGACGACACCGACCTCTCAGCCGATCAGGCTGATGAGGCCCTCACTGAGGCCGACACCAGTGGCGATGATGCCGCTGATGCGGTCTTCGGTGAGAACTCCGAGGAGCAGGAGGAAGTCAGTGATGATACTGACACTCCCGCTGACCTCCACGATGAACTTGCCGGTGAGACCGAGGACGACGAAGTTGATCCTCCTTCACCGGATGATGCCAACGACGCCGTCCCCGACAGCACTCCCCGTCAGATCGGAAGCGTCGAGTGCCCCAATTGTGGGCGCACGGCGAAGAAGATTAAAGATGGGGAGGAGGTCTTCTCCGACTGTATCTACTGTCAGGAGAAGACAGCTATAGTCGAGGAGGGTGGGGAGCTTCCTCCTCCCGGCTAAGGACTAACAGCAGGACACACAGGGGCGGGAGATGACCTAGGATTGGCCACGTGCCAACCCATGGAATATTCTCCTCGCCCCTTTCGCTTTGACTTAAATTATATTACATAATGTCTTTTGTTTGATATAACCTTTAAATTCCTTGACAAATTAATCTTTATGTGCTAATATGAATTTATCAAAATGCACCACACAAGTTGAGACTAGTAACTGGCCTGCACAGGTCAGTATATGACTTATAGGAGATGATTTGATGGCGGATTATCCGCTAGAGACGTTTGGGATTTATGAGCTGTTTGAGTATAGTTTCAGCGGGTTTCGGCCTGCTGGCTGGATCAAGCAGTTCCAAGAGGATTTCCAGGTTCGGGAAGTTCGAGGAGATGAGATCCTTGAAGCCCGAACTGAAAACCGAATTGAAGAACCTGAGGGATCAGGGGAATTCATTCGGTTCACGGTTTCCAAGCTTGGAGTTCCTTCGCCTGCGGCTGAGGCAAAGATTTGCCAGGTCGTAGGAGCGAAGCAATTCGAGCTTGGAGTGTCCGGGCGCAAAGATGCCCAGGCACTCACTTCAGGACGCATGAGCTTACCTGCAAGTTATGAGGATGAGCTCGTTGATCTAGATCTCTCCGACGAGGGAATCTGGATTCAGGATTTGGCGTTTGACGAAAAACCGATTCACAATGGATCACACTCCGGGAACAACTTTCGGATCGTGATCCGGCCCAACGACTACGACTTCGATGAGCGCGATATCGAAGATATCGAGGTCAACTTTGAGGCTCTCAGCAAAGACGGATTTGTCAACTTCTGGGGCGACCAGAGGTTCGGCACCCGACGAATCAGCCAGATAATTGGTGCGCGTATGATCTCCGGTGACTGGCTGGGAGCAGCTAAGTTGCTGCTCTATGAGAGCCCGAAGTACGAGCAGGGTGAATTTCGACAGGCCCGCATGGCTGCTCGAAAGACATCTGGATGGTCGAGTAAGCGCGAGATTCTCTCTCACGCCTACTTTGGCCAGGAACTCGCGTTCATCAACCTGTTGGAGAAGACTGACAGCCTCCAACAGGCGTTGATGGGAGAAGGAGAGATTAATTTCCTTCTTTCCGCCTGGGGAAGTTGGATGTGGAACCAGGCCATCAGCGTCTATCTCCTGCGGGGTTGGGATCTTCCTCAGACCTTTCCCTCGTTTCGAGGTATCCCCTCGAAGGTTGAGTGGAACGAGGTTGGTGAGGAGTATAGTAGGGTTGGGATTAACATTCCACCTTACCCCCGGCATCTTTGGCAAGAGAAGGCCCATGTGATTGATCGGCCGACGAAGGCTGAGATTAAGCATGGGCAGCTGGAGATGTTGGCGGAAGACGAGGTTGTGGTTAGCTTCACGCTCCCTGGGAGTGTGTACGCCACCATGGCTTTGGAGAATGTCATCGAAGTTCGAGAGTATGATGTTGAAAGGAGCTGATTGTTCGGAGCGGTAAAGAGCAGTACTTCTTAGCCACAGCTGGCTAGGGAGAAATACCGGGGCCATTGCCCCAAGAGGAGATGTATCATGACTACTGAGAACCAGAATGACGACTATACCCACCCCATCGGGTGGGGTCAGACGGACGGCAAGTGCGCCGCGTATGCACTTGCCGGGGAGATGGACGAGGAGTGCCGGCCGGTTCTGCCGGAAGGCAACCTCGACCGTCTCCAGATCGATGGCGGTTACTGCCGCCATCACTACGGCAAGGCGCGAGCTGAAGAGGCCTGCGCTTGGCCGGGCTGCGACCAGCCGGCCCTCGACGTTGAGGGCCACTGGGGAGCATTCTGCCAGGAACACCTGGCAGAGCTCCGTAAGGCCGGCGCCTGCAGCTTCATCGGCTGCGACGGCGCTGCCATTGGCTTGGTCCTCATCGACGAGGATGGGGATCGCCAGTTCTACTCGGTTTCTGAGGAGGACATGGCCAACGCCGAGGAGGGCTGGCCGGTCTGTGACAGGCACTGCGAGGGTGATGTAAATCACCCTCCGGCCAACTACGACCCGGAAGCCAAGAAGCGCAAGCGGCGTGAGGCCCAGGAGCGGCGCCGCCGCGAGCGTGAGGCAAGGGCGACCCAGGAGCGCGGCACACACCGCACTCCCACGGCTTCGGCGACGACACCGGCCACAACCTCCGAGTCTCGGGAGGAGCTTCCCAAACACCTCCAGGAGATCAAGGAGGAGCTCCCACGCATGACCTGGGAGCAGTTGCTCCGGGTCAAGAGCATGGGACCGGAGTGCGCGAAGCTCTTCTGGGAGGAGGTTCAGAGGCGAGTTAATGTTGCCATCGCGAAAGACGTCAAGGGCGACAGCACTCTTCTGGACTTCCTCTCCCAGGCTCTCCCCCCTCGGGAGCAGCCTGACAATGCGGACTCAAGCCAGCCCGAGGAGAACCAGACCGTGAAGGTCTCCGCGGGCTCCGACGAGGAGGCCGCCAGCTAGCCACGAACCAAGACGAAACTGAGGCGGAGCGATAAAGTAGCTGAATATAGGATTGGCCCTGTGCCAACTCTTAATCAGTGAAACATCGCCCCGCCTCTTTCCTTTACCCAAATGATTTTATACTATTGACATTTTAATAATTATATGTAATTATGAGGTTGATCTGTAGCAATACAGATTGTTCTTTTCTAGCACAGACGGAAGGAGATGAGACATGTGAGTGTGGTAGAAGTAACTCCTATTATCAGCGATAACGGAGCATGTGTTAAGGTTAATGACTCTAATCACCCGAGTAGCGTTGTTTTTGACTGTGGATTGTCTGATTTTGATGAACCGGTTCTTCCTGGTCATTTGAGCTGTGGGTCGGATTATGCGGCAGATGATGAGGTGACCACATTTCATCGTTTAGAACCGTTCTTTGATGAAGGCGAATCGGTTCAGGCTTGTGTTACCCATGCCCATTACGACCATGCTAACGCTTTGCGGGCACTCAATGCCCTCAAGGTTGTTAATGGTATCGACTTGCGTATCTGGATGACCAATTTTGGAGTTGAGTTTGTCAGAAGTATGATTATGAACTTTGAGGACGGTCCTCGAGAGATTATGGAGATCACTCCATTTAGAACCAATGATCCTCTGGATCCTGAATTGACAGGCGGCCTGATAGTTCAGCCATTCCTGGTCTGTCATAGCACGCCTCAGACCCATTTCTACTTGCTCTGGACCAGTATCGGTTGGATAGTCTATTTGGCCGACTGGACAGCTCAGCGTTTCAGTCCCAAGCAGGCTGAGATGACTTGGCGATTGTTTAAGGAGATCGGTAAGTTGAAGCCCAAGGCAGTGATTATGGGCTCAATTAGCTCGCGTGAGAGGAGTGAGGGACTGACCCCTTTGGAGACCACTATCGCCCCCGGTCTTAGGCGAACATTTGCTGACAGTATGGAGCGTGGACGAAGAAGCATCATTACTCACTTCGGCTCCAATGTTGATCGCACAGCCATGGAGCTTGATTTGGCCGAGAAGATGGGCATGGTTACCTATCTTAAGGGAGCTCCTTGGAACTTCTTGAGTGTCTCTGAGGCGTCCGGTAATAGGTTGAGCTATCCAGTCAACATGCAGAGACTGCGTGATAGCGCTTATGTCTCTTCAGTCGATTTGCTTGTTACCAGTGGCTCTCAGGCAGAGTATGATGCTCATTTAACCAGAGCGGCTTATGGTCGTCACTTGCATATGGAAGTTAACGAAAACGACACCATCATCTTCTCTGCGCGACCGATACCGGGTAACGAAATGAGAATTAAGGAGATGATGCAGAGGCTATTGAGCAAGGGCGCTGAGTTGGTACTTCCGATTGAACTGAAAGGAGATCCCATTTTTCAGTTCGATGAGGAAGGTCTAGTTCGTTACGAGGTGACTCACGTTTCCGGTCATGAAGGTTGGTCGGGAAGTCGCAAGGCCTTGGAGCTTCTGAGGCCTGAGATTGTTATTCCTTTCCACGGACCAAGTAACCTGCGCTGTGAGCTTCGAGATCATATAGAGCAGGACCTGCCAGAGATTACAGTATTGATGGCAGAGGAAGGCGAGACGATCACCATAGATTGAAGACAAGCCCAATTGAATTCTTTACAAGATGTTCTTTTAGGGCTTTTTTACTTAAACAAAAAAGCAACTCATTGATTGAATTGCTTTTTTTAATATTAGAGCTATCCTCCTTCGCTCCAATATAGTTGGAGCTTCGGAAGGATTTCGCCTCACTTAACACCTATGTATATTTTCTCTCACAGAGGCATTAAGTAGAATGAAAGATACTTTCCTACAAGAAACAGCTTACTTACTTAAGCTCTACTTCTCCACCGGCATCTTCAATTGCTTTCTTTAGTTTCTCAGCATCTTCGGCCGGCATGTTCTCTTGGATTGGCTTAGGAGCGTTGTCGACTAAGTCTTTAGCATCTTTAAGGCCCATCTCAACTACTGTTCTAATTGCCTTAATTACTGCAATCTTCTTGTCTCCAGCAGATTTAAGCTCAACTGTGTACTCACTCTTCTCTTCTGCCTCTTCCTCTTCTTCGCCACCACCGGCACCGGCAGCAGGAGCAGCAGCCATTGGAGCAGCTTCAATATCGAACCGCTCTTCTAGCTCTTTAACTAGATCGGCTAGTTCAACCACTGAAAGCTCTTCGATCTGTTTGATTAAATCTTCAAACTTAGATTTCTCTTCTTTCTTCTCTTTTTTCTTTGCCATAATATTAAAATTATTAATTTATCTTATGTATTTATATATCGTCCAAAACCTTATGTGTGGGATGATTTATTCTTCCTTGTTGGAGGATGGTTGTTTGCTTAACTGGTCTAAAATCATTAAGAGTTTCTGTAGATTACCTTTTAAGCTATAGACCAAGCCATATTGAGGGGCCTTGAGCTGACCGATAAGCTGTACTAGCAGCTCTTCTCTGCTTGGTATCTTAGCTAATTTTTCAATATATTCTCTCTCTCGGTACTCTTCTTCATAGATGCCACCTAAGACCTCTAGGTTCTCCATCTCTTCTTTCTGTTGATCAATAGTTTTGGCTGGGGCCACATCTTTGCTAACCGCTAGCATTAGGGGGCGGTTTAAAATCTCTTCATCTATCTCTAAATTAGCCTTTTTAAGGGCAATTCTGAAGAGGCTATTCTTGACGACCATTAGCTGAGCATCTACTTCTCGGAGCTGATTTCTAAGTTCTTGGAGTTGGTCGTTAGGAATACCTTTGTAATCCGTGATAATTACTACCGGGTTCTCTATTAATGAATTAGTAATACTCTCAATTATCTGATTTTTCTCTGTTCTTGTTTTAGCCATAATTGTTTTAAATTAAATTTAGTCTGGCTTCTAAGCGCAGACTAAAAACAAAAAAATCTTACTTTCTGTCTCGGCTGGCTTTATACCCTTTTTGAATGCGGGCTACCAACTGTCTGCGACTGGTATTAGTATAGCAATAATTTAAGTAATGTCAACAGTTAAACCTCAATAGTGGTCTTAATTAAACATCTTTCCTTTAGGGACTCAAAAATATGGTCTAGAGTTTTATCTATTGCCTTCTTTAGGATAGAGTTCTCTTTCTTGCTAAACTTGTTTAGGACAAACTCTTTCGCCTCTAACTCTTCTTTGTATTCTTTTGATCTCTCTTCAAAGTCTTCAATGGGCTTAATACCTAGTCTAATTCTGCCAAACTCTTGGCTGTCCAGTTTGGTAATAATATCTTCTAGGCCCTTGTGACCTCCACTACTTCCCTGCTCTCTAGCCCTAATCCGGCCGATGGTTAGATCTAAGTCATCACAGACCACCCAGATGCGATTATTCTTTAAGTTGTACTTATCTTTAATAATCTTTATTGCCTCTCCGGAGTTATTCATAAAAGTCTGGGGCTTGGCTAAAATAACATCCATCTGCTTGTAGTGAGTCTGGGCAAGTTGGTAGTTATTTTCTTCTTCAAACTCTAAACTGCTATCTACCGGAGAGAGTTCTTTAGATTTTGCTAGAGCATCAATAACTCTAAAGCCAATATTGTGTCGAGTGCCAAGATATTTCTTACCCGGGTTACCTAGGCCAATAATAGCGACTCTCTCGTAGTCCATAATTAGATTCCTAAGCCTCCCATTAAATCTTTAGTCTCCTCGGCTGCTACCTGTTGAGCTTTTTTAAGGGTAGCATTTAGAGTCTCTTTAAAACTTCGCTCTAATTTGGATTTGTTCTCTGGCTTTAATATCTCTTCGCTTAGTTTAATATCGATTACCTTCATCTCACCGTTGACGGTTAGTTTAATATTGCCACCTTTAGACTCGCCAGTGATCTCTTTTTTTCTTAACTTTTTCTGTACCGATTTGGCCTCTTTAGCCATCTTGTACATATCGCCCATTTTTCCAAACATAATTTTTTTACTTATTTCTATTTTTCTCTATTAAGTATATCAACTTAATCTATTAATTCAATTGAAAAAGGCTTAAATATCTGTTAGGTTGTTTCTAGGTGTGATCACTAGCCAAAAAAGGAGTGAAACGGATGAAACTCTCAGATTTTCAGATCAGCAAGATTATCGTTTCTCTTATCTGTCTCTTCTGTATTACTGCTATTATCGCTAAGCAGGCAGAGATTACCTGGCTTGTAACCACTATCACCTTTATCTGTTATCTTGGCTTAGTTGGCATCGTTTTGGTAATTGCTCGTCTCTTCCAGGTTATTACCACCCCTCTTAATCCAAAACAAAGCTTTAATTGAAGTTGTTGAGTTAGCTTACTAACCACCAACAATCTCTTCTTTTAAAGCCCTTTTTCTTTTAGAACACTTTTGATTAAGGACAAGATATCTCCATCTAGAACTCTGTCTGTATTTTTTATCTCTTTGTTACTGCGGTGATCTTTAACTAGCTGGTAAGGATCTAGCACATATGAGCGGATCTGATTGCCCCATTTAGCCTCCTGGGTCTCTCCTTTGACTTGCTCCACTTTCTGCTCAAGCTCCTCTTCTCTTCTCTTGGCTAGCTTAGAGGCTAGTATCTTTAGAGCCATCTGTTTGTTTTTCTGTTGGGACTTTTCATTTTGAACGGAGACGCTCATTTTGCTTGGTTGATGAGTTAGTCTAACGGCAGAGTCGGTTGTGTTAACTGACTGCCCACCTGGCCCGGAGCTTCTAAAAGTCTCTACTTTGATCTCTGAATCTTTTAATTCTACTTCCTCCTCCTCAACCTCAGGACTAACATCAACTAAGGCAAAAGAGGTCTGCCTCAAGCCCTGAGCATTAAAAGGGCTCTTTCTTACCAATCTATGAACTCCAGATTCAGCTTTTAGTAAGCCGTAAGCTTTAGGGCCTTTAAGATAGATAGTGGCGCTCTTTATGCCTGCCTCGTTGCCGACCTGTTTATCAATTAGTTCTGTCTGCCAACCTTGGTTTTTAGCAAAACGGAGATACATTCTTAGAAGCATCTCAGCCCAGTCCTGAGCGTCTACTCCTCCTGTGCCGGCCGAGATGGTGATGATAGCGTTGTTATCATCGAACCTACCCGAAAGTAGGGCTTTGGTCTCTAGTTGTTCTAGCTCCTCTTGGCTGCTAGCTTTTTCAAACTCATCTACCAGTTCGGTTAAGTTAGAGTATTTTTTTGAAAGTTTCTTCGCTTTTTTTTGATTGTTCCAAAAATCTGGCTGGCCCATCTTTTTTTCCAGCTCTTTAATCTGCTCTTCCTTATCACCTATTTTTAAGATCTCTTTTAGTTCTTCTTTTTTAGCCATAATTTATCCAAAGTATCTCATAAACTTAAGCTTTTTTCAATCTTATGGCTTAACTAATATCTGGTTAGGGTGTTAAATATATATTTAGGTAGGTTATTATCCTTGTTAGATCATTGTTAACTAAAAAACCTCCCTAGATTAGAGAGGCTTTTTGAATATATTCCTCCTTTAGAGGACTAACTGAGCTTAGAAGGCTCCTGATTGGTAGGCGCCATAGTAGGCACCGATTGGGCCAAAGATTCCATAGAGCCAGTTCCAGCTAAAGCCACTTTTTGGCATAGGGCCTTTGATCTTAACAGCTTTAACTTTAGGGGCCTGGATAATCACAGTAGCGCTATCTTTCTTGACCACATTGTATCTGGCCTTAGCGGTGTTAATTAGCTTACTGCCACCTACTAAGTGCTCATCAGTATCGGCTTTTAGGGTAACAACAATTTGTTTTCCTGGAGCTAACTGAGGCAGACCGACATATTGGCTAACTATATTATTGTAAAACTTGTTAGAATGACTATCTAGAATGATTCTAACCGATCCTCTAACAAGACTGGAGTTGGCCGGCAGAATATCGATTAGCTCTAGATGGTTAATCTCAACATCAGAAGTGTTTTTAAGAGTAATCTTGTAGGCTACTCTATCACCAGCCTTAGCAGTTATCTGATCGGAGTAGTTGGTAGGGTGGGTTAGGTTTTTAACTTTCTTATCGATACTAAAGTCCGGTTGAGCCTGAACATTAATAACTGTGGTCGCTCTGGCAGAGCCGGTTAGTCGACCACTGTCAATCTCTGTTTCAAATCTAGCCTCGTTGCTAGCTCGGTTGATTAGCTTGTAATTACCGGGGCCAAGATCTGAATCTACCTTGGCTCTAAAGGTAATGTTTAATCTTGAGCCGGTGAAGAACTCTCCAAAGCTATCTCCACCGCCTGTTACTAGGCTATTGTTACCTTTCTTATCTATTGGGGCGTTGTTGTAGCCGTATTTAACAGAACCTTCAATAAAGCTTGCCTTAGCAGGTAGCGCATCTAGAATAAGATGATTGGTTAGTCGAACATCACCTGGGTTTCTAGCAGTAATTAAGTACTCTAAGGTATCGCCCGGATTAGCTTGGTTTTTATTTACAAAATTCTTCTCACCTCTGGTAATATTTCTTACTTTCTTGCTTAAATTTAATCCCGGATTAATAGTTACCTCTTTCTTAGCCGGTACCTCTACTCTGTTACCAAAGAAGTTAACTAGATAGACCAGCTTGTTAGCCGGGATTGAATCTTTAACCTCAACTACAAATTGCTTGCTAACTGATTTACCCGGCTTAACTGTAGTTTTAGGCCAGCTAATTGTAGAGCCTGTTAAACTACCACCTCCTAGATCAACCATACTGGCATACCTAAGAACCTTAGATATATCATCGCTAATTACTATACTGTCGCTGGCATTGCCTGTGTTCTCTACTTTCAAGCTATACCGCACTCTATCACCGGGCTTAGCAACTACGCTCTGTGCATCAACGCCTCTGGTAATATTGAAAGCAGACTTGGATTTAAT
>CAZAJM010000011.1:0-9751 GCA_964485625.1 uncultured Candidatus Saccharibacteria bacterium
TTTAGTTTGTAAATGTAATCGACCAATACGTGCGGTATGTGCCTGACGAGTTCTTTAACTATTGACAAATACAAATATATATGATAATATACGACTACTTAAGAAGCATAGAACCTGTACCTGAGAGGATAGGTATTATGTCTGAAACGGTGGTCACAAATATGAGCCGTGGAGAGGTGGTTGAGCAGATTATGCTCAATAACCCCGAGTTCCGTCTTGCCACCCGAGATGACCTGGTGGCTGGCAAGAGGATGTGGATGCGTGATGTCGAAAACCTCGATCCCAGCTTCCGTTTGTGGGGCACCGAGATTACCCTAGATGATCCTCCGACTCAGGACGGTGATCAGGGTACATACGTGATGTATCACTGCAGGAATTGGGAGGGGCAGTGCTTCGTCCCAATTCACCGCTTCTTCCGAGCCAGTGAGAATCTCGAAGAACTTGATTTCAAGGATTCAATCTACTTCATCAAGGAAGACTGAACGATCAACCCACCGAGCCCACTGGGGCAAGAAACCTTAATTGGAATCTTGCTCCATCTTTTTTTATCAAAAAACAGCCTCATTGCTGAGATGTATATATTAACGTCTGGTTAATGCTAAACTCCGGGGGTCGGACTCGAACCGACAACCTACTGATTAACAGTCAGTTGCTCTACCATTGAGCTACCCCGGAATATGTTTTTTTATAATCTCTCTAACTCTATAACTTTCTAGTTACTTTTCTCGTTTTAGAGCTTGAGAGCGAGTGGTAACTTCTTCTTAATAAATAAGCTTCCATTCGCCATCAAAATTATTCGCTATCCGTCCGTCCTCCGGTCGAGATAAACCCCAGGTTGTTAATTTGTATGGCTATTACACTAATGAACAAGTATTTTGTTCTTTTCTCATATAATCTAACAAAATATATCATAAAAGTAAAGATTTTGTTGGGTTGATTGACAGCTCTATCTGGCTAAGATATGCTGAGCCTAAGTTGTACCTGTAACTGGCATGGACTCTCCTCAATGGGGTCAGGGGCTTGTCAGCTCTTGGTAGAATTGCCAGTTGCACTCTAGCAGAGAGGGATAAAGGCGATCATTTCGTGTATACCATTCATATAGCCTAAATGCTTGTTTGGCCTTCTGCCACGGGCTCAAGCAAGCAGGACAGAGTTGATGTTGCTTTTTTCTCCGTAAAGCAGACTCTGTCTCCCTCTCTGCCTTTTCACCAACCAAATCTCATTACTAGCTTGTTGTTTTTCTAGATCATATATTTATATATCGATCCACTAAGACATCAAGCTTTTTCTTTTAACCTGAAAGGTATGACTTTATCCACAAGTACATAGTTGAAATATTCCTTAATAATAATAAACTGTAAATAGAAACAAGTATTAATAAGCGTTAAAAACAAGGAGGATATGTGGATAAAAAAGAACGTTTTAGACGAATGACCAACCAGCGCCTGGTTATTTTGGAGCACCTGCAGGAGTCGGATAAACATTTGACAGTCTCACAACTCTACTCGGCCATCAAGCCTAAGTTACCGAAGCTTTCTAAGGCGACCGTTTATCGAAATATTAAATTACTTGAAGAAGAAGGTGAGGTGCTTAGTTTAGATATTGGCAAGAAAGAGAAGCTTTATGAGGCGGGAAGAGAGTCTCATCATCATTTTGTTTGTTCTAACTGCCAGCGGATTATTGAGATAAATCTAGCCGATATTTGGCAGATAAAAGAAAGGGTGGAGAGTAAGTATAGTGTTGAGGTTGAGAGCTATCAGCTAATTGCTCGAGGCAAATGTGACTTTTGCTCTCGTCATTGATATATTATTAGCAAATACCAATTAAAAATATTATCTATGGCTAAAACAAAGAAAAACCTACAAGAGGCTTTTGCTGGTGAGTCTCAGGCAAATAGAAGATACCTAGCCTTTGCTCAGCGGGCCGAAGAGGAAGGCTATCCGGAGATTGCCAAACTTTTTAGGAGTATTGCTGAGGCAGAGACAGTTCATGCTCTAAATCATCTAAGGGTGCTTGGCGGGGTGGACTCAACCAAGAAAAACATTGAGAAGGCGATTGAAGGAGAGCAGGAGGAGATTGAAGAGATGTATCCGGAGTTTGTTCAGCAGGCCGATAAAGAAGAGAACCAAAGAGCTAAAGAGACTTTTGGCTATGCTCTAAGTGTAGAAAAAATCCATAAAAAATTGCTTCGAGAGGCCTGGAAAGATGCCAAGCAGGGCAAGGATATTAGTAAGGAGAAGATCATGATCTGCCCGGTCTGTGGCAATACTATGAAAGGTGAGGAGATTGAGGATCCCTGCCCGATCTGTGCTACACCAAAGACAGAATATAAAGAGATTAAATAACTAAATAACTATGGACGGAAAAACCTATCAAGATAAAAGTAATCCAACTGAGCTAGAACAGAAGCATATTCCCCAAATCTCTATTGGCGAAGATACTCAGAAAGGAGAGAAGGAAGTAAAAATTAAAATCGGAGAGATCGATCATCCTATGGAAGACGATCATCACATCGAGTGGTTGGAATTAAAGAAAAACAATGAGAAGATTGGCCGAGTGGAATTTTCCGCCCAAGACGAAAAAGCAGAAGCTATCTTTTCTACTGAACTAAAAAAGGGAGATAAGTTGGTAGCTCATGAAAACTGTAATCTTCACGGCCTTTGGTATGGGGAGCTAGAAGTATAGTTTAACAGTTTAGCTTGAAATATAGCTCTTTTGCTGATAATCTTAAATCATAATTAAATATATGGGCCCATAGCTCAGGGGTCAGAGCACCCGGCTCGAAAGGGCAGTCTATAGAGTAATCTTTAGGCGTTTACTCATCAAATTCGGGGAAGTCCGGCAGATATTGCCGCGATAATCTCGAGCCAAGCTCTGTTATAGCGGAGAAGGTGTAGAGACTAGACGGTGAGACCCCGCCCAGCGCGGGGATAAGGGATAGTCCAGACTACAAATTTTTTCCAATCAATTGGGAAAAGGGCGGCGTAAGCCGTAGTTAGTATGCATAACCGGTTGGTCGCTGGTTCGAATCCAGCTGGGCCCACCACGTAATAAATAAAATATTTAAACGTGGCAGGTTTAATAATTTAATTGTATTTTCTATGCAGTCGAAAGTCGAAGGAAAATTTGTTACAGCTCGATTTAAAGAAGGTGATGACTATACTAAATCTCTTCATAAGTTGGCTAGGAAGCATGATATTAAATCCGGTTTTATCCTGAATTCTATTGGTATGCTTCGTGATATTGAGCTAGGCTACTTTAAAGGCAAGGGGGAGTATAAGAAGAATGAGTTTGAAGGGCCAATGGAGTGTGTTAGTGTCCAGGGTAACTTTGCCATTATGGATGGTGAGCTAAAGACCCATCTTCATGTTACTTTGGCAGATGAAAATTCTAGAGCCTATGCCGGTCATCTAGATAAAGGTATTGTAGCAGTGACCGCTGAAATTGTAATTATTAGGCTTGATCAGGTCAATTTTACAAGATCAATTGAAGAAGAGACCGGGCTAGCTGGTCTAAATATTAACTAGCAGAGAAAATAAGATAGGAGTCTTAGAGCATGAGGCTCTTTTATATTAAACAAGCGAGCGCTCAAACCTTGACTTAAATATTTAAAAATGATATAATATATACAGCGCACAATAAAAATATAACCTAATCAGTTAATATGATTAAAAAGGACGGGGCAGTAACTAGGCTAACCAGTTATATAGTTACTTTAGTAGTTGTCTTTATTTTGCTCTCCCCTAACCAGGGTTGGGCTCTCTCTATTACCAGAGAGAATGTAATTGATCTAACCAATAAGTCTCGTCTAGAGAACGGTGCCCCAGCTGTTATTGAGCATCCTGCTCTAACTGAGGCTGCTCAGAACAAGGCTAATGATATGATCGATCGTCAGTACTGGGCTCACTACTACAATGGTGAGAAGCCTTGGGATTGGATGAAGGATGCCGGCTATAAATATATCCAAGCTGGTGAGAATTTGGCTATTGATTTTACTGATGTCGAAGTGATGAATCAGGCCTGGCTTGATTCTGAAAGTCATCGTAAGAATATGCTAAATGATAAGTACCAACATATCGGTATTGGCATAGCTAGCGGCTGGTTTGAAGACCATAATACTATTATCGTTGTCCAGATGTTTGGCAAGACTGATGAGGAATTCAAGCCTGAGTCCGTTAACTCCTCTCAGATTGAGGTTAGCGGTGACAGTCTAGAGCTTGAGAATGATTCTAGTTTAGAAGATAGTACTAGTTTAATAGATAATTTTAAGAACTCTCTTAGCTATATTGGCGAAAAAGCTAGTCAAGTCTTTGGAACTCTCGGACAGGCTAGCTCTAGTCTAGCTTCTTGGTTGGGTGATAGCATTGCTTCTGGATATCGCGTGTTCGCTGATTAATATATTAGTTCTAAGCCTAATTAAGAGGATTTAGTTATCCACCTACCTATTAATTGACAAGATTATTAGGTTTAATATAATTAATATGCTCTGTCTTTGGCTAAAAGTTAGCTAAGGGCGGACAAGAAAATATTTTACAATTTAATATATTCCCTATTACCTAGATAAGTAATGGTGATGAATTGATATTACTAGATTGAGGACTATCTGAAAAACAGAGGCCTCTCCTAGAGAGGTTTTTTGTTATAATCAAAATATATAAACTAATTTAATAGAAATGAACAAATTTAAAGAACTACTAAAGAAAGGATTGATTGGAATAGCAATTGTTAATCTGGCACTATTCTACTCTTTTGTCGGCCTAGCTAACAGCACTCAGGCTTCTGGCTACGACCCGGTTATTATTGATAACAGTGATGCCAGTTTTTCTATTACTGGAAGCTGGGGAAGAGGTTATGATATAGGGTATAAGGATGATTTTTATTACACTCACCAAAGACGGGGTACAACTCAAACTGCGACTTGGTCTCCAGAACTTGAATATGCTGGGGAGTATAAAGTCTATATTCATTGGGTGGCCCAAAATGATTTTCCTCGTCAAAATAGGGCGACTAATGTAAATTACAGTGTTAATTTAGCAGAAACGACCTACAATTTTACTGTTGACCAATCTCTAAAAGCCGATGGTTCTGACTCAGAGGGCTTTGAAAATTCTGGGTGGAAGGAGCTCAGTATCCCAGGTAATTATATTGTTTTTCCAGATATTGACAATTTCAATGTAAGCATATCTTTTATTGGTACAGACGGAGTTGCAGTGGCAGATGCAGTTAAGTTTGAGCTAATAGATGCCTACCCTGAGGTTCCTACTCCTCAAAGTCCGGGTATTACTAATAATAGCTCTCCTTTAATGAACTGGAGCGATGTTAGCGATCCGTTTGAAGATGTTGACTACAACTATCAGATTCGAAGAGATAGCCCTGATAGTACAGTAATTTGGAACCATAAGAATGTGCGTGGTACATATATTGAAGATTCCCAACTTCAGGCCGGTAATACTCCGGACGGAGTCTACTACTGGCAGGTGATGGCAATTGATGATAGTGGTAACCAAAGCGAGTGGAGTGAGAGCAAGAAGCTCGTTATTGATAGCCAAGCTCCTGATGTAAGTTGGCTTAATCCGCAGGATGGAGATCTAATCAACAAGACTACCCTTAAGGCTAGTTCGGATGGTGGTCTGACTGATTCTAAATATATTAATTTCTGGTGGTGGGAGAAAAATGATTCCTCAAACAAATCTTATCACTATGTCTATAGAGGAGATGAGGGTAATAGTGGTGATATGTACTGGTGGGATTTTGACCCAAAACTACTAGGATTAGATGATGGAGAGTATGTTTTAAGGGCGGCCTCTAAAGATGGAGCCGGCAACTATGGTAGCGAGCTGATTGAAGTGACTATCGACACTACTGCTCCCGATAGCCTCTCAATTGTTAAAGCAGAACCATATCTAAATGATTTCTTGATGGAGAACCGGAAAGAGAAGCTAGACTTGGAAGGCATGGCCAATGATGCTAACGGTATTGCTAAATATAACTGGTACTTTGATGGATCGATTATAGGCAGTGGAGAAACAGTTATATCAAATAGCTTCTTTACTCAAGAGCCTGGAGATTACACTCTAAAGTTAGAAGTAATCGATAATGTTGGCAATAGCTCTTTTGTAACCAAAGCCTTAACTGTTGAAAATGAGCTGCCTGCTACCCCAGCCCTTTCTATGGTCAGAGAAGGAGACGGTATTAGACTGGCCTGGAATCGAGTCGATGATACTAGAGGTTACCAGATAATCAAAAACGGTATACCAATTCAAGCTAAAAATGATCTGATTCCGGCAGATGTGACGGAGTACTTAGATAAATTTGTTCAAGATGGTACTAGTTATGAATATAGAGTAAGGGCCTATGACCAAGACGCTGGCTATACAGATATCTACACTCGAAGTAACCCAGTTAAAATCTATCTCTCTAGCCCTGATGTTGATCAAGTAGCCTTTGCTGGTGGTATCGGCGGAGAGGTAATTTCTAGCGATACTTTTACTACTGAGGAAGGTGAAGTTAAAGCTCAGAAAGATGATAATGGTAAGGTAGAGGGCGAAGATAATGGCCAGGAAGATGGAGTTGAGGAGTCTAGCGAGGAGGCTAAGACCAACTGGCCGATGATTATCGCTATCATCATCGCTGCAACTATCGTATTAGGTGGTGCTGCCTACTGGTGGTACGGTGTAAGTGAAGACGAGGATCAGATATAGATAAAAATTTAATAGTTAGGTACAGATGGCTTCTTTCCTTGACAATAAGGAGGAAGCCATCTTAGTTATTTGATATAATAAATATGTGAATAACCAAATTAAAGATAGTCGTTAATTATTGGTCGATCGGCTAATAGATATATTAATTAATATTTAAAGAGGAAAATTATGAGAATATTTAAAAGCATTTTTATGATAGTTGTAGTGGTTGGTTTAGCTGCAGGAGCAACCAGTGCCTACTTCTCTGACACAGCCGAAGTCGCCGGCAACACCTTCTCTATGGGCGTGCTAGAAATCAGAGCCAACGGCCAGGAGACTCTGCCTGCTGAGAATTTTGGTCCGGCTGCACCGGGTGATATGTACACATCTGACGCTTACCATGTTAGTAACTATGGTGCTCCCCATTTCGGTGGCCCTAGTAATCTGCCTGCTAAGAGTTTGATGGTGTCAGCTGAAAACCCTGCAGGTGCACATCTCTGGCCCTATGTTAGGGCAAGAGTGGAGGTTAGTAGGGTATGGCCGATAACTGATCCTAATCAGTGGAAAGAAGCTCACCATGGAAAACTAAGGGATGTTAGTGGTATTGATCTACTTGGTCCGGTTGGTTTAAGCCAATTAGATGCTGGAAACTCAATTGTTGTGAGGTATAAAGTTTGGTATCCTGAAACAGATGGTGATCAGAGTGATCATATGGGTAAGAGCTTAAATTGGGATCTAGTTTTTGAGGGCAGAACCAATTAAGTTTTTTTGGCTCCGCCAGACTAGGCGGGGCTTATAAAGGCATAATTATTAAATGAAATTAGCAAAAAGATATTATCAGATTATTGGGAAAATAATCTACTGGCTAGCACTGGCAGTTTTAGTACTAGTAGCATTATTTTTTCTTGCTAACTATTTTCCCAGCCAAACCTATGGTCTCTATGTTGTCAGATCGGGCTCAATGGAGCCGGCTCTCTCGCCTGGTGATGTAATTTTATCTAAAAACTCGAATAGCTATAAGGTGGGAGATATTATCACCTACATTCCCCCAAACAAAGAAGAAGGCGAATCGGTTACTCACAGGTTGATTGAGACAAAAGAAATGGACGGATCAAGGTTTTTTGTTACTAAGGGTGATTCTAACGATGTTGCTGATTCCAATTTGGTTAGCCCAACTCAAGTAGTTGGCAAACACATGCTCTCTATCCCCTACTTGGGTTTCCTGGTCAACTTTTCTAGAACCTTACCAGGTTTAATACTGTTAATTATCTTGCCGGCAATAGTAATTATTTTTGATGAGGCTAGAGCGATCCTCAGACACCTTAGAGAGAAGAAGAAAAAATGATATAATAAGAATCTAATGCTAGAGCCAAAAAACAATCCGGATAGAAATAAAAAAACCTGGTCAACAGTTCTGTTTATCGTTATCATAATTTATCTAGCCTTTATTCTCTCACGTTCTCTTTGGCAAAACTATAACGTCAATCAAGAGATAAAAGAGCTAGAGCAAGAGGTGCTAATTCTAGAAGAGAGAAACCAAAGATTGAAGAACCTGGTTCTTTACTACCAAACAGATTCATACAAAGAGAAAGAGGCCAGAAGAAAACTACTGATGAAGATGCCCGGAGAGAAGGTCCTGGCCTTGCCTGAGGTGGAATATAGCCATGAGGAACCGGAAGAGACAAAACAAGAGAAAGATCAGGACCAATACCAAGAGCCAAACTATAAGCTTTGGTTAAAATATATATTCGGCTAAAAAACAACAATGATTTTATGGGGATTAGTGGATGATGAGCCTAGAGAGAGAAAGGGCATAAATAGAGAAGAAGTAATAGGGATGATTGTTCAGCGCGCCAAAGATTACGCGGCCGAGCAGAAAGCTTTATCAAGATTGAATTCCCAAGAAAAAGCCAATTTAAAACAAGACCAGAATAGAAAAATGAGAAGAGAAGCAGAGAAGAGATTTCATCAAATCAAACTTAAGATAATAAGTGAGGGAAGTTATTTGGCAACCAAACAAGATGTCAGAAAAGCAGTCGAGGATATATTTAAAGAACATAAACAGATAATTGGTAAGCCTAGGGAAGATTATCTTGGCTGGATTGGGGAGGAGGAAGAGATCTTAAAAAAGGCCAACAACTCAGATGTAGAAGACCTTGATTTATCTGATGAGATGTAGTATAGTAGAAAATACAAAACTGAACATTGACAATAAGTAATTATAACGCGGGGTGGAGCAGTAGTAGCTCGTCTGGCTCAATTATATTTTGGGCGTTTTAATTGGTAACAATTATCAAGATAACCTGTCAAATTCGGGGAAGTCCGGCAGATATTGCCGCGATAATCCCGAGCCAAGTTTTCCACAAGAGTGGGAAAAAGGTGTAGAGACTAGTAGGCAGGTACCCGGAATGGGTAAAGGGATAGTCCAGACTACAAACCCGTCCGCCAGCTGGAGGACGAGGGCGACGTAAGTCGTAGTTAGTAAGCATAACCAGAAGGTCGTAGGTGCAATTCCTACCCCCGCTAGAATTTATAACACAAAAAAGTAGGGCTAAATACCCCGCTTTTTTAATTAAATAATAACCCACAATTAGGCTACTATCAGCCAATTACTATCCATGATATAATATAACTACTCTTTAGGAGGATGGTTTCCTAAAAGGTTTTGCTATTAATCTAATCAGATAAAGTCTTGATTAAAACAGATTCTAGCAACAAACAGACTCAACAAAGCAAAAGTCTATGGCAGAGATTTTTAGCGCTCTTTGGTTTTGGCAAGAAAAAACAGCCCAAGCAGAACTACTGCCCTGAAGATGAGATAAAGTCAGAGGTGCTTGGTCAGCTAAAGGAGCAGAAATCTTCTATTACTAAAGAACAAGATGATATTTCGAGAAGAGTCGATGCCTTAGAGAAAACAATGCAGACTAGATTAGAGAAGCTAGAACAGGCCCATACTCAAGAAGAGAAAAGTTTGGAACAGAAACTCCTCTCCCAACGTAACAACATCGTCCAAGACCTCAATAAGATCCAGAAAACCAAAAAAGACCTAGACCATAAGATAGACCTAGTTA
>CAZAJM010000012.1:0-4681 GCA_964485625.1 uncultured Candidatus Saccharibacteria bacterium
GCAGTCTTGGTTGTAGAGGCTGGAGAGAAGAGTGGAAGTCTGATTACGGCTGAGTTTGGTCTGGATCAAGGTAGGGATATCTTTGCTCTGCCGGGTAACGTTGATAGCGTTGGTAGTGTTGGGACTAATAAATTGATTAAAGAAGGAGCTTTTCTTCTCTCTTCTCCTGATGACTTGCTTGATTATTTTGACTTAGAAACAGAAGAGAATGATTCAACTGGGCTTGATAGAGATGAACAAAAAGTTTATCATTTAGTAGCTAGCAAATCATGTTCAGTCGATGAGATAATCAAGAAAACGGAGCTTGACGCAAGTCAGGTCTCTGCTATACTATCAAATATGGAAATTAAGGGACTAGTGGCAAGAGTTAATAATAGATATTTTAAGAGCTAATATGAGTAATTTAGTTATTGTTGAGTCGCCGGCTAAGGCTAAGACGATCGAAGGCTACCTGGGAAAAGATTTCCGGGTTCTTTCTAGTTACGGTCATGTTCGAGATCTACCTAAAACCAAGATTGGTGTGGATACGGAGAAAAACTATCTGCCTAAGTATCGGGTGATGCCTAAATCCAGAAAACAGGTCAACAAAATCAAGAAAGCTTTTAAGAATGCTGATAACCTTTATTTAGCGACTGATTTGGATAGGGAAGGGGAGGCGATTGCCTGGCACCTTGTTCATGCTCTGGGTCTAAAAGAAGATAGTAAGAGTATTAAGAGAATAACTTTTGATCAGATTACTAAGTCAGCTATTAAAAAGGCTATAGATAAGCCAAGAGATATTGATATGGACTTGGTCGATGCTCAGCAGGCTAGAAGAGTGCTAGATAGATTGGTTGGCTACAAGCTATCACCGTTGCTTTGGGAGAAGATAGCTAGGGGACTCTCGGCAGGCAGAGTTCAGTCCGTAGCGGTCCGTTTGGTTGTTGAAAGAGAAAGAGAGATAGAGAATTTTAAACCCAAACAGTACTGGCAGGTTAAAGCTAAACTAGACGATGGTAACAGTAATCAGTTTTTGGCCGATCTTGAAAAAATTAAAGGCAAGAAGGTTAAAAAGTTAGAGATAGATAGCCAGAAGAAGGCCGATAAGATTGAGAAGGATTTAGAGAAAGTAGATTGGCAAGTATCAAACATTGTAGAGGAGAAGAAGAATAAATATCCCTATCCGCCCTATACCACCGCCACTCTCCAAAGAGATGCTGCTTATCGATTAAGGTTCTCAGCTAAAAAGACTATGTATATGGCCCAGAAGCTATATGAGGGTATCTCTATCGATGGAGAGAATCACGGTCTTATCACCTATATGAGAACCGATTCTTTTAATCTGGCTAGTGAAGCAATTGATAAGGCAAGAGAATATATCTCCAAAAAGTATCCCAAAGACCTGCCGGATAAACCAAGACGGTTTAAGTCAAAGCAGAAGGGAGCTCAAGAGGCTCATGAGGCTATTAGGCCGACCGATCCGACCAGAACTCCCGACTCGATCAAGAAATATTTAAAACCAGATCAGTACAAGCTCTATCAACTAATTTGGCAGAGAATGATTGCTTGTCAGATGGAGCCAATTAAGTACAATACCATTGAAGCAAGTATTGATGCCAGTAAAGAGTACACATTTATTGCTAAAGGTAGGTATATTACGGATGAAGGGTTTTCTAAAATTTATTCAGTCAAGTTCAAGGAGGCTAGTATTCCTAAACTTGGAGAGAAGCAGGAGCTTGATCTGAAAAAATTACTTATTAAACAGAAAGAGACCCAGCCACCAAGAAGATACGGGGAGAGTGGGCTAGTCAAGGAGCTTGAGAAGAGAGGTATTGGTAGGCCTTCAACTTATGCTCCAACAATTTCAACAATTCAAACAAGAAACTATATTGAAAAAATTGAAGGATATTTTCATCCAACTGAGATTGGCGAGGTAGTAAATGATTTTTTGGTAGAGTACTTTCCCAAAGTAATGGACTACGATTTTACGGCTCAAGTTGAAGATGATTTGGATAATATTGCTTCAGGCAGTAAGGGGTGGCAGAAAGTTATTGATAATTTTTACAGCCCATTTGAGAATAATTTGGAAGAAGTAGAGAAGAAGATAAAGAAAGAGGACGTAGCCCAAGAAAAACTAGAGAAGAAGTGTCCTGAATGTAAGAAGGGTGAGCTAATTAAGAAGATGGGTCGATATGGTAGTTTTGTTGCCTGTTCTAATTACCCGGACTGCAAATACTCTCGACCTCTAGAAGAGAAAGAAGGTGGTGGTAAGAGTAATGGAGCACAAAGAAAGAACGAGCTAAGCGAAGAGGAGAAGGGGAGAGCAGAGAAAATTTTAAAGAAAAACAAACAATGTCCCAAGTGTAAAGCTAAGATGGAAGTAAAGAAGGGCCGGTTTGGAGTTTTCCTGGGCTGCTCTAACTACCCTAAATGTAAGAATATTATTCCAGTTCCAGAAAAAACTGGTCAGAAATGCCCTGATTGTGGGGGAGATGTAGTTGTCAAGAGAACCAGGCGAGGCAAAAAATTCTGGGGCTGCTCTAACTACCCTAAATGCGATTGGGCCAGTTGGCAGGATCCAACTAAAGGTTCTAAATAGAAAATATGCTACCAAAGTCTGTTCAGGATCTAATAAAAGAATTTGCTAAGTTACCAGGTGTAGGTATGAAGACGGCAGCTAGGCTGACTTTCTTTTTACTAGGAAAGAAGAATAAGGATCTAGAGAAGTTTGGTCAGTCTATCAGTAATCTTAAGACCGGCTTAACCGAGTGTCAGAACTGTTATAATATTTCAGAAGATGAGCTCTGTTTGATCTGTGGTGATAGTAATCGAGACGAGAGTACGATCTGTGTCGTTTCGGATCCTTTGGATGTAGTTGCCATTGAAAAGTCTAGAAAATATCGAGGACTCTATCATATCCTGGGTGGGGTTATCAGTCCAATCGATGGTATTGGGCCGGATAATCTGAAAATTGATGAGCTACTTGACAGAATAAAAAATGATAATAAAATTAAAGAAATCATTTTAGCCACCGATCCTGACTTGGAAGGAGAGGCGACTAGTCTCTATCTTCAAAAGCAGATCGAGAAAGTGGCAGATGATAGAGAAGAGAAGATTGAAATTTCAAGAATTGCTAAAGGTTTGCCGACCGGTGGAGATATTGAATATGCTGATGAGACAACTCTTGACCAAGCCTTTGCTAACCGCCAAACCTTATAGGATATTTCATATAAGTGAAATATATTTTATCTTTTTAATTAATTATCCAAATTAAGGAGGCAGCTACAAGATGACCTTTTATCGATGTACTAATTGTCAGTACACAACGAACGACCCTGGTGTTCCTGAGTGTCCAATCTGCTATGCTAATTTGGCAGAAGAGAGCGAGACTTCAGAAGACTTTTTGGAGTCGGGCAGTTCATTTTTTGGACAAAGCGAGCGTTTCTAGTTAAAATTAGACTATAATATTAATGTATTGCTAGATCATTTAGATTGGAGAATTTTTGAGTTTTAAAATATATGATACTTTTCAGGACAAATTAGTAAAATTTAAACCTGGCAGCAAAAATAAGGTGAAGATCTATGTTTGTGGTCCAACAGTCTACGGCCCAGACCATCTAGGTCATGGCCGGGTTGGAGTTTTTTACGATACTCTAAGAAGGTATTTGGCATATAAGGGCTATAAAACAATAGTAGTTCAAAATATTACTGATGTTGGCCACTTGACAGATGACGCAGATAGTGGTGATGATAAGATTGAGAAGAAGGCCAAACAGGAGAAGAAGACCCCTCAGGAGATTGCTCAGTACTATACTAAAAGGCATTTCAATGATATGGATAAGCTAAATGTGCTTAGGCCGACCTACGCGCCGAGAGCAACTGAATATATTCCTAAGATGATCGAGTTTGTGGAGGAATTAATTGAGAAAGGGTATGCCTATGAGAGTGGGGGGAATGTCTATTTTGATATATCTAGGTTTGAAAGTTATGGGGAGCTCTCCGGGAAGAATTTAGACCAGATGATGGAATCTGTTAGAGTTAAGAAAGATAAATTAAAAAAGAACCCACTCGATTTTGCCCTTTGGCTTAAGGCAGAACCGGAGCATCTACAGAAGTGGGATTCTCCTTGGTCTAAAGGCTATCCTGGCTGGCACTTGGAGTGTTCTGTGATGAATAGAGAACTTCTTGGGGATACGATCGATATTCATGGAGGTGCGATAGAGCTTGCCTTTCCTCATCATGAGAATGAGATTGCCCAATCTGAAGCTTTGACTGGTAAACAGTTTGTTCGTTATTGGGTTCATATTGGTATGGTTCAAGTTGAAGGAGTTAAGATGGGTAAATCGAAAGACAACTTTATAACTCTTCGAAAGTTACTCAATGATCATAGTAGTGACCAAATTAGAGTCGCCTTATTAATGACTCACTATCGTAAGCCATTCGATTATACCCAGAAGAAACTAGCTGAGGCCCAAACAATTGTTGATAAGCTGATAGCAGCTCAAGATAATCTTAAGGATCGGGATAGCGCTAATCTCAGAGAAGAGTTTGAAGAGATAATGAATGCTAATATGAATACTCCTAAGCTCTTTACCTTTTTACTTAACAATTTAGGTAATTTTGATAAAGAACTTTTTGATGATATTAGGAATGTTTTAGGCCTAAAACTAGTTAAGCCTGAAATTCCGGATAAGATTAAAAA
>CAZAJM010000012.1:4781-8014 GCA_964485625.1 uncultured Candidatus Saccharibacteria bacterium
ATCAGTTTAAAAATTCTGTTGGCGAGAATACGCTGCCAAATATTATTTTACTTGACCATACTCTTGGCCCCACCGATGAGAAGAGGACTGGTGTTGAGGTGTTAGCTGAACTTAGATCAAGATATCCTGAACAGCTGGAATCTATCGAAGTTTATGGTCATACAGGCAATGAAGCAGCCAGGTCGGACTTTATTGAGGCAGGAGCAAGGGATGTTTTGATTAAACCCAGTAAGGAATTATCAGGTTTTCTTCTTGGAAATAAAGATGAGATATAAACTAATCTATAATAGCCCGGCAGTGGAAGTAGTAGAGAAGCCAACTGGCATTGAATCAAGCGATGTATCAGATCTTATCTGCCACCGATTAGATAGAGATACCTCGGGCTTGTTGATAGTTGCTAAGAGTGAAAAATATAAAGAAGAGATTCAGAATCAGTTTAGAGAGAGGAAAGTAGAGAAGTTCTATCAAGCCCTTATTCTTTCTAAACTAAAAAGCAGAGAGGTGGTTGAGGGTTGGCTAGAGAGAGATCCTAAAGATAGGCGGCTTATGAGATTGGCCCCAGGTTTTGTTAAATCTGGAGACAGGTTTAGCCAAGTAGAGAAGAACGAGGGCAGGAATAAGAGATACTCAAAAAGTATTTTTGCTAACAGAAAACATTACTATAAAAAAATATTTAAATCTAACAGGGAACAGTTTAACTATTTTACTCTCATCGACGCCCAGATAGTTACGGGTAGGAAGCATCAGATTAGAGCCCATCTTAAACACCTAGATAGCCCAATAATAGGGGATAGCTGGTACTCTAATAAAATTAGTAGGGAAGCTTCAAATAAGTTAGGGGTTGATCAACTAATGCTACATGCTAGCAAAATTAGATTCCATGACCCTTCTGAAGACAGGCTGGTAGAGGTAGAGTCAGTCTTGCCGCCAAGATTTAATAAATTAATCTCAAAATTAGATGAAATCTAAGATATATATCATCTCTGGGCCTAGTGGATCTGGTAAGGATACTATTGCTGATATTGTTTTAGAAAGACACCCTGATTGGCAGAAATTGACCACAATGACGAGTAGAGATAAGCAAGAGATGGAAGACCCAGATAGTTATCGTTTTTTTAGAGAAGATCAATTCAAGAAGATGATAGAAGAGGGGAAGATGTTTGAATGGGCTAAGGTGCATGGGAATTACTATGGTAATAGCCAAGAATATATCGACAAACTTCTTGCTAAAGGTATGCCGGTGATAGGTGATGTTGATATCCAAGGGGCCAAGACATATAAGCAGAAACTAGGGGATAGAGTAGTGCTAATATTCTTAAAAGCGGAGAGTTTTGATGCCCTAAAACAGAGAATTACTAGTCGGAAGAGAGGAGAGACCAAAGAGGAGATCGAGAAAAGACTAGCTAGGGCTAAAGAAGAATTAGCTCATGAAGATGAGTTTGATTATGTGGTTATTAATCGCCAAGATAAGCAAGTAGAGACGGCCAGTGAAATAGAAAGTATAGTTTTAGATAAAGATTGAAAAAACATTTAGCCTATGTTAGCCTTGTGATATGAATTTAAATCGCAATTTTATTATCAGTCTAGTTTTGATTGTGGTTCTGGCAATTGGTGCCGTATTCTTTGCTCTGCCCGATGAACCAGAGATCAATATCTTTGGTTGGAGCCCCAGTGATATGGAGATACAACTAGGCTTGGACTTACAAGGTGGCTCTCAGTTAGTTTTTCAGGCTAATCTAAACGATATCAAGGAAGAGAATATCTCTTCAGCCAAAGAGAGTCTGTTGGAGGTAATTAGAAATAGAGTAGATATACTAGGTGTGAGAGAGCCAAATATCCAATCTTCCTCAATTGGAGATAAATATGCGGTAATTGTTGAACTGCCAGGTATAACTGATACCAACCAGGCAGTAGGGCTAATAGGGGAGACTGCGCAGTTAAAGTTTTTAGAGCAGAGAACAGGCAAGAAGAAAGAGGGACAGTATAAGGAGACTAAATTGACAGGGGCTAATTTAAGGGAGGCCGATGTCGATGTTCAGAATGGTTCCCCCGTGATCACCTTGCAGTTTGATAAAGAGGGAGCCGATCTATTTAGAGATATTACCCAGAGAAACCTTAACAAGCCTGTAGCGATTTCATTAGACAATCAACTAATATCAGCTCCTACTGTAAACGATGTTATTGAGGATGGTCAGGCGGTGATCTCGGGTGAGTTCACACCTGAGGAGGCTCAGCTTCTAAAGAACAAGCTAAATGCTGGTGCTCTGCCGGTACCTCTTGAGCTAGTAGAGCAGAGAACTGTTGGCCCAACTCTAGGGGAAGGTATCTTGAAAAGCACTATTTTGGCCGGACTAATCGGTATGATTCTACTAATTATCTTTATGATCAGCTATTACAAGTTTGCCGGAGTAGTTGCCTCAATTGCTCTGCTAATCTACTCAGCTTTAGCACTAACAATCTATAAGATGATACCGGTAACTATGAGTCTGGCCGGGATTGCTGGCTTCATTCTATCTATTGGTATGGCAGTCGATGCTAATATTTTGATTTTCGAGAGAAGCAAGGAAGAGATCAAGAGAGGCAAGCCATTAATTTCGGCAGTTGAGGATGGTTTTAGAAGAGCCTGGCCTTCGATTAGAGACTCCAATATTTCTAGTATCATTACTGCTTTTATCTTATTCTACTTTGGCTCGGGCCTAATTAAGGGTTTTGCTCTTACTTTAGGCATCGGTATCCTTCTATCTATGTTTACCGCTATAACAGTTTCAAGAAATTTTTGGCTGCTTTTTCTAAATATTAAAAAGAGCCGAGAGAGTAAACAATCTTAAATATTATGATAGACGTAATTAGTAAAAGTAAAATCTGGTTTATAACCTCAACTATCTTAGTAGTATTAAGCATAGTAGCTTATCTTGTTTTCGGTTTAAATCTAGGTATTGATTTTGCCGGAGGTAGTTTGATGGAGATCCAAGTCAAAGACCAAGCCGATAATAATAAAATAGAGGAGATTATAGAGAGCTCTGAGCTAAACCTAGAATCATTGCGAGTTCAGAAAGTAGGTCAGAGCCAGTTTCTAATTAGAACTAGTTATCTAAGCCAGGAAGATCATGACAAGCTAGTTAGCTCTTTGGATAAGGAGTTGGAAGGCTTTAAGGAGACAAAGTATGAAAATGTTGGCCCCACGGTTGGAAGTGATCTGCAGAGAAAAGCTATTTGGTCAGTAATAGTTGCCG
>CAZAJM010000013.1:0-6092 GCA_964485625.1 uncultured Candidatus Saccharibacteria bacterium
TCGCCTGTCTTTATTCTAAATTAGACGATCACTACTTAGAGATCTACTCATCGTCCTTAAAATTACTTAATAAAAAAATATCGGCCAAACAGATCGGCTGGACCAACTCTAATCAACTAAGTTATCTAAATATTAACAAAGAAGATAATATCTATGAGTTCAAGATCTACAACGGCAAGAAAGAGAAGTATCTTAACTATTTTTCTAGCTATATCGGCAAATCAAGATACCCAATCACCTTCACTAACTCCAAAACCTCTAGCAAAACCGCTTTCTTGCTAAGAGACAACTCCGGGGCCAAGTCATCTATAATTCTATCTATTGGCGATCAAAGCACCAACAAACTAGTCCGAATAGCCGAGCTCCTCTACCTAGACAAAGACTTAGATGATGAGAGCATTATTAGACCAACCATTGTCTGGGACAAGAAAGAAGACTACCTTTACGTTTCAGTTAACAACCAGATGTTTAAAGTCAATATCACCACCGCAGAGACTGAGGAATTAGATCCGGGCTTTGAGGGAACCATTACTGCTATTAGCGAGGATAGTAAGTACTTGTATATTAGAAAAGACAACCAAGAGGGCAGTCAAATAGAGAAGCCAGAGGCAATTATTATCTATGATCAAGGAGAGAATAGAATAGTAGAGCAGAGCAGCCTAGCTCAAATCAACAAATTTTTGAACTACAACTACTGGTTTAATAATTAGGTCTTGAATATTTTTTCTTTTTAAGTTAGTTTGGAGACAGTAACGTACCGAACAAAAACCTGAGGAGGCAGCCATGGTAGCTGAGCTAATCGGAAAAATAAGAAATACACTTTGTGGACGGACTAATAAAACCGAAGCTGCAGCCAGGAGAAGAGCATTAGACAAAATGGTTAGAGAAATGCCAGAAGGCACATTCGAGAATGGTGAAAGTATTTGGGATTTTACTTATAACGCCGATGCTGGCATGTTTTTTAGGGGAGACAAAAATGATTGGGTGTTTGAATGCCAAGGCTACAGAGTAGAGCTAAGCCCAGACAATATAGATATGTTGGGAGGAGTAGAAGGGATCCGAGTGGATTACTACAAAAATAGCGAACTATATTTAAGGTCATGGCTCTATGGAGATAGATACCGTTCTAATAATATTGAGGCGGTCAAAGCTTATGTAGTAAGAGAACTTAGAAGAACTAAAGACCCCAGAGTTATCTAACTTAACTCCAATCCCTTGACATTAAGGTTTGTTTATGTTATAGTGGAAATAATATTTGAACCTGATGTAGAAGGAGAGCAACATGGAAGCAGTTGCAGCCCAGCTTAACTCGGCGGCCGCCCAAGTGGTAGCCGAGGGAGCCAGCCTGTACACGTTCTATGGCTGGCTGTTAGTGATCCTGGGCATCGTGTTCGGGGTCACCACGATAATCGCGATCTATTCGATTCGAGATCGCGGAAAGGAAGGGGTAAGCAAAGACGAGCCATTGATCGCCCTGCTCTTCGGAGTAGGCACGATCATGGCGCTCGTCTTCGGGGTGCGATTCCTAATCGCGCCCAGCTTCCACGCGACATTGAAACTACTGTCGCAAATCGGAAGCTGAAATCAATGGTGCCGGGGTGGTGGAACGGTAGACACCGGGGACTTAAAATCCTCTGAGGGCAACCCCCTCGTGCGGGTTCGAATCCCGTCCGGGGAGCCAATTGATTGTTGCACACTGAGGTGAGCCTGTAGCTCAGAGGATAGAGCGGCGGTCTTCTAAACCGCATGTCGCAGGTTCGAATCCTGCCAGGCTCACCACTAGTCAATCCTAGGCGCGGGGGTAGCTCAGTTTGGTAGAGCGGCGGATTTTTAATCCGTTGGTCGGTGGTTCAAGTCCACCTCCCCGCGCCAATAATTTACATCTAGGCCCAGTTGAAGAGGAATGCAGTTTATCTGCAATCATCAGTTTTTCTCCTTCTTCTCTTCTTCCGGGCCTTTAGTCTTGACAGCTAATATTATCTATGATATATTGTGATTAAATTAAGGAGTAGGGACTAAATATAATATAAATGTTTGAGAGTTATGGATCTGAAGAAACCGGTTAAAAAACTAGTAAATAGTATCGATGAGCGCCAACAGAGGGTTATTAAGAGACGTTTTGGTCTGTTTGAGTACAAAAAGGCGACTTTAGCCAGAATTGGTGCCGATATGGACCTAACCCGAGAGAGAGTACGCCAGATAGAAGCAGCCGGCCTTAAAGAGCTAGCTAAGCCTAGTAATATTGAAATTATCGACAGAGAGCTTACAAAAACCAAACAGGCAGTCCGCAAGCTTGGAGGAGTCGTTGTTATCTCTAAGGCGGCCGAGATTGTTATTGCCAGCTCTAATCGGGATAAAGATAACTTACATAGCCTGGAGCTTATTCTCACTCTAATTTCAGATCTTAAGATCTCTAAAGGCAATCAAGAGTTTACTAAGTACTGGTACGATAAGAAATATGATAATAAGGTGATAAGAAAAGTTGCCAAGAGTTATGAGAAGATTTTAAAAGATCTCGATAGGCCTGTTAAGCTAGATAAACTGATAAAAGAGTTTAAAAAGACTGCCTTAGGCAAGAAGGTCAAACTTTCCAAAACTGCCTTAGAACAGATTGTCCCTATAGATAAAAACGTTGGCGAGGTTGGCCGAAGCAAGGTTGGCCTGATGAGCTGGTCTAGTATCAACCCAAAAAGCGCTCGAGAGAAAGCCTACTTAATCTTAAAGAAAGCCGGTAAGCCACTTCATTATCGGGAGATAGCCAAGCGAATTATAGAAGAGAACTTCTACTCAAAACATAACCCAACCGCTCCTACCGTACATAACGAAGTAATTCTAGATAGCCGCTTTGTGCTAATTGGTAGGGGAGTCTACGCTCTCAAAGAGTGGGGCTACACTCCAGGCACAGTAGAGGAAGTAATTAAATCAATTCTTAAAGAGAATCCTAAGGGTCTGGAAAGATCTAAGATAGTTGATAAGGTACTAGATCAAAGAAGAGTGGCCAAAAACACTATTCTAGCTAACCTTAATCGAAAGAAAGATTTTATTAGAAAGAAAGATCAGGTTTACGCTCTCCGCTAACTCTTGACAGTTGCCCCAACCTACCCTTTATTTCCCCTCCAAATTATGATATAATACAGCTAGATAATAGTTGTATTTTTATTTGAATCTAATAATTAAATGACATTACAAGGCATCATAATCATCCTATTAGTCCTAGCCGGCGCTATCTATGTGCTTCTCTCTTTATTTAAACAATTTAAGGCTCGCCAGCAGGCAGTAGAGACAGAGAGCAAGGAGTATAGCCTAATTAGCATCTCCGTACCTAAAGAGAACGAGAAGACACCTGAGGCCGCCGAGAGCCTCTTCGCCGCTCTTCATGGCATCTACAAAACCTCCGAAGAACTAGGTTCGGGAGAGTCCCAAGAACATATCAGTTTTGAGATAGTTGCCCATGGAGAAGAAATTAGATTTTTCTGCTATGTGCCTAAGTATCTTCAAGATTTCGTTGAAGGCCAGATCTATGCCCAATACCCGGAAGTCGAGATTAGAGAAGTAAACGATTATGCTCAAGCCCATATCGATGAGGTCTTTCTGCCAACAGGTGAGAGCGACCCAAAATCAGGAAAATCAACCGTAAGTTCAGATCTCACTCTAACCAAAGAAGAGTTCTACCCATTAAAGACCTTTGAGAACTTCGATGTTGACCCTTTAGCCTCAATTACTGGAGTACTTGGCAAAATCAAAGAGGAAGAGGATGTTTGGATTCAAATACTAGTTCGCCCCGAAGATGATAGCTGGCAGAACAAAGGCATCGCCTATGCCGACGCCATTAAAAACGGTAAAGACCCCAAGCAGACTTTCTTTGGTATCTTCAATAAAGCACTCAAGGCTGGCTTTAAAGATTTAGTCCGAATCGCTACCAACCCGGAAGCCGAGGCCGGTGGAGGAGACGATGAGGTTGAGCTATCAGGTCCAGTAGCCGCCGCTGTTGAAGGCATTGAAGAAAAAGTAACCAAGCTGGGCTTTGAGACCAAGGTAAGGTTAGTTGCTAGCGGCCCAGATAAGATTCAGGCCCGGAACCGACTTCAATCGGTGGTCGGTGCCTTTAAGCAGTACAATACTAATAATATGAATGGTTTCGTCAGCAGTCCAATTAAGTTCGATGACCGCCTAGAGCTGGAACAGTATCAAAAGAGACTCTTTATTGAGAAGGGATATATCTTAAATATCGAAGAGTTAGCTAGTATATTCCATCTGCCCAATATCTC
The DNA here is from genome assembly GCA_964485625.1 of uncultured Candidatus Saccharibacteria bacterium. Lineage (GTDB taxonomy): Bacteria > Patescibacteriota > UBA1384 > JAGGWG01 > CAZAJM01 > CAZAJM01. The sequence continues at coordinate 4,269 of CAZAJM010000013.1, forward strand.
CGTAAAGACACCTAACATGGTCTGGGCCGGTTCAAAGAAAGGCGAGGCGCCAATAAAACTACCTATTGTCGAAGGAGACGGCGATAACGATCTTACCCCGTATGCTAAGACAGACTTCAGGGGCAAGACGGAGAAGTTCGGCATCTGGCAGGACGACCTAAGACGTCATATGTACCTAATCGGTAAGACCGGAGTAGGTAAGACGACCTGCCTGCAGAACATGGCCATAGACAAAGTAAGAAAGGGACATGGAGTAGGAATTATCGACCCTCATGGAGACTTTATCAACGAGATTTTAGAGTTTGTGCCGGCAGAGAGGATAAAAGATGTAGTTATGATCGATCCCAGCGATAGAGACTTTCCGGTTGCCTTCAATCCACTTGAGAATGTTGATGAGAACCAAAAGAATGTCTTAGCCTCCGGCTTGGTTGGAATCTTCAAAAAAATCTGGGCCGACTCTTGGGGTCCAAGATTAGAGCATATTCTAAGAAATACCATCCTTGCTCTACTAGACTACCCAGAAGCAACTATGCTCTCTATCCCTAAGATTTTGGTTAATCAAAACTATCGAGACAAAGTAATTGAGGAGATAAAAGATCCGGTCGTCAAAGATTTCTGGGTCTCCGAGTTTGGCCAATATGACGATCGTTTTAGAACAGAAGCTATCTCTCCAATTCAAAACAAGGTCGGCCAATTCTTAGCCGCCTCTATGATTAGAAATATTCTTGGTCAACCAAAATCAACCATAGATTTTCAAGATATTATGGATAACAAGAAGATTCTGCTAATGGACCTATCTAAAGGCAAGATCGGAGAAGATGCCTCCGCCTTACTTGGAGCGATGCTTATCACCAAGATCCAATTGACCGCTATGCAGAGAGCATATATCCCCGAGAGTGAAAGACAGGATTTTACTTTGTTTGTCGATGAGTTTCAGAACTTTGCTACGGAGTCTTTCGCTACTATTCTGTCTGAGGCTAGAAAGTACAATCTATCCCTAATTATGGCCAACCAGTATATTGCCCAGATGGAAGAGGTGGTCAGAGAAGCAATCTTTGGTAATGTCGGTACCCTAATATCTTTTAGAGTCGGGCCAACCGATGCTCCCTATCTAGCTAAAGAATTTATGCCCACCTTTGAAGAAGATGATTTGATTAACTTAGATAAGTTCCAGATCTATAACAAGATGGCAATCGATGGAGTTACTAGCCCGCCTTTCTCCGCTCAAACCCTACCGCCATATACTGATAAATCTGATAATCAAGAACAGATTAGAGAGCATACTAGAAAAAACTTCGCCAAACCTAGAGACGAGGTAGAGGAGTGGCTTCAAGACTGGGATGAGAGAGCCTCTAAATCTCAAAACGATATAAAAGAAGAGAAGCTTGAAGAGAGAACAATCAAGGGCAAACAGATGTATCCTTTAGTCGGCACCGACGGTCGAGGGTGGTATATTGAAAAAAGCAGCGATAAGGACTCTAGTAAGGATAACAAAAAAGGAAAAGAGAGTAGTAATAAAAAGAAGTCAAACAGAAGCTCAGCCAATAAACCAGATAAGAAGAGACCAGAGAAGCAAGAGACGAAAAAAGCCCTGAAAGAGCACTTAAAAGGCCTCTCAAAGCAGCTAGGGGGAGAAGATAACAAACAGAACCATGATAATAAAGATAAAAAGAACCCTGCTCAATCAGAAGATCAAACTTCAACCTCAAAAAACGAGGCTCCAAATAGCAAGAAAGATCAAAACGGCAACCACGTTATAGAGGAAGGCCAGAGCATAGCCCTCAATGGAGATAGTTAAGAATTACAATCAATAATTAGGTTTTT
>CAZAJM010000014.1:0-5552 GCA_964485625.1 uncultured Candidatus Saccharibacteria bacterium
ATTTGAAGAAGATATAGATAGTAAATACCAAGTTTTGGGTAGAATTAGGCAATATAAAGAAGTACTTTCCGGAGAACCGGAATCGGTAGAAGAATTGATCACTGCCCTTCAGCAGACAACTTTTGAGGATCTTAAAAAAGCAGAAAGAGAGAAGAAGTATGGTAGAGGTACTATCGGTAAAGTCAAGAGCTGGCTAGCCGGCGAATATGATGTTAAAGTCTCTGAAAATGAAGTTAGGGGCAGTAGCAATTTTTTTGCCGGGACTAGAAAGTTCGCTCAAACATTTATCAACAAAAAGAATGTGGCTGCTGCTGCTACTTCTGTTGGTATTGGTATTCTAACCGGTGGAGCTGGATTTGCAGCTACGGGTGTAATTGCCGGTTCTTCTGTTGGTAGATTAACTGCTGAAGCCCTAACCTATGGCAAAGAGATGCAAGCCAGAAAAGAAGTTTTGTTAGCAGAAAAAGAACGCTGGTATCAGTTAAAGGAACTGGCCTTAGAGTATGACGAGGCCGAAGAGATGGAAGAAAAAACAAATATAGTTAGTAAAATTGTAGATATCTATCACGAGCAAGGAGAGTCCGCTGTTATTAAACAGTTAGGTGATAGAAGAAAAGCTTTGGCCGAAACTAGAGAAGGCCAAGATAAGCTAAGACATAGACTGCAAATTGCCGGTGGTATTATCGGTGGTGGAGCTGGAGTAGCTAGTGAAGTCTTGAGTGGAAATGTCACCGGAGGTATTGATATTGACTTACTAGGGAAAGATGCAAGAGGAGGCATGGACCGAATCCATGAAGTAGTTAAAGTAGATGATCAATGGAGGTTTCTCTACTCAGAAGCTGAAAAAGTTGCCGGAATAGGCGGAGGGCTAGAATCTAATGTTTTAGGTGATCCTATTTGGCTTGGCTCAAATCAAGCCGATATCGCCCTAGCTACAACCATCCAAAGAACTGTGCCTGTATTAGCTACTGCTTGGGCTGGTTCAATTCTGGCTGATAAAGTTGGAGAAGCCGGTGCTAGGAAGAAAGAACTTAAAAAAATCAATAGAAGTCAAGAAATTGCCGACAAATTAAAAGTAGAAACCCCTGCTCAAGCGCCTGAAGCTAGAAAAGAATCAAACAGGTCAGAGCCTTCTCCAGAAGAGGAGGAAGATGAAGAAAATATTAGGGATCTATTTGAACAATCAAAAAATCCTTTCCCTGAAGTTGGGCAACTATGGAATAAAGAATTAAGTGAGGAAGAAATTAGAAAAATTGGTGATGGTAGTCAGGATGATAAACTAAATACTGTTACTTTCAGAGTTGAAAGTGTTGATAGGGAATCTGGTCAGGTAGAAATTGCTTACTTAAATGGCGAAAAACTATTTATATATGAAGATGAACCTGTTTTTGAAGTAACAAGCAAAGACACCGTCAGTCTTTCTGAATTAGCCGATGACATAATGTATCGTGAGTGGGAAAGAGTTATTGAGGAAGAGAACCAAGAAGAAGATGAAGTTGAATCTAAAAATCAACAAGAGAAACCAAATCCTAGAATCGGTCAATTTTGGCTTCTTCCTAAACCGCAGAATATGGATCTGGAAGATTTAGGTATCAACGATACTGCCAACCCTGATGACCCAAACCTAAAAATACCAGTGAAAATTGACGATATCGATGAAAAAGATGTCGATTTAATTATATATAACCCTATTACTTCAGAAGATGAAGAGCTATCTGAGACGGGAGAAAAGATAGTTTTGCCAATTAATGTAGTTTTAGATATTGGCATTCCATACTCAAAATCTGAAGATGAGGAGGAAGAAGAGGAGTAAAATTCTTAATCAGTTTTAGATAAGATATAATAAATGATATAATATATAAGATATGGTAGAGAAAGAAAACAGACAATTAGGCAGAAACGCAAATTCTCCCGAGAAGGAGGTTAATTCTGTTCTAAACAAATATAACGCCGGTGCTAAAGAAACTGAGACCACCCCTAACAGTGAAGGGAGTAGAGAGTCAAAAGAGGGAGATAAGAAGAAGGTTGATTTCTGGCAACCAACTAAAGAAGAGGAGCAGAGCAATAGCAACCCTTTCAAGCCTAGTGACGGCGAGCACACACCTTTAGAGGCTCAAGGGGCTAGGACTCAAGAAGAAGAGATCGGCACTAATCCTGGTCTAATGCCTAGCGTTGAAGCCAGTGATGGCTCAGGGGCCTCCGAGCTTGAAAAGTGGGCCAACGAGCATAGAGCGGCCTAGTTATTTGATTTGATTTAATATATAAAGGAGTGGAGTAGATGTACTTAGTTGTACTAGCAATTATCAGTCTAGTTCTCATAGTTCTAATCTATCTGCTTTTTAATTTTGCCAAGAAAAAAGTCTTTGAAGACGAGCAAGACGATAGAGCCAAGAACCTAGTTCTGTTTTTAATTAAGGTGCCCCAAGAACAAAAAACAGATGCTGACGAACAACCAAAAGACCAAACGGAGCTTATCTCTAAGTTTGAGCAGTTCCTAGCCAGTGTTCATTCTATCTACAAGAAAGGTATCGGTCGGCGCTTCATTGGCCAAGACCATATTAGCCTAGAGATTGTGGCTAAAGAGAAAGAGATCTTTTTCTACGTTGGTTGTCGCAAATCGATCGCCTCGATGGTAGAGAAGCAGATCCATGCCCAATACCCCAGCGCCTCAATTGTGAAGGTAAGGGACTTTAAGTTGTTTAATAAGTCACAGAAAGCTTTGGCCGGAGGAGAGTTAGTTCAAAAAGAAGACTCGATATTGCCAATCCTAACCTACCAAGAACTAGAGGGCGAACCATTGAACGCAATTACCAACTCACTTTCTAAGCTAAAAGAGAAAGAGTCGGCTAGCGTCCAAATCATTATCCGCCCAGAAGATAACCAGTGGCGGGAAGAGGCAGAGCAGAAATCAAAAGATGTAGTTGAGGGCAAGAGCCTAAGAAGTTCAACCAATTCAAAATTTGTTAAGTTTCTAAAAAAATTAGGTGATATCCTAGGAGAGTTCTATAGTATTGCCAAAAACTCCGGAGAAGATAAGGGTCCAGATAATTCTGATAAACCCGATAAACTAACAGCTATTCAGGAAAATCAGATCAATAAGCTCCAAGAGAAAGCCTCTAAGCTTGGGTTCTTAACTCAAATAAGGGTAGTTACAGCAGCCCAGAACAAGCAACAAGCGCAGCTTCATCTAGATAATATCGCCTCCTCTTTTGCCCAGTTTGCCAGTGCTGAATTTAATACTCTTGAGTTTAAAAAAGTTAAAGAGAAAGATATCGATCCCTTCATCCGAAAATATATCTTCCGCAAGGTTGATTATTCTTCCAAAGACAATCTTCTTAACAGTGAAGAGGTGGCCAGTCTTTTTCACCTGCCCAACCAGTATGTAGAGACGCCTAACATCTCATGGCTGCGAACCAAAGAGGCGCCTCCGCCTTCTAATCTGCCTGAGAAAGGTATGGTTATTGGCCAATCTCATTACCGGGGAGAAGAGAAGATGGTTCGGATAAAAGACGATGACCGCCGTAGACATATCTATACTATTGGTAAAACAGGTGTTGGTAAGACCACCTATATGGAGAAGATGATCGTTCAGGATATCAAGAACGGCAAAGGAGTAGGAGTGATCGATCCTCACGGCGATCTAATTGAATCCATCTTAGCCAAGGTGCCCAAAGAGAGAGGTAAAGATGTTATCTTGGTTGATCCATCTGATGTAGAGAGACCAATGGGTATTAACTTGTTAGACTGGAACAAGCCGGAGGAGAAAGACTTCTTGGTTCAAGAAGCAATCTCTATTTTTTACAAACTTTTCGACCCCACCGGACAAGGCTTTATCGGACCACAGTTTGAGCACTGGATGAGAAATGCCGCTCTAACTCTAATGGAGCAGCCTGATGGAGGTACCTTAATTGAAATCCCTCGCCTCTTTACAGATAAGTCTTTTGAAAAGAAAGCCGTTAAAAACATTAAGAGCCAGGCAGTCAAAGCTTTCTGGACCAAGCAGATGGCTCAGACAAGTGATTATCATAAGTCAGAGATGCTTAACTACTTTGTCTCTAAGTTTGGCCGTTTCATGACCAACGATATGATGAGAAACATTATGGGACAGAAGAAATCAGCCTTTAGCCTGCGAGAGGTTATGGACTCAGGCAAGATCCTGCTGGTCAACTTGTCTAAAGGTAAGATGGGTGAGGTTAACTCCAATCTAATTGGTATGATCTTGGTCTCCAAACTCCAGATGGCAGCGATGAGCCGGGCCGATATACCAGAGGCTGATAGAACAGATTTCTACCTATATGTCGATGAGTTCCAAAACTTTGCTACCGACTCATTTGCCGAGATTTTAAGTGAGGCCAGAAAGTATCACCTAAACCTAACCATAGCCAATCAGTACGTTGCTCAACTGGAAGAAGAAATTAGAGATGCGGTTTTTGGCAATGTTGGTACCCTTACCTGTTTTAGAATTGGCGCCCAAGACGCCGAGTTTGTTGGCAAAGAGTTTGAGCCGACCTTTAGTGAAAATGATCTACTTAATATAGATAAGTACCACGCCTATATCAGACTCATAATCGACAAGACTCCGACTAAGCCATTTAATATTGAGACTATTCTAGAAGAGACTGAGCCCAACCCAAAACTAGCTGATCAAATTAGGCAGTACTCAAGGCTTAAGTATGGTCGAGCAAAAGACTTGGTCGATAAGGAGACCAACCAGCCCGATGATGTCTACAACTCAGGAGCGACAAAAGCCGATCCATTTACTAGTGAAGGAAAGTAGCTATGAAAGACGATATTAAACCACTATCACCTAAAGACCCCGAGAGTCCTAATTTCAGGCCCAAAAAAGACTTCTCCAAAAAGCCCGGTGAGAAAGAGAAGATAACTAGCAAGAAAGACCAACCCGACTCCAATAAAGAAGAGAAGGCCAAGTCGAAAACAAAAGAAGAGATAAAAAGGCCTAGAGTCTCTTCTGTTACTAAAAAGAACAAAGAGAAGCTAAAAAAAGAGAAAAGAAGAGCTAGGCTCGAGGCCCAAGAGAAATTAAACCATCGCCCAGACCTAACTTTCTTCTGGGGAATGGTTACTTTGGTGGTGATTGGCTCTCTAATAGTGCTCGGTTACCTAACTTTCTACTCCGATCAGATTGTCAAGACAGAAGATAATCAAGCGACGACTCAGGAAAGTGAGAGCCAGACTACTGAGAAACAGCTTAACTATGAAGACTCTTTCTACTACTACATCTCTGGAGATGACGAGAGAGTAAAAATTATTAAAGGTTTTGATGAGGTAGAGAACCAACAGACAACTATTGTCGAGTTTGCTCCTCCGGCCGATGTGGAAAAAATTTCTGCTAGCTGGGATCAAGATCACAAATTCGCCTTTGTCTCCGATAAAGGAGTAGAGGTCTACAACCAAGATCAAGACACCCGCTCAATTCTAGCGCCTAATCGGGGCAACAGGGAGTACTACTATGTTAGCTTCTCTAGTGACGAAAAGATCGCCTGTCTTTATTCTAAATTAGACGATCACTACTTAGAGATCTACTCATCGTC
>CAZAJM010000015.1:0-5507 GCA_964485625.1 uncultured Candidatus Saccharibacteria bacterium
ATCTCTTCCCCAGCTCGCTCGCTCACATTACCCCAAACATAGCTCCAGACATAGCGACCAATAATACCCAAAACTACCAAAGCGACAATTACTACAATTACAACAATCAGTGTCTTGTTACTACCTGAACCGTTTGAACTAGAGTTAGACTGAACTTGTTCTTCTTGTGCCATATTATATTTATTAGTTAATAGAATCTATTTTACCTCTACCATGCCTTGGCCAGAATCCTTAGGGAAGACGAAGCTCTCTGCTACTCGGTCAAATACGCTGCCCTGGCAATCTTTAAACTGTTCATCGTTAGCCGGGCCGATAAGAATGTAGTTATAGATACCATAAGGTATATAGTAGAGCTGATAATCTCTCTTTTCCCCTACATTCGAGCTAACAACCAACTCTTTGCCGTCCTTGCCATCGATGCTGCTGTCAGCCTCGGACCTAATTTCATATTTCTCATCCAGCTCTCCTAAATGTCTCTTAAATTGTTCAAAATCAGTCGCATTTAAGCCAACCTTGATATTAAGACTTATCTCGTTGGGGCCAAACCCAACAAACCAGGAAATATCTTTGCTCCCCTCAACCGGATAGTACTCCCTATATGACCAGTTAGGGGGCAAGTTAACCTTAAAACCTTTCTCATACTCAACCCACTCCTCAGTACCAACCTTAAGGCAAGGATCCAACTCTTCGTCATGAGAGATTTGAGCCGGGCGGAGAAGAATCCAATAAAGAAGGGCCAAAACAATTAGGATTAGTACAATTATGCCAACTTTTATCTTCCCTTTTCTACTCATATTATCTTAATTATACTCTTCCGTTCAGCAGAAGCCAAGACCTAGAAGGAGTTTAAACAACTATTGTAACTATTCACCTGCGAATTATACTGATTACTTAAGATGCTTGTCTCCTCAACCAAAGCATTATAGTTAGAAACTAGCTGATTATACTCTCTCCTAATCTCCCGATACTCATCTCTACTATTAGTACCTTCCATCTGAGCCTCAAGAAGCTCTAGCTCATCTTTCATTGCCTCTAGTTTGCCATTATTAATCTGGATCTGCTCTTTGGTATCCTCATTCGGTGGACTACAGACTGCTTTAGGTGTACCAAAATGCTGAACTGCCATCCAAACCTTCTCCCCCTTATACTCCCCTTGATAGACCCCAACTCCAATCTGCTGATAACCTTCTTTCAATATATTGGCTCGATGGCCTGGGCTATCCATCCAGGCCTCAACTACCCCCTTATCTCCATCGAAGTTACCTAGAGCCAGATTTTCTCCAACAATCAGGTAACTATATCCTTCATCATCTACTAAATCACCGACACCCAAACCACTAGGAGACTGGTGAGCAAAGTACTGGTTTTTAAACATATCCTTAACTTTAACTAGAGCGGAGCTATTAAGTTTAGAGTTTTGGCTAAGAGGTTTAAGATTCTTCTTTAGCCTCTCCTCGTTAGTCTCTTCAATGATACCGGCTATGGTCAGATTATTGATCTCATCTTGGCTTTCAATTAATGGCCCGGGGGTGTTAACCTGCTCTTCAAGCGCAGAGATCGAAGTATCTATACTATCTTTTACTTGATTAATATTAGAATAAGTACCATCGAGCAAATACCAACCTAAAAAACCTAGGGCAACAATCCCTAGAATTAGAGCGATATTTGTTATAACCCTGGCTGTTTTTGACATAACTATTGATTAATGATTAATTCTATTATATCATCAAATCACACACGCACCTAGAAATACTGGGAAGGAAATCAATGAGCCAGACAAAAACTGATAGGCTAGAATTATCCGAATTACTTGCTTGGTTTAGATCAACAGAATCAGAACTTTGCCTTACCTCAGATGACAAAACAATATCCGATATAAGAAAAGAGGCGGTTTCAAGGGCAGTCAATTTCAACCATTGTGGAAAATGGGATCTTAATGTCAGTAATATCGACGACGGTGATATTACCTTGATAATTCGGGTATGTTTGAAGCTTTTCTATATTGTGCCACCCTCACTCTGCCACTTGATCTACGATCTTTGCGGTGAAAATAGAATGAGAATGCAAACTCTAATCAGACGAACAAGTAGTGCTAAGGCAATTCTCTCCACAGTTACGAACAAAGATGGTCAGAGCAGAAATGTTATCTTTAGGGACACATTTGTAAAAATTGACTTTGAAAGATACAACTAGCTATTAATAGATTTAATTTTTAAACAATTATGGTTAATAGCTTTTTTTCTTATTTAAAAAACTAATACTTCCGACTATCATAGGCCCAATGAAGCAGAGACTGTCTTTGTTTTCTTCGACAACTATAATCCCCCTTCTTACAGTTCTTCTTCACTTGAGCCTCATGTCGCCTATAGCTCCGCCATCTTTTTATCTGGCGCTGGTCTTCTTTCTCCAGCCTTCTACCCATATAGTAGCGGCAGTACCACTGAAACCAACCTCTAGGGTCATGCTCTTCATTTATCCAGCCCTTCTCTCGCCAGACCGAAAGTGGCTGACTGGCATTAACACCGAAGAAGTTCTTATTCTCATCATGCTTTTTGTTATCTAACTTAGCCTTCTTGTACCACTCATCCGGAAACTCGTCCTTACAATCGGTCATATACTTACCGCCAAATACACCTAGCTCCAACATCTCTTTTGGGCTTAATTCAGGCTTAAAACTAGAATCAAAGTTTCTACCCATTGGCTCCACCAATCGATAACTATAGCCTGTCTGCATTTTATCGTTAACTACTACTTTTCTATCCATGTTGGCCTAATTTTAGCACAGTTTAACTAATTAAAAAAAGCGTCAAATAACTAAGAATAATATAAACTAGTTAATAGACGCCTTGGCTTCCCGGTTGTGCTGCTTGGCAATCTCTCCATCATCAATCAAATCCTCAATATTTAGCTCGATAATCTCCTCATCCTTAATCTCTACATGCTCAATCCCGAGTACGTGATCATCATTAGAGATTACAAGTAGGTAATTGCCGGGAGAATAGAGTTTAGACATTCTCAACGTGCTCATCCGATGATAGTATTCATCATCACCGCCCTCTCCAATCAGCTTAAGATTCAGCTCTCCATGCTCTTCCAATATCTTCTGATCACAATTGTAGTTAAGAGTACCGTATGAGTAGCGGAAACTAGTCACAACAATAAACAGAAGAATCCCAAAAATTACTAGCCCTTCCCCTAACCCAAACTTGTTTGGCTTATCAGTCGGTTCTCGGCGCATAGCGACCTCCTCTTGTGACTATGGGTACAAAAACTATCTGTATATTAGCCTATTTAGAGCTAAAAATCAACTATTTCTCGTTCCAATCAACCCGCTCGCCTTTTCTTTTAGCATCCTTGAAGGTAAATTTACCTTTGGGATAACGTTTAGCTAACTTAGCAATGTTTTCATCTAAGATATCTTCTAGCTCCCAACCGTAGAAATCACAGATCGCAACCAGATACCACATTACATCCCCAATGTTCTCTCTTGTGCCTTCTTTCTGGTCGTTTTTGTGAAAATAGGTCTTTTTAATACAACCAGAAAGATCACCGGCCTCTCCTGCTACTCCCAAACCCCAATTGAGGATTGCCTCTTTACCTTGGGTACCAACCGTCTTTTTTGCCTGTTTTTGATAGTCTTTTAATTTCATAGATAACATAATTAATTATTATCTCCTTAATTATATCACAACAAAACAGGCCCCCGAAAGGGCCTGTTTCTATCTTAATTGTAAAAAGTAGTTATTCCTCTTCTCTTGGTCGAGCAAAGTCTACTTTCATCTCTCGGCCTTCAACTTCTTTACCATCTAAAGCTTCTTTAGCTTTAGCAGCTGATTCATCATCAGCAAAGGTAACGAAACCAAAACCCTTAGATCGGCCTGTGTCCTGATAGGTGATAACGATTGCCTCAGAGATTTCGCCATATTCAGCGAAAAGCTTCTCTAGAGCTTCGTTGTCCATACCATAATCAAGATTACCGACATAAAGTTTGTTCTTTTCTGCCATCTTACTAGTTCCTTCTTAATGTTAATTAATATACTGCTTGAACAAACTTCTTGACCTCCTGGAAATTGCTCAAACCACAATTGTATAGTAGCAGATTTTTCTAATAATAGCAAATAAAAGAGCCGTTAAAAGCTAATAACAAGACAATTAACGACTAACTAGCATTTGAATTTTATCTTTGCCTGGCCGTGGCCGGGCTCAAAAACAGCTAGGTTTTCTCCAGAGATAAGCCTAAATTTATCTAGATATGCTTGATCTCTATGATAAATTCGTTCACCATTAATAAGCAAATCAATACCAGCAGTTTCAGGAAAAAGCAAATGACCAAACGGAACATCATCATTGTCTTGGCCTTCATAAATAACAGCTAGCATAAATCGACTGGGATCATCTTCATAGTAAACCATTTTAGCAGGTTCGAAATTCAAATCACAGTATTCACGAATATAATACCAAACCGCTTCCTCTAGACTATGAAACCTTATATTAATATGCCTGCCATTAGAAAATACCACCAAATGACAGTATTCTTCTCCTTTTTCAATCACCTCCGAACAACCAGCGCAGTTATGTTGCTTTATCGCTCGTCTCATACTATGGTTGAAATCAACAAGCCTTCTTGATTCCAAAGTTAGTTCCTGTTGATCGATCTTCATTTCTAGGCTCCCTTCTTACAAGCATGGCGGTTCAAGACATAATCGTTATACCACAACTAAACCTTAAAGTCAACCAATCTAGGGCTGGAGAGTACCAAAAAATACCAGCCAAGCTAGAATAGATTTTGCAACAAGTGAGAGTATAATATATACTCTCTCGCCATATAGATAGTCTTTCCATTTACCAATCTGCTTGTACTGCAAGTACATATTGATTGGGAAAAGATTAAAAAAGACAAAGTAACTAACTAGCACCCAGTAGACAAACCAAGGGATCTGCTCAAACTCTCCTGAACCTAAAAAATGAATTACAATCACTATCCAGGGGATAAGGCCGGCAAAGGAGCCAAGGACAAATGGTAGCCAACTCACACTCTCTTTCTCTCTCCCCTTGTTATATAGCTCCATCACTAGACCAAACAGGTTCATAGTAGCATTTAAACCGATAATAAGAATCAGACTAGATAGATCATAGACTCCAAAAAACATCGCAATCAGAGCAATCATAATTGAGCTACTAAGTGCATACTCAAACCAGCGATATTGGTTAACACCATCTTTTAAATCACTAACATACTTCTTTCTGCTGATATAAATAACAAAGTGGGCAATCGCCGAAAGAAACAAGAAAGATGAAACGATAGCAGCGATCGGTAGCTCAGCTACGGTCTCCTTAACTAGAATTAATGTCTCTAAAGCCTCGTTATACTTTAGAAAGCTTGTAGTTATGGGCAAGCTAAAGTCTTTGATATTATCCAGGGTTAAGCCCAGCCAGAGCATCAACCCACCTTGGATTAAGTGGAGAAAGCCCATCACCAAATTGAAGTTAAGTAGATACCTAAATGA
>CAZAJM010000016.1:0-5375 GCA_964485625.1 uncultured Candidatus Saccharibacteria bacterium
CTGTGACCCGAATCATCCTGAGCTTATTGAACTTAAGCGACCTTCTGTTAATGGCACATCTGTTAAACTCCCAAAAGCAGCGATTGTTTTTCTAAAAACTATTGAAGCAAGAATAAGAACCGATATTGCTAAAGAGCTTGCTAAGTTTCTCCAGTTGGATAGAAGGAAACATTCACCTCAACTTACTGGTTTGCAATCTAGACTTCAATTAGTCTAATCAATGATATATTTTCTGCCTCTTTTTTACTTAAATAAAAAAGAAAGTACTCTCTACTCTCTTTTTTTGTATCTTTTGTTATTTCTTTACCACTAGGCCCATATTTTTAGCAGTACCGGCAATAATCTTCTTTGCCTGTTCAATATCATCAGTGTTTAGATCCGGAAGTTTCTTCTCTGCAATCTCCTCTATCTGAGCTTGGTTGATTGTACCAACCTTATCTTTCTGTGGTTCAGCTGACCCCTTATCTAGACCAATTGCCTTCTTAATCAAAGTGGCGGCCGGCGGAGTTTTGGTAATGAAATCAAAAGATCGGTCTTGGTATACTGTAAGTTCAACAGGGATAATTACATCACCCTCTTTCTGGGTCTTAGCATTAAATTCCTGGCAAAACTTAGAGATATCAATACCATGCTGGCCTAAAGCCGGGCCGATTGGAGGAGCCGGGGTAGCTTTTCCGGCTGGAATCTGTAGTTGTACTTTTGTTAATACTTCTTTTGCCATATCGTGTTAAATAATTAATTAAAGTTTCTTCGCTTGTAAGAAGTCAAGGTCGACTGGAGTCTCTCTACCAAACATATCAACTAATACCTTAACCTTGCCCTTGTCTTTATCTACCTCTTCAATTGAACCTTCAAAGTCCTTAAACGGACCATCGATAATCTTTACCTGTTCGCCAACCTTGAAGTCAACATCGAATTTGGGTTGCTCCTGATCCATCTTGGAGCGGATATTTTTTAATTCATTTAGCCCAACCGAACTAGGAACTGTCCCAAAGCCAAGCAGACCGGTAACATTAGGGGTATTTCTAACTACGTACCAAGACTCTTCAGTTACTAGCATTCTAACTAGAACATAACCGGGAAATATTTTCTTTATCTTGGTCTTCTTCTTACCGTTCTTTACTTCAATTTGTTTCTCTTCTGGCACGATAACTTCAAATATCTCATTGCCCATATCCATACTCTCGATTCTCTTCTTCAAACTAGAAGCAACCTGATCCTCATAACCAGAATATGTCTGAGCAACATACCATTGGCCCTCCTGGTCCCCATCTCCGGATGATATCTTCGCCAAAAGACTGTCTTCCATCTCTTCAGTCTCATCAACGGATTCTAGCTCCTCGTCTGTTGTCTCTTCTTTTCTCTCTTCTTCTTTATTTGCCATGATTATCTATTTATGAAATCAATATATCGATAATATAGTTGAGGCCAAAATCTATTAATGTTAGTAGCCCGACCGATATCAGGGTTGCTACTATTACAATTATACTAAACCTAACCGTCTCTTCTCTTGTTGGCCAAGTCACCTTCTTTAGCTCGTCAATCGAACCTTTAATGTAGTTAGTTAGGGCTTGGATCATTGTTAGCTGTTAGTAATTTTATTTATTTCAATCTTATTATAGTCTTGCCTGTGGCCTGCTTGCTTAAGCTGCCTTTTTTTAGCTTTAAACTTTACTACCTTAACTTTCTTATCCTTGCCCACCTCAACAACCTTGGCTTTAACCTTAGCTTTTTTCAATTTGCTCGGCTCAATTGTAGTACTCTTCTCTGTACCATATAGCAAAACATCAGAGATTGTAATAGTTCCCTTCTTCTCCCGTACTTTATCGGTCTTGATAGTCTCACCCTCTTTGACCAGATACTGACTACCACCAACCTTGATTACAGCTATCTTACTCATAGATATACCTTAATTTAAAAAAGCCCTCTTCCTAATTAATTTCTACTATCTAATTACTACTGCCAATTTATCACAGCAAAACAGAAAAGTCAAAAATTTAGCCGCTTCTTTCTAGCAACTATACTCCCCAATATACCGACCATTATATATGAGGTGATCAAAGAACTACCACCGTAAGAGATAAATGGCAGGGGTATACCCGTAACTGGCATGATTCCGATATTCATACCGATATTGACGAAGATCTGGACTAAAAAAATTGTAAAAAATCCAATTGTCAGATATTTACCAAAATCGTCACTACTTTTTGAATAGACAGAAATAATCTTAATCAAGAAAAACAGTAGTAAAATCAAAACCAAAGAAGCTCCCCAAAAGCCAAGCTCCTCGCCTATGGTAGCAAAGATAAAATCAGTATGTTGAGAAGGAATAAAATTAAGCTGGCTCTGAGGTCCATGGCCAAGACCTTTACCTGATAGGCCACCTGAACCAATAGCGATAGTTGACTGAAGTACATTATACCCCGAACCAAAAGGGTCTGACTCGGGATAGATAAAGCTCAAAATACGCTGCTTTTGATAATCAGCCAGAACAAAAAACCAAGATAACGGAGCGATAATTATCGCCACCAGACCAATAATAAATAGATATAGTCGATCAATATGACTAACGGCTAATAAGCCTAGGAAGATAAAAATATAGGTCAGACTAGTTCCCAGATCGGGCTCAAGGAGAACTAGAATCACAGGCAAAATTGTTATTGCCAGACCAGCAATGATCTGATTTATTTTTATCTCTCCAACACTAGTAAAGAAGGTAGCTAGACAAATTACTAGAATTACTTTAAAAATCTCCGATGGCTGAAGATTAAAAAAACCAAAACTCAGCCAACGTGATGAGCCTTGAATCTCAGTACCAAACAGATAGACAATAACTAGCAAAAATATGCCAATTATGTATAGAGCAATACTAGCACCTCTAAGCTGCCTATAATTAAGGATTGTCAGGCCAACCATAAACAAAATAGCGATACCAAGATAGATTAACTGCTGAAAAAAAATGCTCCAGCCGGCTTGCTGATGGGTAATACTAAAAATAACAACTACCCCGATAATTGTTAAACAGATTGGAATGATATAGATCAGCCAATCAATTGATAGTCTTCTCATACTTGAGATATATTAGCACAAATTAAAATCTATTTACTAATGCCTAGCCAAATACTTTCCTCACCTACTTGGGCATCCTCACTGGCTAAGCTTTCTTCATTTTTGTTATCTTCTACTCCTTTGGCAGCCAGAACCTCTTCTTTAATTACCCCCCGATGTTTCTCCATTACTCTTCTCAGTAGGTCAGAATCTGTTTTGTAATTTAACTTTATTCTGTCATCAAAGTTAAGATCGGCCTTCTTGCGCAGACTCTGAACACGTCTAACTATCTCTCTAGATAGTCCTTCCAGCTTCAATTCTTCGCTTATTTTTGTATCAAGGCTAAATTCATTCTGACCCTCGACAATCTCTTTGACATTCACCTCATCTCTAATAATATCGATAATCTCCGGATCTAACTTAGATTCCTTAATATTCAGTTTAGCTAGAGGCTGTCTCACCTTGATGCCATTTTTGGCACGAGCAGAGAGAGCTTTTTCCACAATCTCTCGTGCTTGAGCCATCTCTTCAATCAATTTATTATCAGGCTCTAAACTAAAATCGGGATAATCTGCTAGATGAACACTTACTGGATCAGAATCTGATTTTAGAACCTGATAGATCTCTTCGGTGATAAATGGCAGAGCTGGCGCCATTACCTGAGCTGATTTTAGTAGAGATAGGTAGAGAGTCTTATAGGCAGATATTTTATCCGTTTGATCTTTCTCTTCCGCCCAGAAACGTTTCCTAGATCTTCTGATATACCAATTACTTAGATCATCTAAATATTTATCAAAACTGTCCATGAGTTTATCAGTCTTTTTTTCTTGATAATTCTTATCAGACTGGTCGATAAACTGAGAGAGACGAGATAGCATCCACCGGTCAAGAACATTTGTTGGCTTAAAACTATCAATTTTATCATTCGGTTGCCAGTTATCGATCCCGGCATAGGTAATCAGAAAGTAGAGAGAGTTCCAAAGTGTATTAAACTTTCCACCAATCTCTCCTGTTCGACTATAGCCAAACCTAAGAGAATATTTAGGATTCTGGGCTAAATATATCCAGCGCATAGTATCGGCACCCATTCTCTTTACCGCATCATCAAACCAGATCGCATTGCCTTTGGACTTATGCATCTCCTCACCCTTCTCATCATTTACAGGAGAGTAAGTTAAAACTTGTTTATAGGGGGTCTTAGATTCCAGAACAACGCTCATAAAGAGCATTGAGTAGAACCAAAGCCTAACTTGTTCTCTCATCTCAGTAATAAAATCAGAAGGAAACCAATTTCGCCAATACTCTTTGTCTGAACTATATTTGAGAGTTGAGTAAGGAACGATACCGGCATCTAGCCAGCAGTCGCCTACTTCAACTACTCGGCTCACCTCACTTTTACATTTTGGACAGCTAATCCTGATCTCATCAATCCATGGACGATGAAGCTCTGGCAAGTCTTTGGCTTTCTGCTTATCAGTAGCTAACCTTTCTAATTCATCCCTACTACCAACTACAGTTAGCTCATTACATTTTTTACAAGGATAGAAAGGAAGGGGTAGACCCCAATATCTCTTTCTTGATATATTCCAATCAGACATATTATCAAGCCAGTCCTGCATTCTTTTACCGGAACTATCCGGCTGCCAATTGACCTTGCTAGCCTCATCTTTCATCTCATCTCTTACTGGATCAGCCTTAATAAACCACTCCTTAACCACCCGATAGACCAGCTCCTCATCACACCTCCAACAGAGTGGATATCGATGTTTATAGTCTTGAGTTTTATAGAGAGCTTCTTTCTCCTTCAAATCAGAGAAGACCTTCTCTTCTATCCCTGCTACCATTTCGCCAGAATAATTTCCAAAGCCTTCCAAATATCTTCCCTCCTCATCTATCGGACCAATTACTGCCAAGTCATTCTCTTTTGCCAGCTCAAAATCTTCACTACCACAGCCTGGAGCAATATGGACAATGCCCGTTCCTTCGTCGCTACCAACATCCTCCCAGCCAATTATCCTATGATCGGTATCAACTGAGTCAAGATCGTCAAAAAGACCTTCATAATTTTTACCTATAAGTTGACTGCCTTTGAAATTACTAATTACTTCATAATCTTCCTCAAGCACATCTAGCCGGTCCTTTGCTAAAATCAAATTATCACCGGAACTCGCTTTGACCTCTACATAATCTAAAGTAGGATCGACAGCCGCGGCCACGTTAGCAAGTAACGTCCAGGGTGTAGTTGTCCAGACGAGCAGATATCTATCCTCATCTACCAGCTTATACTTAATAAAGACCGAGGTATGAGAAAGCTCTTTATAGTTATC
>CAZAJM010000017.1:0-5312 GCA_964485625.1 uncultured Candidatus Saccharibacteria bacterium
TCTTGATTTTTGACCTCCAGTTAGATAAGATAGTTTTACTATGTTTAATGACAGAGAAATTAAGTTAGGCAAAATATTTGGCATTAGGGTTGGTTTGGACTACTCTTGGTTCTGGATTCTTCTATTGGTAATCTATACTTTCTCAGCCCAACTACTGCCGGCGCTAACACCTATGGAGCCGATTTGGCGATACCTTATCTATGGAGTTTTTAGTGCTCTGCTTTTCTTCTCTTCAGTTCTTGCTCATGAGCTAGCCCATAGTTTGGTTGCCAGAGCCCAAGGAGATAATGTTGATAAGATTACCTTGTTTCTTTTTGGTGGCGTGGCTAATTTAGAAGATGAACCAAAATCTGCGACCAATGAAATCAAGATGGCCTTTGTAGGTCCTCTAACCAGCGTAGTTATTGGTTTTCTGCTTTTACTTATTTCATATATCTTCTCAGTATTAAACTTTTTAGATATTTTTACTACTTCTTTAGCTGCTGTTGGGTATATTAACTTTGTTTTAGCGATCTTTAATCTACTACCTGGTTTTCCACTCGATGGTGGCAGAATTTTTAGAGGCTTGGTCTGGTACTTTAGTAAAGATTTGATTAAGGCTACTAAGATAGCAGTGGTTGGGGGAAAAGTAGTTGCCGGACTTTTGGTTGTCTATGGAATATTTCAGTTAGTTGCCCTGGGTAGTTTTGGCGGAATCTGGCTGGTTTTGATTGGGCTCTTTCTCTATCAGGCTGCTAGAGAGAGTTTAATAAAGACTATGGTTACTAAAAAATTAGAAGGTATAGTGGTTGGTGATATTATTCAATCGGAGCCACTAACTATTAGCAAGGAGACTGGGATTAGTGAGATAAGAGAGGTTTTTAGAAAATATCGAAGAGATCATCTCATGGTCTGTGATAATAATGAGCCGGTAGGTGTTATTTCTCGCCCTGAAGTGGCAAAATACTCCCCTTCCAATCATAGGGATGTTATCGCCGGTGATATTGCTAAAAGCCTAGATCAATATGGGAAGATAGATATTAACGAAGGTGCTAGTAAGTTGATAAATGAATTAGTTAAAGGCAGAAAGTATTTAGTTATAGTAGAAGACTACAAGGATGTAATTAACTATCTCTCTCTTGAAGACCTAAGGTACTATCTTAGTATGTATAACTTGCTTGAGAAATAATTGGACTAAATAATTGTGGCCAGATTAGAGAAAATAGGAGAGGGCAGAGAGACAATTCGTGGAGTTGTTTTTTATTATGATATTTTTTTAGGCAAGAAAGCTAGATACTCTAGAATTGAGATTAGACCTGAGGGTAATAGAGTTATTTTACCTATTTGCTTGGGTAGAAAGAGGGATAGATATTTGAAAGATCTAATTAGAAGAAAGAGTGGTTGGATTTATAGGAAGCTAAATAGTGTTCCTGAAAAAAATAAGCGATCATCTATTAAGCTACCTAATAAATTGAAGGCGAAGTATTATGAGCAGGCTAGAAATATTATAAAGAAAATAATTCATGAATCTGGACTATCTAGTCAATATAGTTTTAACAAAATATATATCAGGGACCAGAAAACTCGGTGGGGTAGCTGTTCATCTAAAAAGAACCTTTCTTTTAACTGGCGTATTATATTGTTATCGGACAAGTTGAAAAAATACTTGGTATTTCATGAGTTAGTTCACTTAAGCCACCCAAACCATAGCCAAGATTTTTGGAATGAGCTAGAGGGTATCTGTTCGCAGGCTAAGAGTCTAGATCATTTGCTAAGGAAGAGAGATCTGTGATAATATAGGTACAAATGAATAGAAATAGTTTTTGGTTAGTACTTGGAGTATCTTTTATCTCAGCAGGGATATCTGTTCTAGTTTTTGCTTTTTTAGTAGACAATCAAATAGGTGAGTTAAAATCTCAGATTAGTTCCTTAGAGGGAGTGGTAGAGAAGTATGGGGTTGAAGATGAGGTTGAGCAGGAAAGCATCCAATCTGACAGTGTCAGTGATTTAACTCTTAACCAAGTTAAGAACGCCAGCTATAATTTGAACTTGTTGGGCTCTGATTTGGAAGAGTTTAGGCTTGTAAACGGTGATTATGTAAATCAAAGCGACAACAATCTCCAGCAAGTATATATTGATCTTACTAAAGGAGAAGAACATGAAGGTGTTGACTATCTTTTTGTTAACTTAGATGACGATCAAGAGAAAGAGGCTTTGGTAGTTCTTAACTACACAGATGGAGGAACCGGAGTATTTAAATACCTGGCTCTATTGGAAAATGAAGATGGTTCAGCTACAAATATTGACTCCATCAGTTTAACGTCTGGGCTAGTCAACTCACTTAGCTACGACCAAGAGGAAGGCATAATTTCTGTTGATATGACCGTTCATGGTGAAGGAGACTTTAACTGCTGCCCCAGTCAGGAAGAGACAAAATACTATAAATTACAAAATAACAAAATAACTGAGACAAATGAGTAAAAAAATTCTTTATCTATTACTAGCTCTAACCTTCTTCTTGGCCCCTGCCCTGGGTTTGGCGGCTGAGCAGAGAGCTGGCGAGCAGATAGTGGTTGGTAGTAGTGAAGTGGTTAGGGACAATCTCTATATCGCCGGTGGTGAGGTAGTGGTTGATGGTAGCGTAGAAGGAGATTTGTTCGTAGCTGCCGGAAACCTAACCATTACAGGAGAAGTGATGGGCGATGTTTTGGTTTTTGCCGGCACAGTTAAAGTTAATGGCAAGATTGGTGGTGATCTGCGAACAGGTGCCGGTGAAGTTGATATCTCCGGTGAAGTTGCAGGTGAAGTTTTAGCAGGTGTTGGTACCTTTAATCTACTTAAAGATGGAAAGGTTGGCGGTGAAATATTAGCAGGGATTGGCACAGCCATGATTTCAGGCCAGACAGAAGGCCTGCGCTTGCAGACAGGTAATCTAACTATCAATGATTCAGCTAACATCAAAGGAGATTTAGAGTACTACTCTAGCCGAGAGGGTAACATCTCAGATAAAGCAACAATTGCTGGGCAGACTGATTTTATTGAGATTGAAGATTACAATAGAAACTATTATAGAAGTGGTTTTGATTATACTGGCAAGATCTATTCTTTGCTGTCTTCCATTCTAGTCGCTCTACTATTAGTCTATCTGTTGCCAATTATCTCATCCAAGCTAGCTAATAGCTGGAGAGAGAAAGCAGGAATTAATTTTGTTTGGGGATTTCTGTTCTTAATAGCTGTCCCAATAGTGGCGATATTTTTAACAATGTTGGTTCTAAGTATTCCTCTGGCGATTGGTTTAATAATGATCTATACAATCATTCTCTATCTATCTAAGATAGCCGCGATTGTCGGTCTTGGCTACTGTATTCAGAAATACTTTGCTGATAAAGATAAGAAAAGTCAGACTATTAAGCTAGATTGGATAACTGTCCTTATTGGCGCTCTTATTTACTATCTAGTTGGGCTGATTCCTCTACTTGGTGGTTTGACCACATTTGTTTTAAGTATGATTGGTCTTGGTGCTATTGTCTCAATTAAATACGGTTGGTTGAAAAACCTAAAGAAGAATAAGCAAATTTAATTATTTGAAGTAATGGTAATTAGTAAATCAACTGAGGGCGAACCAATAGGCTCAGAGGAGCTTACTCAGATTGCTGGGTCAGCAGAGAGAGCCAATGACCAGGATATGAGAGAGATAGTTGATCGGCTCTGTGTTTTTTTAGCAAAGAAGATTTCTACTGAAGTTGTAGATGAGCTTGAGATTAGAAAGTACCAAACAGGGCAGTTTAGCAGAAAGTATAGCACTGCTGATATTTCTCAAGGTCGTTGGTCTAAGGCCGTCGATGAAGCTAAAAAGCAGCCAAGAGAGATTGAAAGGCTTCTTTATCATGCCAGAGAAGCAATTTGGGATGTTGAAGAGAAACCGGCCGGAGAGGAGAAATATAGCCAGGCTGATAGAAAAGCAATTCAAGTTATAGCTAATAAAATGATTGAACTATTCTATTTCGAAGACGGGCAAGGTAGTTTGGATTTGTAGTGTTTAAGCTAATTAAAAAATCTGATAGTTCTACTGCCAGGGTCGGCATTCTAAAAACTACACATGGTGAGGTAAAGACTCCAGCATACATTTTTGTTGGCACAGATGCTGAAATTAGAACATTGGACAGTAAAGAACTTAATAATATTGATATTCAAATTATTATCTCTAATACCTATCATCTCTGGCGTCAGTTGGGGGATGGTAAGCTAGAGAGTTTTCAGGGTTTGCATGACTATATGAATTGGAAGAGGCCTTTAATTACAGACTCAGGTGGATTTCAGGTATTTAGTTTGGGTTATGCTAGGGAATTTGGTGGTAGCAAGGTTAAATTGAAAAAAATTTCCAATGAAAATAAGAAACCTGAAGACAATTTGGTTAGAGTAACTGAAGGTGGAGTATATTTTAAACTTGATGGCAAAGAGACGTTTCTTGATGCTAAAAAATCAATCTGGATTCAAGAGAGACTAGGGGCCGATATCATTCTAGCTTTTGATGAGCCAAGCTCTCCATATCATGACTATAGCTATACTAAAGAGGCGATGGAGCGAACTCATAGGTGGGCTAAAGATTCAATCAAGGCCAAACAGTCACAACAGAAACTTTTCGGTATAGTTCAAGGAGGAGAGTATCAAGACCTAAGGGAAGAGAGTGCTAAATATATTAATAGCTTAGATTTTGACGGTTATAGCTTGGGTGGGGCCTTTGGCAGCTCTTTTGGCTCTAAGCCTGAAGAGACATTTGCTGAGATAGATTGGATGGTACCTCATTTAGACGAAGATAAGCCACGCCATTTACTGGGAATAGGTAAAGTAAGAGATATATTTGTTGGTGTAAGTAAGGGTATTGATCTCTTTGATTGTGTTATACCTACCCGTGAAGCTAGGCATGGTAAGCTCTATACAAAAAAAGGAGAGATCAATATTAAAAACTCAAAATACAAAGAAGATAATTCTTCTATTGATTCAGAGTGTGGTTGTCAGGTATGTAATGAGATTAAACTAAGTAGATTAGAGTTGAGAAAATTGTTCAAAGATAAAGATTTACTGGCAGGGAAGTACGCCACAATTCATAATATCTGGTTTTTTGCCAACTTGATGAGAGAGATAAGAGGAGCTGTTGGGACAAATAGTTTAGAAGATCTTCAGAAGAGATATTTCAAGTATTATTAAGAACTTCTTTTGCCCATTTATGTTAATTGTAGTAAAATATATCTAAGAGAAGTATTAATCTATCAAAAACAAAGGAGGTTTTGTGAGTTTTAGAAGATCTATTTCGAAAATATTAATTTCATTTT
>CAZAJM010000018.1:0-5311 GCA_964485625.1 uncultured Candidatus Saccharibacteria bacterium
CTTCTTACCAATCCCTCTATGTTGAGGCTTCTGTTTGTCTTTCTTGCTTATCTGCTGGCTTGGCCCATAGACATGGAGCTCTCTAATTAGGGCGGAGTTTTTTATCTCACTAAAAAGTGGTTTTGAATCCTTAGAGGGGATTCGTAATCTTAAGATACCGTAGAGGTTGGTTCTTTGCTTGTTCTCATAGCTGAAAAACACTTCCTCACCCCCGGCTGCCCGGTATTTATTAACAAAGAGTCTTATGTTCTTATCTTGGTCCGTCTTCACCTCCCGACAGCGGATACAGTTACATATCCAGCCCTTTTTAGCCATATTCTGATTAACTACCTGCCTTAGATTGTTTACCTTACTGCCTCCTTCAATCATCTGGCTGGGGATGTCTCTAATCACCCGAATTATTCTTACCCACCTAGGCACAACTCTTTTCATTTTTGAGAGTAGACCGACTAAGACTTTGCTAGAGTAGGGTTTAAATTTACCCTCCTTATACCACTGATATATCTTGGCACCCTTAGTTACCACACAAGGATAGATCTTGATTTGATCGGGTTTGTAGGCTGGATCGCTAAAAACTTTCTTAAATTTCTCTATATCATTTGTCGGGTCAGAACCGGGCAGACCGGGCATTAGATGATAGATAAGCTTAAAACCGTTATCTCGCAAGAGTTTAGTTGCTTGCCTTATCTCATCTAAACCATGGCCACGGTTATTTAATTTTAGAACTTTCTCGTCTAGGATCTGTACTCCTAGCTCAGCCCTAGTTACGCCTAGCTTCCGCCAGAGTCTAATCTCATTTTTATCTACCAGATCGGGCCTGGTCTCTACGCTCAGGCCAATTATCCTGTTATTTGCTTTTTCATTATTACTTTGAAGTTCTTCTAGGCTAGCATTATCATCGTAATCGCCCCCCTTCTTCTTGCTAATCCCGGGAGAGTAGTTATTGGCTGCCCAGAAAACCTGCTTAATAAACTCCACCTTATACCCATCCGGGTAGTTACTAAAGCTACCTCCCATAACAATTAGCTCAATCTTATCTGTCGGGTGCCCCTCCAAGGTTAGTGCTTCTAAGCGATCCCAGACCTGCTTGATAGGGTGATAATCGTTTCTTATCGCTCTCATCACCGCCGGCTCATTGTCTAGATAGCTTTTTGGTATCTCTTCTTGGGTAGGGCAGAAATGACAGTCACCCGGACACTGATAGGGTTTAGTAAATATAGCTACAGGTGCCACGCCCGAGATGGTCCTAACCTGTTTTTTTACTAAAAGCTTCTCTAGCTTAACAGATTTTGATATTTTCTCCTTGCCTAATAAATCCCGATATTTTTCAAGTAGCTCCATCTTAGTGGGAAAGTTGGCCGAGGCCTTAGAGCAGACTTCTTTTTCTATACCTAAAAGCTCTTCTTGAGTACTGATATCACTCTCAAGAGATTTATTAATTATTTGCTCTAGCAAATCATTGCTCATAATGGTAGGATAACTAATAGTTATGGATGAAAGTAAAGCCAAACAACTTATCAAGCTCAACAAGCAGACCTACAATGCTATTGCCGATGAGTTTAGCAGTAGCCGCAAATACCTTTGGCCTGAAATGAACTCTCTGGGCCAATATATCAAAGATGGAGACAAAATTCTAGACTTAGGCTGTGGCAACGGTCGCTTAATTGAACTTATTAAGGATAAAAAAGTTAGCTATACTGGCCTGGATATCTCCAAAGAGCTCATTAATCTAGCTAAGAAAAAATATCCCGATCACCACTTTCGAATTGGTAACCTCTACAACTTACCTTTTGCCAACAATAGCTTTGGGAAGGTTTTTGCTATTGCCTCCATTCATCATATTCCTTCAAAAAAACTAAGAGAAGAAACTGCCGATGAAATTAGAAGAATACTAATGCCAGGCGGGTTAGCAGTAGTAAGTGTCTGGAACTTAAACCAGCCCAAATACTTAAAACAAATACAAAAGTCTCAAAAGAAATATGATTATCTAGAGGAGGGTGACTGGATAAAACCTTGGGGGAAAGAGAAAGAGAACCTTAGATACTACCACGCTTTTAAAAAAGAAGAACTAATCAATCTGTTCAAAGATAAGCTTAAGATAGAGAAGAAGAAGTTTAGCAGGTATAACTATTGGTTGGTTCTTAGAAAAGCAGAGTAGAGTTATCCACACCTTACATCATTTTTAGGTTTTTGATATGATGTAGATAAGATAATTAATTAATAGTAGTGATATGAAATTAAAGGATATCTTTGCCTCTAAAACTCAAGTTAAGCTACTGGTCTTCTTTACCGAGAACCCTCGAAAAGAGTACTATCAGACAGAGCTCTGCAAGAAACTCAGCGAATCTCTCGGCTCTATTCAGTACGAGGTTAATCGATTGGTTCGGATCAAGTTTCTAAACAAGAGAAAATCCAAGATCAGAACTTTCTATTCTCTTAATTCTGATTTTCACATCCTAGACGAGATTAAATCGATTATCAAGAAAGTAGATAGCAAGACTTAAAGATAGCTAATATATCTCAAACAAAGTAGAGAGTTATTTTAAAGGCTCTCTTTTTCTATTTATCCACATCTTGACGTGTATTATGATAAGTTATACAATTTAATTAAACAAAATTAATCATATTAATACTATGAGTCTAACAAAACAACAAGAGAAAATCCTTAAACTAATTAAACAATCTATTGAGGACGAAGGTTATGCCCCAACTGTCCGTGAGCTGGTTAGAGAACTAGGGGTTAAATCTCCCCGAACAATCTCTTATCATCTTAATAAGCTGGAAGAAGAGGGTTTTATTCGCCGAACCAATGAATCTGCCCGAAATATTGTCCTAACTACAGATGACGAGGGAGAGCCTATGCCCGAACTAGTAAAGGCCCCTCTAGTTGGCTGGTCTACCGGTGGCCAACCGATGCTAGCCGAAGAGAACATTCTAGACTGGCTACCGATCTCCTCTAAGTTCCTCAAACGTGGCCGGGATATCTTCTTGCTCAAAATCAAAGGTAACTCCATGTCACCCCGAATTGAGAACAATGATACGGTGATTGTTAAAAAGCAATTAACTGCCGACCCTCAAGATACGGTCGTTGCCCTAATTGGAGATGATACGACTGTAAAGAAATATTTACCCAGAGAAGACCATATTGTTCTTCAGCCAACCAATCCCGAGCACGAACCGATTATCTGCTTCCCTGAAGAATTAAGAATTCAGGGCAAAGTAGTTGGGGTTATTAAATACTACTAACCCAGCCAAAGTTTAGAGAGTTGACAGATTATTTAGTTGATATATTATGAAATTAAGATATTAACTAACAAAGGAAGCGGGCAAGGAAAGTATAGATGGATTTAGAAACCAAGATTTTAGTACTACTATCAAACCAGAAAGGCTTAAGCGAGAATCTAATTACAGACATTCTTAAAATTTCTCTTGACCAGAAGAAGCCAGTAATTAAAAAAGCCCTATTAAGTTTAGAGAAAGCGGGCGCCATAGATAGTGTAGATGGCCTCTTTAAGATCACAGGCAACGGCCTGAAAAGACTACCTCGAGCCAAAGGAAAACTAGAGTATGACATACCCTACTGGCTAAAGAGTTGGACTATGTTAATCTTTGAGATACCGGAAAGCCAAAAGAACAAACGGGATAAACTTCGCTACCGACTCAAAAAGCACAATTTTGGTATGATCCAAAACTCCGTCTGGATCTCACCTAGAGAGATACCTGATTCTATCAGTCTCTTTGTTACTGATAAAGATCTCTCTTCCATGGTCCAATCTTTGAAGTTTTCCGTCTCAAAAGAAGACAACCATGAACTAATCTCTAGAGCCTGGCAGGTTAATAAGCTTAACCAAGAGTACCGAGAGTATGTCGAGGAGGCCAAAGAAAGATTCAATCTGGTAAAAGAGTATAACTGGAATAGCAAGGATATTAAAAGAAGAACTCTTAAAATGCTTGCCGAAGATTTTAAGCACCGCTATCATCTTTTAGCTAAAAAAGACCCCAAGTTGCCCAAAACCATCCTACCCAGCGACTGGCAAGGTTTCAGAGCTCATCATATCTACCAACAGTTATATAAATACCTCTAACCAATGATCGACCAAGAAGCTAGGGATCATCGGCCACTAGCAGAGAAGATGCGGCCCAGAAAACTGGAGGATTTTGTTGGCCAAAAAGAGGCCAAAGAGATAATTAGTGATCTAATTAATGCTAGAAACTTAAGCTCCTTAATTCTTTGGGGGCCTCCGGGCACAGGCAAAACAACCTTAGCAAGAATTGTCGCCAACCAAACAGAGAGCAACTTTCGTTCTCTCTCTGCAGTTAACGCTAAACTAGAAGAAGTTAGAAAAGAGATCAAAGCGGCCGATAAACTACTTAGGTTTAACCAGCAAAGAACAATCCTATTTATCGATGAGATACATCGATTTAACAAGGCCCAACAAGACGCTTTCTTACCGGCAGTAGAAGACGGTACAATTATACTTATCGGCGCTACTACGGAAAACCCATCTTTTGAAGTTAATAGTCCTTTATTATCGAGAAGTCAGGTAGTTGTTCTTAAACCACTAACCGATAAACAGATTTTAGAGATTCTAAAAAGAGCAAAGAAGAATAAAGAGAGAGGCCTGGGAGAGTATAGCGTAAAAATCAAAGTCAAAACCCTAAAATATATTGCCAGCATTTCTGGAGGTGATGCCCGAACAGCCTTAAATATATTAGAAAGATTAGTAAGAACAAATAATGATAGAAATAAAATAGACCACAACCAAGCTAAAAGAAAGATCAAGAAGCTGGTTCGATATGATAAGGGAGGAGAAGAGCACTACAATACTATTTCTGCCTTTATTAAATCCATTAGAGGCTCCGACGCAGATGCCGCCCTTCACTATTTGGCCAGAATGATAGATGCTGGGGAAGACCCTAAGTTTATCGCCAGAAGATTAGTTATTTTAGCCAGTGAAGATATTGGTAATGCTGATCCCCACAGCCTAATGATAGCTACTAGCACCTTCTTGGCTGTAGAGAAAGTTGGCCTACCCGAGGCCGGAATCAACTTGGCCCAGGCTACCACTTACTTAGCCAGCGCTCCTAAAAGTAATGCTAGCTACAAGGGCTACTTAGAGGCCATGGGTGATGTTAAAAATGGAGCCACAAATGCTAAAATACCTCTAGAGCTTAGAAACGCCGTCACCAACTTGATGAAGGAGCTAGAGTATGGCAAAGATTACAAATATGCCCATGACTACAAAGGTGGAGTAGCAAAGAATATGGATTATCTACCAAAAGAGCTAAAAGATAAACAATATTACCAACC
>CAZAJM010000019.1:0-1560 GCA_964485625.1 uncultured Candidatus Saccharibacteria bacterium
AGGCAAAGCCTCACGAAATTTTGAGTCTCGCGCGTCTACCAATTCCGCCACCTCGGCTTGTCATATTTTTCTCTATCTTATCTGATTATTGGGATATTTTCAACTCACTACAAATTGATTATGCCTTTGCTTTGCCATATAATTAATATATGGACAATAAAGAGGTTGAGGTTAAAACCGAGAAAAAAGAGAATAGATTTAGAGAAGGAGCGGTTAAGTTTGCCAAGCTTTTGGTAATTTTTCTTTTTGTTTTTGTGATTATCTATCTCTTGCTTAACTTTAACTCACTCTACTCACAGGTTAAATACTGGTTTGAATCTGATGTTCAAAAGACACAGTATCAAAGTCCGGTCATTATCAGTCAGCTGCCATCTCCATATCTCTCTAGCGGGTCTCCATCCGTTAGCAGAAGCGTAGATAGCTCTAGCCAATCTAGTTCCTCAAGTAGTTCTAGTAATAATGAGAATATTTCAATTGCTAACAATCAGCTGGTAATTCCTAAAATTGATATCCGTGCTCCTATTCTCTGGAATATCCAGGCCGATAACGCTATAGATAAGCTTAGAGACGGGCTGGTTCATATCAAACAGACCGCTCTACCAGGTCAGACCGACGGCAATGTCTTTATCACCGGCCACTCATCATATTATCCCTGGGATCCAGGCAAGTACAAGCATGTCTTTGCCCTACTGCCTAACTTAAAAAAAGGAGATAAAATATATATTCAGTACCATGGCACACTCTATAAGTATGAAATTTTTGAGACTGTAACGGTCAATCCTGATGAAACTTGGGTCATGCAACCAAGTAATAAAAATATGGTCAGTTTGATGACCTGCGTGCCGATTGGCACTAGTTTGCGCCGTTTCGTTGCTAGAGCCCAGCAGATCAAACCCAGCCCATCAGCTAGTATAGCTCGAGATAAACCAAAAGAAGAGATATCTTCTCCAGACTCAACCAAAGAGATTCCTGATGATCTAATGCCTCGAATATTTAACTAATTTGAAGTTCTAATAGTTGGCCTTGCTTGGTAAGAACCAATATGTTTTTAGTGCTAATTGGCCAATATTTTTCTACCCTAATCTTACCATCTACCTGCCAGCCTGTTCTGTATTTAGTAGAGTAGACATGCAAATCTTCTCCTTGCTGATAGATTAGATAATTGTCAGTTAAGAAGCCAGCTTTAACAATCTGTTTGCTCGATCTAATATATGTTTGATTGTTATCAGAATCATTGAAGTCTTTCAGGTAGATCTCGTTTAAGTCGTTAGTTACTAAGTATCTACTGCTGCCCAATCTCTTAATCTGTCTAATTACCTTGCCATCATCAAAAACCAAGAACAAGCCATTGTCATATACCGCCCTAGCACCGCTATGCTCTAAAACCAAGTATCCAGAAATATTAGTCATTTTGGTTTTGCTAAGATCAAATACTTTTTGGATATTAGATTGATTGTTCTCAACTGTCAGTTCATCAGTAGCAATAACTGTTCTGCTATCAGCACCATCCTTAGCTATTAGTTGTGGGCTGTCTTGGCTAGTTATGTAGTAGAGTAGATT
>CAZAJM010000019.1:1660-4539 GCA_964485625.1 uncultured Candidatus Saccharibacteria bacterium
TTAGTATAGATCTCTCTATTTTTGTTTGGACTAATTGAGAAAAAGTTGACTTTATTATCCTCTACCAAATAGCCACTACTGCTACTCACCATCTCAACCTGATCACTATCTCCAATTTTTCTACTGATTGGACTTTCCAAAAAAAGCTTAACTCCTTCAACTTCTGTCACCAGGCCTGGCTGTGGGTTGATTTGGGTGGTAAAGTCCTGATAGCCTTCTTTGCTTAGTCTCAGTTGATAGCTACCTGGCATTATCCATCTTTTCTCAAAAGGAGTCTTCTTAATACCATTGCTATCTAGATGTGCAGTAGCGCCCGATGGGTTTGTACGCACAGCCAAAATACTGGTCTGGTTAACCTCAAAATTCTTCCAATCAATTTTTAAGCCAAAAGAGAAGATTATGATATATGCTGCTAGGCAGGCAATAAGGACTAGTATCACACCTGTAATTATCTTTTTAATTAGCCTTTCACTTTTCTCACTATTCATATATTGACAAGTCTATCAGATAAAATATGATTTTTCCATATTTACATTCCGGCTATCTACTGATAAGATGATGTAGAAATATTAACTACTAATATTTACCCAAACATGTCTAAGTATCTAATAAAAGGCAGGAACAAATTAGAAGGCAAAATTAAGGTCTCCGGAGCTAAAAATGCCGCCCTACCAATTATCGCCGCTACTTTACTAACAGATGAAACTTGCAAGATCAATAACGTACCCGATATTTTAGATATTCGGATTATGCTTAAAATATTAGAGCAGATGGGCGCTGATGTTAGCCAGGAAGGTAATAGTGTCGAGGTTACAGCTAAAGAGATCAATCCCGATGGTATCGATAAAGAGCTTTTTGCTAAACTCAGAGCCTCTATACTTTTATTAGGCCCGATGCTAGGCAGACTGAAGAAGGCTCGGCTCTCTTATCCAGGGGGCTGTATTATTGGTAAAAGGCCAATTGATGTTCACCTAAACACTGTTAAGCAATTGGGCGGAGAAGTGGTTGAGGACAGAGACGGTTTTGAGGCAATTTTAGACGAAATTAAACTAGATGATAACAGAGTCTATCTTAGAGTCCCCAGCGTGACCGGCACAGAGAACCTAATGATGATGGCTGCTGCCAGGGAGACAGAGATCGAGATAGAGCAAGCTGCTAGAGAACCTCATATTGTTAATCTTGCCCGGATGCTAGAAAAGATGGGGGCTAAGATCAGCGGAGCAGGCACTAATAGGTTAAAAATTAAGGGCTCAAAAAATCTTGAAGGAGTAGAGATAGATATCGTACCGGATACTATTGAGGCAGCCTCTTTTGCCGCCCTAGCGCTGGCCACCCAATCACCTTTAGAGTTAGTTGGTGTCGGTGATAAGGATAATCTCTTTCCGATACTTTCATACCTGGATGAACTGGGCGCTGATTATATTTATGATGAAGATAAAGAAATTTTAAGTTTTCCCGATAGCCAGAAACTTGTTTCGGCTAACTTTAAAACAGAGGTCTGGCCTGGCTTTCCTACAGATGCCCAACCTCCTTTCGCTGTTCTAGCCACCCAAACAGAAGGGATCACCTTAGTTCATGAGACCATTTTCGAGCAGAGACTATACTATATCGATCAGCTAACAAATATGGGCGCCAAGATTATTCCCTGCGATCCTCACCGAGTAGTAGTCAATGGCCCAACCAAACTTTACGGTTCAAAAATCGTCAGTCCGGATATTCGGGCCGGCATGGCAATGGTCATTGCAGCCTTAGTGGCAGAAGGGGAGTCTGAGATAGATAACATTGAGCTGATTGAAAGAGGTCATGAGAATTTAGTTGAGAAACTTAAAGGAGTCGGGGCAGATATCATTAAGAAAGATTAGATAATGTCACGAAAAATTGCCATTGATTTAGGCACCACCAACACTCTTGTCTATGTCCCCGAGCAAGGAGTGGTAATAGACGAACCCTCAGTCGTCGCTGTTTCTAGTGAAGACGAAGAGATTATGGCCGTAGGCAAAGAGGCTCAACAGATGCTCGGCAAGACCCCCGAAAGCATCATCGCTTCCCATCCTCTAAAAGATGGCGCAATTGCCAGCTACAAGACAACAGAGGCCATGATCAAGCACTATATCAACAAGGCCTCAGGTAGGTTTCGTTTACTCAAACCAGATGTGATGGTCACCGTACCGGCAGGGATTAGTTCCACCGAAAGAAGAGCGGTAATCGATGCCACAACCTCAGCCGGAGCGAAGAACGTCTATCTAATTAAGGAGCCGATCGCTGCCGCTATCGGCTCAGAAATCTCGATTGGTTCGCCTTCCGGTAATATGATTATCGATATCGGTGGAGGCACTAGCGAAGTAGCGGTTATCTCACTTGGAGATATCGTCGCCTCAGCCTCAGCTAGAGTCGGTGGCCAAAAGATGGATGAGGCGATTGCTAAATATATTAGAGAGAATCATAGCTTAATTATTGGCGAACAGACCGCCGAGAGAGTGAAAATTGAAATTGGATCGGCCCTAAAAGTGAATAAAGAGAAAACTCTTGAAATATCAGGCTCCAATGCTGTCTCTAACTTACCCGTCTCTATGATTATTGGCACCAATGATATTGCTAAGGCGACCCAAGAGGTACTGGAAGAGATTATCTCTACCGTTAAATCGGTCCTACAACAGACTCCACCCGAACTGGCGGCAGATGTCATAGACAAAGGTATCGTCATCTCAGGTGGTGGGGCGATGCTCTCCGGTACTGACGAACTGCTCACCAAATTGACAGGAGTGCCTTGTCAGTTAGTTGATGATCCCTTGAAAGCAGTGGTTAAGGGAGCCGGTATTGCCCTTGATAACCTAGATCAATACAAACAGTCGGTTCTTTGGCTCAAGGAGGCCTAATGA
>CAZAJM010000020.1:0-2852 GCA_964485625.1 uncultured Candidatus Saccharibacteria bacterium
ATTACTATGGCTGATTGTATTTTTTGTAAGATTGCAGGGGGCGAGGCACCGGCCACCATCCGTTATGAAGATGAAGAGGTAGTTGCATTTGACGATATTAATCCAAAAGCTCCAGTCCATGTCTTGGTTATACCTCGTGAGCACATTGAGTCTAGCTTGGATCTGACAGCTGACGAAGATGAGTTGGTTGGCAAGATGGTTAGGGTTGCTACCAGGATTGCCAGTAAAGAAGGTATCGATGAGGATGGTTTTAAGCTGGTTATCAACACAGGTAAGAATGCCGGGCAACTAGTCGATCATTTACACCTACACTTACTGGGAGGGAAAACGCTTAATCGATTAGCTGGCTAAAAGGGTTTACTTTTAAGCCTTTATTTGGTAAGATATTTTTTAGATTTAGTTGAGTAATAATTTGTATAGATTTATGAAAGTTAAAATCAAAAAGAAAGAGCGAGAGAACTTTGGCCGCATGATCAGACGGTTTAATAATGCTGTTCAGCGAAGCCAAATTCTTACTGATGCCAAAGAGAAGAGCAGCCACAAGAAAGAGCCTAATAAAAGAGAAGTCAAAGAAGACACCTTAAGAAGAATCCGAATAGATAAGGAGAAACGTGAATATTAAAGAGAGTATTCTAAAAGATCTCAAAGAGGCTCAGAAGGCTAAAGAGGCAGAGCAGGTCCAACTACTTAGAGGGCTGGTATCTTCTTTGAATAACGCTAAAATTGAGAAGGGAGAAGAGCTTAGCGAAGATGAGACAATTGAGGTACTAAGACGAGAAGTCAAACAGAGAAAAGAGGCCATTGAACAGTACCAGAAAGCCAGTAGAGAAGATCTAGTTAAGTCAGAGAGCAAAGAAGTTGATGTTATTGAAAGTTACCTACCTGAAATGATGGGCAGTGATGAGATAGAGGCTGAGGTTAAAAAAATTATTGAAAATACCGGTGCCAGCGATATGTCTGAGATGGGCAAAGTTATGGGCCAAGTGATGGCCAAGCTAAAAGGCCAAGCCGATGGAGCAGAGGTTAAGAAAGTTGCCAGCAAGCTATTAAAGTAGCTTCTTTTTTAATCCTACTATGAAATCTGCTGATATTAAAAACGATACTCAAACAGAAATTGATACCGGCGAGATTGAGAAGAAAGTTTGTTCCTATCTAACCAGACTAGACTTTGATCACTACCAATTAGGAATCTACTTTATCCCAGAAAAGCAGATGAAGAGATTAAACAGAGATTATAGAGGCAAAGACAGACCGACTGATGTGCTTAGTTTTCCCATTGATGAGCCTCTTAAAAATAGTTGGGATGGTAAAGAAGATTTAATCTTAGGAGATGTATTTGTCTGCCCGGCCCAAGTAGAAAAAGGGGAAATGTTTAAGACGGTAAAGCATGGAGTTGTTCATTTGCTGGGAGCTGACCACGAAAAAGACGAAGAAGAGTTTAATAACTATTTAGAGAAATGATATTTTGGAAAAAACTAGTCCGAAGTTTCAAATGCGCCTTTGCCGGTCTGTGGTACCTAATTAAATACGAGAGAAACTTTAAGGTGCATCTAGCCATCTTTGCCCTAGTAATGATTGCGGCCGGGATATTTAAGTTTAGCTATTTTGAATTTATTATCATCTTGATTGTCTCCGGCATGGTTTTAGCGACAGAGGCCGTTAATTCCGGTTTTGAGATTATCCTAGACCTAATCTATCCCGAGCATAATGGTAAGTCCAAGATCATCAAAGACATCTTAGCCGGTGCAGTTTTGGTCACAGCCATTATTGCCGCCGTTGTCGGTGTATTAATTTTTGTTAGTCATTTTAGCTAAATATTTCCAGCCTGTATTTTTTTATGGTTTTAAGTTAAAATAGGTATATAACATATTAAAGATGGGGCAAGCGCAAGAAAGACAATCTAGACCACTAGTCGCGGTTGATATTGGTTCAACTAAAGTAGTCACCTTAATCGGCTATCAAACCGGCGAGGAGACTTTTGATATTATCGGCAAAGGGGAAGTTGAATGTGATGCCATGAGAAAAGGTACCATCTCAGAGGTGGAGACCGCTATCTCGGCTCTCTCCGAATCAATTGAAGAGGCAGAGAGGATGTCCGGAATTCCGGTCGATAGCTGCGTAGTTGGTATCGGTGGCTCCCATATTGAGTCTACTAACTCCAAGGGCGTTATCGCCGTCTCCCGGCCGGATGGAGAGATCGGTGAGGAAGATTTAGAGAGAGCGATAGAGGCGGCTAAGGCTATCTCTCAGCCAACCAACAGAGAAATTATCCATGTTCTGCCTTGCTCCTATTCTGTCGACGGTCAAGAGGGAATTAAGAACCCAATCGGTATGAACGGTATCCGCCTAGAAGTTAATACTCATGTCATAAGCGGTTCCACTCCAGCTATTAAAAACTTAGATAAGTCAGTCAATCAAGCCGGTCTCAATCTAGATGATATGGTCTTTGCCGGACTGGCCGACTCATCGATCCTAATTAACCAAAAAGATAAAGACATTGGTGTAATCTTGGCCGATATTGGTGGTGAGACTACCGATCTGATTGTCTTTGAAGATGGTGATATTATCCACTCGACCTCTATTCCTGTCGGTTCTTCTCATATCACTCATGATATTGCTATTGGTCTTAAAACTTCAGTTGATCTAGCCGATAAGGTAAAACTCAAATACGGCCACACCGAGAGCAAGAAGGGTATAGAGAACGAGATGATAGATCTAAGTGAGTTTGATGAGAGCGAAGAACAGACCGCTAACAAAAAATATTTAGCTGAAATAACGGAAGCCAGGGCCTCAGAAATTCTCTCTTTAATTCGAGATGAGCTCAAAAAGATCGATCGGGATGGCATGCTCCC
>CAZAJM010000020.1:2952-4180 GCA_964485625.1 uncultured Candidatus Saccharibacteria bacterium
AACAAAATTAAAGATTGGTTTAGACAGTTTATTACCTAAAAACAGATTAATATTAGACAAATCGATTTGCTTTTATTAAGATATATACAATAGTCTAAAACGAGAGGGGTTTAGTAATAATTGAAATTATGAAGGAGATTAGTATCAACGAATCAAACCAACAAAACAAACGAGACGAGATAGATAAAATTGCCGATATCAAAGTAGTCGGTGTCGGTGGTGGAGGATGTTCTGCAATTGACAGAATGGTAGAGGCCAAAGTAAAAGGCGTTGATTTTGTTGCAGTTAATACTGATGTTCAGGCACTTAACAATAATCGGGCCGATACAAAAATTCAGATTGGCAAAGAGACCACTCGAGGCCTAGGCTCAGGAGCCGACCCGGAAATGGGTAGAAAATCCGTAGAGGAAGACAAAGAAGAGATTTACGAAGCTCTAGAAAATGCCGATATGGTCTTCATTACAGCCGGTATGGGTGGTGGCACCGGTTCAGGTGCTGCACCGACCGTCGCCTCAATTGCTAAAGAGCTAGGCGCTCTAACAGTCTCTGTACTAACCAAACCTTTCAGTTTTGAAGGCCAGAGAAGAGTCAATGTTGCCGAGAACGCTATTAGCGAAGTTAAGGGTAATGTCGATACTCTAATTGTTATCCCAAACGATAGATTACTCCAAGTGATAGATAAAAAGACCACCCTTTTCGATGCTTTCTCTGTAGTCGATGATGTGCTAAGGCAAGGTATTCAGGGCATCTCCGATCTAATTACCAAGCACGGTATTATTAATGTTGACTTCGCCGATGCTAAAACTATTATGAAAGATGCCGGTACCGCCTTAATGGGAATCGGTAGAGGCGGAGGAGAGAACAGAGCAATTGAAGCAGCCAGAGCAGCTATTGACTCACCATTACTAGAACTCTCAATCGATGGTGCCAAGGGAGTCCTGTTTAACATCACCGGTGGCCCTGATCTAAGTATGTTTGAGATAGATGAAGCAGCCAAGGCAATCACAGAGGCTGCCGATCCAAAAGCAAATATTATCTTCGGTGCTATAGTAGATGAAGCGATGCAGGGAGAAGTTAAAATTACTGTTATCGCCACCGGCTTTGATAGTGATGTCGAGACAGAAAGTGACAATCAATCACAGAGTTCCAGTGGCATGCAGACCACCAGCCTAGGCGGCTTCCCCGCCCAAAGCTCATCTAGTAGCGGAGGCATGATCGGCAGAAGTCA
>CAZAJM010000021.1:0-3731 GCA_964485625.1 uncultured Candidatus Saccharibacteria bacterium
CAACACGCAATTACAAGCTCGTTTCTCCCTCCTGATAAGCTAATAGTAGCAGAAGCTTAGTTGGCTTGTCAATGGCAGGTTAGTTAATTGAGTTTGAGCAAGAATAAGAGTAAGATAGAAATAATTATTATCAGATATTATTAACATGGTAGAATTTGAAAAAAATGAGCCAGCCGGAGGAGAGTGGCAGAGACCGGAAGTTCTGGAGATGTATGAAGTTTCCGGCCAAGACAGGATAAGTGAGCATTCGTATGGAAGGTATTTAAGAGACAGAGAAAGGTGGGGTGAGAAGATTGATAGCTTGGCCCAGGGGTCTCTATCTTACTGGCGGGATAGGTTTTTTCTTTGTCGTGATGCAGATGAAGCTGAGAAATGTATTGCTGACGGACTTGAGTCGGATGAGCTAGCTTTGGATGCTGCTAGACTGATAACATTTATGCCAGAATGGAAGGTGCCATACTTAATTAAACAAGCAACCAAGACCGGAGACCTGGAAGTTGTGAATGAGGCAACCAAATTTATCAGCAGCCTGCTATCAGAAAAGTCTCAAGAGAGTATTTCTTCCTCATTGATTCCTGTAGTAAAGGAGGGGCTTAGCTCGGATGAAGTTCGTGATAGGCAGTTTGCAGTTAGGCTTTCAATTAGGCTCGATGACAAGCAAAGAGATGCTCTAGCTGAAGACGTAGAAAGGACGATACTAGCCGGCTTTGAGTCTAATGATATTAATGAGCTAAAAGGCTGGATACCGTCCCTTCATTTACTTAAAGAGGCTGATGCCTGGGACTGTGAAGAGAAGATTATTGACTCCGGAGATATGGAGGCCATAGAGTTATTATCTTATGCCAATTATCATCTATCCGAGCAAGATTACAAGAAAAAGATATCAGCTATAGAGGGGTTAATTAGAGAGAGAATTGAATCGGGAGACCAGCAAGACTATGATAATTTTTTTAATATCTTCTATTTTTTTCCTGACGACACTAAGGAGCGGCTAGCTAGGCAGGCAACTAGGACTCAAGAGCCTGAAGCTTTGAAATTTGTTGCAGCTATTAGTACAAGAATAGGTAGTTATAAATTGAGAGCAAAGCTATTGGGACAGGTTTTAGACTCTGATGACTTGGACGTATTTAGTTGCGCGGCAACTTTGATAGAGCCAAGAAATGATTGGAGACCACTGAAGCCTGATCAAGTGATTGGACTCAAGGAGAAGGTATATAGTAGAGTGGTGGAGCTGTCAGGATCTGAAGATGACACCGATCTCAGGCTGGCAGCACAATTAATTGAGTTTGTTCCCGATAGTAAAAAATCAGAGCTAATTGAATCTTTCATTGAGTCAGGCAATAGCGAGCATTTGGTAGCTCCTGAACTCTACACAAAAGATGAGCCCGACCCTGAAAGATTTGACAGAGTAGAATTTGAGAAGACTGGCTCACGAACAGTTCTACTTGGAGGATCGCTTCATTCCAAGGTAATAACCAGAATAGTTGAACCATATCCTTTTTCTGTTTGGCAGACTCTCTATGAAGATTATCAAGTCTGGCAAAGTATTGGTTTCGACTACGTACCAATTGAGCCAATCATCTCTTTTAGATTAACTAAAGATGAACAGGTTGCAGCACAATCAGGCGTACTTGATCTATCTTTTAAAAGCTACAAGACTAGATTCAATACTGTCAAAAACTTCATCCCAGAGCTAAAAGAGGATATTGAGAAGCTTGGCCAGGCACTTGATGACCTAGGAGTTGAACATGGCCACCTTCGTGAGGATAATAATTTTAATTTAAGATTTTTCAGAGACGACAACGGTGAGATTGATTTTAATAGAAAGCCCAGGATATATATTATTGATTGTGATAGGATAAGAGATGTAGTTGAGAGAGACTTTAGCTGAGACCAAGAACAACAATTGGTAGCTTGATCTATCTTAATTTTTTATGACTAAAATAAATAAGCTAAAACTAGGCACTGAGCAGAAGAAGGTATTTGAGGTACTTGAAAATACTAGCAAGAACGTATTTGTAACGGGTAGAGCCGGTACTGGTAAATCTGTTTTATTG
The DNA here is from genome assembly GCA_964485625.1 of uncultured Candidatus Saccharibacteria bacterium. Classification (GTDB taxonomy): domain Bacteria; phylum Patescibacteriota; class UBA1384; order JAGGWG01; family CAZAJM01; genus CAZAJM01. The sequence goes on from CAZAJM010000021.1 coordinate 2,058, forward strand.
GAATACTTTCGGTCTAAGAGCAAGAAGGCTGTAGCAGTAGTTGCTCCAACCGGAGTAGCTGCTCTAAATATCGGTGGCCAGACGATTCACTCTTTTTTTAAAATTGCTCCTAAACTAGTGGAGAAGAAAAAGCTAGATCTAAATAAAGAGACTAAGTTAATTTTAGAGAATATTGACACTTTAGTTATTGATGAGATCTCTATGGTTAGGGTAGATCTGATGGATGGTATAGATTACTTGCTTAAAAAGGCCAGGGGTAATAGCTTGCCTTTTGGTGGAGCTCAAGTAGTAATGTTTGGCGATCTCTACCAACTCTCTCCTGTAGTAGAGGGTAGATCTCTGGCAGATTATCTAGAATCTAACTATGGTGGTGTCTATTTCTTTAATGCACCTGTCTGGCAAGATAACAAGCCTGTTATCTATGAGCTTAGAGAGAATTTTAGGCAGAAAGATAGTGATTTTAAAGAAGTGCTGGATAAAATTAGGTCCGGTAGAGTAGATAAGGAGACACTTGCGGTCTTAAACGAGCAGGTTAATAAAGATATACCTGAGTCTGATGTGATTACTATGGCGCCAACTAATAGGCTGGTAAATGATATTAACACGCGTAGATTAAATAGGCTTGAAGGCCAGTCTAGTAGCTTTAAAGCTAGAATTGAGGGTGAGCTACAAAAATCCGCTTTTCCTACTGATAAGAACATTAATTTAAAAGAAGGTGCTCAAGTGATGATGGTAAAAAACGATAGTCAGAAAAGATGGGTAAACGGCACTATTGGTAAAGTAAGCTCTATCTCAGCCGGAGATGTGATGGTAGAGATAGGGGGCAAAGAGCACTTTATTGAAAGCCAGACTTGGAGCAAGATAAAGTATAGCTATAGCCAGGAGACTAAGAGCTTAGAGGAAGAGGTGGTTGGCAAGTTTGTTCAATTACCGATTAAACTAGCCTGGGCAGTTACCATTCATAAATCACAGGGCAAAACATATACCTCGGCAGTAATTGATATGGGCAGAGGAGCCTTTGCTCATGGCCAGACCTATGTTGCTCTAAGTAGGTGCCAGAACTTAGATAAGCTCTACCTGAGAAGAAAGATCTTTCCCAACGACATTATTGTCGATCCCAAGATAGTTAGGTTTATGGAACAGGCGGAGACGATAGGGGTGGAATAGTACTAAATATTAATTACCCTTGACAAATACTATATAATATGATAGTATATATTTAACTTTTCACTAGTGTTGCAGGGAGGCAGTAAGATGGCTACCGCAGAAATCGCAGCAAGGGCTGAAACCCAGGTGTGGGAGTATGACCCATCTCACACCAGCACCCAAATCCGTGTGTTTCTCCTCCATAACTGGAGGGTGGACACGGACGGAGAGGTGTGTCGCCCGCCCCGGAACGGCGCCTTCCGGCGCTATGTCCGGGCAGCTCGGGCCGATGGCCGCGATGCGGTCGTCGACCGGGTTCTCTATGACATCCGTACCTCCCTCTTGGAGGCCAAGCGCCAGAGGGAGCGCGAAGCTTTCTTGACGCCCTGAACCATTGACCACCAGGAAGAGCGGAAGATGACTCCTTTATTGGAGACATCACAACCTGGTCTATCAAAAACACTCCGCTTCCTTTTTTTTACCAAATTTATGTTTTATAGCTAGGGTTTAGTATAATATAGGTATAAG
>CAZAJM010000022.1:0-3288 GCA_964485625.1 uncultured Candidatus Saccharibacteria bacterium
TTGATATACCCTTCTCTTTTGCCTGTTGGTTATACTCCGGTATTGAAGAGATGGCGATTATTTTATCTTTGTCTATTTTTTCTAAGTCTAATACGTGGAAAGAACCGCAGGCTTTGCAATCTCTGTCTAGAAGAATAATGTCAAAAGTTGTTTTTCTTGAGTCTTGGTTGATATATTCTTCTACCTGGGTGTGTTCAGCCAAGATGGTGACAGCAATATCTATGTTTTTATCAGTAAGCTCATTTTCCAGCTTATTTAGCTTATCAAGTAAGATAGCTAGAGTTTCTAGGTCGTCTTCTAAAATTAGTATTCTGATTGTTTTCATAGTTTTTCTTTTTAAGCTCTATGCTTTAATATAGATATGATAGGATTATTAATATTAATCTTAAATTATGGCTATTCTAAAAGCAATTAAAGAACGCTATAGTTGTCGAGACTATAAACCTAGAGAAATTGAAGAGGAAAAACTCAATGAAATTATAGAGGCGGCTCGCTTGGCTCCTTCGGCCCATAATGAGCAGCCATATAGGTTGGTGGTGGCTAAGAGTAAGGAGGTTCGTGAGGCTCTAGGTTCCGCCTGCAAACAAGATTTTATTGCCAGAGCTTCTTTGATTGTTGCCGGAGTTAGTTTGGAGTCTGGTGAGGTGATGAGTAGCGGTGCTTCTAGATCTAGTGTTGATGTGGCCATTGCTATGGAGCATGTAGCTCTTCAGGCAACTGAGCTTGGTTTAGGTACTTGTTGGGTGGGGGCCTTTGATCAGCAGAAAGCCAAAGAGGCACTGTCATTATCTTCTGATGAGGCGATAATTGCTTTAATGCCCTTAGGCTATCCGGCCGATAAGCAAGGAGAGAGGGTTAGGAAAGATATAGATGAGCTAGTAGAGATTAAGTAAAATACCCATGAGTGAAAACCCAGAAATTAGACAAGGTGAAGATGAGTTAGTAGAGATAGAAGCAGAGTTAAGTGAGATGCTTGAGACTAAATTTCCTCCCAGAAATAATATTTTAGAGAGATATTTTGAGGACGAGAGACGTTTTGGATTACTAAAAAGCAAGATTGAAGAAGGTAATAGCAAGGCTTTTAAAATAGCCAGTGAGTACTTGCAATACAATGCGAACGTGAAGAGTTCCGATTTGATTACAGAGGCTCTTATTGTACTTGCAGACAATCTTGGAGAGCGATCAAATTCTTTTGGAGGTTTGTGCGCAAACATTCAAAACGAGCCCTTCATTGGAGACTATGATAGAGATGCTCGTATTAAAAATTGCGCAACCTTGTTTGACAGGATGGCTAATAACTTGGGAGAAGATCCTGAATATTTTGCCAGATTGGTGGCTACAATTTCAACTGGAGCCTTAGGAGAGGTGTTATCACAAGACTTCAGTCCAGCTAGTGAGTTTAGAGCTAAAATTAGGCCGTTGGTAAGTGATGTGGTGATGGGGAAAGCTGATCATGAAGATGAACTGTACTGTTCGGTTATTAAATCTCTGATCTTGGATTACAATAGGGTTGAGGATATACCAGAAGCTAGTAGAGAGATTATTGGCAAGAAAATAAGTGGCTACGGCCTTGACCCTGATACAGTTTTTTCTGCTTGGCAGAAAGCCAGCGATTGGGAGGTAATTCAAGACGTCTATATCTGGAATCTTACGGTTATGGATGAACTTGAAGAAAAAGAGCCGGGCAGCTTAAAAGCTCTTCATCAGAGATTTAATCTTATCAACTTTGGCCGTTATTCACCTGTAGCACTAGAAAGGCAGTACCGAGAGATGGATAATAGCGAACTACCTTATGGGCTACTAGTAGTGTCAAGGTCAGATTACAATGCTGGTTTTTATGGTCTTTATGATCATATAGAGGATCTAAGTGATCAGTTGGAAGATAATGGCTATCATTTAAGAATATGTGAGACAGGAGAGAAGGCGGGGGTATATAAAAATATAAGTAAGTGTAATAGGCTTTATGGTCAGCAAGGAGATAATCTGATAGAGTTTTTAATCTTAGCCGGTCATGGCACTCCCGAGCAAGTACAGTTTGGAGATAAGAAATATAGGTGTATGATTATGAGATACGATTTTATACCGGGTGAGCTTGGTGAAGAAAATGAGCCCAGAAGAGAAGAGATAGTTAGTAAGACTAAATCATATTTAGCAGATGAGCCTCAAATTGTACTGCTTTCTTGTAGTACTGGGAAAGGTGATGAGAACATTGCTGCTAGTATTGCTAAAGAATATTCTGCAGAGGTAATTGCCCCTGATGATTCCTGTCGTCTAAAGAATCTGGAGGTAGAGTTTATTGATGGCAAGCCAAAGCTTGAGGTCGAGTATGATTATGATATTGAAGAATGAATAGGGAAAACATTAAACTAAAAACAAAAAGACTAATACTCCGTACTCCCAAGATGAGTGACTTTGATTTTTTAAAATCTATGTGGGAGGATGGCCGGGTGATGAAGTATGTTGGTTTTCCTGATGGCCTTAAACAGAGTGATGAGAAGATCAAGTCTTGGATAGAAGGTTGGAATAGTAAAGACATCTTAAGGCTAGTAATAGTTGACAAACAGACCGGAGAGCAGATTGGCGAGACTGGCTATCGGACGGATGAAGAGTATCCCTTTAGTAGTAAGCTGGCTGCAGCTCCGGATATTAAATTAGTGCCAAGTTTTTGGGGCAAGGGCTATGGTAGTGAAGCTTTGAAAAAAATTATTGAATATATTTTTACTAATACTAAGCTTGAGATAATTCAAGTTACGCCTAATATTAAAAATCAAAAGGTGATAGGTCTCTACGGGAAACTGGGTTTTAGTAAGAAGGGCAAGCCCCGGTCTTGTGATCTGGCTGATAAGCTAGTAGAGTATCAGTATTTAGAGCTACTAAAAAGCGACTATTAATCTGGTAATTCCACTCTTTTCTAGCTATACTTAATATATATAGAAAACATAAATAATATGAACAAGAAGAAATTAAAAAATTACGCCTTTATTGATGGCAATAACTTACATTTGGGAACAACTAAAGATGTCTATCGCAAACGGAAGAAGATATATAAGGGTTGGGAGATAGATTACTCCAAATTTAGGCAGTATTTAACCGATAAATTTAGAGTCTCTAAAGCCTTCTATTACATTGGCTACCGGGAAGAGCAACAAGAGCTATACAAAGAACTCAAGCAGTATGGTTTCAACCTTATTCACAAACCTACTTTAGAAGATAGTCAGGGTAATGTTAAAGGCAATGTTGATGCTGAGTTGGTTTTAGGGGCAGCAGCTATCCAGATTGATAACTACG
>CAZAJM010000023.1:0-1387 GCA_964485625.1 uncultured Candidatus Saccharibacteria bacterium
GCGGCTTCCCCGCCCAAAGCTCATCTAGTAGCGGAGGCATGATCGGCAGAAGTCAATCCCCAAGCCCAATTGAATCAACCCGAGAAGAGCCCAAACCCGAACCCAAACCAGAACCTAAACCGGAAGAGAAAGAAGAGGAATCAGACGATGACGATGATGACGAGCTAGAAGTCCCGGCCTTCATTAGAAGAAAATTAAAGTAGAAAAAGAGGAAGAAATATATTAAAGACGGCTAGCAATTAGCTGTCTTTTTTGTATTTAACCAAAATTCGGAAGCCTATTCGGAAGTCAGACTTCAGATTTTTTAACTTAAACTGTGGATAACTTTTGGGTCTTTTTTTAACTTTTTAGCTTTAATAACTAGTAAAGTGGGGAATAATTGTTGATTTTTTCGTTTCAATATCTTGTGCTATAATATACTCATCTGCCACAACATATTGTAGAAAAGCTGGCTGAGGTTGTTGACAAAGCAGATAAATATCAATCTAATCCCATAGATTAATGCTCTGCCCAAAGTGTAGAAAAGCAGAAACCAATGTAATTGATTCTAGGGAATCGGGCGACTATGTAATTAGGCGGCGTCGTGAGTGTCCAAAATGCAAGAACCGCTTTACAACCTATGAGAAGATTGAATCACCACAGGTAATGGTCATTAAGAAGAACGGAAATCGCCAGCCCTTTAGCAGAGAGAAGATTGTCACCGGAGTCTATCGTGCCTGTACCGGTCGACCAGTGCCACAGATTAAGATTGAGAAGCTAGCCGATGAGATAGAGGAGGTAGTAAACGAACAAGAGAGTGATGAGATAGAGAGCAAAGAGATTGGTAGTTTAGTAATAGATCGTCTAAAAAAACTCGATGAAGTAGCCTACCTACGATTTGTCTCAGTCTACAAGTCATTCGGCAGTGCCAAGACGTTTGCCAAAGAAATTAAAAATTTAAATAATAACTAATATATTAAGGAGGAATCTTGTCCGAAAAATTAACACTTAGTCAATGGGCCCAGAAGCTTAGTCAAATCAAATCCAAAGAAGAGAAGCTAAAAGAGATAGATTTGAATTTATCTAAAAACGCTCTTACCGTACTTGAAACCAGGTACTTACAGAGAGACGATGATGGTAACTATGCCGAGACACCTAAAGAGGCCTTCTATCGAGTGGCTCACACCATCGCTCAAGCAGAGAACAACTATACCGACTCTAAAGAAGTCGCCAATATGGTAGAGAATGCTTTCTTGGAGATCCTAACTAATCTAGAGTTCCTGCCCAACTCGCCAACCTTCTCTGGAGCCGGCACTAAATTGGGCCAACTATCGGCCTGCTTTGTCCTACCAATTAAAGATGATATGGAGTCGATCATGGAGACCCTAACCGATGCCGTGATGATCCA
>CAZAJM010000023.1:1487-3228 GCA_964485625.1 uncultured Candidatus Saccharibacteria bacterium
GCGAGAAAGATAAGGAATGGGCCCCGTTAGCAGATCTATCAAAGGGAGATAATATTGAGCTCTCCAACAATCGGAGTGTTAGCTGGCAAGGAGAGGGAAGTAAAGAAGAAGGCTATCTGCTAGGTCTACTGGTCGGTGATGGTAGATTAACCAAAGAGACGGCCGTAATCTCTGTTTGGAACAATGAAGGCAAGAACCAGACTATGATCGATCGTTGTCTAGAGGCAGTTGAGGATATGAATAAACGAGCTGATTTTAATGGTTTTTGTAAGATCAAAGATAAGCCGGAGTATAGGCTAAAACTTAAATCTCTTTTTGATCTAGCTGGCAAGTTTGGCTTAAGTTCTAAGAACAAGACGATCACACCAGAAGTCGAGAAAACATCTTCCGAGTTTCATGAAGCTTTCTTGGCCGGCCTCTTTGATGCCGATGGAACAGTCCTAGGAACTCAAGAGAAAGGGGTTTCGGTTAGGCTATGGCAGCATGATTGGCAACTATTAAAAGCTGCTCAGAGAATGCTCTCTCGATTGGGTATTGTTTCTAAGATTTACAAGAACAGAAAACCGGCAGAGAAAAAAATGATGCCGGATGGCAAAGGTGGCAGCAAAGAGTATCAGACAACTGATGGCCACGAGTTAATTATTGCTAATAACAATCTATTTGAATTTAGCAAAAGAATCGGTTTCCTTGATAACAAGAAACAGTCTCGATTGGAGAAACTTCTTTCTAACTACAAAAGAACTCCCAACAAAGAAAGCTTCGTCACAGAGATAGTTAGTATCGAAAATATTGGCACTAAACCAGTCTATGATGTTCAGGTTAACAAGGTTAACTCTTTCTGCGCTAATGGACTTCACGTTCATAACTGTGGAGAAGAACCTCTGATGCCCTATGAGTCTTGTAACCTAGGATCAATCAATCTAACTAAATTTGTCGAAGAGAAAGACGGCGAGATGGTTATTAAATGGGACCGACTTAAATATGTTACTCGACTAGCAGTTAGATTCCTAGATAATGTAATTGATGTAAACCAGTATCCAATTGAAAAAATAGCCAAGATGACTAGAAAGACTCGGAAAATTGGACTTGGTATTATGGGCTATGCCAATATGCTACTCAAACTTGGTGTTAAGTATGATAGCCAAGAGGCTCTCGATATTGCCGAAGAGATAATGGGCTTTGTCAAAAGAGAGGCCCAGTCTGCCTCTGAAACTCTAGCTCAAAAAAGAGGCACCTTCCCCGCTTGGGAAGAGAGTACTTGGGCTAAAAAGGGAGTTAAGGTTAGAAACGCCGCCCTAAATACTATTGCTCCTACCGGTACCCTTAGCTTTATCGCTGAGACCTCTCCGGGTATTGAACCGATCTTTGCTATAGCCTTCACTAGAAACGTGCTAGACGGCAAACAATTGATTGACGTTAACCCCGTCTTTGAACAGGTCGCTAAAGATAGAGGTTTCTACTCCAAAGAGTTAATGAAAAAGATCGCCGATGGAGAGGAGCTAGCAGAATTGGATGAGATACCTGATGATATCAAAGAGATCTTTGTGACCTCCCATGATATTAAGCCCGAGTTTCACTTAAAGACCCAAGCCACCTTCCAGAAATATATCGATGCTGGGATCTCTAAAACAATCAATTTCCCCAATGAGGCAACCAAAGAAGATGTCAAAAAAGCCTACCTAATGGCCTACAAACTAGGGCTAAAGGGTATGACTATCTATAGAGATGGTAGTCGAGAGGC
>CAZAJM010000024.1:0-2494 GCA_964485625.1 uncultured Candidatus Saccharibacteria bacterium
CCTACAAACTAGGGCTAAAGGGTATGACTATCTATAGAGATGGTAGTCGAGAGGCGCAGGTAATGGAGAAGGGTAAAAAATCGTCTTCTGCTAAAGCTAAGGATGACAAAGAGAAAACTCCTGCCCAGCCTCAAAAAGTAACTCCCAGAGAGAGGCCAGACTCCCTAATTGGCTATACCTACAAAACAGTTACCTCCTATGGCAACCTCTATGTCACTATCAATGAAGATGAGGAGGGCAAACCTTTTGAGGTCTTTGCCAATATCGGCAAGGCAGGTGGTTTCTATGCTGCCAAAGCAGAAGCTATCTCCCGGCTTATTTCTCTAGCCCTTCGTTCCCGGATAGATGTGAATGAGGTGATCCATCAGCTAAAAGGAATTAGAGGCCCCCAGACCACTTGGGGCAAAGAAGGTAAGATCTACTCACTATCCGATGCCATCGCCCAAACTCTAGATAAATATATTAAATCCAAAGAGAAAGGCCAACAACTCAATCTAGACTTTGACCAAGAAAACCAAGACTTAGAAAATGTTGATGAGGAAGATAACCCCAAACAAGTTAAACCGGAGAGCAAAAAAACAGATAAACCAATTGCCGATATTGGTGAGGCGCCGGGTTGTCCTGAGTGTGGTTCGATGCTGACATTCAGTGAAGGTTGCGCCACCTGTCCAAACTGCGGCTACTCTAAATGCTCATAAACTATGAATAGAGGAATATTTGGCATCATAGCAGGAGAGGGCAAAGGCAAAACAACCTCCGCTATTGGCCTAGCTATCAGAGCGGCCGGCTGGCAACAGAAAGTCTTGTTAGTTCAGTTTTTTAAAGGACAGCAGACAGGTGAGAGCAAAATTTTAGCCAAGATGGAAGAGATTGATTACCAACAGTTTGGCAGCAAGAGACTAATCAACTTTAAAAAACCTAAAAAGAAAGATAAAGAAACATTCAAGAAAGCTTGGAAATATGTGAAAGATAGGTTAGCCAAAAAATATTATGATCTAGTAATTCTAGATGAGATTAACTTGGCAATCTACTACCAGCTGTTAGAGGAAAGCAAAGTTCTAGAACTTGTTAAGAACAGAAAAGAGAGCAGTATTATCTTAACGGGCAGAAATGGAGAGAAGTTAAAAGAGTTAGTTAAGAGGGCAGATTTTGTCAGCAAGGTAGAGAAAATTAAACATCACTTCGATAAAAATAGAGGGGCAAGGAAGGGCATAGAATATTAATAACTATTTTAGAGATGAAAGAAAAACTTAAAACTATGCTTAAAACTATCCATCCCTTCCGAAGAGTAATTATCTCATTGCTCTTAGTTGGCCTATTTGTTTCAACTATCTATGCTTTTCAATTCGAGCAAGAGGCCAATGCTCAAAATGGCGATAAGCTAGATCCGCGAACATCAAGTACCGCTTTTGAGAAAGTAGAGATTGTCAAAGAGAAAGATAATAAGAAGAAGGATAAATCTGACAAGCAGAGCAAAGAAGAACAACAGACCAGAACAAAGACAGTTACCATTAAAGAACCTATTAAAAACAAGAAGCTGGACAGGGGAAAGAACCAAAATCAGTTTAAAGAAATTATTAGCCAAGAAGCTCCTGACCAAGCCAAACTATTAATTACTTCTGGCTCGGCTGCCGGAAGCTACAAGATAGAACTAGAGAAAGGGTATAGTCTAACTGGATTAGAGTTGATGATTAAGACTAGAGAAGAGTACGGGCTAAACTTTAGCCACTCCGGCTCAGGAGCGATGGCCTTTGTCAACTCAATCGGTAATTTGGCTAACAAGGTGGTAGATGAACCGGGTTGTCAGTGGGCGGGTAACGCCTGGATGCTCTACTATAACGGCAAGCAGTCTTTGGTCGGCATTGGAAGTATAGATATTAATAATCAAGATAATATAACTTGGAATTATGAACATTACTGCTATTAAGAAACTCTCTAAGAAACACTTCAATCTAATTTTTATCGGGCTGCTAATTATTTTTGGTATCACATTTAGATTTCTGCCTCACCCACCCAACTTCGCTCCTATTGCCGCCATAGGACTATTTTCAGGCTACTTTATCAAAAACAAGAAAGCTCTAATCGTTCCTCTTCTAGCGATGCTAATCTCAGATTTATTTATCGGGCTCTACGATCAAAAAATTATGGTTAGTGTCTATCTATCTTTTGGCCTAATCGCTCTAATAGGTTATCTAAGCCAGAAAAATCTAGGCACCTCAACCATTATTGGCAATAGCTTAATCGGCTCCCTAATCTTTTTTGGCCTGACTAACCTAGCTGTTTGGAAGTTTTCTGGAATCTATGCTCAAAACCTAGAAGGGTTAAGTCAGTGCTACTACCTGGCCCTACCTTTTTTTAGAAACACCATCGCCGGAGATCTCTTCTTTACGGGTGTCTTCTTCGGTGCCTGGCAACTAGCTAGAAATTACTTCAATTTTAAATTAAAACAAGCTAACTAAAGAGAAGCCCTATCTCTAGCCTAACCAACAAATCG
>CAZAJM010000025.1:0-2422 GCA_964485625.1 uncultured Candidatus Saccharibacteria bacterium
TAGTAGTCAGACTATACAACTGTCTGATGATGGCCCTCAACAACCCTCTCCGACGGTACCTTCTATATATGAGAATATTATTGGCTGGAAGAGTTGGCAAACAGGTAATGGCGATATCTATATTGCTGAGCTTAGCTTATAGGTTACAATTGTTACAAACTCAGTTCTGTTAGCAGCCATTTTTTTCTGTAAATATGCTAAAATATACTAGATAACTAATAATAATTCTTTTATACCATGCCTGAAAGAGAGCAAGGCCCTGAGTTTTTAAAAGAAAAGTTTGATCTTCATACCAGTGAGGAGGTTGATGCTGCTGCAGACAGGCGAGAGCAGCGAGATGGTGAGAGTGTTGGTCCTATGCCTGATGAGCGTATTGAAAACTATCTATCTCGTTTGGAGAGTATTGTTAACCCTCCTGCTCGTGAAGGAGGTAGTATTGATAGAGGTGAAAGAAATGTCGGTATGCTTAGGCAAGCCCTCTACAGTGAGTTTGTTATTGGCCCAGAAGATATACCTGAAACGTATTGGCAGAACCAAAGAAGGCTAATAAGGGAGAGAGGCCAACAGGCAGACTTGGATAGGGCTGATTGGGATGAACTTAAAAGACAGAACACAGAAGCTATCATTGCCGATCAAAGATCTAGCCTTGATAATTGGCTGGAGTATTTAACATCTGATGATGCAATCTATCCTGATTGGCTAAAATACTATGCTTTTCGCTCGGTTCTTTCTATGGGTAGCTACGATAAGGAAAAGAAAGAGTTTAGCAAAAGATCCAAAGGCACTACCGCTCCTTTTCCAGATTTAAATAGAGAAGCTTTGGCCTACGTGTTAGATGCCATTGAGAAAAGACAAGGAGAGCAGTATCAGCAAAGAGAGCATAGGATAAGGGAGTTAAAAAACGAAGTTAAGAGATTAAAGGGAGTCAGTAGAAGTGGCGGCGAGGTAGAAGAGGAGCTAGGGAGCGCTCAAGAGAAACTAAACAGCCAGATTAGCAAACAAATTGAGTTAGTTAGTGGTGGAGCTGAGGATGGCCAGCAGGCTAAAGAGCTGGTTGATAGAGCAGACTTTGCTGGTCTTTACGCCTGGGCTATTGAAAAGCTAACTCCGGCCTCAGTAGAAAAACTAAAAGACACTAGAGGCGAGTGGGTTAAGTATGAGCAAGGCTCAGACCATATGCCCTTAGTGGAGTCTATTCAAGGCCATAGTACCGGTTGGTGCACGGCTGGAGAGGCTACCGCTAAAACCCAACTTGAGCTAGGTGATTTTTATGTCTACTACTCATTAGATGAAGACGATGAGCCCACAGTTCCTAGAGTAGCTATTAGAATGGAAGAGGGCGAGATAGCTGAGGTTAGAGGTATTGCTGAGGAGCAGAACCTAGATCCATATATCGGCGAGGTAGTAGAAGAAAAATTAGATCAATTACCAGGTGGTGATAAATACAGGAAGAAGGTTGAGGATATGAGGAGATTGACAAGTATTGAAGAAAAAGTAAAAAACAACCAAGAGCTTAACAAGGATGAACTTAAATTCCTCTATGAAATTGATAATGAGATAGAGGGTTTTGGCTACCAGCGTGATCCTAGAATTGAAGAGATAAGAAGCCAAAGAGACCCCAAAGAAGATGCTCCAATTTTTTTGGATTGTAAACCAGAAGAGATAGCTTGGAGCAGAGAGGAGATAGATGAAGATACCAAAGCCTATATCGGCCCACTCTTTCCCGGTATTTTTAACGAGCTTTCAGATGTTGAACATATCTATACAGCTTTCCCCGAAAGGCCAATTAGAAGAGGTGAGCTTAAGATAGGGGGCAAGAGTATCCAAGAGCTAGAAGCTGAGCTAGAAAAGAAAGGGTTAACAATGTTTGATCTAGCTCAAGACATGATTGGTAGCGATGAGTTTGGCACACAAGCAAACCCGGAAATATTTCAAACTGTTCTATTGAAAGTAGGTGATTTTGATTTTCCCAACAACCCGACCCTAGATGAGCTTTTTGCTAAAGCACGCGAGTTAGGATTAGAGCCTTGCCCGGCTGAGGTCGGCCTCCATCAAAGGCTAATTGATACTGATCAACCAATGGAAAATTATTATTTTATTGCTATGGAACCAATCATAGGTTCTGATGGTCGGCCTCGCATTTTTAACCTAGAGCATAGCCATAATTCTGGTCGTTGGCTTGGTACTAGCTTGGTCAATCTTGGGCACAAGTGGTTTGCTGAAGATGAGTTTCTCTTTCGCATCCCATAATTTTAAAGTTTGAATATATATGAAAAACCAGAAAGAAATTTATCTCTTTACCTTTATTTATGTTCTCCAAAACCAACCCAATTATGCTAAAATATACTATATAACTAATAATAATTATTTAATACTATGCCTGAAAGAGAACAAGGCCCTGAGTTTTTAAAAGAAAAGTTTG
>CAZAJM010000026.1:0-2388 GCA_964485625.1 uncultured Candidatus Saccharibacteria bacterium
AAAGGAGGTTTTGTGAGTTTTAGAAGATCTATTTCGAAAATATTAATTTCATTTTTAGCTGTAATTTTTATTTTCAGTCAGGCACCATCGATCTACAGTGCAGAAAACATTGATCAGTATTGTAGTGGACCATGGGGAGGCTGGTCAAAAATAAATGGCCACTCAGATATATCTCAAACCTTTATCCCCACTCAGAACAGGTTGACCAGAGTTGGGCTAGTTCTTAGGGGTGAGGGTGGTGGCAGTGTATATATCCGTATTCAGAAAGGTAGTAACACGATTGCTAGTGGCTCAGTTAGTGAACCAAATGGCGATGAGACCTGGCTCTATGAAGATTTCGATGACGTTAACCTGACTCCAGGCGATACCTACAGAATTAAATTGACTACGGCGAGTAATTCTGCTGGCTGGTACCGTTCGAGCAGTAGTGGATGTTGTGATAGTGGTTCGGCCTATTTGGATGGAACTCAAAAATCATATGACTGGGGTTTTGGCACTTGGGGCTGGACCTATACTCCACCCGAGGAGCCTGAGGATGATGAAAGTGACGATAGTCAACCCGTAGTTGATGAGGAGAATAATAATGAAGGTGATAATAGTATTGATCAAGAAGGAGTTAGCAAAGGAACTGGTGAGGAGCCTAGTGAAGAGGTAAACTTTGATATTGACCCGCCAAGTAATTTGGAGGCAGTTGATCTTGAAGATGATCAGGGTGGAACAATAAGGCTTAACTGGAAGAGATCCGACAGCTCTGATGTTGATGGCTACTACATCTTCCGCTCAACCGATAGAGATGAAGGGTATAAGAACATTGCTAAGACTAAAAGCAGTGTCAAACAGTACCTGGATAAAGAGGCGGTGACGGGTACGGCATATTACTACTTACTTAGAAGCTATCAAAACACTGATCAGTCTCCAGATTCCAATAAGGTAAAAGCGACAGCCATTGATAACTTAGCCCCAAATACCCCAGAAAACTTTGTTATTGCTACTCAGCAAGATGATAGGTTAATTTTCACCTGGGATAAGAATAGTGAAGAAGATCTAGCCGGTTACCAACTAGAAGTAGTAGAACTAAACGATCAAGATCAATCAATAGAGATACCATTGGAGGTTATTGAGATTGGCAAAGATGAGACAGAATACGTCTTGGTCTATAGCGATCATGGGCAAATTGACACTGAGAAAGAGATTAGATATTACCTAAAGGCCAAAGATGAGAATGACAACCTCTCAGAAAGAGCTGGGCCACTCTCTGCCCAAGAACAAGAAGAAGAGGTGGTTGATCGAACAGCCATTTGGTATGCCTCACTTATTGCTTTGGTTGTTCTTTTGGCAATTCTAGCCGGCCTTATTTACTGGGAGAAGAAGAAAGGCAAGAAAGCTAAGACTGGCAAAAAAACTAAGATAGATGTTAAGAAGAAAAAATAGATGAGCTTTGACTATAGAGAAATTTTCAATAATGAGGGCTTTCTAGTAATAGGAGGCCCTTGTGCTATTGAGTCTAAAACCAGCTTCTAAAGACCGCCAAGGCGATAGAAGACAATATAGATATTTTAAGAGGTGGAGCATATAAGCCACGGACTAGCCCGGAAAGCTTTCAGGGTCTAGGCGAAGAGGGACTTAAATATCTAAGTGAAGTTAGCAAAACAATAAATAGACCAACACTAACTGAGGTAATGGATCCTAGAAAAGTTGAGTTGGTAGGAAAATATACTGATATAATCCAGATTGGTGCTAGGAACATGCAGAACTACCCACTTCTAATTGAGGTAGGTAGGTCAGGCAAGCCGGTAATGCTAAAAAGAGGCCCTGGTTCCACTATCGATGAATGGCTATCGGCAGTAAGGTATATAGAAGAGCAAGGCAATAAACAGATAATACTATGTGAGAGAGGAATTAGGACCTTTGAAACTAAGACCAGGCTTACCCTTGACTTGGCCGGCGCACTTAAGGCTAAGCAAATCTCAGGCTACCCTGTCATTATCGACCCATCTCACGGTACTGGGGATAGAGAGTTAATCGGTCCGATGGTTAAGGCAGCAGGAGCAGCCGGCTTTGACGGCGTGATGGTAGAGACTCATATTAAACCCAGCCAAGCTAAATGCGATAAAGAGCAAGCCTTAGATACGGATGAGTTTAATAAGCTATTTGACAAACAAGATAGAAGCTAATAACATAGATAGGCAATGAAGAAATATAATTTAACTGACAACTATTTTGGCTTTTGGTTTTACTTCGCCTCTGCGGAGAAATCTTTAGCTAGTTAAATTATACTTAATACTAAGCAAGATTATCTCCGCAAAAAGGCGGAGTTTTTTATTTTTTAGCTATCTGGGGTTTGCCCAAAGAAGAGCGCTGGGCAATCGCCATGCTGGTTGAAAACTA
>CAZAJM010000027.1:0-1764 GCA_964485625.1 uncultured Candidatus Saccharibacteria bacterium
CAAAGAATATGGATTATCTACCAAAAGAGCTAAAAGATAAACAATATTACCAACCCAAATTGATAGGCTTTGAAAAGAAAATTAGAGAGAGATTTGATAAAATTGATAAAGAAAATAATGGATAAAATACTAAACATCTACAAACCAAAAGACATCACCAGCCATGATGTTGTTGATAGGGTTCGCAAGAAATACCCAGGCGAGAAGGTGGGCCATTGTGGAACGCTCGATCCTTTAGCCGAAGGGGTTCTAATTGTGGGAGTAGGCAAAGCAACTAAGAGGTTGGCTAAGATTTCAAGGCTAGATAAGACATATATTGGCGAGATTAGCCTCCATCTAAGCTCTCCAACCGACGACCTGGAAACAGATAAGAAGCTAAAGGTAGATAAAGATATACCACCTATTAATCAACTATTAGTTAAAGAGGCGCTAAAAGGCTTTGAGGGCAAAATAGAGCAACGGGTACCTCTGTATTCCGCCACCCACTACCAAGGAGTTAAGCTATATAAACGAGCTAGGAAAGGAGAGCAAATACCTTTTGAGAAGCTACCAAAAAAAGAAGTAGAAATCTATAATATAAAGCTACTTGATTTTAACAGCACAGGTTTTGAACATATAGACAAGCTATACCCACTAGTTAAAACTAGTGTTACTTGCGGATCAGGCACATATATTAGATCTATCGCTAGAGATCTTGGTAAAAAACTAGGCACATTTGGCCTACTAACCTCCTTAGTTAGAACTCGGATAGGGGAGTATAAAGTAGAGGATAGTATCAAACTAAAAGAGCCCTCCTAGATGGAGAGCCCTTTTCTTTAGTACTTGTCCTACTTAACCTCTGTAACCCCAACCCTTAGCAATACCGACTACCTTATTAACATACCAGGTAGCATGGTTGTAGTGGTATAGGGCACCTCTGATATTACTACCGCCACCATTGGCAGCTAGGTATCTAGCAGCAGAGTGAACAGCATCATCAACATCGTAGATATTAGCAACGCCATCACCATCACCGTCAACTCCGTAAGCAGCCCAGGTTCCAGGCATAAACTGCATAGGACCTCTAGCACCGGCATATGAACCAATAGTAGTATTACCAGACTGGCCAGTCTCAGCAGAGTGAACTGCAGCTAGGATCTGCCAAGGTATACCAAATCTTTTTGAAGCTCTTTTGTATAGTCCGGTAAAGTTAGTTCGTCTATCAACTTTAACTACTGGAGTAGAAGCGGCCTTAACTCTAGCAGCAGCCAACCTAGCCTGTCTCTGCTCCTCAAGCCTTTTTTGTTTTCTTCTCTCTTTTCTTTCCTTCTTTTTGATCTCAATCTGCTTGTTAGAGAGACCGGGCTTAATTTTGATCTTAGCAGCTTCAGGCCCTCTTATTAGCTGACCCTCTTTAGTATCAAGGGCAAGCTTTACGGTCTTCTTTTTTACAACCTTGACCTTAACTGGCTGAGCCTTCTTAGTATCAAGCTCTGCTCTAAAGGCAATCTGTGAGTCAGTAGAGTTAGCAGCTCCGGGAACTGCGGCAAGGGCAGTGGTTCCCATTACCGAGATAGCTAACATACCAACTAGAAAATACTTGTTTGCTTTTTTAGTGAAGTTTTTAATCATAATTTGATTATTTTTTTCAAACAAAAAATGCCCTCACAGCAGGTAAGAGCATCTTAAAACTAGACATATTATATGCTACCTGATAGCCCAAGTCAACGGTTGCCTCCAAAATATCAAGGTTTTTAGCTCTTAAGTAGGCCAAATCAGGCAATT
>CAZAJM010000028.1:0-1738 GCA_964485625.1 uncultured Candidatus Saccharibacteria bacterium
AGGCAAGGTAAATAGTGATTTACTGTAACCTAAAGATTTTTGAGTAAGTTAATGACATGAAAACTAAAAAAGCACTCTTTGGTATGGGCTGTTTCTGGTGGCCTCAACGGTTTTTTAATGAAATAGAAGGAGTGGTCAGGACTACAGTTGGCTATGCCGGGGGTGAGAAAGAAGACCCGACCTATCATGATCTTGGAGATCACAGCGAGGTGGTTTTGGTTGAGTATAACCCCAGTAAGATTAGTTATGGGGAATTGCTTGAGCTATTCTTTGCCAATCATGACCCGACAGTCAAACAGAAAACTCAGTACCGATCTGTTATTTTCTACTATGACAGAAAGCAGTTAGATTTGGCTGAAGAGAAACTTAAGGAATATAGGGAGGAGGCCGACAGAACGGTCCAAACTAAAATCGAAAAGTTTAACGGCTTTACAAAGGCTGAAGATTATCATCAAAATTATTTAGATAAAAATAAAGGGATTTGTTAAGGCCATTATGAACGGAAAACAAAGAAATGTAGTAGTAATTAGTCTGGTAATTATTTTTTTAGCTTTAGTAACTCATCTTCTTCTCTATTTTTCTAGGGCTGGAAAAGATCAAGTCAAGTTTGAGAATGGACTTTTAAATCAAGATCAAGCGGAAGAAGAGACTACCCAGCCTGTTGAGGATGGTGAAGAAGAGAAAAAGAGTGGAAAGATTGAGACAAAGGTGGTCGCTCGTGATTTAGATATCCCTTGGTCAATGGACTTTGTTAGTGATAACAAGATGATCTTTACAGAGAGAGTTGGTCGGGTAAATTTGCTAAACTTGAACAGCGGCAAGATAGCCACGGTTCTTGAATTGGATGTTTCTGGAAGTGGAGAGAGTGGGCTATTGGGAGTTACACTAGATCCTGAGTTTAATAAAAATAGTTATGTTTATCTTTACTATTCATATAATAGAGATGGAAATATTATTGATCGGGTATCTAGATTTGAACTCAAAAGTAATCGCTTAATGGGTGAGCAGATAATTTTAGATGGTATTCCTGGAGCGATCTATCACGATGGCGGTAGGATCAAGTTCGGTCCAGATGGACTGCTATATATTACCACCGGCGATGCAACTGTGCCTGAGTTGGCTCAAAATAGAGATTCTCTGGCGGGCAAAATCTTACGAGTAAAAAAAGACGGCTCTGTTCCTGATAATAATCCGTTTGATAATGAAGTCTATACTTATGGTCATCGTAATCCCCAGGGCATTGATTGGAACCCAAGAAACGCTCGTCTCTACGCTAGCGAACATGGGCCAACAAGAATGGATGAGATTAATATTATAAATATTGGCACTAACTACGGTTGGCCTAACTATCAATGCTTAAATTTAGTTGGACTGCCTCTTGATAAGCAGAAAAATCCTTTAGCTTGTTATGAAGACTTTACCTTAGCTCCCTCCGGCATTGCTTGGTACTCCCAGACGGAACTTTATGTGGCCGGTTTGAGGGGAGAGCAGATTAGAAAATTGATCTTTGATAGCGACTTAAGAACAGTAATCTCTCAAGAGAAGGTGTTTTCCAAGTATGGTCGAATCAGAGATATTGTTAAACACAATGACAAGCTGTATTTTGCCACAAACAATACCGATGGCAGGGGTGATCCAAGAGCTAGAGATGATCGAATAGTTGAGGTTAGTTTTTAACGTAATTCTTGATTTTTGACCTCCAGTTAGATAAGATAGTTTTACTATGTTTAATGACAGA
>CAZAJM010000029.1:0-1676 GCA_964485625.1 uncultured Candidatus Saccharibacteria bacterium
TTATCAACCATACTATAACATATATTGCTATGCTAGCAATACCAAGAGAGAGCACGGATACTTTTAAACTCTCTCGCCAACTAATACCGACCAGCCACCAAAGAAGAAGTGAGTTGATAAGATACCAACCTATTGGAACTAAGACTATTGGCGCCATGCTTAGATAACTAGATGAACCAATCGCAGTAAGATTAAACGAGATAATAAGCAGGTAGGTTACTCCTATACCCGCCACAACAGTTAGTAGGTTAGGCCAGAATACTCTCCAAAAACCATCCCCTTTTAGCTTAAAAACTTTAATCATCAACCAGCTGGAAAAAGCCAGAGCAAAAGGAGAGAGCACAATTCCAGTTATCATTGCCTCTAAAAAGGGCAAATTAATATTATCTGCACCAATCATTAAAAACTATTGAGCGTCGTTTCTAAACTCGTCTATCTTCCAAGCGTTATCGACTTTTTTAAGAATAAAGGCCCAGGCTAAACCGCTATCTCCAAAGGTAACGTTAACTTTAACCGTAGCGCTATCATCAACCACATTGGTTGAAAGAGTGGTAAAGCTCTCAGGCCCTGCTTGAATACCATAGAACTCAGGTACCCAACCTTCACCACTATAGAAACTCTTTAACTCACTGGTCATATGAGATCTTGCTAGATCCTCATCTAAGTCTGCACCGGGCAGAGTTCCCAGGGTGGAAGTCATAAACTCATCGACAACTTCTTGGGGCATCTGGTCAGGAGAGACTTCTTCTGTCTGTTCATCGACCACCTGCTCCTGGCTATCTTGATTAGTAGCATCTTGATCGTTCTGGTCAGCCATGTAAATAAAACCGAGATAGACTAGACCGGAGAAAATAACAAGCAGCAGAATAACAATAATTACCCATAATGATGTTTTGCTCATAGTTAAGTACTATTTAATTCTATTAGCTTAATTATACCACCAAGACCAAGTTAAGGCCAAAATACTACTCTTTCTTCTCACTCTTATCTATCTCTTCAATCTCCGCCTCAATCTTTTTTAGCCGACCTTTTAACTCCTTGGCCAACTTAATCCCCTCCTTGTAGAGCTCTAGGTCTTTCTCTAAATCAAAATCTCCTGACTCAAACTTATCGGCAATCTTCTCTAGTTGCTTCATTTTAGTACTAAAACTCTTCTTTTTCTTCTCTTTATTCATCTTTAATTTCATTAATCTTACTATTTAACTCACCGTCATTTAAGCTAACCTTAATTTCGTTCCCAAGGCTTACCTGACTAGTAGATTTTATCACCTCCCCGGCCATATTTCTACTAATAGAGTAGCCCATCTTGAGTATGTTTTTAGGGTCTTGAGATTTTAGTAAAGATAGATAGCGATCTATTCGACTACTTACCGCCTCTAGTTTAGCCTCAATCTTTGCTTGAGCCAAACTATATCGATCAACTAGCGCTCTCCTTCTCTCAAGGGAGGAGATTACCACTTGCTTGATTCGATTAAAATTCTCTACTAACTGATGTTGGTAGTTTTTAAGCTCTAACTTCAAGCCATGAGCAATCCCAGTCTGATAACTATCCACTTTATTGATCATATAGCTAAGTTCCTCGCCATAGCTACTCTCTATCTTCCTTCTGTTAATATCTAGTTTCTCCGGCAACTTGTTCCAATGCTCAACTAAGATTTCAGCGCAGTTTGTCGGGG
>CAZAJM010000030.1:0-1665 GCA_964485625.1 uncultured Candidatus Saccharibacteria bacterium
TCACCTGGCCGTGCCTCATCTTCCGGCAATACCCAGGCTTCAGCCCCAGCGAGTACTTTTTGATACTCCTCTTGGTCCTGAGGGTACTCCCAGACTTCCTTGAGCCGAACCTTCATATATCGGCGATCATCCAGATACTGAGTCACCTGGATAATGCCCAACTCCTCGATCTCCAACTCAATACTCCGAGTTGGAACTCTCGAAGAGTACGACCAGTATCCAGAATCCGTGTAGTCGAATCCGTGGGTCTCGGCATACCAATCTATGCCGAAAACGAGCAGGAAGAGGGCAAGAGCCCTCTCTGTGCTCCGAACGAACAACGACCTTTCGCGAATATCCATTTTTAGGTCTTCCTTTCACAGCATCCACTGTGTACTAGGGTGACACTCTGTCATCCCTACCACCTATCCAGGCAGTAAGGTATATTTAACCTAAAAGTTAGATACACTTTGCTGCCCAATAAGTAATGAGGTAATTATTAGGTACGAAAATTATGTCTGTATATTAGCATATTACAGCCTTTTTGTCAATAGCCAAATATTTTAGTGCAAACTTTTAATATTTTTACTTAACATTCATTTACTTACTTTAATTGACATACAAATAATTTTTAATAGTATTAATCTAGGCAAGGATAGTCGTAGCAAGGAGGTAGTGTACCTTGGAACAATCTGCTCTAGATAGCCAAATTAAGAGGTTAATGGATTGGGCCAATAGTGAACATCGAATCTGTCGCCAGGGAGTTATTGAAGAGTACCAATTTGATCCTGAAACTGGGTTAATTTCTAAAATTTCTTGGGCTGAATCGATCCGCAGACCTGATGGGGAGATTGAGCTTATGTCCACCTATGATATCTGCTCTGAGATTCAGATCGCAGTTAGCACACAAGAGATTAGAGACCCATTTTCAAAGGGTAGAGATTGGTCATCTTCGCCAATGGCTATGGGCACTTTCCTCTCAGGTATAGAAGCTATGCCCATGATCGGGGCCGCTTTATATCTGCCAGAATATCCACACTACTTTGGAAGTATCGATATCAATAGGCGCATGGTTAACATGCCTAGAGGTATAGATTTAGTAGGGAAAGATTATCTAGTTTTTGGGTTTAGTCTCTGTTGCTACACCCAACCCTATATCGCTGAAAGTGGCTGTATTGAGGAAGCTAAGTTAGCATATCAGAATGAGATTAATAGAAGAGAGCGGTGCAACGGCAGCATCTATATCCAACTGCTTATTAGCCAAGTAAATGGTGAGATTCTAAAGATTGCCTTAATGTGTGGCCAGAAGCTAGTTCTACCTATTTAGTCGATTAGTCAACAACTTAAGTTACTTTTCGGCTTTTTTCTTTAGAACAAGGCCTCTCGCTCTTTAAGTTCTTTTAGTTTCTTCTTCGAGCACTTAGCACACCTATACTCCGGTTTCGGATCATCTCGACGATCATATTTTTCTGCCTGAACTAGTCTTCTAACAAAGCCTGTCTTACCGCAGTCAAAACACTTACCCCTATCAACTATCTCCCATCTTTCAACTGCCTTGCTCTTAAAGATAAATCGATCTACCCAGAAAAAGATACAGCCTCCAATAAGGTTGGCGATGGCGGCGGCATACCAATCTTCGGAAGTGCCAAACATGTTAGGAGAGTTTTTAAAGTAAGCAACAATTGG
>CAZAJM010000031.1:0-1550 GCA_964485625.1 uncultured Candidatus Saccharibacteria bacterium
TGCTAAGCCTGGTGATAGAGTGCGGTATAGCTTGAAAGTAGAGAACAGTGGCAATGCTAGCGATAGTATAGTAATTAGCGATGATATCTCTAAGGTTCTTAGATATGCCAGTATGGTTGATCTAGGAGGTGGTAGCTTAAGAGGCTCTACAATTAGCTGGCCGAAAGTAACTGTTAAGCCAGGCAAATCAGTTAGTAAGCAATTTGTAGTTGAGGTTAAAGACTCAATTCCTGCTAACAAGCTGGTCTATCTAGTTAACTTCTTCGGCAACAGGGTAGAGGTACCGGCCAAGAAAGAAGTGACTATTAATCCGGGATTAAATTTAAGCAAGAAAGTAAGAAATATTACCAGAGGTGAGAAAAATTTTGTAAACAAAAACCAAGCTAATCCGGGCGATACATTAGAGTACTTAATTACTGCTAAAAACCCAGGTGATGTTCGACTAACCAACCATCTTGTTCTAGATGCGCTACCTGCTAAGGCAAGCTTTATTGAAGGTTCAGTCAGATACGGCTACAACAACGCTCCGATAGATAAGAAAGGTAACAATAGCCTAGTAACAGGCGGCGGAGATAGCTTTGGAGAGTTCTTTACCGGCTCAGGATTAAACATTACCTTTAGAGCCAAGGTAGATTCAGATCTTGGCCCCGGTAATTACAAGCTAATCAACCGAGCTAGCAACGAGGCTAGATTTGAAACAGAGATTGACAGTGGTCGACTAACCGGCTCTGCCAGAGCGACCACAGTTATTAATGTTCAGGCTCAACCGGACTTTAGTATCGATAAGAAAGTTAAAAACCTAACCCACCCTACCAACTACTCCGATCAGATAACTGCTAAGGCTGGTGATAGAGTAGCCTACAAGATTACTCTTAAAAACACTTCTGATGTTGAGATTAACCATCTAGAGCTAATCGATATTCTGCCGGCCAACTCCAGTCTTGTTAGAGGATCGGTTAGAATCATTCTAGATAGTCATTCTAATAAGTTTTACAATAATATAGTTAGCCAATATGTCGGTCTGCCTCAATTAGCTCCAGGAGAGCAAATCATTGTCACCCTAAAAGCCGATACCGATAAGCACTTAGTAGGTGGTAGCAAGCTAATTAACACCACTAAGGCCAAATACAATGTGGTCAAGAAAGACAGCGCTACTGTGATTATCCAGGCCCCTAAAGTTAAAGCCGTTAAGATCAAAGGTCCAATGCCAAAAAGTGGCTTTAGCTGGAACTGGCTCTATGGAATCCTTGGCCCAATCGGTGCCTACTATGGTGCCTACCAATCAGGAGCCTTCTAAGCTCAGTTAGTCCTCTAAAGGAGGGATATATTCAAAAAACCTCTCTAATCTAGGGAGGTTTTTTGTTAACAACAACCTAACAAGGATAATAACCTACCTAAATCTCAAATATATATTTAACACTCTAACCAGATATTAGTTAAGCCATAACATTGAAAAAGTGGGTGGATTATGAGATACTTTGGATAGATTATGGCAAAAAAAGAAGAACTAAAAGAGATCTTAAAAATAGGTGATAAGGAAGAGCAGATTA